>NZ_AUZM01000077.1 GCF_000478195.2 Lyngbya aestuarii BL J | reverse complement strand
CCCTCCCCACCTCCCCACCTCCCCCGGATCCCCCCCTCCCCACCTCCCCACCTCCCCACCCATCCGTTACCCACCTCCCCACTTCTACTAGGCTTGCGGTTCACCAAACATCACCACCGAACATTCTAGGTTTTGCATGACCTCATGGGTAACGCTACTCACCGCTAAACCCCCTGCTGTGCGCCGACGTTGCGATCGCAAAACAACGAGATCAAATCCTTTGGCTTGGTTTAAAATCGTTTCAACAACATCATTGGTCGCCTTGACGATCACATTAGTCTTGATCGCAGAACTTTCAGCGCTGAGAACTTCGGTCAATTCTCTTTTGATGAGGTTAATTTGATAACTCGTCGTTTGTGCCGGACAAATCTGTAATAAAGTCACCGTTGCTTGATTAGTATAAGCCAAAAGTTGAGCAAAGCGAATGGTTCTAATTGTTCGCGGTGCAATACTTTTAACTAAGACTAAAATCTGGCGAATTTCCACAGGTTCTTGTAACAGTCGCATCACTGCTACCGGACAATGAGATGACCAAAATACACTATCAATTAGTGTTCCAAAAAGTCGCGCTCGTAAACTACTGGTTTCACTCCAACCCATGACAATTAAACTCGCCTCTTGTTCGCAAGCTGTCCGAACAATTCCAGTGGCGACATCACTATCAATTCGTAGCATGGGATCGGTTTTAATCTGAAAAGCTTTCCCAACTTCTACCGAACGTTTTAATAAGACGCGACTCTGCCGTAAAGTGCTTTGCAGTTCGGGTTCATCCATGTGAACTTGAGCGTGAGTTGCGATCGCTAAAGAGACAATAGAACCGTTTTCGTGACGAGCAATTAAAGCCGCCATTTCCATTAAATAACGTTGAGTATCAGGGTTAGAAATGGGAACAACAACAGTAAAGGGGGGTGCTTCTTCAGCTTGTTGTTGGCTATTTTCCCACCAAATTAAAGCTTTATTAGGATTAAGAGGCGGTTTAGGTTTGAGGGTCAGCAAACGGGGCGCATATTGTTGAGTCAGCAACGGCCCAAGAATCGAAGTTGCTAACATTAAAACAATAATACTATTAAAGACTTGTTCATTGAGTAAACCTACATTAAAACCCACTAAAGCGGCTGCTAGAGTTGTGGCAACTTGAGGGAGAGAAAGTGACCAAATCAAGAGAGTTTCATCTAAGCTGTAACCGTAGAGTAGTTTAACAGCCCAGGCGGCAATAAATTTGCTAATAATTAATCCTAAAACAATGGCTAAAGGTAAAGTAAAATTTGTGGTTAGGGTTGAGATGAAAACAGGGACATTCAGAAAAAGACCCATAGCAATAAAGAAAAAAGGAATAAACAATACACTGCCGACAAATTCCACTTTTTCTTTAACGAGGCTATTTCCCACCGCATCGTTAACCGCTAAACCTGCTAAAAATGCTCCGACAATTTGATCAATTTGAATAATTTGAGCGCCAACAGAAGCTAGAAAAACAGATAATAAAACAAACAAAAATTGATTGCCTTCTTCACTCCCATTGCGTTTAAAATAGGCTTTTCCGAGCCAATCAAACCCAAATAAAACGATAGCAGAATAAATCGCTAGACTTCCGAGTTGCCAACTCAAACTAAAGAGTGAAAATTCTCCGGCTTGAACTGACACACAAATTGCTAAAACTAATAAAGCACTAATACTGGTAAAAATCGTGGCACCCACACTGATAATAATAGGTTCAGTATCAATTAATCCTAAACGTTGCACAATCGGATAAGCAAGCAGTGTATGAGAAGCAAGTAAAGAACCAATTAAAATCGCTGCATTCCACCCCATACCAAACCACAAACCTATGGCAATTCCCGCCAGCATGGGAAAAATAAAGGTCGAAATTCCAAAGCCGATGGAACGATTTTTTTTGCTTTGAAACTGCACCAAGTCAATTTCTAAACCCGCCACAAACATTAAGTAAATTTTCCCAATGTCTGACAGCAATTTCATGGTTTCAGACTGAGAATTTAATAACCCTAAGCCATGTTCTCCTAAAACCACACCCGCTAATAATAAACCGACTAAACCCGGAAGGCGTAGACGTTCAAACCAGGGCGGTAATGTGAGGGAAACCAAGAGTAAAATCGTAAAGGTAACAATGGGGCTATCCGGTAGCCAATTGAATAGTTGCATCGTTGGCATCCATTGCTCAAAATAAATACTAACGATAACCTATTTTTGAGACAATTAACAACTCAACTCAATTTTTTTTTAAATCAAGTCCAAGTTGAACGTTTTTGAAAAAAGTTTAAGTTTTAAAGGGTGATTAATGTATAATTAAACTAAGAGCAGGGTTTAAAGTAGTCCCAAAGACGATCACCAGAATCAGCCCGAATTAAAGCAACAACAACTTCAGGTAGTGCAGCTAGATGGGGAAAAGAACTTGCTGATTATTTTTCCTCCAATAGCCAACATCTTCATCTCGCCCAAGCGGGTCATTTATTGAGGGCAGAATATTCAGAACTTGTTAATGATAAAATTGGCAAACTCTTAATTGAAACGGAGTTTGAGTAAAAGGAAAAGATGAGTATAGAATTAATTAAGATTAGTCGATTGAATCCCCTATTTCATCAAGAAACAGAGGACTTGCATTACTGATTAATGGGGATTATATTGATAAAGCTATCAAGTTTACCGCCATTGGCGATTGCCGTCTTCATCCATTCGCGCTTGACGAATGACATCAGAAATTTCTTCAGCATCTTTGACATGGTGTAACGCTTCTTTTTCCCCGTCTTCACCTTCTGCGATAAAATATGTGGGAACCACCACCTGATCTCCTGTCGGGTCGGGCGCGTCAACAGCGACTTGTTTCGCCTTTTCTTCGATAGACATCGAATCATCAATGCGTTCACCTGGGTTCCCCGTGAGCTTATTTCCCTTTTCTCTTAATTCTGCTTTGTGTTCGCGCTTTTGTTGAGGATCAACTTCCTCGGGGTTCATGGGTTGTTGAATATCAGAATTTTTTTGTTGTTCATTTCTTATATCACTAGGCATTACTTTAATCTCCTATTATCAATACATTCAAAATTTGAATCTTCTATTACTATAATCAACTTGGGGCTAGACTATCATCCTGCTTTAGGAATAAACTTTCAAAAAATTTACCCCGTTTCCTCTATCTTCTGAGAGAAAAAGACGATCAAACCCCACTTTCACCTTTAGGGAATGAATCAAAAGATTAATTAATTGGTTGTAAACCATACAGCCACACAATTAATAAAGGTGTGACAATTGCCATCAATAAATTCAGAGGCGCACCGACACGAAAGAAGTCTAAAAACTTGTACCCTCCAGGGCCGTAAACCATAGTATTTGTTTGATAGCCAATCGGAGTCATAAAGCTATTAGAAGCAGCAAATGTAACCGCAAACATAAACGCTAAAGGATTGAGATTTAAACTATTCGCAACTTCTACTGCAATCGGAATCATCAACACCACAGAAGCATTATTAGAGAGAATTTCGGTGAGTATAGAAGTGGCAATAAAGAAAAAGGTTAAAATCCAATAACCGGAAAGATTACCGCCTAAACCCACAACAAAGTTAGCGAGTAATTCAGTTGCGCCCGATTTATCCATTGCAGTTCCTAAAGGAATCAAACCTGCTAATAAAAAAATCACATCCCAACGCACCGCACCATAAATTTCACCCGGTTTAAGACAACCTGTAATAATCATTAATATTACCCCAGTTAAAGCAGTCACTAAAATAGGTAGCCAGTTGAAAGCCGCAACCAGAATAACTGCAACGGTAATTAATACCGCAATCAATGCTTTATCAGTACGAATTGTTTCCACATTTTGTTGTTCTAAAACTAGAAGTTCCCGAGTCGTTTGTAAACCAATAAAACTTTGTTTTGGCCCTTGAACTAATAACAAATCACCAAATCTTAACGGAATTCGACCTAAACGACCTTGTAATAATTCTGCCCCTCTACGAATCGCTAAAACCGTTGCGTTATATCGTTGCCGGAAGCGTAAATCTTTGAGTGTTGTCCCAATTAACCGAGAGTTTGATAAAATTAAAACTTCTCCTATTTTTTCTTCTTCCGAGGTTAAAATGGATTCAATTTCGTCAGTTTTAAACTGAATATCTGGCAACAAACTTAACCCTCGTTCTTCTCTAATTCTTAGTAAATCTTCTTTACTACTCCGAATTACTAAAATATCCCCAACCCCTAAAACTTTATCGCCCAAAGGTTGAGAAAAACGCACCCCATTTTGAATGACTTCTAGAACATCAAGATCAAACTTACGTTGAATTTCACTGCGGCTGAGAGTTTGTCCAACGAGACTGGAACGAGGGGTAATAATTAATTCGGTAAAATACTCTTTAATATCATAATCTTGACCTAGAAATTCATTCGTTAGGGGTTGACGATTGGGAATGAGTTTCGGGGCAATAAAAGCCAAATAAATTAAACCAATAATAAAAGTAATAATTCCGAGCTTTGTAAACTGAAAAATACTAAATTCACCATATCCTAACTTTTTAGAAACACCGCTTGCTAAAATATTAGTAGACGTTCCGATTAAAGTAATCATCCCTCCTAAAATCGTCACAAAAGAAAGCGGCATTAACAACTTAGAAACAGAAATTCGTTGTTTTTTGCACCAGTCTTCAATAATCGGTAAAAAAATAGCCACCACAGCAGTATTATTAATCACACCGCTAATTGGGCCAACAATAATTCCCATCGCAATAATTTGCTGAGTTAGGTTTTTTCCGCCCCATTTTGTTAATCCATCTCGGGCAATTTGTACAACGCCTGTACGGGTAATTCCTGCACTCAAAATAAACATTGCCATGACGGTAATGGTTGCTGAGTTGCCAAAACCCGCAATTCCTTCTTCCGGTGTCACCAATCCGAATACCATTAAAGCAACAGTGACACAAATCGCGGTAATATCAACCGGAAGCCACTCAAAAATAAAGGCAATTAAGGCGACAACTAGCAAACTCAGAGTCAAGATAATTTCCATAAAATCTCCAATCAAGATTGGTGAGACTAGAAGGATAAAAGCAGACCTAAAGCAATCATCAAGCTGGCAACCACAATTCCTTTAGTTCGACCCAAACTCAGAAATAATCTTCTTTGAATTAACCAAAACATCACACTTCCACTTGTGCCGCCCACGAGAAGGCTAATCATCGAAATTGCCGAAATTTTTAGTGCCGTTAGGGGGACAAAAATCGCGATTGAGGCAATCAAAATCACACTGACTAGGGTTAACACTGTCCAGGCAATTAAAACCGTTTCTAGAGTAGAATATCCAATGCTAATTCCGGCTACTATCAAACCGATTCCCACCATTATGGGTGTTGTAGTCAGCTGAATCATATCTAGATACCAACTCATTCCGGCTGAGATAGAAAATAACAAAATTGCTTCTACAAATTCTTTAACTTTGAAAGTTTGATTAATCTCTAAAGTTGCTTTTGATTGAGTTTTGCTCATATTTTCTCCAAATGTACTGAGTTTATTTTTGGGTATAGTTTTCTAAATTGAGAATCCCCCGCACAAAGCAGGGGATACTTAAGTGTTCTAATTTAACAAAAGGTGAGAAGCTGACCTATTGGGGAAAAATTTCCCCTCTCAATTTGCTCAAACCCAACTTTAAATCCAACTTCAAATTACTGTGCAGGTTCTTCGACAGTGGGTTCTATTTCTTCAGTAGAGTAAGACTCGGGTTCAACGCTAGACTCTACTTCACTCATCTCGCTAGCATTGTCTTCAATGAGAATTTCTTCTTCAACAAGAACAGGTTGAGAAACTTCAGAACTTTCTCCGACAGGGGAGACAACCGGAGTTGCTGAGAAGTCTGTATCGGATGAATTTTCAACAGCTTGATTTTCAGGAGTCTCAACAGAAGACTGAGGAGAAGTCGTTGCTTCCGGTTCAGGAGAAGGTGCCGTTTCCGGTGTAGTTTCGGTTTCGGTTGGGGTTTCAGGATTGGGGTCAGTTTGTTGACAAGCCGTGAGTGTTCCGAAAGAAACAGTCGCTAAGAGAACGAATAGAAGGGAAACTCGTTTCATATTTTCTCCTTTAAGGGTTGATCAATTGAACCGTTGAGTTCTAAATTAAGCTCGCCTAAGAATAAAGCAAGTTTTAAGAGAATGTCAAGCTATTGTGAGGAGTCGTTTTAAGATAGTCAAAAATCATCCAGTGAGTTAATGTCCAGGTCATCCCATCCTCAGTAATCAAACGTCGCTTGAATCTAAGTCAATCACCTTTTTACTCTGATATTGACCCTCTCAAACTTCACAACTCTAATCACAACTTTAATATTAAAGTTGCTGAGGCTAATTCGTGATTGATTTAGTGGGAAATCTCAAACACTGCGTTTCTCAAGCTAATATTTTTTGAGCCAACGATGACTAAAAACGATACCAAGCTTTTGCGCTTACGTGTTGTGCAGTACCGAACTTTCTCGAGAAGTATTGACTTCTGTCATCAACTCTTGATCATCTTCTCTGTTGCCGTCTCCTTCATGGTATATTGGTCAAGGTATCTAGCCTTAATCGATGATTATACATCAATTAAAAGATTTTGGTAGATTTTTTCTAAAATCGGGTTTACTGCTGTCGGCTGACCTCCGGTGTAACCCTTCCCAACCCCCATAAACAGATTGTGGTTAAACTCATCAACACTGTACCCATGCCAAAACAGACCACATAGCCTTGAGTCGCCACCAGAAATACACTTAGCAATGATCCAAAAATCGTAGAACAACCAATAACAGAATTATAAATCCCGATGGCACTCCCTTCTTGACCTCGCGGAGAAAGTCGGGCTACAGATGTCGTCCCAGAAACCCCAATAACCGCCCAAGTTAAACCTGTTAAGAGGTGAGTAATCGTAATAATGGCTAAACTATATCGAGTTGGATGAAATAAAGCTATTAGGGTTAATATCATAAAAATACCAATCCGCCCCCCCGATGCCAAAGCTTGTAAATGAATACTATTTCTACTTTGAACTAACTGACCGACCCGAAGATAAAAATAGGTTTCTACCAAAGAACGGGCTAAAGTAATCCATAAAACCTGGTCGTTTGTCGCGCCCAAAATCTGTGTTAAAAACAAAGGAAACGGAATATAAACAATTTGGATAGAAAGAAATAATAACGCGGAACAGCCATAATATAAACTCAGGGTAGTTTTTAAGTTTTGAACGACCTCCTGAAAAAAATTCGGACGGGTGATAAAATAAATACTTCTTGCCGGATAAAATAACACCCGTCGTTCAATTAATCCCACAGATAAACGACCCAATAAAGCTTGTGTAAACTCTCGGTGGGGATTGATGTGTTGACGAGGGGGTTCTTTGATCCAAATTAAACATAAAATCAAACTCAAAATTGCTCCAATTGCAGCCATAATAAATAAACTTCGCATGGCTTCTGGAATTCCCAAAATTACCGGGGAAACACTGAGCCAAACTCCGCCCACAATTAACGCAATAATAAAACTCCAACCGCCAATTAAATAAAATCGACTAAAATAGTAACCAATTCGTTCTTCGGGTACAGTATCTATAACTAACGCCGTCGCCGAAGGAATCACCGCCGCCATTGAAAACCCACCCAATACAGAAGCTTTCAAAACTTGATCAACTGTCTCTCCTGAACCAATCCCAAATAAACCCAAACAAAAGCCCGCAATTCCAATCATTAAAAAAGGGCGACGGCGTTTAACTCTATCTGAAAGATTTCCCCAAAAACTAAAACCAATCACCCCTGCCAAAGCGACTAAAGAGTTTACTTTTCCGACATCTGTAATCGTTCCCCCCACAACTTGTACCACAAATAAGGGGAGTAAATTAATCAGCAAACCTTCACTAATTCGATAGGGAACCAGTGCAAAAAACCATAAGGGTGCAAATGAAAAAATAGTAATTCTAGACACTATATTTTGTTCAAAAGACAGCCAAATAGACCTGCGTTTGTCGATAGCCGCAAGCGACAAGTTTTTATTATAGTCTATGCAAACCAATGATTAATAGTTTAACTTCACCCCCTTTCAGTAAGCTATTATTTGCGGTTTTTCCACCACCGTTGAACTAATTTTTCCATTTCTATCCAAACAAACATCAAGCTACTAAACCCGAGACAAATTGCAAGTTCTGTCC
This sequence comes from Lyngbya aestuarii BL J, assembly GCF_000478195.2. Lineage (GTDB taxonomy): Bacteria > Cyanobacteriota > Cyanobacteriia > Cyanobacteriales > Microcoleaceae > Capilliphycus > Capilliphycus aestuarii. Next base: position 18,036 of record NZ_AUZM01000077.1, on the reverse strand, counting down.
CGCTTAACCAATGCGTTCCGAAAAATTCTCGCAACGGCGCGACATAAATCAGCATGAATTGTAGAATAGTTGTTAGGCTCACGGCTGCCACTAGGTAGGGATTAGAAAACGGATTGAGTTGTATCGTCAGACGAGTATCTGAACGCACCGCCCAAGCGTGACCCATCTGAGCCAAACACAAGGTTGTAAACACCATCGTTTTCCACCGTCCGGGATCACCTGATGTTTGTGCCACCCCATAAGCCCAAACCATGAGTACAATTGTGAGAATGGAGAAAATTAAGCCAATTCGCACCATATAAATTCCTAACCCACGTGCAAAAATACTCTCACGGGGACTGTGGGGGGGACGTTTCATCACTCCCGGTTCCGGAGGTTCGAGGGCTAAGGCTAAAGCAGGTAAACCGTCTGTAACGAGGTTCATCCATAAAATTTGCAAAGGCGTTAACGGCACTTCTCCCAAACCCAGTAATGGGGCGGCAGCAATGGTTAACACTTCCCCAATATTACTCCCCAAAATATACTTGACAAAGCGGCGAATATTACTATAAACCACCCGTCCTTCTTCGGTTGCAGCGACAATGGTAGCAAAGTTATCATCCAGCAAAATCATATCACTGGCTTCTTTACTAACATCAGTTCCCGTAATCCCCATCGCAATGCCAATATCAGCCTGTTTGAGGGCAGGTGCATCGTTAACGCCGTCCCCCGTCATCGCCACAAATTCCCCTTGTTTCTGCAACGCCTGAACGATTCTGAGTTTATGTTCTGGTGCTACCCTCGCATACACATTCACCTGTTTAACTTCTTGTTCAAGTTCGCTTTGGCTAAGATGTTGTAATTGCTGGCCCGTTAACACCCGATCACCAGAGGCGGAAATCCCCAACTGTTGGGCAATAGAGGCGGCAGTTAACTGATGATCTCCAGTAATCATCACCGGCCGAATTCCGGCTTCTCGACAACGTTTAACCGCTTCAGTGACTTCCGGACGAGGGGCATCTAACATCCCCACTAAGCCTAACCAAATTAACCGATCTTCTGTGGTTTCTGCGTCAGTCGGTTCTAATGAAAACTTTTCTAAGGGTTTGTAAGCCAAGCCCAAAACTCGCAGTCCTTTAGCGGCTAATTGGTCATTTTGTTCGAGAATTTGTTGACGGTGTTCCGGCTGAAGCGTAATACTTTGACCCTCTGTTTGTACGATATCACACCGTTGTAAAATCAGTTCAGGTGAACCTTTTGTAAAAATCTGATATTGAGCGTTTTCTGTTCTAGATTCTCGGTGGTTATCCTGACAAATCACACTCATCCGCTTGCGTTCAGAAGAAAAGGGAATTTCACCAATCCGAGGCAGTTGTTCGTTCCAAGTCTGTTTGGAAATCCCCGCTTTCCCCCCTAATGCCAATAACGCCCCTTCTGTCGGATCACCCAATATTGTCCAATTATCATTTTGATGTTGGAGTTGAGCATCATTACACAACACACTCGCCACACATAACGGTTGTAACTCTTGCTGTTGTTCCGAGGTTAATCTGGGTTTCTCAAGCGGGTTCAACTCCTGATCTGAAAACTGATGTAGGGGTTGGAATTCTCCCCAGGGCGCGTAACCTTCACCTGTCACCAGAAAAGCATGATTGAGAGTTCGCACCCACTGGACAACCATTTTATTTTGAGTCAGGGTTCCGGTTTTATCGGAACAAATCGTCGTCACTGAACCCAATGTTTCAACGGCGGGCAGTTTCCGAATTAAAGCATTGCGGCGCACCATACGTTGAGTCCCGATGGCTAGGGTAACGGTAACAACGGCGGGTAAACCTTCGGGAACCACCGCCACCGCCATACTCAGAGAAACTTCGAGTAAATGTTCAAAATATTCAAACCCGGTGCGAATGATTCCCCCAACCACAACCAGCGCCACTAACAGCAGGGAACCCGTCACCAAGACATTTCCCAGTTGCGACATTCGCTGTTGTAGGGGGGTGGGTTCAGTTTCGACAGACTGCAACATCGTGGCAATTTGTCCCAGTTGCGTCTTCATTCCCGTGTCTGTGACTAAAACGGTAGCCCGTCCACCGACGACTTCGGTACCCTGAAAAACAAGGTTAATGCGATCGCCGAGGGCTGTGTCTTCAGGTAGTTGGGTTTCGGCGTGTTTGGTGACGGCGGCAGCTTCTCCGGTGAGGGTGGCTTCTCGCACTTGTAGGTTTTGGGCTTCGATCAGGCGTCCGTCTGCGGCGACTTGGACTCCGGCTTCGAGGAAGATAATATCACCCGGTACCAGTTGGGGGGATTCAACTTCAGCCATTTCACCATCTCGCAAAACTCGCACTTTCGGGGAGGATAGGGTTTTGAGGGCGGCTAAGGCTTTTTCGGCGCGACTTTCTTGAAAATAACCCAATAAGCCGTTAAGAATAACAATAGCAAAAATGGCGATCGCATCTTTGGGAAAGTTGTTGTTGCGGAGATCGAGAATCGCTGAAACAATAGCAACGGCGATCAGCATCACTAACATGATATTGGTAAACTGATCCCACAAAATTTCTAACGGTTTGCGTCCCTCGGTGGTTTCAATTTCATTAAGACCATATTCTTGCTGTTTTTGGGTGACTTGCTGAGAATTTAGCCCTTGTTTGGGGTCAGTGTTGATCAACTGCAACGTTTCCTCAATAGTCTGAGTGTGCCAAGTTGATGCAGTTTGAACTGAGATGCGATCGCCAGATGCGGGGGAAGGTTGAGTCGATGCCATGAGGAATTAACGGATAGTTGCTGAAGTTACAGATTACTCCGCCGTAAAACGACGGAGCCTGCTGTAACCGTTGGTCAGAATTTAGAGAGAAATGGCTCGGTAAAATCGTTTTTTGGGAGCGATCGTCTCAAGTCTTTGTTCTCTTTTAACCCATAATTATAGGTGATTCTGAGTAATATTTACAGGAACCCTGATCATTCTAGGGCTGAGTAATCGATGATTGATTTGATTCGATTAGTTGAGCGGGGGTGACATCAAAGATAACTTTTAAAGACAGGGCTAACTCTTGCTTGAGAAGTTGTTCGACAATGGCGACTTCTTCAGGTGTGATCTCATTAGCCGTTCTCGCAACGACTAAGACTTCCGGTGTTGTTTTTCGCCAGTTTATACTAATTTTATCAACCTCGATATCGGGTCGATCAACCAAAGAACGAGTGACTAATATTTCGCGGATAGAGTTATTAACTTGGGCATGGTTAACAAGTCTAAAAAAACTAATTCCGAGGGGGATAGTCAGCAGAACAATTAACAAGATGGAAACTCCCCAAGAAATAGTCCGAGCCAGTTCACTACTTCTCGCATATCCTGCTAAAACATAAACGCCTAAACAAGCTAGATTAATCCCAATTAAGTTAGTAAAATAGAGGAGACTTGATCCAGTCGCTGCATCCCATTCTCCCTGAGAAATTGCAATCCCAATCACACAAAGAGGAGGCATTAAGGCAACGGCAATTGCTGTTCCAGGAATGGCATCTCCAACTTGAGGACGAATTTTAGCATACCCACTCACACCGCCTGCCGCAATCGCAATTAAGAGATCAATTAAAGTGGGTTGGGTTCTCGATAAAATTTCTGATCCAAATTCGGGAATGCGAATAATTAAACCCACTAATCCTGAAAATAGGATTGACATTAATGTTGCTGCAAAGATAGAAGTAAAACTCAATCGGAGAAGTTTTAAGTCTCCTTCTAGAGTGGCAAAAGGCATTCCTCTCAAGGGCAACATTAGGGGGGCAATAATCATCGCGCCAATAATCACAGCCGCACTATTAATCAGTAAACCCAATGTCGCAATCAAGCAAGAACTAATGGTTAAAACTAAGTAATTCTGGGTAAATTTCGCATCGTTTAGCAAGGATTCCCTTAATTTCAACAAGGGGATTGCTTCTAATCCAAAATCTTTAATCAGTTTATAGGCTTTTAACATAGAAGATTATTGAGTCTGGGTTGATTGAGTGGGTGTATAAAAATTAAATTTATTCTAGACTGAATTTTAAAAATTGACAATAGTGACGAGGATTTTATTGAAAGTCAAGATTTGAATGGAATTCAATTAAACTTTATCAGGTTTTAAAAGCTTGTTAATTTGGGGGTTTGTTAGTTTTCATCTATCTTTCGATATAGATTTCAACCTCTAATTCGGAAGTGATAATTTCACCCCTCTCTAAAATGATTCTATATTTTAACCCTCCTATTTATGTCTTGAATAGAGAATATGTTCCCATTGACGACCAGCAGAATAGATAGATAGAGATTGGATTAAATGAAAGTCTATCTTTAGATCAAGGTCATTAGAAAGCGAGATTCATAAACTATAGAAGGAGCAAAAACAAAAAAATCAAATTTTTGCACCCCAGAATTCATTTATTGTCTTAAATAATCCATTTGGGAGGAAAACCTAATGTTTTTTCATAAAAAAGAACTGATCGAAAAAGATGTCAAGATTGATGATCCGAATCCTCGTTATGCCGAACTTCTCTTAGAACAATTTGGCGGCGCAACGGGTGAATTATCTGCTGCCTTACAATATTGGGTGCAGTCTTTTCATACCGAAGACCAAGGAATTCGCGATATGTTGCAAGACATCGCCGTTGAGGAATTTAGTCATTTAGAAATGATTGGACGGCTGATTGAAAATCATACTAAAAATGTTGATCAAACTGAAGCATTTAAGAGTACATTATTTGCAGTACGCGGTAAAGGGCCTCATTTTCTAGACTCTCAAGGACAAGCTTGGACAGCCGCTTATTTAAACGAAGGTGGCGATGTTGTCCGTGACTTGCGGGCGGATATTGCAGCCGAAGCAGGTGCGCGTCAAACCTACGAATCTTTGATTAAAGTGGCACCCGATAACCAAACCAAAGAAACTTTAGTTCACTTATTGACGCGGGAGATTTCTCATACGAAAATGTTTATGAAAGCATTAGATTCGATGGGTAAACTCACCGATCCGTTCTTCGGAAATATTCAACCTGATGAAACCGTTGATATCTACTACAACTTATCAACCAACGGAGAAGATCATCGCGGCCCCTGGAATTCTGACGAGAATTTCCGCTATATTGCCGATCCGATGAAAGATAAAGTTCAAAAACAATAATTAATCCTAAAAAGTGAACTTGGGGGGCAACGTTGCCCCCTTTTGTCTTAACTCGCAACTGCCATTGCTGGAGTTTTAACAACTTTGTTTTCAGTTAAAGGTTGACGATTTTTGAGATCAAATTTGTATCCTTCCGGCAGAATATGAAGTTTAATTCCACACAACGCTAAACCTTCATCTCTTAAGAGTTCTCCGATGTTGTTATGAGTGATTTCACTTAAATCTACAACCGTACAACTCCCATCTCCAACCACTTCAAATTGATGATCTCGTACCACAATAGCGGTGTTTTCATCAATCCCTATCCCAATTAAATCGGGATGTCTCGCCACCGCAGTCAGTAAGCGTCCTAAACGTCCCCGTTGGGCAAAATGTTGATCAATTACTGCTTCGGGAAGAAAACTCATTCCTGCTTCCATTTCCACAATTTCAATCCGGGGGTGAGTCTGTCCTTCTCCTTCTAAAATCATGTTCGCAGACATCATGCTTGCACCTGCACTGGTTCCCCCAACAATTAACCCTTCAGTGTATTTTTTTAATAGGGCTTGATGTAAAGTAGTATCTTTGAGAATTTCTGTAATTCGGGCTTGATCGCCTCCCGTAAAAAAGACACCTGTTGCTTCATTAACAGCCTCTAATGCTCTTGAGGTTTCTGCATCTTCTCGCTCGATTGTATCAATAATCCGAACATTTTCAATCCCCAACCGTTCAAACACTCGAATATAGTCATCTCCCACTTCTCGAGGTGACTCAGTGGCAACCGTCATCACCACAATTTTGGCATCAATTCCACCCGCACAGCGCACAAACTCTCGTAATACTTTACACTCGCCTTCTTTATCTTCTGCGCCGCCAATAATCACCAGTTGTCCTTGATGTTGATTCGATGTCATAACCAATCTCCTGTTCTGCCCAGATGAGGCATAATCTCTAATTAAAGCACAAGTAAGAGAGTTTATTTAACCTCCTAAAGACAGAAATTAAGACAGTATTTATACCGATTGGACAAGGGCGGTTTAAGACTCGAAAAAACGGTAGTCAAGACCTCACAGTTTTTAATTCAAGTCAAACTTTTAACTAAAGTTTCAAAAAAGCACAAATTATCACTTTTGTCATCGATCTTTAGACAAATTTTAACAGCTTCTGATTTCCCTGAACTGAGTTTGAATGCGAAATTTAGCGATCGCCGTTATATTAACAAACAGACAAAGGTGACTTGATAGCCCCAGCATCCAATTTGATCTCAATAGTCGTTTTATGCCTAAATCAACCCCAACTCGCAGATACAACCTCACAGAAGGTTCTGTCGGACTGAAACTTCTCGCCCTGACTTTACCGATGGTTTGGGGCGTTTTTTCGGTGATTGCCTTTAATTTAGCCGATACCTATTTTGTGGGTCAACTGGGAACCGCCCAACTCGCGGCGATGAGTTTTACCTTCCCCGTGGTTATGGTGATGGGAAGTTTAGCAATTGGACTAGGAACCGGGGCGGCTTCGGTAATTTCTCGGGCAATTGGTGAAGGCGATCATGACCGAGTACAACGATTAACCACCAATAGTCTAACATTATCTCTGCTAATTGTGGGAATTTTTATCCTCATTGGATTGGCAACAATTGACCCTTTATTTAAACTCTTAGGGGCGGGTTCTGAAGTCATGCCCTATATTCACGATTATATGCAAATTTGGTATCCCGGCATGATTTGTCTCGTCGTTCCAATGGTGGGAAATAGTGCCATTCGGGCGGCGGGTGACACCAAAATCCCCAGTCTAATTATGACGTTTGCGGCGATTGTGAATATTGCCTTAGATCCGGTGTTTATTTTTGGTTGGGCGTTCATTCCCAGTTGGGGCTTAAAAGGGGCAGCATTAGCCACAGTTATTGCTCGTTCTCTAACGTTAATTGCCTCTTTAATTGTGCTTCATTTCCGAGAACGAATGATTCTTTGGAGTCTCACCTGTCTGAGAAATTGTTGGGACTGTTGGAAAGAGATTTTATATGTGGGTTTACCTGCGGCATCTACCAATATGATTACGCCGATTTCTCTGGGAATTATTACCAGTTTATTAGCGACTTATAGTCCCGAAGTTGTTGCTGGATTTGGGATTTCTTCTCGGGTTGAATCTTTTGCTTTAATTGCATTTATGGCTCTTTCGGCAACAATTGGGCCGTTCGTTGGTCAAAACTGGGGGGCTAAACTCTATGGACGAGTCCATCGTTCTTTGCACTTATCCTATTTATTTTGTATCGGCTTTGGAATTTTTATCGCGGTTATTCTTTCAGCTACTTCCGCACAGATTATCACTTTATTTGATACGAACTCTGAAGTCGTTAACACCGCCACTCGTTATTTGGCAATTGTACCCATCAGCTACGGAACCTATGGTATTTTAATTGTCGCGAATGCGGCTTTTAACGCCCTCGGAAAACCCTTTCCTGCGGTTGTGTTAACGTTATCTAGAATGGTTGTTTTATATGTACCCTTAGCTTATTTGGGGAGTTGGTTATTTGGTTTAAATGGGATTTTTGCAGCCGCTTGTATCTCTAATTTAATTGTTGGTTTAATTGCGATTATCTGGACTCGTCGTTTGTGTAGTTTGAAACCCGATCAAAAATCAGATTCTTCTATGATTTCACCCTCAAAACAACCCCCGCTTAATCTCTCAGATGTTAGAGATAAAACTCCCCGGTAAAAATCTCTCCATAGAAAGAGATTAGAAACCGTAGTTTTTGTTAAGATTATACAGAAATTGGAGAACACTGGAGACTGAATTCATCGTGCAAAAATACAAGTGTAATACCTGTGGTTATGTTTACGATCCTGAAGTGGGTGATCCAGACTCAGGAATAAAGCCCGGAACTGCATTTGAAGATATCCCTGATGACTGGGTTTGTCCGGTTTGTGGGGTGAGTAAATCTGACTTTGAACCGGAAAATTAATATTGATTGAAGGGATTAAAGGAGAAACGGCTTAATTTATTTATTGGTGACGGGTTGAAGGGTATAAATTTTGAACATTGCTGTTGAAAGTGGAGTCCAGTTTGGTTGAGTGGTCATAATAATATTTGCCTTGAAATTTGACTCCACAAATTTGATAATTTTTGCTTGAGTGTCCGGCGTCACTTCGTTGAGTCCATCAATACAAATATCAATTGCACGATGATAAATCAAACTTTGTAGAAAATTTGGATCTTGTTTGACATAATCATCGAGTTTCTCTTGAATCGCCGCTATTACGCCCCCATCACATTTATATGCAGGAAGATAAACAACCATTCCTTCGGAAGACTGCACCAAATGACGTAAAAACATCGACTTTCCTAAACCCGATTCTCCAACTAAAAGAATTTGACCGTTAATTTCGGGAATAGCCTTATTTAACGGTTGAATCTCCCCCGAAGCTTCGTGTTGAACTGGAGATTTTGCAAAATAAGTTTGAGGGTTAAAGTTTTCTAAATCCGCATCAGAAAGGAGCGATTCTCGAAACGGTTCAAACAACCTCTCACGCAGAAACGGCACCCAAGTTAACGCCAAACCAACGTACCACAACCCAACAATCTTTCTAACTTTCGGATTCCAGAAAAAAGTCGCTCGCACTTGCGGGGATTTGGGATAGAGGAAAATTAAACCCGTCCAGAATAAAGCATGAACCAAGATAGCCAACCCAGTTATTTGGAGAATCTGAAACTTTTTCTTCTCTTGCAACTTTCTTTCTAGATAAATAATATTTGGTCTCATTCCATCACTTGCTACTTCATTGATATCCTGAACTACTGGTAAAATAGGTTTGTATAGTTCAATCCATTGTTCTAATTCTTGGATAGAGAGGTTATCCGTCTCAGTTATAAGGTTGGAGGTTATCATTCTTAAAGTCCAAGCTACATCGCTGCGAACCTCTGAATCATCCTGTTTATCGTTGAGGACTGCTAGCAAAGCCTTTACCACTTCGGGTGAACCTTCTCCAATTTGACGCAAAGCTGTAGCTGCATTACCACGAACGTATTTGTCATTCTGTTTATCGTTGAGGACTTTCAGCAAAGCCTGAACGACTTCGGGTGAACCTTCTCCAATTAGACGCAAAGCTGTAGCTGCATTCATGCGAACAAGTGTAGTATCCTGTTTATCGTTGAGGACTCCCAGCAAAGCCTGGACAACTTCGGGTTTACCTTCCCCAATTTGACCCAAAGCCGAAGCTGCACGACTGCGAACCAATGAATCATCCTGTTTGTCTTTGAAGACTTCCAGCAAAACCTGAACGACTTCGGGTGAATCTTCCCCAATTTGACCCAAAGCATAAGCTGCATCGCCGCGAACCTCTGAATCATCCTGTTTATCGTTGAGTACCCCAACCAAAGTCTTAACCACTTCGGGTGAACCTTCTTTAATGTCGCCCAAAGCCGAAGCTGCACTAAAGCGTAGCGCTATACTATCCTGTTTGTCTTTGAAGACTTCCAGCAAAGCCTTGACCACTTCGGGTGAATCTTCCCCAATTTGACCCAAAGCCCAAGCTGCACTACTGCGAACCGATGAATCATCCTGCTTATCGTTGAGGACTGCTAGCAAAGCCTGAACAACTTCCGGTGAACCTTCCCCAATTTTTCTCAAAGTATAAGCCGCACTGCTGCGAACCTTTGCATCATCCTGTTTATCGTTGAGGACTGCTAACAAATCTTGGACTACTTCGGGTGAACCTTCCCCAATTTGACCCAAAGCCCAAGCTGCATTTCTACGAACCTCTGAATCATCCTGTTTATTTTGAACAATAGAAATTAGAGGTTGAATCGCATCTTTTTCACATTGGAGAATGTTCTGATTTGAAGGGTGTGAAGGCTTAGGCGGCAAACCTTTCAATTTCAAAAGATTCGCCCTAATCTCTGTCTCTGTACAGGTTTGGGTCCAGCCCGGACTTACAGAAAGTAACGGAAACAAACAGCTTAACAGAATTAAGGCAAAAAAGTTCATGTTTTTTTGGATACTAACTCTCATTAAATTACCTCTGAAAATTGATCAAAAAAGTCTAGTTTGACTTCGAGTGTATTGGCGATTTAATCGTTCGGGAAGTTCATTAAATTTCCCAAAGTATAAACTGTTTAATTCATTCATATTTGAGGGGTTTAAGGGTATAAATTTTGAGCATTTCAGTTGGGAGCGGAGTCCAGTTCGGTTGAGTGGTCATCATAATATTTGTCTTGAAATTCGACTCCACAAATTTGATAAGATTTGCCTGAGTGTCGGGTGTAACTTCGTTGAGTCCATCAATACAAATATCAATTGCACAATGATAAATTAAACTTTGCAGAAAATAGGGATCTTGTTTGACATAATCATCTAGTTTCTCTTGAATCGCTGCTATCACCCCCGCATCACATTGATGTGCAGGAAGATAAACAACAATTCCTTCGGATGACTGCACCAAATGACGCAAAAACATCGACTTTCCTAAACCCGATTCTCCAACTAAAAGAATTTGACCGTTAATTTCAGGAATAGCCTTATTTAACGGTTGAATCTCCCCCGAAGCTTCGTGTTGAACTGGAGATTTTGCAAAATAAGTTTGAGGGTTAAAGTTTTCTAAATCCGCATCAGAAAGGAGCGATTCTCGAAACGGTTCAAACAACCTCTCACGCAGAAACGGCACCCAAGTTAACGCCAAACCAACGTACCACAACCCAACAATCTTTCTAACTTTTGGATTCCAGAAAAAAGTCGCTCGCACTTGTGGGGATTTGGGATAGAGAAAAATTAAACCCGTCCAGAATAAAACATGAAGCAAGATAGCCAACCCAGTTATTTGCAGAAGTAGTCGATTTTTCTGAGACTCTTTTTTCTGTTGCAACCTTCTCTCTAAATTATTAATATTTCGTCTCAGGTTATCGCGTCTTATTTCATCGATATCCTCAACTGCTAAACCCGGTTTGTATAGTTCAATCCATTGTTCTAATTCTTGGATAGAGAGGTTATCCGTCTCGGCTAAAAGGTATGAGAGTTTTATTGTCAAAGACGAAGCTGCATAGTGGCGAACCTCTGAATCATCCTGTTTATCCCCAACCACCCCAAGCAAAGCGTTGACTACTTCGGGTAAACCTTCTCCAATGTCTTCCAAAGCCAAAGCTGCATAGCTGCGAACGTCTGCATCATCCTGCTTATCATTGAGGACTTTCAGCAAAGCCTGGACCACTTCGGGTGAACCTTCTCCAATGTCTTCCAAAGCCAAAGCTGCACTACTGCGAACCTCTGAATCATCCTGTTTATCGTTGAGGACTGCTAGCAAAGCCTGGACTACTTCGGGTTTACCTTCTCCAATATTTCCCAAAGCTGAAGCTACATTGCGGCGAACCCATGAATCATCCTGTTTATCGTTGAGGACTGCTAGCAAAGCCTGAACGACTTCGGGTGAATCTTCCCCAATTCTACCCAAAGCCCCTGCTGCATCGCCGCGAACCTCTGCATCATCCTGCTTATCGTTGAGGACTGCTAACAAATCTTGAACTACTTCGGGTGAATCTTCCCCAATGTCACCCAAAGCAGAAGCTGCATTATCACGAACGTCTGCATCATCCTGTTTATCGTTGAGGACTGCTAGCAAAGCCTGGACTACTTCGGGTGAACCTTCGTTAATTCTACCCAAAGCAGAAGCTGTATCACCACGAACCCATGAATCATCCTGTTTATCGTTGAGGACTGCTAACAAATCTTGAACTACTTCGGGTGAACCTTCTCCAATATTTCCCAAAGCAGAAGCTGCACTGCTGCGAACCGATGAATCATCCTGTTTATCTTTGAAGACTGCTAGCAAAGCCTTGACCATTTCGGGTGGCCTTTCCTCATTTTGATTCAAAATAAAAATATTATTCCAATTTCTAATTGCAGCCTCGCGAACCCATTTATCATCCTGTTTATCCTCAATCACCCCAAGCAAAACGTTGATTACTTCAGGTGAATCGTCGTAAATTCTAGTCAAAGCCCAAACTGCATTGCCGCGAACCTCTGTTGCCGTGAACCTCTGTGCAGTTGTATTACCCTGTTTATTCTGAATAATAGAAATTAGAGGTTGAATCGCATCTTTTCCACATTGGGCAATCTTCCTCCCTGAAGGGTCATAAAAATCTTTCAATTTCAAAAGATTCGCCCTAATCTCTGTCTCTGTACAGGTTTGAGTCCAGCCGGGACTTGCAGAAAGCAACGGGAACAAACAGCCTAACAGGATTAATGCAAAAAAGTTGATGTTTTTCTTGATATCCATAGCCATAGAATTTTTTTAGAGAATAGCTTATGGAGTGTGAAGTCGTGTTTCCAGTATACTCGCTGTTTCGCGGGGGTCAAGTTTATTGGGTTATAAAAAGGCGTTACAATCTTTACTAAATACCTTTACTGCCGAATACAAAAACCATGATTGCTCTGTCTGACCATCACTCCCTAACTCCAGAAGAATACCTGGAACTCGAAACTCAAAGCCCCATCAAACACGAGTATATTGATGGCGAAGTCTACGCAATGGCGGGAACCACCGACACCCACAATACAATTGCTTTAAACTTCGCTATCCTAATTCGCGCTCACCTACGCGGAACAAACTGTCGTGTTTATTTTGCTGATATCAAAGCTCGTCTCGAACAATGCAACTGTTTTTATTATCCCGATCTTCTCGTCACCTGTGATACCCGAGACCAAGAAACTTCTACCTATAAACGCTTTCCAAAATTAATTATTGAAGTGCTTTCTGAGAGTACCGAAGCTTTTGATAGAGGAGATAAATTCAACGATTACCAAACTCTAGACACCTTAGAAGAATATGTTTTAGTCAATACTAAACATCAACGAGTTGAAATTTTCCAACGTCACAAACAAGGAGAGTGGATTTTTAAAACCTATACTCCCAGTTCAGAAAGTTTTTCTCTCGAAAGTTTGAATTTAACGGTGTCTTTGACTGACCTTTATGAAGATGTTACCTTTGAGAAGGATTCCACCGTTTCCTCAGAACCCTAATTGAAATCTCTCGCTGACCACTCATTTTTTTTCGGCAGACTCCATCCCAAAATCAATTTCTGAGTAGTAAACTTGAGTTTAAATATAGCATCAGAGATTGATAATGAAAATTGCGATCGCACAACTCAATCCCACCATCGGCGACATTACCGGAAACGCCCAACGCATTCTCGATGTCGCCAAACTTGCCACGGAAGCGGGTTGTCATCTTCTTGTAACAACAGAATTGGCTTTGGTGGGTTATCCCCCGAGAGACTTGCTGATCCGCCCCAGTTTTATCGAGGTGGCGATCGCCGAATTACAAGTCTTAGCAGCAAAAATCCCCCCAGAACTTGCGGTTTTGATTGGAACGGTAGAACCCAATCCTGAGTTTGAAAAACAAGGTGAAAAGCCGTTATTTAATAGCGCCGCCCTCATTCACCAGGGCAAAATTCAGCAGTTTTTTCAGAAGCGTTTGCTACCGACTTATGATGTCTTTGATGAAGATCGTTATTTTGAAGGCGGAAAAGAAAGCAAATATTTCACCTTATCTAATGCTACCTCATCTTTAAAAGTTGGGGTAACAATTTGTGAGGATTTATGGAATGACGAGGAATTTTGGGGGCGACAAAATTATTCTTGTAATCCGATGAAAGCTTTGGCGGAGAAAGAGGTTGATTTGGTGGTGAATTTGTCTGCTTCTCCCTACCAAGCCAGCAAACAAAAACTCCGTCAAGCCATGTTGGGACACAGTGCTAAACGTTATTCTACCCCGATTATTTATGCAAATCAAGTCGGGGGGAATGATGATTTGATTTTTGATGGGTTTAGTTTAGTTTTTAATAAAACAGGTGAATTAGTTCAGTATTTAACCGGATTTGAAACTGATTTTACGGTTGTTGAATTTGATTTTGAAAAACGGGATGTAATCGCTTCTGGTTGGGTTAAGTCTCTCGACAAACCTCAATCTTCTTCTCCAGAAAGTGAGGATGAAGAAATCTGGTTAGCGTTGGTTTTAGGAGTGCGAGATTATGTGCGTAAATGTGGATTTTCTCAAGTGGTTTTGGGGTTAAGTGGGGGAATTGATTCGTCGTTAGTTGCCGCCATTGCCGCCGAAGCGGTGGGTAAAGAGAATGTTTTAGGGGTGTTGATGCCCTCTCCCTACAGTTCAGAACATTCGGTTAAAGATGCCTTAGAATTGGCGAAAAATTTGGGAATTAATACGGAAAGTTTAGCCATTGCTGAGGCGATGAAAGCTTTCGATCGCGTGTTAGAACCGGTGTTTTCAGGAACAGAATTTGGGGTGGCTGAAGAAAATATTCAATCCAGAATTCGGGGAACATTATTAATGGGAATTTCTAACAAGTTTGGTCATCTGTTGCTTTCGACGGGAAATAAATCAGAAATGGCGGTGGGATATTGTACGCTGTATGGCGATATGAATGGAGGATTAGCTGTAATTGCGGATGTACCGAAAACACGAGTTTATTCGATTTGCAAATGGTTTAATCAGCACTCAAATCAAGAAGTTATTCCCAATAATATTTTAACAAAACCTGCCAGTGCTGAACTCAAACCGGGTCAAATAGATTCAGATTCACTCCCTCCTTATGAGATTTTAGATGACATTTTGCATCGATTAGTGGAAAAGCAGGAATCTGTTTCACAAATCATTGCCGCCGGACATGATTCTGAGATTGTTCAACAAGTCGTTAAATTAGTCATGCGGGCGGAGTTTAAACGGCGTCAAGCCCCTCCCGGATTAAAAATTAGCGATCGCGCTTTTGGTACCGGGTGGCGGATGCCGATTGCTAAAATCAGTAGTGGGATCTAAATCTGGGCGTTTAGACTGATAAATTAAAATTGATATGAACAGAAACCTATGCTATAACAGACGAGGTGAAAAAATTAATCACAGTTTGCATCTTAATGATTATGCTGGAATCCTGTTATATTCTGGGTGCTGTAGCCACATTTGCAATTAGTCTGAGTACGTTTCTACGCGATCAATCAACACCTAAAAATCACGGTCTGTCTTGGTTGATTTTGCTAGAGGCTACATTTTTCTGGCCGATTGTTCTTCCATTCGCTTGTTTGGAACGTCTTTTGAGTTAGAAATTAATCAATTTTGTATTTATTTTAGGATTTAGTATGAACGGCTACGGCATAATCCCGAAACCGTTCTAAGTCTTCTTTAATCGTTGATTCAACCACCCGTCCCAAAAACAAATTATCCATTAGTTTGCCCAAAATCCCCGGAATCGCATAGGAAAAGCTGAGTTTAACAATACTACTCCCATGACGATCATAAAAACGAATTGCCCCTTGATTGGGTAAACCATCAACCGATTCCCACTGAATAATTTGATTTGGAACCTGTTTCAAAATCCGAGACAACCAACTAAATTCAAACCGCCCTGCTGCCAATTTCCACCGGGATAATTCCGGATTATCTTCGAGAATTTTAACTGAGTCAATCCACTTCATCCAACGGGGCATTTGTTCTAAATCAGACCAAAGACTCCAGGCTAATTCTATCGGAATTGGAACTTCAACTTGAACACTATGTTCTAACCAGTCTGCCATTAGATTTTAGAGTTTATAGAGTAGATTTTTAAAGCAAGAGAGGGAAAGAAACAAGCATTAACTCGTGTTAAAGATTCAGACTTTCCCTTGAAATTTTTAGTTAACCTGTTGTCACCGCTGAGGGTTTCATCAAATTAGCTGTATTATTTAAAATCGCTTGTGCGGCTTGAAAACCGGAAATTGTCGCGCCTTCCATGCTATCAATATAATCCTGCTGGGTGTAACTTCCAGCCAAGAAAAAGTTAGCAACAGGGGTCTTTTGAGGCGGACGATAAAGATCCATTCCTGGCGCTTCTCGATAGAGAGATTGAGCCAATTTAACCACACTATACCAGGTCATCTTCAGTTCTCGCGAAGACGGGAATAAATCCTGCACCTGTTTAAGAACGTGTTGGGCAATTTCCTCGTTACTTTGTTTGATAAACGGATCACCAGGTGTTAATACCAATTGCAATAGTGAACCTTCACCTTGACGATAATAATCCCCCGGACTGGTTAAGGCTAAATCCGCAAAACAAGAGAAATCGGCATCGGCAGTATACAACAAATTATCAATGCCAACCGCCCGTTCTAACTGTTGGCGTTGCTGCGGATCATTAAGTTCTGTGACCCAACCATCAAACCGCAATTGTACAGTCGCAACCGGCACCGTATCGAGTTTATAAATATTATCAAATTCCGACCATTTGCGCCAATCTTGCGGCAAGATTTTCTGAACTCCAGGAACATCACAAGCACAAACATAAGCATCGGCTTTGATCGTTTCTTGCGTGTCTCCTGAAGCGACAACCATTCCTGTTACATAGGTTTTGCCGTCTATTTGTTCGTATTGAATCTCTTTAATTCGCCGTCGGGTGTAGATTTTCGCGCCCCGTTCTTCGAGATAATTAATAATCGGTTTATGAAGATATTCATGGGGTGAACCTTCCAACATTCGCAGTACCGAAGCCTCAGTTTTAGCTGCAAAAAATTGAAAAATAGTCAGCATACACCGGGCGGAAATATTTTCCGTATCGATAAAACCCAGTGCATAGGCAATCGGGTTCCACATCCGCTTTAAACTCCCTTCTGAACCGCCATGACTGCGGAACCAATCAGCAAAACTAATCCGATCTAATTCTCGAATTGTTTTCATCGCCCCTTCAAAGTCTACCAGTCCACGAACGAGAGGACTTGTTCCTAAAGCAAGGGCATTTTTCAACTTATCATAAGCCGAAAGCTGAGAGGTCGTAAAAAAGGCTTTGAGTCCGTTAAATGGGGCGCCTGTAATAAAGCGAAAATCTAAACTTCCGGTGATTCCCCCACGATTAATAAAGGTGTGAGAATGCTCTTTTAACCGGAGATTTTCCAAGGCTCCCACCTTTTTCATTAAATCAAACAGATGGTAATAACAACCAAAAAAGACGTGTAATCCCATCTCAACATGGTTGCCATCGGGATCAACCCAACTGCCAACTTTACCGCCTACAAAGGGACGAGATTCAAAAATTTCAACTTGGTGTCCAGCCTCGACGAGATCGACGGCTGTGGCCATACCTGCTAAACCTGCTCCAGCGATCGCAACCCGCATTCTGCCCATCCATAACCTATTGTCTTCACAGATTGTAACAAAAAACGGCAATCTCAACACTGTAGGGGCGGGTTCTATCGGCCTCAAAAACCAGATTTCTTCGAGAAACCGGGTTTTTATGTCATCTTAACTGTCGAGGCGGGGAAGTTCGAGGGTAAAGGTAGAACCCACTCCAAGGGTACTGGTAGCCCGCACATAACCTTGATGGGCTTCGATAATTTGTTTAACGATCGCCAACCCCAAGCCGAAGCCTCCCGTTTTGCGGGTTCGGGCTTGATCGACGCGATAAAAGCGATCAAAAATATGGGGTAAATCTTCGGGCGGAATACCCATTCCGGTGTCTGTTACCGTAATCATTACCCAACGGAACTCATAGATTAATTTTAGGCTGATTGTTCCCCCCGAATTTGTATACTTAATAGCATTATTGAGAAGATTTTCAATGGCTTGACGGAGTAACTCGGGTTCGGCGCGAATTAAAATAGATTTTTGGGGAAGTTGAGTATAAAACGTCAAATCTTTTTCTGTGGCTAAGTCTTGATAATTGGGGACTAAATCGATCAAAACTTGAACGATATTAACGGTTTGCAATAACTCGGGATTGAGTTTGCTGCTCTGACGCGCTAATAGCAATAAATGACCGATTAAAACCGTCATGGATTTGGTTAAATTGACGATTTTTTCCAGGCGTTGGCGGGGAATTTCATCGCAAGTTGGGGCGAGCAAACCGACTTGGGCGTTGCTGAGAATGGCGGCTAAAGGGGCGCGTAATTCGTGGGAAGCATCGGCGG
>NZ_AUZM01000076.1 GCF_000478195.2 Lyngbya aestuarii BL J | reverse complement strand
GATCATCAATTAAAATCTGGGCAGCAACAATTAAAACCTGTCCTGTTAGTTCCCAAGCATTCACCAAAGATTGGCGTCGTTCTCGTTGACATTCAATCACATTAATGATGTAACCCAAGTTGACAATATCCGCTTCTTTTAAAGGGGTATCCGGGGAATAATAAGGGTCCCAACCGGAACTTTCATGCCCTTTTTCCCCGATGCGTTCAATGTCGCCTCCGTAGCCACATCCATAATCAAAGAAAGTCGTATTTTCGGAGAATAAACCCGCTTCTAAAACTAACTTCACAGGTCGGGAAAGAGAACGACGAACTAAAGCCGCTTTGTGACGTTCTATCTTCGGAATAGGGACAAACTCTAATGGATTTTCTTGATCCCCTTCTATCGAAACGATGCGATGATCCCGAATTTCTACTCCTTTTCGAGCGAGATATTGTTGCCATCCTTCACGGGTTCCAATAGTACGATAGATGCGTTTTTCTGAGGTATAAATGGATGGGTGATCAGCAGAGAAACTGAGTTTAGACTCCAATAGTCCCAGTTTTTCTTCGGCTTGCGTCAAACGGGCGAATTTTTCATAATGAGGATAGTCAGGGGTAACAAAGGTTTCTTTCCGGTGGAGAATAGGGGGGTTGTCGCTATTACAATAGTCGTGGGTTTTGAGGTGACGGGTTTGTAGATTGACTAACAGACTCGCCGTTAAAGCCGGATGGGGATCACAGTCAAAATCCGGGTAGAATAGGTAGGAAACAACGGGTTTATAGGTATGAAATTTAACGATCGTTACCCCTTCGATATTCTCTAAGATTCGCCGACTCCAAGACTCGTAAAGACGCAAAGCCGGATCAAGATGATCAATGGCGCTGATATGAACGTAGAGGGCGTTGGGGAGTTTTTTACCGATTTGACTCTGTTGAGAATAGTAAGCGATCGCGTGGGGTTGACTCAGGTGTAATAAAAGATGATTAACGACATCACAGACTCGCCCAAAACTCCCAAAAGTGCTTTGGATTTCCTGCTGTAGAGATGCAGGGAATTGAGAGAGGGAGATTATTGGAGGGGGAAGTTGAAAGGGAGTTGCCTGTTGAGCCAGAGAGAAGATCAGGTCATTGAGGTTGCGAATTTGGGAAGCATGGAGTTGAGTCCCAGGAGCAGAAACAAGACGGGAATCCGTCGAGAAGGACTTTGTTGCTGCAATCTCACTGATACTCATTAGCCTGACCCAGAATAGTAGGGAGATTTATCTTAAAACTAAGTATACAACAAATGGAATATTTTACGAGAAAAAATATAACGTTTTGGCAAAAACTGGGGATCACACAGAGGGAACGAGCGCGAATTCTCACCGATGACAAACCGAAAGATCTAAATTTCTAGGATAAATGTCGCGCCTTTTGGGGGATGATCTTCGACAAAAATTTGACCTCCGTGAGTTTCTACAATCATCTTACAAAATGCTAAACCCAATCCAATTTGTTCAATCCCTTCTACGACAGTTCCCACTGCATACTTTTTAAAAATAACATTTTGTAGTTCTTTACTCACACCGGGACCTTGATCGGAAATGTAAATTCTGACTTGAATAGATTCCTGTTCAGGATACTCTACTCGGAAGCGAACTACACTGTTATGGGGAGAGAACTTAATAGCATTGGAGAGTAAGTTATCGAGGACTCGCCGAAATAAGTTGGGATCGAGATTTACTTGTTTTTGAGTTGACGGAACTTCGGAAATCAATCTGATTTTTTTCTGAGTCGCTATCGTTTCAAAATCAAAAACAGTTTGTTCAGAAAATTGACCAAAATCTATCGTTTTTTGAGTAAGAATCAAATTTCCAGATTCCAGTTTTGCCATGACTAATAAATCATTGGTCAGCGATTGTAATCGATATCCACAATTAACAATACGTTGAACTTTTTTTTGGCTTAATTCTGAGAGTGAATCTTCTTTTAAAAGTTCTCCAGCAAAGAGAATACAAGCAATCGGATTTCGCAGATCATGTACAATCATGTGTGACATTTCTTCCCGTAATCTGAGAATATCAGCGAGAGTATCCCGTTGTTGTTGTAAAGTATCATATTGTTGTTTAATTCGCAGCATTGAACGAATTCTTGCTCGGAGTTCGATACTACTGGCAGGTTTACTAATAAAATCATCTGCTCCTCCTTCCAAACAACGAGCCATATCTTGTTTAGAATTGAGGGCTGTTACTGCAACAATTGGAATATGAGACCATTGTGGATCTGACTTTATTTTTTGACACACTTCTACGCCATCCATGCCTGGCATCATCACATCTAGAAGGATGACATCGGGTTTAAATAAGGGCAACCGTTGTAAGGCTTTTATCCCACTAGAAGCGTAGCTTAATTCATACTTTTCTTCCAATAATTGAGCTTCAATTACATCAAAATTATTGGGTTCATCATCGACAATTAAAATTTTTGCACTGTTCATCTTTTAAAGCAAAATAATAAGTCAGAAATTCTCAAACTTTTTGATCAATAAATCAATCTCATCTTTCAAACTTCATGTTTTTCTTCAGACTGATTATCTCCGGTTTAACAGTTCTTTGATTTTATCCGCTAACATTTTCAAACTAATGGGTTTGCTCAGATAATCATTCGCTCCAGCTTGCAAACAGTGTTCACGTTCTTGACTCCCTACTAAAGCCGTTAACACAATAATAGGAATTGTAGCCGTTTCTGGATTTGTACGGATTTTATGAATGGCTTTTTTTCCATCAAGTTCTGGAATTTGAATATCAAGAATAATCATTTGAGGCTGATATTGTTGGGCATATTGAACCGCTTCAATACCGTTTTTAGCAAAAATAATTTGATATCCTCGGGTTTCTAAATAATCAGCTACCGTCTCCGCATTTGCTGGATCATTTTCTGCAATGAGAATGGTTGGAGAACCCTCAAAAAATGAGTTTGAAAACTGAGGTTTAGCAGTTGTTAATAAATCTTCTTTCATTTCATTAAGACTATTGTTTGTAGAAAGTAACGCATCTACAGTTTCAGGAACAGCAGTAGAATTCCAGGGAAGTGAAACCGTAAAGGTACTTCCTCGCCCCACTTCACTGTCAAGAGAAACAGTTCCCCCGTGCAGATGAGTAATTTGTCGAACCAAGGCTAACCCCAAACCCGTACCCGAATATCGACGAGAAAGACTACTATCAATTTGTACAAAAGGCTCAAATAAACGCGATTGATCTTCAAAAGCAATACCAATTCCTGTATCAGTAACACTCAAATGTACACAATTATTTTGAGGTTCTGTCTCAATTTGCAGTAAAATATGATTACCATCTGGGGTGAATTTTACCGCGTTACTGAGGAGATTAATTAAGACTTGACGAATCCGAAGTTCATCGATGTTAATAATCACCGGAACAGAGGTGGCAATGAACTGAAGTTGGAGATTTTTTTGATCGGCTTGGGGTTTAACAAAACTGAGGCTAGATTGACAAAGTTCAGTCAGATTAACGCATCTAAGCTGTAACTCCATTTTTCCCGATTCTATCTTAGATAAATCGAGGATATCATTGATGAGTTCGAGTAAATGTTGACCACTCTGTTCAATCGTTGATAGCGATCGCAATTGTTCGGTATTCAGCCCTCCATAGACTTCCTGTTGCAAGACTTCTGATAAGCCTAAAATTGAATAGAGCGGTGTTCGTAATTCATGGCTCATATTTGCCATAAATTCATCTTTGAGACGGGTTGCTCGTTCTAACTGAGCATTTGTCCGACGCAGTTCAACTTCTGCCCGTTTGCGTTCAGTGATATCCCGACAAACACAGACAAATTCGCCGCTATTGGTCAGAGTCAGGGAGAATTCCTGTAGAAATGTACTCCCATCTTTACGAGTGGCTAAAGCTTCGCCCCGTGAGTATCCCTTTTCCATCAGTTTAGAGATAATTTCTCGATCAATGCGATCGCCTTCTTCTGGATGATAAAAAGTCTTCCAGTTACGGTTTAATAGTTCGTTGGCTTCGGTATATCCAAACAGTTCTAAATGGGCTTTATTGAGGTAAAGATAGTCTCCCATTGGGCTAGTAATTGCAATCCCTTCGCTGGCGGCTTCAATGGCAGTCAACTGACGTTTAAGTTGTTCTTGAGCGAGTTGACGTTCAGTCGCTAGAGCGATCGCACTAACAGCAGCAGCTAATAAACTGATTTCGGCTTCATCCCACTGACGATCATCTTCATCGTTATCAAAACCAATTAATCCAAAAAATTCTCCTTTAACAATCAGGGGAAATAATAATACCGTAAAGATTCCCACAGGTTCAAGAATTTGACGTTGTTCTGGGGTCATATCACTCAAATTCTCACAAATCGCTTCACCTTGAGCAAGTTGTTCAACCCAGGGCGAAAAACAAGGGGTATCATAAAGTTGTTGCAGGACAGAACGGTTAAGTCGAGAAGTTGCATCTGGAGCCGACCAGTGAGACATATAATACAAATACGGACGCTGAAACTCATCGTAATAATGCTCAAATACATAAACTTGACTGGCATTCGCCGCTTGACCTAAGATAGAAAGCACGAGTTTGTATAAATCACTTTGAGAAGTAGCACACAACAGTTGACGCTGCACTTCTACTAAAGCGGTGAGATAATTATCTCGTTTTTGGAGAGCGGCTTCTGCCTGTTTGCGTTCTCGAATATCCCGAGCAATTTCGCAGAAGTAGGGGATACCATGAAAGTTTAATTTGGTCAGGGTAATTTCTACTGGAATGGCTTCACCAGTTTGGGTATGATGAGTAGACTCTAATAACAGGGATTTTTGGTGTTTGAGACGTTGGCAAAACTCTTCCCACTGGGGCGGAGCGTTTAGGGATTGATCAATTTGCCAAATTTTGAGATTGGAGAGTTTTGTACTCGAATAGCCCAAACTTTCACAAGCGGTTTTGTTAACATAAACAATCTGACCTGATTGATCGACAATGACAACACTTTCTTGGGCATTATCGAGGGCAAATTCGACCAGTTGTAAACGATCTTCGGTTTGTTGACGTTCGGTAATATCAAGAGCAACCGCGAGAAATAAGCGTTCTTGTTGATGTTCGATCAGTTGAAAGTGAACTTCCACCGGATAGAATGTTTTATTTGCTCGTTGATAGGCTGCTCTAAAAACGGTCTTGTTTTGTTGATGATTTAATAAGGGATCAATTAATTTTTGAAATTGTTCTGGAGTCAGTTGGGGTTTGAGGTTAATGGCGGTTATCTGTTGAAGTTGTTCGAGGGTGTAACCCAGATTTCGCAAAGCACCTTGGTTGGCATATTGAAATTTTAGAGTTTCAGCATCAAAGATATAGATTTCATTTAAACTTGCTTCTAAAATATTTAATAGACGAGTTCGTTCGGCAATTTCGGCTTCTAGATCGGCGGTGCGTTGTTGAACTCTTGCTTCGAGTTCTTGGTTAAGTTGTTGCAGTTTTTGTTCGGCTTGTTTCTGTTGAGTAATATCTTGAGTTAACACCACCCCGGCTTGCACCTTTCCCTGATCGATAATAGGTAAAAAATAAACCAGATAAAGGCGATTGCCAAAGGGAAGTTCACTAACTATTTCTTCTCCCGCTAAAGTCCGACGATAAAGCGGTTCGATCAGTTTACAGGTTTCTTTCGGTAAGACTTCCCAAATCGTTTTCCCTTCCATTTTTTGTTTAGAAAGTCCCACCTCTGCGAGTCCAAAACCCCCAACTAGGATATACCGTAAGTCGTGATCAAACATCATTACAGCCCCGTTGGGGAAGTTATCGACTAACATCTGATAACGGGCTTCACTCTGACGCAAAGTGATTTCTGCTTTTTTATTTTCGGTAATATCTTCGTAGGTACCGACGACTCCGATAATTTCTCCCTCTGGATTTCGCAAGGGCATTTTATGGGTTCTTAGCAACCGTGAGATTTTTCCCACTTTGGTCATTGGTTCTTCTATATTAAGTTTAGTTTCTCCAGATGCCATGACTTGATGATCGTCGGCGCGATAGAGTTTGGCTTCTTCTTTCCACGGCATATCAAAGTCAGTTTTACCGATGATTTCTTGGCTAGAAGATAAACCTCCATCCACACTAAATTTGTAGTTACAGCCGAGAAAATTCCCTTCTTTATCTTTCCAAAAAACGCCTTGAGGAATACAATCGAGAACAGAACTTAAAAGGATTTGATTTTCTTGAAGGGCGCGTTTAGCTTCGATGCGATCGCTAACATCTCGACTTTCTGCGATTAATAATATAACTTCGCCTGTTGCATCTCGAAGTGGACGTAAAGCAAAGTCTGTGGTTGCGACTTTATTGCCTACTATTTTGACATCAACTTCATAATAAATTGATTCTCCAGAAGCGGCCTTAGCGATACTTTCACGCAATTGTTGTTGTATTTCTGGAGAGATTGTCCACCAGTAAATTTCCCAAAAGGGACGGTTGATAGTTTCTTCGCGTTTCAAACCTCCAAAGTCTAAAGCGGTTTGATTAACATCGAGTAATATTCCCTCTGGACTGAGTATTGCTGTACATTGAAAGGTGTTATTTAGAAGGGCTTGGAGTTTTTGATCGCTGGCTTGAGTTTGGGCTTCGAGTTTAGCATTGAGAGTTTTTATTTGTTGACGAAGTTGGTCTTCTTTGATGGCAATTGAAAGTTGAATAGAAAGTTGTTCTAAGAGTTCTATTTCTTCGGGTTTCCAGTTTCGGAATTGATCGCATTGATGAGCGATTAAAGTTCCCCATGTTTTGAATTCTTGAGTTTTTTGATCGCCGGAGTCTAAATCAATAGAAATGGGAATAGATAAATAAGATTTAACTTGATTTTTTTCTAAATTTTGAATTATACTTTTTGATAATTCTGTTTTAAATATATTAGTAGTCGATTGTTTTTTGTACAAAAAATTACAGTTTTTTTCTGGTTTAAAAGAGATGATATTTTTGTATTTTAAGTTAACTGATTGGGCAATATTTTTAGGAAAATCATCGGCCAAAAAATGATATAATAAAATGCGATCGCAGCGAAGAATTTGTCTAATTTCGTCAACGGTGGTTTGGAGTAGGGTTTCTAAGTCGAGGGATTGATGAATTCGTTGATTAACAATTTGAGTGATTTGAATGTTGTTCATGGCTTGAGTGGTCAATTTCTGTGATTGATTTGGAGTTCAGTCCCTCCTCTTCTGTTATAGAATATTTTTCCTCTCTCTTTCATCCGTGAGTATACGGAATTCTACTTCAC
This sequence comes from Lyngbya aestuarii BL J, assembly GCF_000478195.2. Taxonomy (GTDB): domain Bacteria; phylum Cyanobacteriota; class Cyanobacteriia; order Cyanobacteriales; family Microcoleaceae; genus Capilliphycus; species Capilliphycus aestuarii. Next base: position 18,998 of record NZ_AUZM01000076.1, on the reverse strand, counting down.
TCTCATGTAATCTTGAGTCAAACTCAATCGGTGAGGACGTTTTATCCCTTGTTAGTGTTGTCTTGATCTCCATTTAAAGCTTCATATTGTGTCAGCAGCTTTATCATTACTTTATAAAGTCTTGAGTCTTTTGTGTTGAAAATATGGATCTTAGTTTTTCGACACTTTGATCCGTTATGCTTTGATATTAAACGGCAAAATCCTGGAAACTTAATGACTGCTTGATGTTACAGCCACTAAGCGCCCAGGATTCAGTGTTCTCCTTTCGGCAGACTTAATTCAGTTTCAAATCAATTTCAAAAGGTATTATTCCGCAGCAGGTGCCAGTTCAGTGGAACCTGTGGCGCGTTTGCGAGTTAAGGTGTTAAACAACATTAAACCAATGGCTTTGATCAAATTCCCTTCGAGTTCGTTGAACATCTTCATATTCATTCCGAAGGCGGCATTGGCTTCAGCAACAATCCGATCGGCTGTGGCTTGATCGATGGATAAATCATTCATAATCTGGCGATAATTGGCTTTGAACGCCTTCTCATCAGGAATATCCTTAAATTCGTAGAACTGGATACCTTCGCCCTCTGAGAGGTTCATACCCCGTTGAGCGATCGCTTTGAGAATTTGTCCGCCAGACAGATCGCCCATGTAGCGCGTGTACAGGTGAGCAATTAATAATTCGGGTTCGGTGTTAGAAATTTCTCGAATTCGGGCTACATAGGCTTTTGCTGCAACTGTAGGAGCGATTTCTTCACGCCAGTTGGAACCATAGAAGTAGTATAGGTCTTTTTCCAAACTTTGCTTACGATTCAGTTCGGGAAAATACAGCCGAGAAAGAATAGGATGGTTATGGTGACGTTCCATCTCCTCTTCCATTGCCGAATAGACAAAGTAAAAATTTGCTCCTAATGTTCTGTAGGAGGTTTTTTCTACAGTTCCTTTCAAAAAGCATTTGATAAAACCCACATTTTCTGCCATGGTGTGGGATTTTTTCGTACCTTCTCGCAATTGAGTTGCTAAATTAACGCTCATACTAAAATCCTTATATCCGAAAGCTTTTGTTCAACATCAAACATCTCTATACTGAGATAGCGATTATTTCACCGCCTAAATTGTTACCTTAAACTGATTTGCTGAGAAATGATGTTAAGATTTGTCACAACGGCTACCGATTAGCAGGAGAATTGAGGCGGAGTAACTGATTTCAATTTCCTCTGTGTAGCTAAAAAACCGCTTAATATTGCACTTTAGCATGATCCGCGATCGCACTCAACTTGACTGGTTCGACAAGAGATTAGGTAATCATTACTACGCCTCCAGATGCGAACTCCTCAATATTGCCATGAATTAGTGCTATTTTGAATAGAGTGAATGGCGATCGCAAAACTTTAAAGGATTCTCAGGCACTCATCTTTAAGCAATCAAACACCTGATTAGCCGTCAATTCTAGATGAATATCCTCTAACAGAATCAAGTGATCATTTCCTTGAAAAAGTCCGGGTTGTTGGTTCGGTTGGAAAATTAAAATTGATCGAACATCGGGAGCAATTAACCATGCAATTTGAGAACCGAATTTAAGACTATGCAGAATATTTCCTGTAACGCCGTTAGAACTTTATGCGATTGTATTCAATGTTGGCTTGTCTCTACAGACAATAATCTCTTATAATTGAATTTTAGTTACGGCAATTTTTCCCCCAAAACAAACATCAACATCAGTTTCAGGAGTGCGCTGACGTTGGCTATAATTCCCCATATAAAAATAATTTTCGTCTTCTACTTTGTAGTCAATTGGTAAAGGTTTTGTTGAGGGTTCACAAAATACCATTTCAGGTTCGGGTGCGTCGGGTTCAAGATAGGGAAAGTTAACGTTCCAAAAACTTCCCAGTTCCAAAGGACGATTCAGTAAATCTTTTAAAACCGTTTGACTCCAGCGTGTTGTTTGTTCCCAATTAACAGGTCTTCCACCTTTTCTATACTGCGATAAAGCAATTCCTCGAATTCCATGAAATGCAGCTTCTCTAACCGCAGCAACGGTTCCAGAAATGTAGACATCTACACCTAAGTTTCCACCGGAATTAATACCCGAAAGCACCCAATCAATTTGCGGAGATAAATGGGTAATCGCCAGGCGAGTACAGTCAGCCGGAGTACCCGCAACGGCGTATTCTGTATCTGAACGACGTTCAACTGCAATCGGTGATCTCGTCGTTACTTTATGACCACAACCGGATAATTCTTGTTGAGGGGCGATAAAAATACCTTGATGATTAATCGCCTCTGATAATGCTCGAATACCCGGTGCATCAATACCATCATCATTTGTTAGTATAATCGTCATTTTTAAGTTTAGTACGTGAATGGAGAAAATAGTAACAACCCGTTACACAGATTATTTTAAGTTACATATTGCACTTTTTCCCAACTTTTTCATCCTCACTAAATTAAAGCCAAAATGCAGCCGCAGCTAACCCCGTTAGAAATGCCGGAAACAGCCATCGCAGCCAGCTATCGAGATCAAGTGCTAGAAATTGAAGTTTGACTTCAGCCAATTCAATCGTTGTGACGGTTTCAACTAATGCTAGAAAAACCATCACCATCGCACCAATAACAAACTTATCAAGAACGGTTAAATAGGGAACCTGGGGTAAACTTTGTTGGAGGGTAAATTCATAGGTAATCAGGCTCAGTATTGCGGTAACTGAAATCGTTACTTGAGGCATAATTTGACCGGGAGGAAACCAAAAAACGGCGTAAGACATCAAAACAATCAAGATTAAAGGTAAAATAACACGAGTGATATAATAAGCTGTGTAGCGTTTCACTTGGAGTTCATAGTCAAAGCAAACAAAACTTTGATTGAGTTGAGCAATATGACGAGAACCAGTATGGGCAATGGGAGTATTTGTAGACCAGTTAGGAAGCGATATTTCTTCGGCTAATCCCGTCAGATGATGATTGACAAGAAACTGCACTTCATCGGGACTAAACACAAACGACATAATTTGAATTTTTAGGGTTTGTTCGTCAAAGGGAAAGCGTTTCAAGTTTAAAGGCGAGGAGACTAAACCGTTAAATCTTTGTCCACAAACCACGGTTCCATCGGGAGCAACCACAGTTGTTTCAAAATTTTTGGTTAGGTTTCTCTGGTTAAAAATTCGCGCCGCAGGATGCCAAATTTCATCTAAAGTTTTACGACAGGAAGCAATAGAACAATGAGACTGGCTCATAACGAGATGCGGATCTTTCCATCTAAATTCTATAAAAAAGTCCGCTTCAAAGCTTTGTCGGGCTTCATCAATCTTAAATAAGTCAATCACATAAAGACCGACGGAAATTTCCGTTGCACCTTGCTCCGAGAAAGGGCGTTCTCGGACTAAAAGTTCTCTCGCCGGGTTAATATCATCTTCAATCGTTATGTTGGCGGCAACTGTGGAAGTTTTGGGGAGAGCGGCGACTAAATTCTTGAGCTGCATTAATTTCAATAGATAATTTTTTATAGACTCAAAATCTTGATGATCTTATTTCTAACTATACAAAATAAAAGATTATAACTTTGTACTATTGCTTACATAAAAAATTAAGTCTTTGAGATACATTTTGCAGACAAATAATTTATCGGTTATTCTCTACCCCAGAAAAGTCGCACAAGAGGAGAAGCTATACCATGAGTTATTAACTGGAAATATGAAACAAGTTTTACACCCAAAAAAGCACCAATATTTCAGTCAAATTCTGACTTTTTCTGAATAAACGATAAAATCAGCAAAACATCATCAATAGTCGCACATCTAACGTTCATAGGTCAAGTCAAAATAGAACCCCCCAACATTCGTTCAAACCGTCGGTTTAACTCCTGTTTCATTAACGGCCAACGGTTCAACGAGTCATCTTTTTCGATCACTTTTTGCGCCGCATCTCTTGCCAATTCTAACACTTCGCGATCTTCAACCAAACTCGCCAACACAAAATCCGGTAATCCCGACTGACGAGTTCCCAAAACTTGACCAGGCCCCCGCAATTGCATATCCATTTCTGCAATAAAAAAACCATCTTGAGATTGTTCAAGAACTTGTAACCTTTCTTTGGCTTCTGGTGTCGAACTTCCAGCCATTAATAGACAAAAAGATTTGTGTTCACCTCGTCCGACTCGTCCCCGTAATTGATGCAGTTGAGATAAACCAAATCGTTCGGCATTTTCAATTAACATCACCGTTGCATTCGGAACATCAACCCCCACTTCTACAACCGTCGTAGAAACCAGAATTTGCGTTTTTTGATCACGAAATTGACTAATCGCTTCATCTTTTTCCGCACTGCTGAGACGACCATGTAATAACCCAATTTGAAACTCTGGAAAAATTTTAGTTTGCAGTTTTTGATGTTCTTCTACAGCCGAACGAACATCTAACTTTTCGGATTCTTCCACCAACGGTAAAACCACATAAACCTGTCTTCCCTGCACAATTTCTCGCCGCATTAAATCATAAGCTTCCTGGCGTTGTTTCCCCATTAAAATTGTCGTTTGAATCGGTTGACGTCCGGGAGGAAGTTCATCCAGTTGACTGACATCTAAATCCCCATGTAACGTTAACGCTAATGTCCGGGGAATTGGAGTCGCTGTCATGGTTAAAACATGAGGAGATTCCCCTTTTTGTTGGAGTCTGGCGCGTTGCTGTACCCCAAAACGATGCTGTTCATCAATCACAACCAACCCCAATCGATGAAACTTAACTGTATCTTGAATTAGCGCATGAGTTCCCACCAAAACAGGTAATTCTCCCGTTTCTAATTGCTTGTGAATTTGGCGACGTTTAGCGGCTTTTGTTGAACCTGTTAACAGTTCAACGCTTAAGTGCATTAAATTAAACCAACTCACTAACTTACGATAATGTTGTTCGGCTAAAACTTCTGTCGGTGCCATTAAAGCCGCTTGATATCCGGCTTGAATTGCCGCTAACATTGCCACAACAGCTAAAACCGTTTTTCCAGCGCCCACATCCCCTTGAACTAATCGATTCATTGGTTCAGAAGATTGTAAATCAATCAGAATTTCTTTGATCACTCGTTGTTGAGCGTTTGTAAATTCAAAGGGTAAAATTTCATCAAACTGTTGAATTAATTTTCCGGTTGGAGCAAGAACCGCGCTAGTTGTTGCTTTTTTTTGAGATTGACGTTGTTGTAATAATCCTAATTGTAAATAGAAAAATTCATCAAAAACTAAACGGCGACGGGCTGCGGCTAAACAGTCTCTATCTGGGGGAAAATGAATATTTTGAATAGCATCTTGTACCCCGATTAATTGATAGAGATCCAATAAACCTTGAGGTAAACTATCTTGGAGTTGACTCGTGGTTGGTAAAACTGATAAAACAGCTTTTCTCACTAAGTCAGCGCCTACCCCTTCACTGAGGGGATAAACAGGCACCACTCGACCAATTTTCATCGAGTCAATTTGACCGCCCGCTTGGTCTAAAACTTCCAATTCAGGATTATCTAAAGTAATCCCATATTTATTGCTTTTCACTAACCCCGAAGCCGCAATAATTGTACCGGGTGGATAGTTGTATTTTTGCTTATTTTGCCATCCGGCATTACTAAACCTTGGCCCTGCAAAAAAACGACTAATTTTGAGGGTTCCAGTATTGTCTGTTAACGTTAAATTTAAGATTGTTAGTTTCTTATTTCGAGGACTACTAAAACAGTTACATCGTTTAACTTTCGCAACCAAAGTTACTGTTTCTCCCGGAACTAAATCCCGAATTGCAACTTGACGCGCATAATCAATATGATCTCGCGGATAATAGTACAATAAATCATAGACCGTATAAAGACCAAGTTTCGCTAAACGATCAGCATTTCTAGGCCCAACAACTTTGGCTAAGGGTTGTTCTAAAGAAGAAGCAGCGTTGGGTGATTTATCAACAATCGGTTGAGTTTTAAGTTGAGAATTTGTCGGAATAGATGCGGGAGGAGTTTGACTTTTGGCGGTGATTTCTTCGACTTTTGAACGATTGTTAATCTGACGCTCCATCTGCAATAAAAATCGCCGCGTATCATCAAGAAGGTTTTCTCGTTCTTGTAGTGTTTTTTCTGAATAGTTCCCAAACGCATCAACCATTTGTTGACAGCGATGTTGGGATTCTGTGGGAATTTGCTTTAAAAGTTCGTTTAAGCTAATGTACAAAAACTCGTGAAATTGATGATGCTTTCCCTGAATATTATTGAATCCTCTTTCGGCTTCAACAGCAATGGCTTTATGCAGGCGTACCCAGTCAGGTTGGTTACTCTTCATTGTTTCAGTTGAGTAAAATATAGAAGTGATCTTAGCGTTTCTTGTTAGCGTTATTTGATGTCAAAATGAGTTCTTATTAGGGTAGCATGGTTAAGCCGTTCTACTCTAAAAGTATAGAAGTTTTTAAGGCAAGAAAATCAAGAAAATTGCGTTTCATTTGACAATTTAGGATTTTTTCGGTAAGATTAATACTATAAGCTAGTCTGGGTTCACTCGTACATACTCTTGAATAAAAAGTCAATATCCTAGCAATCACTGGAATTCAGTCAGTTTCAGCTACTGTCGCTTTAGTCTTTCGAGTTCTCCTCAAACCAACTTGAGCGCCAAGCCGCTTCCGCTTCTAAAACCGCCCGTTCTCGTTGTTTCTTCTGATAATTCCGCCCCACCTTATTTAACTGAGCAGAGAGATTACGAATTTTGTGGCGTGCAGACATCAATGTGGCATCCGCAAATTCAATCTCAGACACACGCAAATGTACTGCCATCAAACGAGTCACATTCGTAATCCCCTCATCCTCCTCCTCCAAATTTTCAGTTTCAATCATCAAATTGAGTAAATTAGGCGGACTCGCAACCGTTTCAGCAGAGGCTTCCGCTTGAGATGCAGCTTCTAAAACCGCCTCAGGAAGATGGTGGGGAAAAATATTGGCTTGTTGTAGCGCAAAGTTGGTATCACGAGATAGCGTTCTCAAAAGCGTATTAATTGACTGTTCGAGATCATCTTGCCATTTCGCTAATCGTTCGGGAAGACTCAGAACCTTCGGAGTTGGTGGTTGCAAAAGCAAATCCGCAGAGAGTTCTAGCGATTCATCTTCTGAGGTTAAAGCTTGTAACAAGTCATCATTATTCTGAGCATCATCTTGGAGTTCAGGTTCTTCAGGTTCGGGTTCTTTTTCTTCTAAAGCTTGAGAGGCAGGAGAAATTTTAATCAGAGAAATCAACATTTTTTGAGCATTTGCGGCTAGACCTTGCAAACTCTGTTGAAATTTCTGTCGTTGTGAATAGGAAAGCTTCAGAAAATATTCAGGATAACCCTGAGTACATAAATGATAATTCGCCAGAATTAACTGTTGGCGCATCGCGTTTCCCAAAGTGGTGAGATAATTCTCATAAGCACCATCAAACTCCTGCGCTAATTTAAAGATAGCCTCTTCTAAAGAAGCAATATCCTCCTCTATGCCTTTAAGCGATCCTGTCATTTCTAGCGATTAAAATTAAAAGAGAAAAGTGTTAATAAAAAAGGGAAATAGTGAAGTCAGGGGGAAGTTCTAGAAGTGAGTTATACAGCCAAAAAAATTAGAAAAATCTCTAACTTTCAACTCAAAATAATTAACTTGTTTAGCCCCAATCCAGTCCAATTCAAATCGTGATCGGGACTAAACAAACGGCACTACATCCATAGTTGGGTCAAGAAAACAGTGCTTATTCAGCAGATTCTTCCTCGCTTTCAATCCCTTCACCTAAAACAAAGCGAGAAAAGCGACGCACCTTCATATTTTCTCCGAGAAGGGCAATCGTTTGTTTAACTAATTCTTCGACCGTAATATTTTGATCGCGAATATAGGGTTGATCCATCAACGTCAATTCTTTTAGACGCTTATCAATCCGCCCTTGAACGATTTTTTCTTTAACATTATCAGGCTTTCCCGCGAGATCATCGCGCTTCATCTCAATGGATTTTTCCCTTTCTGCGATCTCGCTAGGAATATCTTCTAAACTGACATATTCCACATTCGGACAAGCCGCAATTTGCATGGCGATATTTCGCACGAGGGCCTGGAACTCCTCACGACGAGCAACAAAGTCAGTCTCGCAGTTAATTTCGACTAGGACTCCAACACGACCCCCAGTGTGAATGTAGCTGCCAACGAGTCCTTCACTTGCCTTGCGACCCTCCATCTTACCAGCTTTAGCAATGCCCTTTTGTCGCAGCCACTCAATGGCTTTGTTCATATCGCCATTTGCTTCTTTGAGTGCTTCTTTGCATTTCATCATACCTGCGCCTGTTTTGTCGCGCAGTTCTTTGACTACTTTCGCTGATATTTCGGCCATCTTTTCCTCAGTTCCTTCTCTTGAATTTTTTTAGTCGCCCTGAGACATCTATTCTAGAGACATCTGTTAGAAAATTTTAACAAATTGCTGCCCACATTCTCAAGGTCAAGGGCGCAAGCCCCAAAAAAATTGGCTTGAATGGACTGATGCGCCCTTTGTGCTGATTTGAAGTCAGTTCAGAATCTCAGTTGATTTTACTCCTCTGAGTCTGATGAGTCTGATGAGTCTGAATCGGTGCTTTTTTCCTCAGTTTTTTCAGCTTCGTCGCTAGACTCGCCACTGACTTCTTCTTCCTGGAAGTCTTCTTCTGCACCTTCGTAGTCTTCATCAAATTCTTCTGCAAAATCGTTATCCGTCTCTAACTCGCCGTGACGTCCTTCATAAATGGCATCAGCGAACTTACCAACGATTAACTTAATCGCCCGAATTGCGTCATCATTAGCAGGAATGTGAATATCAGCTAAATCTGGATCACAGTTGGTATCCAACATCGCAATAATCGGAATTCCCAACTTGCGACATTCCATCACCGCGTTATGTTCCCGTCGTTGGTCAATCATCACCACCGCATCAGGAATTCGACGCATTAACTTAATACCACCCAAATATTTTTGCAGCTTCTCAAGTTCCCGTCGGAGCATGGACGCTTCTTTTTTGGGAAGATAATCGAGTTGACCACTATCTTGACGATATTCGAGTTCCTTGAGTCGGTCTACCCGAGTTTTGATGGTCGTCCAGTTGGTCAGCATTCCCCCTAACCACCGTTGGTTCACGTAATATCCCCCACAGCGCTGGGCTTCTTGGGCGATAATCCCCGCCGCTTGACGTTTGGTGCCGACGAATAGAAATTTCTTTCCTTGTTCAGAGGAACTTCTGATATATTCGTAAGCTTCCTCCATCAGTTGAGCCGTTTGTAGCAAGTCAATGATATGAACTCCGTTACGCTCTGTATAGATGTAAGGAGCCATTTTAGGATTCCAACGGCGAGTCTGATGTCCGAAGTGAACTCCAGACTCTAACATTTCTGCGAGACTAATAACAGGCATTATTTATTTAACTCCTTTCGGGTTAATCCTCCATCCGGGGGTTGATTTCTGAAGCTCATTGCTCAGAAACACCCGAAACCCTGGATGTGCGAATTTTAGACAACCTCTCGATTATAGCAAAATCTAGAGCTTTTTTACTTTAATCTAGCAAGCCAGAGCAGAGTATATACAGAGCTAAAATCGCCTTGAGTTGACACAAGGGGATGAAGGACTTGTGGCGGAATGGGTATGACCTCCGGTATCTACACCTCGTTTCCCCAATTTGACTTTGATTTTGTTTTTAAGTTGGACTGGCAGAGTATCAATCGATATTCACTCGTCAGTCAACCTTCCTAAGTAGCACAACTTTTTCTGCACTAACTCAGAGATTTTACTGAGTCTCTAATTCTAATATTTAATTTAATTCATAACGAACATCCGTAGAATTACTGAGAACTCAAAACAAATCAAACAACTCAAACAAAAAAGTACGTGTAAACTCTGATAATTAAAATATTTTTTTGTCAAATAAAACTCGTTAATAAAAGTGATTGACATCACATCAAAAGCTAACCTACTTCAGTATTATAGTCTTGTGCAAGTCCCATTATATCTAGATCTTAACGATAGCTTGAATAATGTAAAGACTCAGTAAAAAAGAGCTAAAATTATTTCCAAAAAGGTCTATCGTAGCTAAGATATATACAGATAAGAAAAGTTTCACACAAACCCAAAATACTCAAGTTTTTAAATTCAATCAGGAGTCACCCCCCATGAAAACTAAACTATTTGCTCTATTAACAAGTCTGACAACTCTCACAACCGTAGTTGCAGCAACAGCACCCGCTCAAGCTGGAGAAATCGATGACTTAATGGACGCTTTTTATCAGTTTGCACCCACTCAAGACCGTATGAAAATTCAGTCTGATGGTGTAAATCTTAAGGAATTTGACCTCACAGGGCCTTTAACCGTTAACCAAAGCAACGCCAATCTAGAAGCTGTATTTTTAGGTGAAGCTGCCGGAAGCACAAAGAACGTTTTAGACTTCTCAGTCAGTTCAGGTGATAGTAATGATAAATGGTCTAATATTTTTGCCTACAAAGATGATATACTCGACAAGAAAGATCCCAACAATATTTGGAAAGTCGGTAGTTTTAATAAAAACTTTAATGATGAAGCCGGCTTAGATATCGGTTCAACCTTATCTTTAGGTGCATTTGAAGCCGGAAGCACTCTAGATTTTGCACTAGGAAGAAGCAACGATGCAAGTTTTGGATTCAGTCTCAGCAGCGCACCGACACAATTCAAAGGTTACACTCTGGCTGGATTTGAAGATTGGATGATTATTGGTCTTGAAGACAATAATACTAGCACCAGTGACTGGGATTACAACGATGCTGTATTTGCGGTTAAACTCGGTACTCCTGCGGCAAGTGTTCCTGAACCCTCCACAATTGCAGCTTTGATGGGTGTTAGTGCTGCTTTTGGAATGAGCCGTCGCAAGAACGCTAATAAGTCCTAAATTTGAGCGAACACACTCCAATCAACATCACGAATAATTAAATTAACCTCCATCTTTAATGATCTAAAGTGGGGGTTATTTATTTTTATTGTTTAGATTGATCAAAAAGAACAAAAATCCAGCCCCACCTCATCGGAGACAGGGCAAATCTTCCCCATTCTTAACTCTTAATTGCGGTTTCCATGAGAATTTCGTGAGCGCTCAACTCTTTATCTGATGAACTACGCCGGATATATTGACCATCTGATTGCAAATCCCAAGCTTGACGATTATCACAAAGCAGAGTTCCCAAAATTTCTTGTAAATCTTTAGCAATTTCTGGATCTTCTACAGGAGTCACCGCTTCTACCCGTCGATCTAAATTTCGAGGCATCCAATCTGCTGATCCAATATACACCTCCTCTTGACCCCCATTATAAAAGTAAAAAATCCGAGAATGTTCGAGAAAACGTCCGACAATACTAATCACTTTGATATTGTCACTAATTCCCTTCAAACCTGGACGTATACAGCAGATTCCCCGAACAATTAAATCAATTGTCACCCCAGCGCGAGAGGCTTCGTACAAAGTTGAAATAATCGTCCGATCAACTAAAGAATTCATCTTCGCGACAATACGACCTGTTTCTCCCCGTTTTGCCTGTTCGATTTCCCGACGAATAAACGTCAAAAAGCGATCGCGCATATTCACCGGAGCAATCAATAATTTTCGGTAAGATTGTTGTCGAGAATGTCCAGTCAGGAAATTAAATAAATCCGTGAGATCCGCCCCTAAATCTTGACGACAAGTGAAAATACCAATATCCGTATAAAGTTTTGCAGTTTTGGGGTTATAGTTCCCCGTGCCAATGTGAACATAGCGGCGAATTTTACCTTCTTCTTGACGAACCACCATCACCACTTTTGTATGGGTTTTGAGTCCCACAACCCCATAAACGACATGAACGCCACTACTTTCAAGCTTACGCGCCCATTGAATGTTATTTTCCTCGTCAAAGCGGGCTTTGAGTTCGACTAATGCGGCGACTTGTTTGCCATTTTCAGCGGCTGTAATCAAAGCGTTAACAATCGGGGAATCTCCAGAAGTGCGGTACAGCGTCATTTTGATCGCCAGTACGTCGGGATCATAAGCAGCTTGTTCGATAAAGCGTTGAACAGTACCGGAAAAAGATTGGTAGGGATGATGTACAAATACATCTTTAGCGCGAATGGTCGCAAAAAGGTCTTTCGCCGCTTCGCCATTATTAGACGAATCAAAAACATCTTCACTTTGTTGCACCCACCGAGGTGAAACTGAATGCCAAGATTTGTCTTTTAATTCGGGTAAAGGGAGTGCCATAAATGACATTAGATCCTTTAAACCCAACACTCCCTCAACGGTGTAAATATCTTCAGGTTCTAACTCCATCTCCTCATAGAGCATTTCTTTAATTGAGGAGGGCATCGTGGGGTTAATTTCCATACGAACCACGGAACCCCCGACACGACGCTTGCGAAGTTCTTGCTCAATGACTAACAGTAAGTCATCCCCTTCGTCTTCCTGAACCGATAAGTCAGCATCACGGGTAATGCGGAAAGGATGATATTCTAGGATATCCATTCCCGGAAATAAAGATTCGAGGTTATGGGCGATTACTTGTTCGAGGGGAACTCCTGTCCAAACACTCGGCTGTTCGTTTTTCTGGATGCGTAGGTTTTCGGGAAGGGAAACAAACCGAGGGAGTAGTTTAGGGACTTTGACGCGAGCGAGTAAGTCTTCTTTGGTTTCTGGGTTTTTGAGAACAACCGCTAAGTTGAGACTGAGGTTGGAGATGTAGGGAAAGGGATGACTGCGATCAATAGCTAACGGGGTGAGAACCGGAAAAATTTGTTCCTCGAAATAGTGTTGTAGGTAGCTTCGTTGTTCTTGGTTGAGATCAATATAGTTCAGGATATGAACACCAAACTTAACCAATTCCGGTTTGAGGGTATTCTCAAAATATTTGTGTTGTTCAGACACCATTGGCAGCAGCTTTTGATGTATTTCGTTGAGCTGCTGTTGTGGGGTACGACCGTCGGGGGTTAACTTGTTAACTTGAGCTTCTTTTTGTCGCTTCAAACCTGCTACCCGCACCATGAAGAATTCATCGAGGTTAGAGCTATAAATGGCTAAAAATTTTAGACGTTCAATCCGAGGGGTACGAGAGTCTAGGGCTTCTGCTAATACTCGACGGTTAAATTCTAGCCAACTTAATTCTCGATTAAAGTAGTATTCGGGATTACTTAAATTGATTTTGTCAGATGCTTTGGTTTCGGTTTTTTCTGTTTTTGCCATAGTCTTAAGCGTCAGGAGGTTTTCGTATCGTGGCTGCAATTTGTCACTGTCATTGCAGATGTCTTGTGAAAAAAGTCCAGTCTTCTGGTAATGATGAGAAGTTTAGCACTGCCAGGGAAATCAGTCGTTAACAAAATGTTAAACTTTTTCTTTTGAGATGAATCTGTGTTTCTTTAAATCGCAAAATAATGAATGATAAATTATAAATTATTAAAATTGAGATGAGTAGTTGTGATGATGTTTTGTTACTCTTGATCAAGCTCAGATTTGAGGCAACAAATCAGTTCACAAAGCTGGTGATCAACTGATTCGTGAGTGTATTCATCATTCGGATCAGGTAACTGTCCAGGACGCTGAAAGTGAGGCCGTTCATTATTCATCTGTCCCCACTGCATATCGACCTGACGGACTAGCTCATAGAGGATCGGGGGATTCTCTACGATTGATTTCAGTAGCCCCAATAAAGCCTGTAATGGATGATTTAGATGGTGACTGACTCGGACTATATCTTGATCAACCCAACGAGATAAAATCACCAGTAATGCCCCGGAATTATCGGACAAATTGGAGTTAATAAAATTATTGATTTCAGTTTTGACTTGCACAAGTTTAGGAACTGGAGATTCTCCTTTCATAAAAGAACCTCCTTCTTGTCTAATGACATCAGCCAGTGTAAACTCCCGACCTCTGAGAATATCGCGCTTTATGTCTTCATCTTCTTCAGAGTTGGATTCTGATGAATTGGAGGCGTCAGAAATCATTGTATTTTAGGATTTGAACTTGGGCAGTGATCACATTCTCGACAGAATAAAGATGAACTTCTGAGCGCAAAAATTCAGCAGAAGTAAATGATAGTTAACTGTTATTGATACCCTAATAGAACCGGCTTAGACAGAACGCTTCATTGCTTCTAATAAAAGACTTAAAGCCCGATCTTCTTCGGGGTTCACTCGACGATCCAATAAAGCAATAGCTACTGCTTTTTCCAGGGCGATCGCCGCGACATCAGGTTCTAATTCTTCGACTAAAAGATCCAAAGATTGAGGAATTCTTAAAGCCGATCGAATTCCCACAATTAACTCAGGCTCTAACTCTAGATTTTCGATAATGGGTAACACCCGATCCCAATCCGTTTCAGACTCAGGTTGCTCGACTTGAATCATATAAGCTAGCAAACGTTGTAATTTAACCTGTTGTTTAGGCGAAATTTGATCGTAAGTTAAGCCCGAGTTAGAAGGAGTTGAGGGAAGATTTGCCTCATTGCCAATATTATCGATAATCTTTTGCCAGTCTGTCGAATCGCAAGTTTGTGGTTTTTTGACTTGTAAAGTCACCTGAATTTGATCGCAATTGCTCTCAAGTTGATTGACAATTGCTTCTACACCCAAATAACCTAACCATCGGCTAATGGTTTGAACGAGGGTTTGGCGAGTGCTGTTGGAGTTGGCTAACAGACGAATCTGTGTGCGAACCAGTGGACGAACAATTTCTGTAAGCATTCACGAACCCCAATTCATTGCAAAGCTGACTTATCTTTTAGATGATAGCAACGTTCAACTGCGTTCCCTAAATTCGATCACATCTTTTTTAATTGTGACATCGTAGCGGCCAAAGAAATCCTGGCCGAGAAGTCCCAGATCCAAAGCCGGGGCGATCGCTACAGGAAGATTGGGCATTGTTGCACCACCAACGCTAACAGACTCAACTAAACCGATATCAAATTCAGCATTTTTCTGACTGGGTGTATCTGCTGTAGCTTTGGCAGTGGGAATCACTCCGAGAAGTTCAGCCATAACCGGGGTGATCGCCGTCCCACTCGCACCTGTATCGACTAACATCTCAAAAGTTTGATTTTCATTAAAAACGACTTGAATCACCGGAATTCCCCCTTGACGACGGATAATTTGGGCGCTATAGACTCCGGGTGTACCACTCGCACTCGCAGTCGCATTCGGATCAAACGTGGAGTCTGGAAAAATGCAGATATTATTGAGACGAACATAGTTTCCCGCTTGATTTTTGAGAAAACAACCGGGAAGTTCTTGAGCGCTCGCCCGGACTTCAGGGACAACCAGAAATCCGCTCATTAAGGCTAAGATCGTTAGCCATCGGATAGGTTGCAAGGATTGATCACTCTGGAGGACTTGAAAGCTAGAAATTGAGAATGTTAAGTTTTTATTCATCATGCTGACCTCAACTGTTTTTAAACTCTACAAAACTGAAATTGTGAAATTCTGAAGAAAGGATAAAGGGCGTTAGAAGCTGATTCGGCAAATGTAGCGATGAGAAAACAACCCGTCAGCCGATCACAAGACTCCCAATTGAGGGTTCATCTCTATTTTATCAACAGGGTTGAGGCATTGGTATAGCGTGACTTGAGAAGATCATAACTTTGGGTGATCAGATCTGAACCCGAATCAAGCGGAGCTGAAATAATCATGACAAACTATCAGTAAGAACACATTTATGCGCTGAAAGGTTTGGGATAATCAACAATGATCATTTCAGTTGTAGGTCGAAAACTCCATGTCGCTTGTTTCTGCTCAAAGCGCCTTACTCGTTCTCGCCGACGGCACCACCTATCGAGGTTGGTCTTTTGGTGCGTCTGGAACTATTGTCGGAGAAGTTGTGTTTAATACCGGGATGACTGGGTATCAGGAAGTCTTGACTGATCCGAGTTATTTGGGACAAATCGTGACGTTTACTTACCCGGAGTTGGGAAATACAGGGGTGAACCCCGAAGATGAAGAATCCCAGCGTCCTCAAGTTCGGGGGGCGATTGCTCGTAATATTTGTACTCGTCCGAGTAACTGGCGTTCGACTCAATCTTTGTCTGACTACCTCAAACAACACCAGATTCCAGGAATTTATGGGATTGATACTCGCGCTCTAACCCGCAAAATTCGCACGGTTGGGGCGATGAATGGGGCGATTTCTACTGAAATTCTTGATCCGGCTGAATTACGAAGTCAGGTGGAACAAGCACCCAGTATGGCGGGGTTGAATTTGGTCAAAGAAGTAACCACCAAGACCATGTATGAATGGTCGCAAGCCACAGATCGGATTTGGGAGTTTAGTCCTTCGTTGTCTTCCGGGGAGGCTGTAGAACCTCGTTATACGGTGGTGGCGATTGATTTTGGGATTAAACGCAATATTTTGCGCCGTTTAGCCAGTTATGGATGTCGGGTGGTTGTGGTTCCGGCTGATACCAGCGCTGAGGAGATTCTCAAGTACAATCCAGATGGGATTTTTCTCTCTAATGGCCCGGGAGATCCGGCGACGGTGACTGAGGGAATTACCACGACTCGCGAACTGCTCAAGTCTAGTAAGCCTGTGTTTGGGATCTGTATGGGCCATCAAATTTTAGGCTTGTCTATGGGAGCGGAAACGTTTAAGCTCAAGTTCGGTCATCGAGGGTTAAACCAGCCTGCTGGCTTACAACGACAGGTGGAAATTACCAGCCAAAATCACGGATTTGCGATTAACCCGGATAGTTTGGCTGATGGGATAGAAATTACTCATCTTAATCTCAATGATCGCACGGTTGCGGGATTGAAGCACAATAATTTGCCCTTTTTCTCGGTTCAATATCACCCGGAAGCGAGTCCTGGCCCACATGATGCAGATTATTTGTTTGAACAGTTTGTTCAACAGATGGAAAAGTCGAAAAGTCAGTAACTTGCGCGGGACGGGCGCACGCGAAGATTGAGTCCAGCCAAATGCTAGACAATTTGACAAAAACAAACTATACTGGATCGGCAATGTACGCACTACTTGAGTTAGGAGGGTGCTATTCCTGAGCAATTAAACTTGACCGTAAGCCTAAGGGGCAATCGCGATGTCAAAGATAAATATCAGTTGTTCCGTCTGACGGGCTTACTCGATGCTTTTTCAGAAGCAACATTCCGAAAGGTTGTGAGTAAGTGTATCGAAGGTGGACCGACAAACATCGTATTGGACTTGTCTCAAATCGATTTTGTAGATAGCTCTGGGCTAGGCGCACTTGTACAGCTTGTCAAGAAGGCTCAGACCGAAGGTGGAACGTTACAGATTGTAACCAATCCTCGTGTTACCCAGACCGTCAAGCTAGTTCGCTTGGAAAAGTTTCTCTCCTTGCAGTCTTCAGTGGAAGCTGCGGTCGAGAATATAGATAAATAAATCCTCATAGTGAACCGAGAGCGCTGTCTATATCGAACAAAAGACTTAAAGATCGGCCAGCTTGCTGTCTGGCTGATGTTTTATGGGAGCTAATGGACCATTCCCCGATCAAACCTGAACAAGTTCAACAACTGTCTCCGGCATCTTGGGCTTATCTGGGAGATGCGGTTTATGAGTTGTACATCCGTCACTTTTATCTGATCCCTCCAAAGCGATCGCAACTTTATCACCAGCTTGTTGTCTCTCAGGTGAGAGCAGAGACTCAAGCCCGTCATTTGCGATCGCTTGAACCCTATCTCTCAACAGCAGAATTAGAGGTCGTTCGTCGGGGACGAAATGCGGCGGTTAAAGGCCCAAAACGGATTGATCAGCAAACCTATCAACTCGCAACCAGTTTAGAGACTTTAGTGGGATATCTCTACTTAACTGATCCCGAACGTTTGTCTCAATTATTCGCCCAGTTAGACTTAAATAGTGAAAGTTAATCGATTATTAGCTCCTGTGGAAGCTGAACAGGGGGATGGTAAAAATGAGTAAAAATTCCCAACGTCCGCAACCGAACTCTCAGGGTCAACGCCATCGACCAAAGCGGAAAATTAATCCAGTGCGATCGCATTCCCCTCAAATTCCTTCGCCTCAATCGGGGTTCGACTCCCCAAACCAAGAGGAGACAGACACGGACTTAATTTATGGTCGTCATACGGTTCTCGCCGCGCTCGAAAATGAGCGATCGCTAAATCGCATTTGGATGGTGCCGCAACTCCAATCCGATCATCGGTTTCAAAAAGGGTTGTCTACTGCTAAGGCAAATGGTACCCTAATTGATAAGGTGAGCAATCAACGTCTCGATCAAATTGCACCGGGAACCAATCATCAAGGGATTGTTGCTCAAGTCTCACCTTATGCCTATAAGGAACTCTCAGAGTTAATTGATCTGGCTAAAGCGGCAAGTTCTGAACCTGTAATTGTGATGGCCGAGGGATTAACTGATCCCCATAACTTAGGTGCGATCGGCACCTCTGGACTAATCTTACCTCAACGTCGGGCTGTCGGCATTACCTCGACGGTGATGAAAGTAGCCGCAGGCGCATTAGAAACGTTTCCCGTTGCTCGCGTTGTCAATCTCAATCGCGCTCTCGAAGAACTCAAACAAGCTGGTTTTTGGATTTATGGTACATCTGCAACTGCGGCTCAACCTTTATATACGGTTAAGTTTAGTGGCCCTGTGGTTTTAGTGGTGGGGAGTGAAGGTCAAGGTTTAACTCGGTTAGTTGAGCAGAGTTGTGATATTTTGGTGTCAATTCCTTTGATCGGACAGACCCCTAGCCTGAACGTTTCAGTAGCGACAGGAATGGCACTCTATGAGATTGATCGTCAGCGTCGGTCTGGTCAATAATTCTCCAACTCCGTCTTGATTAAACCGTATAAATCAACTCTGTCTGAGAGTAGAAGATTAAGATAAAGTAACGATGTAAGATCGGCTTCTATGAGGCACTGAAGAAGGGTGTCTGTGGAGAAAAGGTGAACGTGTCGCAAGTCCGATGACATGATTGAAAAAAGAAATGCGAGACTGGTATAACAAAGTGTGAAGACTGATTCTAGTAGAACTTGAGAGAACATCATTACCCACTTGATCC
>NZ_AUZM01000075.1 GCF_000478195.2 Lyngbya aestuarii BL J | reverse complement strand
CAAGTGGAGATTATGAAGAACGATTTTGTTAGCGCTCGGGAGGTCTGTCAGTGACCTCAAAGTGCATTTGGTTTTGACAACCAAGTATCGACGGAAAGTTTTTACTCTTGAAATGCTGAATAGGTTACACTCCATCCTTGAAGAATTACTCCACAAGTGGGATTGTAAATTAATTGAGTTTAACGGGGAAGACAATCATGTTCATCTTCTTTTTCAGTACCATCGGTGACATTGCTTTAAGTAATTTGGTTAATAACGTCAAATCTGTAACGTCCCGAAAGCTTAGACAAGAATTTTCCGACCACTTAAATTCTTTCTATTGGAAAGATGTTTTATGGAATGGCTCTTACTTTGTTGCTAGTTGCGGCGGAGTTACTATTTCAACTCGGCGACAATATATCGAAAATCAGAACAAACCTAATTCCGATAAACCCTGACCGCAATTCATCTCACGCTGCTCTGTCGGGTTAGACGTGGGGCTTCTTGGGGAAGAAGCTAAATTTTTAATTTTTAATCTTTAGAGTGGGCATCAGTGATAGTGTTTTCTGACATCCGCTAAAATTTTCCAAGTACAAGACATTCCCTTTGGAAAAGTTACTAAGTCCCCTTTGCGAATGGTTTCGGGTTCACCGCCGTCAGGAGTCACGATCACATCACCGGCTAACAGATAACAAGTTTCGCTCTGATCATAAGTCCAAGGAAACTCAGAAACTTCTTTTGTCCAAATCGACCAGTTAGAGACTCCTAACTGTTGGAGATATTCTGAGTTCGGTTGATGCTCGACTTTAATTTTCATCAAGTCGTTAGTAGACATATTGCTTTTGCGTGATAGTGTTTTTAAAAGATTTTTGTTAATCATCCGGAGTGAACACCCGTTTACTCTGGGGTCGATTTTGTGTTTAGACTTTAATAGGCTAAAGTTTCTAAAGTTTCTCGCAAATAGGTACGAACTTGACGATCTAGGTTCATGGGACGGCGCCCGTCGGAGTCAAGCTGTTGTTCTAGCTGCCAACTTTGAAATCCAGAGCTAGAAGCGATTGCTTGTTTGAGACTCTGCCAAATTTGAGAATCTTCTTCGAGTAAGGGAGTGGCAGCGACTGATTCATTTTCCGGAAGGATAGAACTTGAGTTTGTCATAATTTTTCACCCAATACATGATCAAGTTGAAATTTTTTTTACCTTACTCTATTGTTACAAATTCTATAGGCATTTGCCTGTAGCTGTAAACACCATCTGCGGGTTAAGTTTCGGAGGGGTCAGACGAGTCCAGTGAGGATGGAAAATTCTCTGGGGTTTCCGGTAGAAGTGATTCGGGTAAGATGCGGTTAACTCGGAGTCCAATATGGGTGAAACCTTGACGAATTTGTTGAGAGGTTAAAGGTTCTGCCCCTACCCATTCTGGTTTTCGGGTGAGTAAAACTCCAATCACACTGATCGGAACTTGAAGAAATAAGTTACAGCCTAAAAAGGCGATACTGGCAATCAATAATCCAACTAAACGTCCGTGCCAGGGTAATGAGACGACATCAGCGGCGAGGGGGGCGAGACGATAAAGTTGCCAAAGTATAGGAATTAAAAGCAGGGGTGCAATTAAAGCAAGTTTTTGATTCTGTGAAGTTTTGAACCGGGTGAGAATCCTGCGTTGTATCGGAGTGAGTTGTTCCGGTTTGATCGTGACAATTAAAATGCTGAAAATATAAAAGGGCTGAAACCATTGCATCCCCAAAATCGGTAGAATGCCAATCATCGCAATGATCGCGATTTCTACCCCCATCGGCCAGATCGGATAACCAATGGCTAATCCGAACAGACAAAGTGCCAGCCACAGGGGAAGTACCGCTAAACCGGAAAGATGAATCCACAGATAGGGATCGACTCGAAAATTCGACATGATTTCTGTTGTGGGCGATCGCCTTGATCATACTATGAATTGGCGATGTCCTCGCACCCGCTTACCCGAGATTGTCCCAAAAATTGAGCGATCGCCCCTCCCTTTGAGATTGAGGCGATCGCCGAAGAAAAATCAACAGACTCTTTCTATGATTGAGGGTTGATTTTAGACCGACAGAGTGCGTCGCTTGGTTGCCATGCGGTAGGCTTCCAGGATATCTCCTTCTTCCCAATCATTGAAGGTATCGAGACCCATACCACATTCATAGCCCGCATTGACTTCTTTAGCATCCTCTCGCATCCGTTTGAGGGAGTCGAGTATGCCTTCGTGGATCACATTCCCTTTCCGTCGGACTCGTACCTTACAGTTCCGAACCACTTTTCCGGACTGGATATAACATCCTGCCACTTTACTCCGTCCAACGGGGAAGACGGCTCGGACTTCTGCCTGACCGAGAGTTTCTTCAACCAATTCGGGTTCAAGCAGACCTTCCATCGCCGCTTGTACATCATCCAGCAGGTTGTAAATGATGTTGTACTCACGAATGTCAACCCCAAGTTGGTCAGCAGCCTGTCGGGCACCATTGGCCAAGGTGGTGTTAAAGCCAATTAATACAGCATCACTGGCGGCTGCCAAATCAATATCTGTTTCTGTGACTTCTCCGGGTGCTGCGAGCAGTAGGCGCAGTTGCACTTCTTTTTGAGGAAGCTTCTTGAGGGCGTTAACAATCGCTTCGACAGACCCTTGCATATCTCCTTTGAGGATAATATTGAGTTCTTTGAGTTCTCCTTCTTGGGCGCGAGCAGAGAGAGTGCTGAGACTGATCCGGCCTTGGAGGAGACGAGACTGACGTTGAGCCTGAGCGCGAACGTCCGCGAGGGCAGAGGCTTCTCTTTCGCTCTCGAAGACCTCAAATTCATCTCCGGCGGCGGGAACTTCTCGCAGTCCGAGGATTTCCACGGCAAAGGAAGGGCTAGCAGCATCGACCTTTTCTCCTCGGTCATCGACCATCGCTCGCACCTTACCTAAGGCTGATCCCGCGACGACGATATCACCGACACGCAATGTCCCATTTTGAACTAACAGCGTGGCAACTGGACCGCGAGCTTTGTCGAGGTGAGCTTCAACGACTGTTCCTCGGGCGGCTCGGTCAGGATTGGCTTCTAAGTCTTCGACTTCTGAAACCAGGATAATCATTTCGAGCAACAGGTCGAGGTTTTCTTTGTTGATGGCGCTCACAGGAACCATAATCGTCTCACCGCCCCATTCTTCGGGAACGAGATTATGTTCCATCAATTCTTGTTTAACCCGATCCGGTTGTGCCGCTTCTTTATCGATTTTGTTAATGGCGACAATAATCGGGACTCCGGCCGCTTTAGCATGGCTGATCGCCTCGATGGTTTGAGGTCGAACCCCGTCATCGGCTGCTACAACGAGGATGGCGATATCGGTCACCCTTGTTCCTCGCGCTCGCATGGCGGTGAAGGCTTCGTGACCCGGAGTATCGAGGAAGACGACCTGTTGCATTTTGCCTTCATGTTCGACATCGACATGATAAGCACCGATATGCTGGGTAATTCCTCCGGCTTCTCCTTGAGCCACTTTGGTTGCTCGGATAGAGTCGAGTAGCGTAGTTTTCCCGTGATCGACGTGACCCATGATGGTGACAACGGGAGGACGCCGTTGCAGGTGTTCGAGATCGTGTTCGTTGAAGATATTGTCGGGTTTTTCAGCCCCGGATTTTTGCTGTTCGGTTTCGAGAATGACTTCAAAGTCTTGACAGACCATCTCGATAATATTGAAGTCAAGGGTTTCGGTAATATTGACTGCAATTCCCCGCTCGAACAGACGCTTAATAATCTCGGTTTCCTGTAACGCCAGAGCGTTAGCGAGTTCTTGAACCGTCATGGAGCCAGAAACCACCAATCTTTCTGGACGTAAAGGTTTAACGGCTTCTGTCTGACGGCGAGAGTTGCTCGAGCTATCTTCTGACGATGAACTGCCGCCGCGACTTGGGCCTGGCTTTTTGGCTCTCGGGCTGGAAGTGGTTGCAGGTTTGGGGGAGGATGTGCTTCTGGGTTTGGGAGGACGAGCCAGTGACAGAGTTAGAGTGGGGTTCGAGTCTGACAGGTCATTGAGTGATCCCTCAAAATCGTCATCCTCTTCATCGTCGATCAGAGGTTTCACCCGAGGGCGCTTGGCTTTAGCTTTTGCCGCTTTATTGGTGTCTTCTTCTTCTTCTTCCCACCCGGCTCGCTTGCTGCTTGGGCGTACTGCCTGCTGCTTCTTGGGTGCAGTCAGGGTTTTCTTGGGTCGTTTGATCTCAAGATCCACATCGTCTGTAGCGGGGATCAATTCCTCCTCTGTTTCTTCTCCGTCGGCGGTATCCGGCTCGGGTTCACTACCTCTGCGGGCAGGTGGGGGCTGAAGTTCTGGAACGGTCGCCTTGGGCTTGAGGGAGGTAATTTCTTTGCGAGGTTTTCTGACCTCTTTGGTTTCTTTGGAATCTGCGGTTCTGGACTCTGAACTGCCTGAACGCTGATTTTTTGTGGGTTTCGGTGCGGGTTTATCTGTCGTCGTTTTTGCAGCGGGTGCTGGCTGTACTTCTGCTGACTTGGAAGGCGTCGGCTTGTTGGATTTTAAGATGGGCTTGTTTTTCACGACGGCAGGCTGAGATGACGGTGCGGACGGCCGCACGGGGGGAGACACCAGTGGAGGGAGTTCTTCTTCCTCTTGTGAGGATAGTGGGGGAGAATCCGGTTCATTCGGTTCGTTCGCTGAGATCTCAGGAGGTTGGACTGGAGGATTGTTATTGTTATCCTCGGAGAGTTCAGCCGACGATTGACTGACGGATTCTGACGGAGATTGAGGGGCAGAATTGGGCTTCGATAGCACAGGCCGTTCTAGTAGTGTTGGTTTCTCAGAAGATAGGGATGGAACCGAGGGTTGGGATGGAGTGGCTGTTGACACGGATGCTGAATTTCTCTCTTGAGTTGAAAATCGCTGTTGGTTTGAGTTGACTTGAAGTTTGGGTTTACTAACTTCTAGGATTTGTTGTCTTTTCTTTTGTTCGGCTTGAGAATCGGAAAGTTTCGATTGGTGGCCTCCCCGCTCGGACTGGGAATCATGATGATTCGTGACGGGGTGAGTTGCCACATATTTCTCAATCCGTTGAGCATCAGATTCAGTAATTGTACTACTATGGCTTTTGACTGCAATGTTGAGCCGTTCGCATACGGCTAGTATATCTTTGTTGTCTAAATTCAATTCTTTTGACAACTCGTAAATTCTGACTTTGACGTTGTTGTTCATCCACTTTGCCCTCTTCGTACCAACCCGTTATCTACTTGGTTTATATTGACATTTTTCTTCCCAAATTAACAATTGTGTTCTGTTGTCGGAGATGACAACAGTAGCTAAACTCGTGAAGAATGACTTTGCTCAAAGGATATTTCTATTCTGAGGGGAGACGCTGCTTGAGAATTTGATAAATTTCTTCAGGGATAGCAGCTTTGAGTGATCGCCCCAGACGATTCTTCTTTTGAGCAATTTTGAGACATTCAGCATTCCGACACAAATAGGCGGAACGACCCATGCCTCGATCTAATTGTACCTGATGAGACGAGTAGACTCGAACCACTCGCCAAAACGTCTCTTTGCGAGCGACTTGGCGACAGGCGATACAGCGACGGTAATTAGGCTGCATTTGACCGATCTCAGTTGGAGAAACTCTAGATCTTTGAGGAGATCTGAGTCTGTTGGCTTGGGTATTCGGGTGTGAGTCTAACTCAAACTTGACTACCACTACCCTTTCCTATTGTATAGAGTGTTTTGTGATCTATCTATTGAGGAAAGCTGACTTTTGAGGTTCGGAACACCGTTCATTTCCAAAATTCTAGATGAACTAGAGCTTGGTGTCCGACTCTAACGGGGGTTTAAGCCAATTCTTCGGCTTCTAAGTCTTCTTCGGCTTCATCTTCAAATGCCTCCTGATAATTGTACTGTTCGGCTATTTTTTGATCTTCTGCGACTGCGTCATATTTTGCCGTATCTTTTATGTCAATTTTCCATCCCGTCAGACGAGCAGCTAAACGCACGTTTTGACCCTCTTTACCAATGGCTAAACTGAGTTGATCTTCGGGAACTAAAATGTGAGCGCGACGTTCTTCGGGATTGACCAAACGGACTTCATCGACTCGCGCCGGACTCAAGGCATTGGCAATATAGGTTGACGGATCAGGAGACCAACGAATAACGTCGATTTTCTCACCCCGCAACTCGTTGACGACGACTTGAATACGCGATCCCCTTGCACCAATACAAGCTCCAACCGGATCAACATCGCGATCGAGGGTATCAACAGCAATTTTGGTTCGAGGGCCGACATGAGTCGAGGGGGGATTGGCTTCGCGTGCAACGGCGACGATCCGAACGACTTCATCTTCGATTTCGGGGACTTCGTTGGCAAACAGATACACCACCAAACCCGCATCGGCTCTGGAAACGATCAGTTGTGGCCCACGCTGTGATCCCTGAGAGACTCGTTTGAGATAGACTCTAAAGGTGGCATTGGCTCTGTAGTTATCGTTGGGAAGTTGTTCTCGTTTGGGTAATTCCGCCTCGACTTCTTGATGACCAAATCCACTGTTAACGGACATAATCACTGACTGTCGTTCAAAGCGTAACACTCGCGCTTGCAATACGGAGCTTTCTAAGTCTTTGAACTCATCTTGAATCATTTTCCGCTGCTGATCTCGCAGCTTTTGAGCTAGAACTTGTTTGGTTTGGATGGCGGCCATTCGACCAAAATCACTTTGTTCGGGGGTAACATCGAGAGTGACTGTATCCCCTAACTGAGCTTCGGGTGCGACTTCGCGGACATCTTGCAAGGAAATTTGATGATCTTGGTTGGTAACTTCTTCAACAATTGTTAAGTTTTTAGCCAGAACGCGAAATCCTTCTTCTTCGACATCGAGTTCGACGTCAAAATTGTCGAAATAGTCTTCGGTAAATTGAGTGTTGATCTCAACGGTGCGACGGTAGCGTTCGTATCCTTTTAACAAGGCTTCCCGCAAGGCTTCCTCAACGGCTTGTTTGGGTAAGTTCCGTTCTTGAGAAATATTCTGGATCATGTCTTTGAGTCCAGGCAAACTGACCATTGACATAGGCTGCTTCTCCTGTGTAAATAAAATCTAAAATTAATGCAAAATCAAGACAGGAAAAAAGATTGAAAAGTCAAGAATTCACCACTGAAAGATTCTCAATTCTCAAGTTTCCCGCAAATGGCGATCGCGTTTTTTGTCTTTTTGATGTAGATGCTAACCCCGATCCACTCCTCCGACGTCAATGTGAAAATTTCCAGATTTTACTCTCCTTCTTGCAGCAGAACTTCTGCAATGACTGGACGAGGAATAGCCATTTGTCGTCCTTTTTGATTGAGATAAACGGCGGTTTCATCGCGACGAATTAACTTACCGCTCCACTCTTTATACCCTTTATAGGCTTCTGAGGTTCTGATCAGGATGGGAAATCCTTTAAAGGAGATAAAATCGCGATCGCTAGTCAGTATTTGAGAAATTCCGGGGCTAGAAATCTCTAACACGTAAGCATCGGGAATAAAATCGACGGTATCTAATTGTTCTTCCAACGCTCGACTCATTTGTTCGCAATCATCTAAACCCGTATCTTGGTTGGGGTTGCGGATATCGACGCGCAAAACAGGGGGGCTGTGGTTGGTATAAAATACTGCTCCCACCACTTCTAATCCCAGTGCTTCAGCAACAGGGGTGGCTAGATCGATGATTTTTGGGACAAGGGGGTGAGCCATACTTCGATAGCAGAAAATTAGACTTAAGACTTTAAACTGACCAACGGTTTGTGCCATTTCTCAGGCAGACATCTGTGACTCCTACGGATGAAAACACGATACCGAAGGCTTCTACACTGTGGCTTGTCGCACCTCCTACAAGCTTACAGGTTGAACTGAACCCTGACACTAAAAAAAGTGGGCGACACCCACTTCACCGTGTTTTCCACAAGAAGTCAGACAGACAAATCCCGTTTGGGGTTAATCTCTGACCTCAAGTTTACCTTAAATCAGTTCTTTTTGTCAGGTGGGAGTCTTGATTACTATTTTCCTTTCGTGAGTTGACGGAGTTGTCGGGCTTCGCTAATCACTTGTTCAAAGTTTTCTTCATCAACTCGTTGAACATAGTTTATTTTAAATTCTTCTAGGAAAGCAACTAATAAGGTTTCAATTTCATGGATACTTTGTTCTTTTTGAATCTCTTGACCGAGTGCTGCTCCAAAATGACGCACCAGTTCATTTGATAACCGAGTTCCGACGGGATCTTCCATTGCGGTTTTAACGGCTTCGTAGGTGCTTTGTGGCCCTTCTACGGCGAGTTTTGATAACTCATTAATTAGACGTTCTGTGATTTGGGTGGGGAGATCTTGTAAGCCAGGAATTTGTTTTAATTGGGTTGAAAGGGGAGACTGTTGGACTGCACTTTGAAGACTGTAGCGGAGAATTGCTTCGATTTCGGGTTGAACTTTGGGAATGGCTTTATAAACGGTAATTTGAACTAAGCGAGTGGCTAAAACTTCAATTTCATTAATGTCATTGAGATCAATGTAGCGACGGTTTTGAGATTCAAAAAACTGTTTTAAAAAGTCTCCATTTTCAATATCGTTTTGAAATTGGTTGATTGCTTGAATCACAACGATTTCAGTCAATTCATGAGCAAAGCTGGTGAGAACTCCGCGAATAGCTTGCATCCGAACTCGTTCAATATCAATCCATCCAACTTGCTCTAAGCGAATGGTGACGGGAATAATTCTCAGCCACCGCCAGTAGGGAATAAACAGAAGGATATCATACCAACGCCACAGCATGGCATCGAACCAAGTAAAACTGACAAAACGGCGCGCAACCAGATAGGTTCGCAGTAAAAATTCAACCAGAAAAATGAGGATAAAGGGTAAATCTATTTTCCAAAACTCATCAATAAATTGTCCGTTTTCGTCAATCTGGCGATAGTAATTGACTTCCATCTGGGGAATAATTTCCTCATCAAACCATTCTAATTCCTCTTGAAAACCTTGTTGAGTTAAATAGGCTGTACTCCAAAAAATCTGAAAGGCTTCTTTGGCTGAGTCTTGGGAACTGGGAACTTTTTCCCGGATTTCGTTCTTGATTTTTTCTAAGGTGCCGCTTTTATTGGCGACTGCAAAGGGATCTTCGTTAATCAGGTTAATACTTTGAGTTTGTAGGGTGTTGAGAGTTTGATTGACTTCAGAGGAATTCAAGCCAAATTCTAGGGCTTGTTGTTGTAACTGTTCAACGGTTTTTATATAGTCTTCGGTTTGGCGTTGGGGTTCAATTCCTTTGATCGGATCATACAATTGGGTTAGTTTAGGGGTGTAGCGAAAATAAAAATTACGCAGAGGGATATAAGTCAGATTAAACAAGACTAAAATAAAATTGATTAGGGCGAGTAATGCCATCAATTGTTCAAACCAGGGGACTTTTTTCTTTTTCTTGCGGAATATGGATTTTGAGCTTGGCATAAATCAGTAAGAATGAGAACAATTAAAATCTCTAAGACTACTTTAGCGGAACTCGGCTAACTTTCCATCAACATTTTGACAGATTCTCACTAGAATTTAACGATGTCAATTCCTTCTAAATCATCTCGGATTAGTGTTATTATTCCAGTTTACAACTGCGATCGCTATGTTGGACAAGCAATTGAGAGTATTCTTCATCAAACTTATTCTGACTATGAAATTATTGTGATAGATGATGGTTCTCAAGACAATACTCGCCAAGTCTTAGAGCCTTATGAAACCCAAATTCGCTATATTTATCAAAACAATCAAGGGGTTTCTGTGGCGCGAAATCATGGAATTCAGCTTGCAAAAGGGGAATTTATTGCGTTTCTAGATGCGGATGATTTGTTTCTCCCCGATACACTGAGGGCGCAGTTGGCGGTGTTTGCAGCTAACCCAAACCTGGGAATTGTTCATAGTGGCTGGCGACGCATCAACCAAGCGGGCGAAACGTTGATGGATGTTCAGCCGTGGGAGAGGGTTCCTGAGTTGAATTTGGAGACTTGGTTACGCTGGAAACCTCTAGGAACGATGGGAACTTTGATGTTTCGTCGCCGTTGGTTAGAAGAAGTTGGGGGCTTTGAACCCGGGTTGACTCACGCGGAGGATGTTGATTTAATCTTACGGTTGGCATTAAAAGGCTGTGAGGCGGAGTGGTTACGTCAATCTACGGTTTGTTATCGACAACATGATTACAACACAATGCGAGATGGAATTTCTCAAGCCAAATCGATTAATTGGGTGTTAGATCGATTTTTCAGCCAATCGGATA
Source organism: Lyngbya aestuarii BL J (assembly GCF_000478195.2). GTDB lineage: Bacteria > Cyanobacteriota > Cyanobacteriia > Cyanobacteriales > Microcoleaceae > Capilliphycus > Capilliphycus aestuarii. Next base: position 16,105 of record NZ_AUZM01000075.1, on the reverse strand, counting down.
TTCCGGTTGAAATTCGCTTGATTGAAAATTGGGTGCGTTACAGCACGTTAGTTTGGAGTTCTTGGTATTTATATTATACAGGTTTTCCTCAAGAAATGGTGCAGTATTTACAAAAATCTTGGTCTTATACTCCGTTTTTCGGAATAGAAACGGTGATGAATTGGATGGAAAGTTTTACTCAATATTCACTGAATTTAGGGGATGAATTCTATGCAGATGAATTGGGTAAGCTTCCTGAATGGCGATTGTTGCTTCAGTGGGTTGTTGAACAAATTGAACGACAGCAGTTATAATCTCAAATTTATGGAAATTGAGAAATTAGAGTTGAGCTTTTTTGAGGAGTTTCTCTAATTGAGGAATATTAACGCAAATATTACGAGTAACGGGGCTAATTTTGGGGTTGTCATCATCGGGTAATCTTTCCCCAAAAATATAATAATGTTCTAAGCGACAAATATTGCTGAGAAACCAATAGAGTGGGGTGACATATCCTGGTGAAAAAATCTCAATTACTTTTGTTCCAGGGTTGCAAAAGGTAAGGTTTGTTAATCCTGCACCATGAGGCGCCACGACAACTTCAGCCGCGTTGAGATAATGGGCTTGTTCGACAATGGATAGGGTTTCTAGGTAAATTCGTTGAAAGCCATATTTTTCTAAAAGCTGAACTACGGCTTGATTATTAATTATTTTTCGATAGCCTGCGTTATTTCTATCAATGTAAATTCGTTTGTAACCTGGAATATCTGGGCGAATTTTTGGATTGAGAAAAGCTTGTTTGAGATAGTGACATTTCCATTCTGAAATTCCAAATTCTTGAGTAATGTTGGGAACAATCACTTGTTTAGCTTTTAAGCTTGGATAATGGAAACTTTCAAAGATTTGATTTTGATCAATTCCTAAAGCTGCTAAACAGTCAATTTGATATTGATTAGGACAATGAGTAAACACAAATTTATCTATTTTTAGGTTCTGAATTTCCGAAGCTTTACAGACTAAATCTAGACGAGCAACCACATCAAACATCCAATGAAAGTATCCTCCATTTCCCCAACGAACTGATAAAAAAGCGATAGTTTTATCGAGTTCATAAGTAGAATAACGATGATTATGGGAAATGAGAAATTCAGGATGTCCACTCGAAAGTTCAGGAATTAACTGATTTTTTGAGTTTAAAACAGCGCTAGTTAAAATGGGATCAGCTAACGCTTTTCCGTCGGGAAGAACACTCACAAAAGCGGCTGAAGATCGAAAATAATCATGCTTAAAGTCTTCATCTATATTGTCATCTAATGTAATGGGAGGTAAGCAATGAGTTTGACTTTCAGGATAGAGATAAATGGTCTGAACATCGGAAGCAAAATCTAAGCTAACGACTTGCTCTTTTGAATACTGACAAAAGGTTTCAATGATAATGGGAGGTAAGAGTTTATAGTGGCGACAGGTAATAGCTGATTCTGGATACCCTTGCTGTTCAAAGATATTCGCAAGTTCATCATAAGCTTCAAAGCAATGGGTTTTTATTTCGATAGCTTTGATAAAAACATCAATCGCATCATCCCAATTTTTTGTATGTTGTAATGCAGAACCCAGTTTAAGATAAAGTTCGTAGACATCTGGATTAACTTGAACGGCTTTTTTATATAGAGTTATGGATTCTTCCCATCGCTGTTTGGTTTGGAGTAAATCTCCTAATTTTTCATAAAGGAAAGGTAGATTGGGATCGATTTCTAGAGCTTTTTTGTAAATATCAATTGCTTCGTATTCTTGACCACATTCCTGTAACACATCTGCTAATTTATAGTAGGAGGTTGACAGATTGGGATTAATTTTTTGAGCGTGACGATAGATAGCAATCGCTTCTTTTCTCTGGCCTTGTTCAATATAAGCATCTCCAATCTTAATATAAGGCCAATAGTTATCGGGATTAAGTTCAAGTCCCCGCTGATAAGTTTTGATAGCGTTTTCCCATTGTTGACATTCTAGATAAGCATCTGCTAATTTCAAGTAAGACCAACAAACATCGGGGTTAATTTGAATACTGTGTAAATAACAATCAATGGCTTTATCCCACTGTTGTAATTGAGTGAACGCATCTCCTAAACTGTTATAATAATGGTTAGCCGTTGGATTGATTTTAATCGCTTGTTTATAGTTTAAAATAGCAGCAGTCCATTGTTCATTTTGACTGAAAGCTTGACCTAAGAGATAATAAATTTTAGCCGTGTTTGGATAAAGCTTGATCCCTTGAGAATATAGAGAAATAACCTGTTCGATTTGATTCTGTTGTAATAAGGTTTCACCCAAACTAAAATAATCTTCGAGTTGAAGTTTATCGGGTTCTAACTGAAAGGCTTTATATTGACAATGCGCTGCTTTTTCTTGTTGATCATTCTTTTTCCAAATGCGAGCTAAATTTCGATAAACTCCAGCTAAATCCGGTTGTAATTCGAGGGCGGTTTCATAAGATTTTATTGCCTGTTCCCACTGTTGGTGAGTGGCGTATAAACTCCCTAAGTTTGCATGAACTTCTGCAAAATTGGGTTGATGTTCTAAAGCTTGATTATACCAATATTTTGCTTCTTCTAGTTGCTCTTGCATTTGCATGATAACGCCCATAATTTTATAAGCGGGCGCAAAGTTCGGCTGAAGTTGTAAAGCCTGGTGACATAAGGTAACAGCCTGTTCTAATTTTTGTTCAGCGACAGACAAGTTTGCTTGTTGACAAAGCTGACTCGCTGATGTTTTGGAGTTAGCCGCCCGGTTCATATCAAATAATTTTACAAAAGGGTACTTCTTTATTTATATCATTAAAAGTTACCTTTAATGATCTGGAGTTTAATTTTAAAGTTCGACTAATGCTTGATCGATTTGATAGTAAGTTGTATCTTGGGCCTGAATTAAATGTTTTTCGTACTCAATTAGGCGTAAAATACTAGGTTCTAATGATTTATGTTCAGCATTCTTAATGACTTTTTCGGCGCTGATAAAATCTCCAGCCCGTCGATAAAGATCGGCTAAAAATAATTCTTCTAAACCCTGTTGACGTTCATTAGTTGTTTTTGTTAGGATAGTGTTATGAAAGAATCTAGCTGCTTTTAAACGACTTTGAAAAAGTGGATCGGTGAGATTGGGATGATTCTGATCGCTGACGACAGGCTTTTCAGGGTTGATGTTTCTAATTTTCATCGGTATTCTAAACTCGCATTCTAACTTTTTTTGAACTCTAGAGGACAGTAACTTAAATTTGATCCTATTTCTATAGGATCGTCATCATGAGTAAGATTGTCGATAGGGATAAGTTCAGGATTATTCTACAGTTGAGTATTAATACAGTCTCACAGGTCAGGATTCGGGATTAAAAAGGATAGAAAAGTTCAGGAGTTGGAGCCTAATTTATTTGTAGAACACAGCTAACGTTCAATCTCCGCTTGATTGTCTTTCCACTTTGGAAGGATCGCTTTTAAGAGTCAGGCGGTTTAAAAAAACGATTGGCTAGACCGATGAGAGTATTTATTGCTGACCGTGAGACGCAGGCCTCTCTGACTAAACTGAAGTTATAGAGGTCAAGTAGATACAAAATACCCACAATATCAACTTAACTAGATTTTACTAAAAATGAGCTTTGATGTCAATCCCCTTTTAATTCCAGTTAAATTTTCTTCCTAAAAAATCCTCTAGTCTTTGGTTTTGAGAGTCAAAAAAGTGATGTAGTTGGGTGCGAACTTCTTGGGGAATTGGCTGATAAAAACCTTGGTTATACGTTTTAAATTCAGTTAAAACAAAATCCGGTAAATTCAAAAACTTAAATACCTTTTTTAGAATCACTTCGGGTTGTTCATAAAATTCCTCACTTTTTAAAATCAAGAAATTTTCAGGAGGAAAATACATCATCCATTTGCGGATAAACTCTACATAAATTCCTCGCCAGATGTATTTATGCGTTTGTTCCCAATAACGAGAATCAATAGAGGTTTCAGGATTCGTTCCTAGAAGTTCTAATTCTGCTGAAATTGCTTCAGAAAGTGAGTTTTCTTCTAATCCCAATCGTATCCAGTGATAGTATTGAGAAATGGTTCTTTCTATCGGGTTTCTTAATAAAATAATAAATTTCATTTGGGGAAATGTTTTCGCAATGCGGCTAGCGACTTGTTCATCTTCAATATAGCTAGGGGTTGCTTCTCCTGTCAAAAATTGAGTTGATTCTTTTAAACTCGGGAAATGAGATAAATACCAATCTAATCCTCGTTTATAGTGATGATTCCAGAAATAAATTTCTTTCTTAATTGCAGGTAAAACTTGAGGATGTTTTTCTAAATAACGATCTAAAGAAGTGGTTCCACCCTTCTGAATTCCGATAATGATAAAACCTGGATTAAGCGGAGTTTCACTATCCCAGTCGGTTTCCGCAACTTCAGGATGAGAACGTTGAATTTTTTTATAAATTGCTCGTTGATAAGCTGAAATTGCAGGTTTTATTCGACCTAAACGAGTTAACACTTCACCCAAATTGAGTTCAACTAAAGGAGCATTTGGATAACGTTCAACTGCATCTTGATAAAGCGTTAAGGCATCATTCAGTTTATTGTGTTGTGCTAAAATATTCCAGAGATTCCAGTACGACCATTGATAAAAAGGTTGAAGCTCTATTGCTCGCAGATAAGCTTGGATAGCGGGTTCATATTGTTCTTGTTGCAACAAAAGTTGAGCGATTTTTTGATAAACTTGAAAGGAGTTGGGATCAAGTTCCAAAGATTTCCTATAGTTGTCAAGAGCAACATCCCAAGATTTAATTCTAACAAAAGCATCTGCTAACCTTTGATAAGTAATTGCTGAATTCGGGTTCAATTCTAATGCTTTCTTGTAACTCTCAATTGCTTCTTGCCAGCGTTCTAATTGACTGAATGCTTCCCCTAAATTATGAGCGCCTTCAAAAGAATCAGGTTTGAGTTGAATTGTTTTTTGATAACAGGAAATGGCGGGTAAGGGTTTTTCAAACTTAAGAAGCATATTTCCTAATGTTAAATGTTCTTCTGGAGTTGCCCAGTCCGGTTCTAATTGTAAGGCTTGATACCAATATTGTGTTGCTTCTTCTTGTTGGTTGATTTGAGTCAAGATTTGAGCTATATTTCGATAATAGGTAGCTGTATTGGGTTGTATTTTAATAACTTTTTTGTAAGTTTCTAGGGCTGTTTTCCAGTCTTTTTGCTTGATATAAATACTTCCTAAATTTGCATAAGATTCAGCTAAATTGGGCTGAATTTCAACAGCCTTTAGATAGTATTGTTTTGCTTCTTCTTCCTGACCTTGAACTTGTAAAGCAATGCCTAAGGTTTGATAAGCTAATGCAAACTGAGGTTGATGTTCTAAAGCTTGCTGACAACAAACAATCGCCTGCTGAAATTGCTGCTGACGCAAATAAACAATTGCCTGTTGATACAAGTTCATGGCAGGAGTAGTAGATTGCTCAGAGTCATTCATAACGAATATTGTTGTAATAGCTTGGGCGATTTTTAAATTATACTTGATTTTTGAATCTTAGTTCATTGAGGTTATTCTGAGACAGACTTAGAAATTGAAATCATTTTTAAATAGTTAGCAATTTCTTCATCATTTAATCCAGGTGCTTTTTTTCTAATCATCAGTTGGTAGCCTTGATCAATAATTTCAATCGAATCATATACCCAATTCAAAAAATAATCAATACCTAATTTTGCCTGTTGTTCGGGATTATCCTGTTCTTTCACTTCATAATCATCAAAAATAATAATTCCTCCGATTTTAGTTAAACGCCAGGATTGTAAAGTATCCTGCAATGCAGGCACCGCTTGATGGCATCCATCAATGTAAACAATATCATAAAAATTAGGTTGCAGTGAACTGAGAATATCTTGAGAATAACCAATCATTTTAATCACTTTATCCGAGAAACCAGTTTGATTAATATTTTGATCAAACTCAGACTTAAAATACGGATCTATACAGGTAATTTTTGCGGTAGGATGAGTTAAAAGATGATCAATAAACCAGCAAGTAGACATTCCTTGATAACTACCAATTTCTAAAATATTTAATTTAGGAGTATTGTGGAAAAGTGTTAGATGTTTTTTCCAAATGCGAATATTGTTGCTAAACCAGTCTTGAGTGAATTGGTAATTTCTCTGTTGACAGAGAGACCATCCTTTTAAAACAAGAGCTTTTTGATGATAGTGAACGGCTTCTTTTGTTTGACCTTGTTGAGTTAAAAAATTACCCAGTTTGGTATAAGCATCAGGAGAATTAGGATTTTGCTCAATATTCTGATAGCATTCAGTTAAAACTTGCTGAAAGTTTTGCTGCTGATTGAAAACTTGTTTAATTTTTATGATGATTTCTGGGGTATTCGGTTGAATTTTATCCGCAAGTTGATAAAAAATAATTGCCGCTTCAAACTGTTGACATTGAACTAATGAGTCCCCAAACCTTAAGTAAGGTTCAGGAGTATTAGGGAGAAAACCAAGTTCAGTTATATTGAGAGGATAATTGATGACAGGTTGATCAGCATCCCGTTGAAAAATCTGATAATACCAACTCAGAACACTTTCAAGATCTGACTGTTTAATTTGCTGACGAATAGCCTCTCCTAAATGTTGATAAATAGTCTTTATAAAACTGGGGTTAAACGGATTTTCTCGAACTTTAAGGGCATAAATATAAGCAATAATTGCATCATTCCATTGATTCTTCTGAAAAAAAGAATCTGCTAAGTTTTTGTATGACCAAGCAGCTTGAGGATTGATGTTTATCGCCTGATAACACGTTTTGATTGCATCATCCCACTGTTGTTTATAGATGTAACTTTTTCCGAGGTACAGACAAGACCATAAAGCATTTGGGTGCAGTTCAAGAACACGACGATAAGCAAAAATTGCATCATCCCATTGCTGAAGTTTAAAGTAAACATCCCCTAATTTTTGATAAGCTATTCCCGAATTAGGATTGAGATTAATCACTTGATGGTAGCAAGTTATTGCTTCATCTAACCGACTTAGTTTTATTAATATATTTCCTAAATCTAAGTAAGTTTGTTCCAGCTTGTGATCGAGGCGTAACGCAACTTGATAACTAATCATTGCATCATGCCACTGTTTTTTTTGAGCGTATATGCTAGCAATGTTGTGATAAACTTCTGCATCATCTGGCTTAATTTCTAACGCTTTTATATAACACTGTAAGCTAGTTTCTAGTTGACCTTGACTCTGAAAAGCCAATCCTAAAGTTTTATAACTCTTAAGATTTGGCTTGATTTTTAAAGCGTGTTGACAAATTGTAATCGCTTCTTGCCATTTTTCCTGATTAATGTAATATTCTGCTTGTTTATGCAGTTTTTTGACAGAATTTTCTAAACTTAACATAGGTTCTATAATTAGTTGTTAGTTTTATTTCAGTTTTCAATCAATGATTCCAGTTGAATTTCATGTCTAATACATCTTCTAACTCTTGATTATAAACCTGAAAATAACTTCCTAATAGATTTCGCATTGATTGATCTAAACTCGGATAAGATCGAGCATTATATTTTTTATAGTTAGATAGAGAATAATTAGGTAAATCTAGAAAGTTAAAAATATGCTTTAAAGTTATCGCCGGATTGGAATAAAATTTTTCACTAGAAATAATTAAAATTTGCTCTCGGGGAAAAATCTCTAACCATTTTTTTAAAAATTCTACATAAACCCCTCTAGCAATATAACTATTGGGTTGATTCCAGTAACTAACATTTGCAACACTAAGTTGTTCAATTTCAGAAATCATCGCTTCTTCTAATGAACGAAATTCCCAATTCATATTTACCCACTGATAATAGTGAGAAATTGCTCGCTCAATTGGATTTCTCAAGACAACAATCAGTTTAGTATTCGGAAAAGTCTGAAACAGACGCTCTGGGGCTTCCCAATGATCGAGATAACTGGGTGTTGCTTCTCCAGTTAATATCTTTTGTTCCGCTAATATCGGCGGAAAATGTGCTAAATACCAATCTATTCCTCGATTATATTTTGTTGACCAAAAATCAATTTCTTTAATTAAAGAAGGCATAATTTGAGGATGTTTAGCCAGATAATAATATAAAGACGTGGTTCCTCCTTTTTGAGTTCCAATCACGATAAAGTTGGGTTGACTCACTGGCTTTAATTTTTCAATATTTTGTATCCAGTCTGGGTGAAATTGTTTGATTTTCTGATAACAAGCCAATTTATAACAGTATAACGCTTCATCTAATTCTCCCTTTTGAGCTAGAATTTCTCCTAAGTTAACATAACACCAAATTGTATTTTTATTCTGTTTAACCGCTTGTCGATATAAATCTTCAGCCGCTTCTAATTTTCCCTGCTGATTGAGAATTTCCCATAATCCCTGATACATCCAAGTTGGCATTTCAGGTTTGAGTTCAATCGATTTGAGATAGGCTATAATTGCCTCATCCCATCGTTGCTGTTGAGATAAAACAACTCCCAAGTTATAGTAACTTTCATAAGAGTTGGGATTGATTTTAATGTCATTAAAACAGGATTTTATTCTTGCTTTTAACTGTGTTTGTATTTCCCTTACCTGTCTTGATTCGGTGATTATTTCTATGTTTTGAGGTTGAACTTCTAAAGCGATATCATAAAAGACAAGAGCTAATTTTAAATCATTAATTTGAGCGAAGTGACGAGCAATATCTAAACAAACCTCAGCCTCGTCAGACATCAAACTTAAATTCCAAGATTTAGGATTAGATTCAAATTGAATTGCTGCTTGTAGTTTTGTATAAACTTCAGGCGAACTTAGTTGGTTTTTGATCGCTTGAAAATAAGCGGTAATTGCCTCACTCCAGCGACTTTCTTGACTGAGTGCAACTCCTAATTTATAATAAGACCAGGCAAAACTTGAATCAAGACCAATAGCCTGAGAATAAGCAGATATTGCTGCGGAAAATTGTTGAAGTTCTGATAGAGCATTCCCCAAGTTATAGTAAGACCAAGAAAAGTCAGGATTCAGTTGAACTGCATGATGATAAGCAGAAGTCGCTTCCTGCCATTTTTCTAACCGAAAGAAAGCTTCACCTAACTGATGATAAGACCAAGAAAAATTTGGATTCAGTTCGATAGAACTTTGATAAAGAGAAATTGCAGCTTCAATATTTCCTTGAGAAAAAAGCAGTTCAGCTTGTTGATAAAATTGAAATGCTTCAGAGGGTATAGATTCAGACATTCAGCTTTACAAATCTTTTGTGAGAATGTGCATTAAGTATAAAATAGAGAAAACAACGAGCGGGATACCAATCAAGAGTCCTAATAAAACCTTTGAAATTGAACTGACAAAAATCAAAAACACAACATAGGGAACCCCAATCAAAACAGTAGTAATCACAATTTTCAGGGGAGTCCACTTAATTTCCCGCTTTAAGTGTTTATAGGACTGACCTTCTAGATTACGGAGAATTGGAGGTTTTCCAGACATTGCCTACTCCTTGAAAATAAAAATACCGGAAAATTACCAGAATAGATCAGAAGTTTTACACTTCCAACTCTTTGTGGTACATGATATATAGGATAGCAAAAAGTTGAGCAAAAGCGAATAGATGTCAACGGTGATGGGAACTCCTCAAGTTAGCGTAATTATTCCAATCTATAACGGCAGTCGTTACATTAGCCAAGCCGTCGAGAGTGTTTTGAGTCAAACGGATTGTCATTTTGAAATCATTGTCATTGATGATGGTTCCACAGATAATACGAATGCGATTTTACAACATTATAGCGATCGCATTCGTTATTTTTCTCAAAAAAATCAAGGAGTTGCAGCAGCGAGAAATCGGGGAATTCAGGAAGCAAAAGCTGAATTTATTGCTTTACTTGATCAAGATGATATTTTTCTTCCCCACAAACTCGTAGAACAAATGGCTTGTTTTGAGAAGTTTTCAGAAGTTGGACTGGTTAACAGTGGTTGGCGTTTAATAGATAGAGAAGGAAAGCAAATTTCTGATCTCGAACCCTGGCATAATTTACCTGATTTAGACTTACAAACCTTAATTGTACACTCTCCTATTTTACCGAGTGCAATTATGTTTCGGCGAAGTTGGTGGGAGAAAGTTGGCGGGTTTGATTCTCGGTTTAATGGAGTTGATGACGCTGAATTTGTTTGGCGGTTAGCGGCTGCGGGATGTCAAGCTGTTTGGTTTCAAAAAGTAACCGTTGGCTATCGACAACATCATCAAACCGTTTCTAATCAAAAAGCAGTTGAACGCGCAGAGACTTTAATAGCCGCTAAAAATAACTTTTTTAGTCAAAAAGGTCTATCGGATGCCGTTATTCAACTGGAAAAGCCTGCTCGTTATGAAGAATTAACTTGGTTAGCTTGGCATCTTTATCATACTCAGAATTATCAATCAATGGCTGAATTTCTTCGTAAATCTTTAGCCTATACCCCGGACGCAATACCGATCACAATTTCCGATTGGATTAAACGGTTTAGTGGAAATTGTCAAGCCTACGGTTATCAACTAAATCTAGAATCTTTTAGAAAATTACCCCAATGGAAAAAATTAATTTCTAGTCTTCTTCCTTCTAACATTCCCAAAGTTAGTGTAATAATTCCGGCTTACAACTGTGAAAACTATATTGAACAAGCAGTTAAAAGTGTATTAGAACAAACTTATACCAATTATGAAGTGATTGTAATTGATGATGGTTCTACAGATAATACAAAACAGGTTTTAAGTCTTTATTTAGATGTAATTAACTACGTTTATCAATCCAACCAAGGTGCTGCAAAAGCGAGAAATCATGGCTGTAAACTTGCCAAAGGAGAATTGTTAGCTTTTCTCGATGGGGATGATTTTTTCACTCCGAATAAATTGGCTGAACAAGTTAAAATATTTGAGCAAGATACAACCATTGATTTAGTTCAAAGCGGTTGGATGATGGTCAACCAAAAAGGAGAAAATGTTGCGGATATTACGCCTTGGAAAGATGCACCGGAACTCAACTTAGAAACTTGGGTTTTACATAAATGTGTCCGTCCAAGCGCTTTGATGATCAGAAAAATTTGGTGGGAAAAAGTCGGAGGATTCGATCATCGCTATCCGCCAACAGAAGATTTAGATTTTGTTCTTCGCTTGGCTTTAATGGGATGTAAAGCGGTTTGGTTGAAACAAATTCATGCGGGTTATCGTCAACACGATAGTAATTTAATGTCCGGGGGAGAACGGGTTATTAAAAATACCGAAATTTTGATGAATGAGTTTTTTAATAGACAAGATATCCCCGATCATATTCTCAAGTTAAAACAGCAAGAACATTATCAGCGTTGGGTGTGGTTAGCCTGGCGAATGTATCGAGATGGCTATGCTCAATTAATGACTTATTGTTTTAAAAAATCCTTAAACTATACTTCTGATTTTAAAGCTAATATTCTCACCCATTGGATAGATGCTTTTAGAAACATTTCGGCTGAATATGGCGAACTCTTTGATGATCAAAAATTTATGAAATCTCCAGAATGGCAACAAGCTGTCACTCACTTGATGAGTAAAACTTCTTTTTATACCCATCAAAAATCATCTTCAAAAAAACGTATTATCTTAATGAATACAGATGATCCAGGAATTGGGGGTTTAGCTCAATATGATCATTTCATTATGTGTCAGTTGGCGAAAATGGGACATCAAGTAACAGCTATTCGTCCTCAACATTCCAGCCCGTTAGTTGAACAAGAAAAACACTTAGGGATTCAACAATATTGGCTAGACTATAGTACCAGTCAAGACTTATCAAGAATTCTGAGAAATACGAAAGATGCGAGCGAAATTTATGCTCAATTAAACCCGGATTTAATTATTTTTAGTGATGGTTGGCCGTTCTCCCATTTTGCTGCAAAACAAGTCGCCATTCAACAGAATATTCCCTACATGATTGCTTTGGGTTTAGCCACTCCCGAACACAAAGATTTTTCAATGGGCGATAATATTCCCTACGCAGAAGGTGTCTTATATCAATACGGTTTAGCCAAAGCCGTTAATGTCGCCGCTAAAGAACATTTAAACATCCTCCATGAACAGTTTAAACTCCCGAAAAACAAAGGAAATGTAATTTATTACGGACGTTCAGAGAAATATTTTTCACCGCTAAATCCCTCAAATCGCCAACGTTTGCGTCAAGAAATTGGCATTCCCGAAGATGGGATAATGTGCTTGACATCAGCGAGACTTGCTCCCATAAAAGGACATTGTTATCAACTCGAAGCAATTGCACAATTAAAGCATACTTCTATCTGGGATAAATTATACTTTGTTTGGGCGGGAACAGGTCAAGGAAGCGATCATAATCTCGAACCTGAACTCAAAGAAAAAGTACAGCAACTTGGAGTAAGTAATCAGGTAAAATTCTTAGGACAACGTTGGGATATTCCCGACTGGTTAGACGCTTGTGATATTTTTATTTTGACCTCTTTAGCCGAAGCTGCACCGTCTTTTGCGATTATGGAAGCGATGGCTAAAGGTTTACCCATTATCGCTTCTGCTGCGGGGGGAATTCCTGAAGGTTTAGGAGATACAGGTCAACTTTTACCTGACCCAAATATTAATCCAGAAGACACAGTAACCGTATTAGTTCAAACCTTAAAAGATTGGGCGATTAATCCTGAATTGAGACAACAAAAAGGTCAATATGCCAAACAAAGAGCCGAACAACTCTTTAAAGAAGAACGAATGCTCAAACAAACCTTAGAAGTGATTCATCACGTATTATTAGACGAAAATAAAAATGATTTTGCTAATTTACCTCATGTCAAAAAAGGAATTCAAAAAATTAATCAACGCCTTAACTACGCCTGTCAGGTTTGGAATGCTTGGGATTGCTATAATTACAATCACGAAGAACAAATGAAGTTCTACCTTCAGCAAGCCTTAAAAACTACTCCTCAGTTATTTACAACAGAAATTATATTAGATTGGATTGATGATTTTTCTCGCTTGTCTCAACAAAAAGGAAAACCCTTAAATATCGAAGAATTGAGTCAATGTTCAGCTTGGAAATTTATTTTAAAAAATGACTTGGGAATGCCGGGATAAAGTGTTAAAATAAAAAGGGATATAAACGCGAGTTGTGATCATGTCCAATCCTCAACTTACAGAAGAGAAAGAACCCCCAATTTCTCTACCTCCCACTCAAGACGAACTCCCTTGTGATGATGGGATACCGATGGAAACTGAACGTCACAAACATCAATCTGATTTATTGATTAATGCACTTTGGGAAAGATTAAAACAGCAAAATGCCTATGTTGGGGGTAATATGTTTGTTTACTTTAGCCTGGAGCAAGTTCGCAACCAAGACGAACGGGGGCCGGATGTATTTGTTGTTTTAGATGTTCCCCGCACTGAACGCAAAAGTTGGGTAATTTGGGAAGAAGGAAAAGGGCCGGATATTGTGATTGAATTGTTATCGGAAAGTACCCTAAACCGAGATAAAACCGAGAAAAAACAGATTTATCAATCTCGAATGCGAGTCCCGGAATATTTTTGGTACGATCCCTTTAACCCCGAAGATTTCCAAGGATTTCGTTTACAAGGAAGCGTTTATCAACCCCTAGAACCCGACGAACAAGGCGGTTTAATTAGTCAAGAATTAAACTTAGCATTAGTCAAATGGTCGGGCAGTTATCGAGAGATTAATACTATTTGGTTGCGGTGGGCAACATTGGAAGGAGAAATCCTGCCAACACCGGAAGAAAGAGCCGAACAACAACGCCTTCGGGCAGAACTTGCTGAACAACAACTTGAAGAAATGAGACAATATTTGAAAGAAAGGGGAATTGATATGCCACAATCGGAACAAGAATCAAGAGATAATTAATAGAAAAGACCGAGCAGGCAGACGTTGAGGAAAAGGAATGAAAACCGCTTTAATTTGTGGAATATCCGGACAAGATGGCGCCTATCTCGCCGAATTATTGCTAAAAAAAGGCTACTCGGTTTGTGGCACCTCCCGAGATGCTCAAATGTCATCTTTTCAAAACTTATCTCGCTTAGGCATCCGAGAACAAGTTAAACTCGAATCAATGATTCTGACCGACTTTCGGAGTGTGTTACAAGTCCTGACGAAAGTCAAACCCGACGAAATCTACAACCTAGCCGCCCAAAGTTCAGTGGGTTTGTCCTTCAACCAACCCGTAGAAACCCTTGAAAGCATTGCAACTGGAACTTTAAACCTGTTAGAAGCGATTCGGTTTACCGGGGCTGACATCAAACTTTACAACGCAGGTTCAAGTGAATGTTTCGGAAATACAGGCGAATTAGCCGCCGATGAAAATACCCCCTTTCGTCCTCGCAGTCCCTACGCTGTTGCTAAGTCCGCCGCTTTTTGGGAAGTTGCCAACTATCGAGAAGCCTACGGTTTATTTGCCTGTTCAGGTATCTTATTTAACCACGAATCTCCCCTGCGACCCGAACGATTTGTGACCCAAAAAATCATTACAACAGCCTGTAGAATCGCCCAAGGAAGTGCAGAAAAACTCTATTTAGGCGAGATTTCCGTCCGACGAGATTGGGGTTGGGCGCCGGAATACGTCGAAGCTATGTACAAAATGTTACAGCATGACGAACCGGATGATTATGTGATTGCAACCGGAAAAACGTCCGCATTACAAGATTTTGTTGCCGAAGCCTTTACTTGTGTCGGTCTGAACTGGGAAGATTATGTCGAAACAGACCAAACTTTGTATCGACCCACAGATATTGCAGTCGGTCGGGCCAACCCTGCTAAAGCCCAAGAAAAATTAGGATGGCAAGCCCAATATAAACTCCCCGATGTTGTCCGAATGATGGTTGAGGCTAGACAAAAGGGATTTTAGCTCACTTAAGCTATCGTGTTAATTATTCCTCCCTCGACTCGCAAGGCGGCACCAGTTGTACCAGAGGATTGTTCTGAACAGAGATAAGTCACTAAATTGGCAATTTCCTCGGGACGAAGAAGGCGTTTCATTAGAGAATCACCGACGTCTTCTGCCCAAAATCCCAGTAAAATAATACACTATAGTATTAGATAATCTGCGGGTTAGGAGGGTATCAGTTTTGGATGAACTCAGAGGAGCATTGGAACTCGCAACCCAAGAGGAGTTGCAACAATTAACCGAACTGCTGTTTAGCCGTCGGTTTAATCCCTTAGACTATTTCAACACCCCTCAACCAATTGACATCGAGAGTCGTGACCATGAAGCCTGGCTGGATGCACTCGAACAACGATTTCGCTATTTAGCCGCAGACGGACTGAGTGTGTTGAGAGGACGAACTCACCAAATCACTTATCGTCAAGCTTTAGTTCAAGTCTGTCGATATCTGAAAATATCTTATGCCAAAAATCTCTCCACCACAGACTTAGAAGCCGAAATCTTTTTATTTTTATTAGGACGGGCTTGGAAACGTTTACCCGCTTCCGAACAACAAGCTTTAACTCAACGCATCAGTCATGCTCTGGCTGAGTCCAACTCTGCTCAACCCCTGCCTTTATCTGCTCAAAAAGACCCGTTAGGTTTTCTATTAAAAGCGGGAAGTGCAATTGCAGTGAGTACGATTGTACAACCTATGGTGTTACAACAACTTGCCCGTCAGTTTGCCCTACATTTTGCCAAATACCAAATGGCAAAACAAGCTATCGTTCAAGGAGGTACGACTGCCGCCACTCAGTTCCAAAGTTATGTTACCGTGCAGATGGCAAAACGAGGAATGGCCGTTAGTGCCGCCCGTTATGGTACAACTCGTAGTTTATTTGCATTTCTTGGCCCAATGTTATGGACTTGGTTTGTTGCCGATGTCGGTTGGAAAACCATCTCAACCAACTACGCCCGCATTATTCCCACAATTTTTACTTTGGCACAAATTCGCCTAACTCGTTCAGACTGGGCTTGGGAACCTGTTGTTTAAACAGTTACCAGTGAATAGGGAACAGGGAATAGGGAATAGGGAATAGGGGATAGGGGAAAGGCGCTCTTGCAACAGGCGCTCTTGCAACAGGCAATTCTCAACTTCTGACTTCTGACTTCTAACTTCTGACTTCTTTCTCCCCACTTCCCCACCTCCCCACCTCCCCAC
>NZ_AUZM01000074.1 GCF_000478195.2 Lyngbya aestuarii BL J | reverse complement strand
CCGTTTTTGAGAACGTTTGATCTCCTGATGTGA
The DNA here is from genome assembly GCF_000478195.2 of Lyngbya aestuarii BL J. Taxonomy (GTDB): domain Bacteria; phylum Cyanobacteriota; class Cyanobacteriia; order Cyanobacteriales; family Microcoleaceae; genus Capilliphycus; species Capilliphycus aestuarii. The sequence goes on along the minus strand of NZ_AUZM01000074.1, from coordinate 26,694 downwards.
ACGTGTGATATTTTGAGTTTCTATCGTGGGAATCACCCATTGCACCTGAGAGTTTGGATTAATCCGTCCAAGAGCGAGGATATAAGGATTAGAATCTAAATAACTGTAAGTGTCTGTTTGCCATAGATTTTTTTTTTTTTCTCCCCAAAGTATCCAGCGATTTCCCATGCGGTTGAGGGAAGATATTTTATGGTTAAACTGATTGGTAAAAGCGGCTTCTATCCCCTGAAAATCTGATTGAATGAATTTCTGAAGATAGTTGTGTTCACGCATCTGAACTTGTCGCCCCAGAAAAATTGCGATGACGCTAAAGTTCAATCCCACTAATATTGATAACCAATGGGAATTTAACCAAGTTCGTTTAAGACGCTGAAATAAAAAAAACATACTTTTAGTCAAAAATGATGTATCAAAAAAAATGATGTATTTTTTCGGTTTTTATTTTTAAACTTTATCAATTTATTATCAATTAAAAGTTGAGATTCAAACTTTGATTGATTCAATTATTAAATCTGGCAGTCAATTTAATCTTATTCTAAATTTATATATCTATCTTACTCAATTTTTCTTGACTTAAGGTTAAGAGAAAGCTTTAATTCATAAATCTAAATAGTCAAAATGTGTAATTTTATACAAAATCAACCTGATACCGATCCGGTATACTGCATCCTCCTCAATCGAATTTAGGATGAAATACTTATTATTAAATCAAAATTTGAATCAACTCCTTGAGTTTATCAATGAAAATCTAATAAATCAAGACTGTTATTTCCCCTCTCTATCAACCGTTGAAATGTGAAAAAGTTGGGTCAAGTTTCAGAATTTAGACGTGGAGAAATTGAGGAGTTAGGTTTTTAGGGCCAAAAGTCTCTCGGACACGGAAGTTGTATCTGGAGTACCGATGACTAATTTCTGCGGTAATTGCATAAGTCCCGCTTGTTGAGACATATGTAAGAGTGGATGGATCTAAATGCTCCGAAGTGCAAGGCTTCGATACACTCTACGATTAACGTTAGGGTGTATTTTTTTGCTGAGAAATACCCTGTACACCATCACTTCGCGTACAGGAGTTCAGGAGTGGGGAGACAGTTTACAGTGGACCCGTTATCCGTTCTTTTGACTGTCCCCTATCCTCTGTTCCCTATTTTCTGTTCTCTGATTTACCCTCTCGTCGCCCCCGAATACACCGAACCCCGTTGCATATCCAACGTTAAAATTGTGCCATTGCGAATCACCTCTGTTGCATTCTTCACCCCGATAATCACCGGAATACCCAAACGCAAGCCAATCACCGCCGCATGAGACGTTAAACTGTCAACTTCGGTGACAATACCCGAAGCTTTACGAATCACCTCAACAAACTCCGCATTAGTTTGATGAACAACCAAAATATCACCCGAACTAAAATCACTCAGTTGCGACGCCTCTTGTGCAACTTTTGCCCGTCCTGTGACCGAACCTTGACCCACAGCCGTCCCTTTGCCAAGCAAAGCATTAACCACTTCCACTTTGACCAAATCCGTCGAACCGGGAACCCCTTGGAGAGTACCCGCTGTTGTCACCACCAAATCCCCATCAGAAAGTAAATGATTTTCCCGAGCGACATTCACCGCTGACTGAAACGTTTGATCCGTCGAAGACAAATCCAAAACTAATAACGGCTTAACTCCCCAAACCAAACTCAACTGTCTGGCCACCTCCACGTGAGGCGTCACGGCTAAAATGGGAGTTGCAGGGCGAAACTTAGAAACATTTCGAGCCGTTGCCCCTGTTTTTGTTAACGTCATAATCGCCCCCGCATCCAGTTGGTGAGCAATTTGAGCAACCGCCGCCGAAATCGCATTGGGAACAGAGCGCCCAGTATCCGCAACAGTAGAAATATGGCGGGTAATTCCTTCTTTTTCAATCCGGCGAGCAATTCGAGCCATTGTAGCTACCGCTTCGACCGGATATTTACCCACCGCCGTTTCATTAGAAAGCATGACTGCATCAGTACCATCTAAAATCGCGTTGGCAACATCAGAAATCTCAGCCCGAGTTGGCCGGGGATTGCCCACCATACTGTCTAACATTTGAGTGGCCGTAATCACCGGAATTCCAATCCGGTTCGCCGTCACAATTAACCGTTTTTGTAAGATCGGAACATCTTCAGCCGGGAGTTCCACCCCTAAATCGCCCCGAGCGACCATCACACCATTACAGAGGGTAAGGATTTCCTCCATTTGTTCTATCGCTTCATGTTTCTCGATTTTGGCAACCACAGGAACATTTTTGCCGGCGCTGGCGATCAGTTCTTTGATTTCTAAAATATCTTGAGGATTTCGTACAAAGCTGAGGGCGACCCAATCAACCCCTTGATCGAGGCCGAACATCAAATCCTTACGATCTTTGTCTGTTAAAGCTTTAATCGATAAATAAACACCCGGAAAATTAACGCCTTTGCTATTGGAGAGCGGCCCACCAACGACAACCCGACAGTGAAGTTCTTTGGCTTTGCGGTCAATTTTTTCGACCTTCATTTCAACTTTGCCATCATCGAGCAAAATATCTGCACCTTCAGGAACTTCGTCAGCTAGAGGTTCGTAGGTAACAGAGGAGATTTCTTGGGTTCCCGGTAACTGACGTGACGTGAGAATGAAGGGATCGTCTCGCTTGAGGACAATAGAACCGTTTTCAAATTGACCTAAACGAATTTTTGGGCCTTGAAGATCTTGAAGAATGCCAACGGGTTGATTCAGTTCAAAGGAAATTTGCCGAATCATCCGAATACTACGTTGGTGATCTTCATGGGTACCATGAGAAAAGTTGAGTCGGAGGGTGGTAGCACCTGCTTCGATCAAGGCGCGTAGAACATCTGGCTGTGCGGTGGCAGGGCCAATAGTGGCGACAATTTTGGTTCGGTGCATCTTTATTCAGTGAACAGTTATCAGTTATTCAGTGACCAGCGCGAAGTTCGCGATCATTGCAAAGTTTGCAATCTTAGCAACTTCGCCGCGAGAGTTTTTTCAGTTTACAGTTATCAGTGTGTTTGTCAGTGTGTTTGAGTAATACACCGCACACCGTTCTCAATTTTTTCACTTTTGACTTTTGACTGTTCACGCTCTGACAAACTCAGTCTTGCCGAGAACCGCAGGGTCACAAGTTTGGGCTGCACTCACCGCACTTCATGTTATTGATTGTAATTGGGTGATTGTAATTGGGTGCCAGTTCCTCGATCTTCTGGGGCAAGAAAGGGTTTGAGGTTAATACCTCGGGAGCGATTCCGTTGAGTGGAGTTGCCACCCGTACCCCCTCGGAATATTCCTTGAATAATATCACCTGTACTGTTTTCATCGGTGAGGGTATATACGGCTTGGGTGGCGGTACCGCTATCGGCAACAACCAGGTTTTGGAAAATGCGATCGCGTACCAATTGCGGGTTTTCTTCGGTCGGTACTGTTAATACAATTCGACAGCTTGGCACATCTTCGGTCGTCGCACAGATGACGTTATAGCCGTTTTCAACCCCGGTAAGCAATTCATATAGTCCATCGGGTCGATAGGACTCTAGACGGCTACTAATTTCGTTACAACGACGATCCGGTGTCCAACCGCCTCCCATTTCACCAGGAACAGCCCAAGCAAAACCTTGATTGTCTTGAGTAACGGGGTAATACATGACGGTATACTCTCCGCCAATCACCTCACATCTAAACCGAGGTTCAGTTGCGGTTTCGGTTTCAATTTCCTCGACCGGAATTGGAGAATTGACAGTTGAGTCTGGGGCAGGAGAACTTTGGTCTTGAGGAAGTTCTGTTTCTGTGTCGTTCGTTTCTGGTGCCGGAACTCGGATATCACGGCGATCATCATTTTGTTGAGGGAACCATCCCGGTGTACGACCTCCTCCTGTCCAGTTGGGTCTGGCTTGGGCTGATGAACCAAAACCCAATAAAATCAAAACACTCACGGACAAACTGAGGATTCGGTGTACATTGGAACAGAGGTGAGACTGAGACTTTAAACGAGAGGACATGGAATTTTTCTCCTTCTTCGGGTAAATTTAAAGTTGGTTTTCAACAGGTTAAGATGAGATTCATATTTGTCACGAAACTTTACAGTTTGTGGCTTTGTCTCATAAAATACAGTGGTGTGACAGAATAAGGAGTGCGAAAAGTAATGTCGGAGGCCGGGAAGGCACTGACGGCTCCCAAGGAGTTTCTTATCCCTGAGGGGGGCTTCAATGTAACGCTACTGATGTTTTTAGGTTCAGTAGGTTTAGTAACGACTTCCGTAATCGGATATTGGTGTTGGAACTGGGTCGGTTGGTGTTGTTTTTTCATTAACGTGCTTGCTCTGCACTTGGCAGGAACAGTCATTCACGATGCTTCTCATAATTCAGCCCATCGTCATCGGATTGTTAATGCCATCTTGGGACATGGAAGTGCGCTCATGCTAGGTTTTGCCTTTCCAGTATTTACACGGGTTCACATACAACATCATGCTCATGTTAATGATCCAGACAATGACCCTGATCATTTTGTTTCCACAGGTGGGCCTTTGTGGTTAATCGCTGCTCGTTTCTTTTACCATGAGGTGTTTTTCTTCAAACGACGACTGTGGCGAAAATATGAGCTTTTAGAATGGTTTTTGAGTCGGTTGTTTGTATTTAGCATTGTTGGCTGTTCAATCCATTATGGCTTTACAGATTACATCCTCAATTATTGGTTCTCACCCGCATTGGTTGTCGGTCTAGCCTTAGGGTTATTTTTTGATTATTTACCTCATCGTCCCTTTGAAGAACGTAATCGCTGGAAGAATGCCAGAGTTTACCCGAGTGCAATTCTCAACCTTTTAATATTAGGTCAGAATTATCATCTCATTCATCATTTGTGGCCGTCTATTCCCTGGTATCAATACAAGCCTGCCTATGAGAAAATGAAACCTTTACTCGATTCTAAGGGATCGCCTCAATCGTTGGGGTTACTACAAGGAAAAGATTTCCGAGGTTTTATTTACGATATCTTTTTGGGAATACGCTTTCATCATTGATCGCTAACCCTAGAAAATTTCACTCTAAAATGTGATCAATTGCAGTTCAATTCGTTAGTTTCAATAGATGGAAATGCCCTCACCGCCAAAGGAAAGTCAAACCGCGACCCCACAAACTGGATGGAAGAAAATCTGGAGTGAGCAGGGGGAAAATTTTTTAATTTTGGCGATCGCTCTGGTATTATCGGTCTTGATCCGAATGTTTGTGGCTGAACCCCGCTACATTCCCTCAGATTCGATGATACCGACCCTAGAAATTGGCGATCGCTTAGTGGTTGAAAAGGTGTCTTATCACCTTCATTCCCCCAAAGCCGGAGAAATTATCGTCTTCAGCCCTCCCAAGCCGTTACAAGTACAGGGCTATTCAACTCAGCAAGCCTTTATTAAACGGATTATCGCCCAACCCGGTCAAACGGTGGCGGTGCGAAACGGGGTCGTTTATATCGATAATCAACCCCTAGAAGAAGACTATATCGCCGAACCTCCTGCTTATAATTGGGGGCCTGAGAATGTTCCGGCTGATCATTATTTTGTCATGGGGGATAACCGCAATGATAGTAATGACTCTCATATTTGGGGGTTTCTTCCCCAAGAAAATATCATTGGTCATGCTGCTTTTCGCTTTTGGCCGATTGATCGCTGGGGAAAAGTCTAGTCAAATCCCCGAAAATAAATCCTGTAGAGGAATAATCTCTGACTTCCCTCAGTTTATCCTTGAGTCCTAAGTACGGGAATTGCGACTGACAAAAGTGTGAAGACTGTCGATCTTGACTGTTAGAATAATACAAAAACTTAGGGAATTCCTGAGTTTAAATGATAGCAGTTTAGTAAAATAAAGAGTAGCTATGGGATTCTTTGACTCAGAGATCGTTCAGCAAGAAGCCAAACAGTTATTTGAAGATTATCAATCCTTAATTCAACTGGGTGGTGATTACGGGAAGTTTGATCGCGAAGGCAAAAAACTGTTCATTGCACAGATGGAGTCGATCATGGATCGTTACCGCGTGTTTATGAAGCGCTTTGAACTCTCAGAAGATTTTATGGCTCAGATGACGATGGAACAGTTGAAGACTCAACTCGGTCAATTTGGCATCACTCCCGATCAAATGTTCTCTCAGATGAACACAACACTCGAACGTATGAAAGCCGAGTTAGAACAGCAGTCATAACTCCCAAGGTGAACTGTCAACCTTTAGTTGTGACATCTCAAGAAGTTAAGTTCATCAAAGCCATGAACAAAAAAGTTGTATGAAGATGGACGACGGGCCGGCTAAGTTTTGTTAAAATACGTTAAATTAAGTTTAGCTCTCCTGATCTTGCCATCAATCATCATTCATCTCTCCCAGTAGTGGAAAAATCCCTATGACAAACGTTCCTGTTTCTCGAATTCGCAACTTCTCAATTATTGCTCACATTGATCATGGCAAGTCCACTTTAGCCGATCGCCTGTTGCAAGATACAGGGACAGTCGCACAACGGGAAATGAAGGAGCAATTTCTAGATTCGATGGACTTGGAAAGAGAGCGCGGCATTACCATTAAGTTGCAAGCGGCTCGTATGGATTATACAGCCAAAGATGGTAATCAGTACGTCTTAAATCTGATTGATACTCCCGGTCATGTGGATTTTTCCTATGAAGTTTCCCGGAGTCTGGCGGCTTGTGAAGGAGCATTATTAGTTGTTGATGCGTCTCAAGGAGTCGAGGCTCAAACCCTGGCAAATGTCTATCTGGCTCTAGAAAATAATTTAGAAATTATCCCCGTTTTAAATAAAATAGATTTACCCGGAGCCGAACCGGATCGAGTCAAGGAAGAAATCGAAGAAATCATTGGTTTAGACTGTTCTGATGCCATCCTCGCTTCCGCCAAAGAAGGAATTGGTATCAATGAGATCTTAGAGTCAATTGTTAAATTAGTTCCTCCACCTGAAGATACAGTTTCGCAAAAGTTAAGGGCGTTAATTTTTGATAGTTATTACGATAGTTATCGCGGAGTAATTGTCTATTTTCGAGTCATGGATGGAACGCTCAAAAAAGGCGATCGCATTCGGTTAATGGCTTCTAAAAAAGAATATGAGATTGATGAAATTGGGATATTATGTCCGACTCAAAAGCCCGTTGATGAACTCCACGCAGGGGAAGTTGGGTATGTAGCCGCAGCCATTAAAGCCGTTGAAGATGCCCGAGTTGGAGATACGATTACCCTAGCCAAAGATGCGGCAGAAGAACCGTTACCGGGTTATAAAGAAGCAAAACCGATGGTATTTTGTGGTTTATTCCCAACCGATTCCGATCAATTTCCTGACTTACGCGAGGCCCTCGATAAACTCAAGCTGAATGATTCTGCCCTATCTTATGAACCAGAAACCTCGACCGCAATGGGATTTGGGTTTCGTTGTGGATTTTTGGGGTTGCTGCATATGGAAATTGTGCAGGAGCGTCTCGAACGAGAATATAATTTAGATTTAATTGTAACTTCACCCTCAGTTGTTTATCAGGTAACGACGTTAAAAGGGGAAGTATTAATGATTGATAACCCCACAAATTTACCGGAACCTAACCTCCGCGAGAAAATAGAAGAACCCTATGTACGAGTTGAAATGATTACCCCCGAAGAATATGTGGGAACATTGATGGATTTAGGTCAAACTCGTCGGGGTGATTTCAAAGATATGAAATATTTGACGCTCGGACGTACAACATTAGTCTATGAAGTTCCCCTCGCCGAAGTGGTCACAGATTTCTTTGATCAGATGAAGTCTCGCTCTCGGGGTTATGCCAGTATGGAGTATCATTTGATTGGCTATCGGGCGAATCCTTTGGTGAAGTTGGATCTGATGATCAATGCCGATCCGGTTGATTCTCTATCGATGATTGTTCACCGAGACAAGGCTTATGGGGTGGGTCGAAGCATGGTGGAGAAGTTAAAAGAGTTGATTCCTCGCCATCAGTTTAAAGTTCCATTACAGGCGGCGATTGGTTCTAAAATCATTGCCAGTGAACATATTCCGGCGTTACGAAAAGATGTTTTGGCGAAGTGTTACGGGGGAGATATTAGTCGGAAGAAGAAATTACTCGCCAAACAAGCAAAAGGGAAAAAACGGATGAAATCTCTAGGATCTGTTGATGTTCCTCAAGAAGCATTTATGGCGGTCTTACGATTAAATCAAGAATCGTAGATCTACCTGAACAGTTGACCGTGAAGTGATCAGTAATCCTGCTGATTGGGGAATTTTATTAATTGCACCTACCCATAATCATTTCACGAAGGTTGACCGAGTTATTGTTTCCGGTTCCCTGCTGCCATTGACAACACAATATAAATGTGATGCGATAGTATTGGGTTGCATTTTTTTGAATTTATCCCTTAAAAGTTGACCAACTTGGATTTTGATTGAGTCAGGGCTTGAAGCATTACATCTAGTCAATCGGGTAAACCAGAGAGATCAACTTTTGCAAATTTGGATTTGAAGCCAGATTTTTGTACTATGGAATTACCCTCTACGTTTGCGTGGTAAGTGCAACAATGAGAATTTTAGTAACAGGCGGAGCAGGTTTCATCGGTTCACACCTCATTGATCGTCTAATGGAACAAGGTCAGGAGGTGGTTTGCCTGGATAATTTCTTCACAGGTACGAAGCGAAACCTCGTTAAATGGTTTGGGAACCCTTATTTTGAACTGATACGGCATGATATCACAGAACCAATTCGGATAGAAGCGGATCAGATTTATCATTTGGCTTGTCCGGCTTCCCCAGTTCATTATCAGTACAACCCCGTCAAGACGATTAAAACTAATGTCTTGGGAACGATGAATATGTTGGGGTTGGCCAAACGAATCAAAGCGCGATTTTTGTTGGCTTCAACCTCCGAAGTGTATGGCGATCCTGATGTACATCCCCAAACTGAAGACTATCGGGGAAATGTTAATCCGATTGGGATTCGCAGTTGTTACGATGAAGGAAAACGAGTGGCGGAGACTCTAGCCTTTGACTATCATCGTCAAAATGGAGTTGATATTCGAGTCGCTCGAATTTTTAATACTTATGGGCCTCGGATGTTAGAAAACGATGGTCGAGTGGTGAGTAATTTTGTCGTACAAGCTTTGCAAGGAATTCCGTTAACGGTCTATGGAGATGGTTCACAAACTCGCAGCTTTTGCTATGTGTCTAACTTGGTAGATGGGTTAATGCGTCTGATGAATGGGGATTATATTGGCCCGGTGAATTTAGGAAATCCGAGTGAATATACCATCCTCCAATTAGCGCAAAAGATTCAGCAGATGGTTAATCCCGATGCGGAGATTCAATATAAACCCCTCCCTCAAGATGACCCGAGACAGCGACAACCAGACATCACGAAGGCAAAAACCTACCTCAATTGGGAAGCAACTGTTCCCCTAGAAGATGGCTTAAAGCTAACCATTTCAGACTTCCGCCAACGAATTTTAGAGGAACAGTCAAAACATCAATAGAATGGAAACAGGATTCAGTAGGCTGTAATACCCTTTGAATCCTAATGCGATGATGATGGGTACACAACCCCTCTCATCTAGTAATTCTCGTTTTTTTGTTTCGTTTATAGCATGAGGATATCATTATTATGCAAGTTTGTGTGATTGGTACGGGATATGTCGGCTTAGTGACTGGAGTGTGCCTTGCTCATAGTGGTCACGATGTACTCTGCGTAGATAATAACGAAGAAAAAGTCAAATTGATGAAATCCGGACAGTCACCGATTTATGAACCGGGTTTATCAGAATTGATGAAAAAGAATATGGAGGAAGGACGGTTATCCTTTACTTCAGATTTGGGTGCAGGGGTCAATCACGGGGATATTCTCTTTATTGCAGTTGGAACTCCGGCTTTACCGACGGGTGATAGTGATACTCGTTATGTCGAAGCGGTGGCTCGTGGAATTGGTTCTCATCTAACCACAGGTTACAAAGTTATTGTCAATAAATCAACTGTACCGATTGGTTCGGGTGACTGGGTGCGGATGATTGTTCTTGATGGAGTTGCAGAACGACAAAATCAAGAAGGAGCCAAAAAAGATGTAGAAGTTGCATTTGATGTGGTGAGTAACCCAGAATTTTTGCGAGAGGGTTCTGCGATTTTTGATACCTTCAACCCCGATCGGATTGTTTTGGGGAGCAATAACAAAAAAGCACTCGATATGATGCAACAGCTATACACTCCGATTATTGAGCGCAAGTGTGCAGATGATCCGACTTTACCTCCGGTTCCGGTTGTCGTTACCGATCTCAGTTCAGCAGAGATGGTGAAATACGCAGCAAATTCTTTCTTAGCAACTAAAATCAGCTTCATTAATGAAATTGCCAACATTTGCGATCGCGTCGGAGCAGATGTTAAACAGGTTTCATTGGGGATTGGTTTAGACTCTCGAATTGGGAAGAAGTTCTTAGAAGCTGGAATTGGTTGGGGGGGTTCTTGTTTCCCGAAGGATGTTTCTGCGTTAATTCATACTGCTGATGACTACAATTATGAAGCGCAGTTGTTGAAAGCAGCAGTTGAAGTGAACAATCGTCAACGGTTAATGGCGGTTGAAAAGCTCCAACAAATGCTCAAAATTCTCAAGGGTAAAACGATTGGATTATTGGGGTTAACATTCAAACCTGATACCGATGACTTGCGAGATGCTCCCGCTTTAAATATTATTGAACAACTGAATCGTTTGGGTGCAAAAGTTAAAGCCTATGACCCCATTATTTCTCAAACGGGAATGCGTCATGGTTTGTCTAATGTGATTGTTGAAACTGATCCGGAACTGTTGGCTGATGGTTGCGATGCGTTAGTTTTGATTACCGATTGGGAACAGTTTAAGAACTTAAATTACTCGAAGATGGCGAAGTCAATGCACTCAGCAATGCTGATTGATGGCCGGAACTATTTAGATCGCAAACAGTTAGAAGAAGCTGGATTCCAATATATCGGTATCGGACATTAAACTCTAAATTTTTAGAATTTAGCGTTCTAGATTCTGAAGATGTGACAATCTAATCAAACAGTAGACGGGAGAGATAAAAAATGCTCTTTCGTCTTTATTTATGTAATATTAAATACTTAAATATTTGCTACAAACCCACATTCCTTCGAGGAGAGAGAGTCAGGGAAGCCGCAGCCAAGTTGGGAAAACGAAATATAATTTGATACTCGACAGGTTTCATAAGCCCTTTTGCGCTAGGTTTGAGTTGAAAAGCTGTTGTTGTCCCCTGGTAGGCGGGGAGAGTCTGGCTGTTTCATCACTCTTGCCCACGATTGTTAAAGCCGAAAAGTGGCTATAGCATTTATAATCAACATTAAGGAGAGTTGAAAGGTTAAGGCAGTGGATTGCCTAAAGTGTATTTTTTGATTTTGGGTTTGGCGAAATTAATTTGTGATCGATAGATCTCGGAGGTTAAACGAAATTAATCTGTTACAACACGCATTAATTTGTGAAAACAGCCATAAATCCTAGCTAAAACGAAATTAATTCGTTACTAACGAAATATAATTTGATACTCGACACAGGGCGAACGATGGGACTCGAACCGCATAGCCATAAAAAACGGGGTCACAACGAAGCGTCGTAAACCCCAACCTAATCTACCGAATGCGAACTTTAGGTAGAAAATAGGTAGAAATGAACAAGGATTATAGCGTTCTAGCATTGGATACCCTTAACCAATGGTTTTTATCAAACGGTATAGACACAAGTAAGCTTGTGAGCTTTGAGTTATTGCAGGTATATCTCACAGGATGTAAAAAGTCAACCCCTAAAGGTGTAAGTATTTCTTATAGTGCTAAAAAATCTAATCGACTATATCTGAGGTTTAAGACTGCGAGTCATCCAAGAGCGGACAAGGATAACCCGTGTAACGAGATATTCAGTAAAGATGGGTTAATCAATGCTTTAATCAAATCTTTCAAGGTTGCTGACAAGCTTAAGGAATTTGAGAATGAGTCTGATTTTTGGCAATGGTACAGTCAATAAATTGAAGAAAAAAGTCAAATTAAAAATGACTTAATAACTATTGAGGATGCGGTTAAACTTTGGAAAAAACGATACATCGAAGCGACTGACAAACGAAATTTAAAACGTAATGAGAAAGGGTTCGAGGCAAACACAGAGGCTAATTGGGATAGTACCTATGGAGTATTTTACAAAAGGTTAGACAAATCAAAAATCTGTAACGCTACAGTCTTGATAACTCAATTTGACAACATTTGGGGTCATCTCAAGGGGCGTAAAGGTTACAAAAATGCTAACGCTGCTATATGCAAATTATTGAGAGAAACGAGACAACACAGCGAAGTCCAGAAATGGGTAGAACACTACGGAAAAATAGAAGTCACAGAAAAAATAGAGGTACAAGAGATAGACATTAATTTGTTTTTTGATTTCAGAAATCGAATACTAGGACTCGGTGGTTACACTTTGACAAAACTTCAAATGAACAGTATTGAGTCAAGACAACAATGGTTTAAAGCTTTATCAATCAATTTAATCTATGGTTTTCGAGGTCAAGAATTCAAAGCCATTGCTAACCTTGATAAACCCGTAACCGTTGGCAAGCGTGTTATTCCGGCTCTGTATGACCCAAGCAATAAAGACAATATTTTGGTGTTAAATGACTGCTTTGAGGTCATAGACGACAGTGGCAATATTCACAAAATAACCATCAAAACTAAAGGTCGTTTAGCGCGTCCAATGGTACATCCTGACTACCCTAATTTGATTGAAATGTTAGACATCAAAAATTCTGACATCTCTTTACCGACATTAAACCCTAAGAGCACGTCCAAACCACAAACCATCAAACAAGCTTATATTCAAAAATTAGGGCAAAAGTTAAGACGATGGGTAACTCAATGCGGACTAGGCTTCAGTCAAACTCATGCACTTCGACATTTAGCTAATTTACACGGTACTCTATCGGGTTTAACAGATGACCAAAGGGCTTTAACTCTAGGTCACTCTAAGGCAATGAACGAGCGTTACAACAAGCATAAGACTATTGACGCTAGCTTAGACCTGCTGACAAGAGATATCAACGGGGTAGAACAACTAAGGAATGATAATGAACGGCTAAAAGCTGAGAACGCTAGACTGAAAGAGTTGTTAGCTTTCTCTCAACGGGAGAATATGAACCTAAAAGAGATAATTCAGAATCTACAGGGTAGCGACAAAGTAACCAGAATTAAGTAAGACTTTTAAAAATTCGGTAGATTAGGTGGGGTTTACAGCGTACTCGTTGTAACCTCATTTTTTATGGCTATGCGGTTCGAGTCCCATCACCCGCTTGAGTTATAACACTTGCTACAACTACATTTGAGAGGATAATTAAACCAACAAAGCAATAAACTTACCTAAAATCTACCTAAAACAAGCATATTTCACACTCATATCAACTGACCATCAACTCTGTTATATTGATTCACTAATCAACCATCACAACACTGTCATCCTGTCAAACCCTCACTTTTACCCATAACCTGAACTTTCAAGCCTACCAATGTCGCTCTATCTGTCAAGGTCAAGCCTACGGTGCTACGCAACCTTGACATCTATCGCTTGCCTGTAGTGCTTAGAGTTTTGTCAGGTTTAGGGGGAAGGTGTGTTAGGGGATTACCCACAGCAGTAGACGAGCTTGGTTGGTTTTATTTTTTTCACCAGTCATGTCTACAGCCTCAATTTAGACTCGTCATTGGTACCGATAATGTGACTGCTAACTGAGAACCTACTCATTGTGTTACCTCTTGATTTTTGGCTATAGCCTGGTAAAAAAAACAGATTTTACACTCAAAGTCAGGTTTTAACTGCGATATCGTTTTGGAACAAAAATGAAAATCGACTAATTCTGTTATCTCGTGACTTAATTCTGTTTTTTTGATTTCTCTGTTGTTACATCTCTCTAACAGTTGATAGCCCTAGACAAACTAAACCCCTACAAGCTATATCCTGTAAGGGTTACGAGTTTTATCGACTTCACCCCATTCGGTCATCACTTTGGTTGTCATGGTTAGTCTGTTGTGAATCATATATATGATTAGATATATATGATTGGATGTGGGAGTTAATAGATTGGGTTAAGTGGTGATGGATGAGGAGATGTTAAAGGGGTTAGTAGCACCCAAGTTTGAATTAAAAATCAAATTTTTAAGAGGTTAACAAACCCTGAAACCCTTACTGTACAAGGGTGGAATTTTGCAGGTACTTACCCTTTAGAGTAATTGATAAGTTGAGGTCTATTTACAAAAATGGCTGCAATACCTACTGTCGCTGAAATACGACAAGTTGATTTAAAAGTCAGTTCTAATATTAGACAATCAAGGTATTAAAATATCTTATAGGGTACTTGACAAGTGTTAGAAATTATTGTAAATTAATTGATGTTTTAGTCATATTAAGATAACTTATAAAGCTTGACATTAGTATTTTAATAAACCTACTATTTTCTTAATGCCTGATAGGTGCTACCAACACCTACCAAGCTTGTCCACTGATAAGTCAGTATCAATGAACAAATCAATTATAGGGCTTTTATCAGGCTCTAGAACAGTCGTTTCAACTTTCTTAAAAGCTGTCTGTTTTCCCTCTATGCACATCACAAAAGAGGGCAATAATAATGGCAACTGAATTAATTAGTTTTCGCTTGTCTGGTGATGACCTGGAATGGATTAAGTCTCAGTGTTTACCAGAGGAGTCTCTCAATCTTGCAGCTAAGAGACTGCTACTGTTGGCCCTCAACTCTGGTGTTAACACTGTAGACACATCTGTAGACACGCCGAAAAATGAGCATCAGTTAAACGAATTAGAATCTCGCTTGAATGAACGCTTAACAGAGATTGAACAAAGACTAGAATCTTTCGTTCAAACGAATGATTGTGATGCTTCTGTAGACACCCCTGTAGACAGGTGTATACATCTAGAAAAATGGTTGTCTGATACATTACCAAGACTTAATCATTCACCTGGCTATAAAGACAAGTCAGCACGTTCATTAATTAAGTCTATTCAAGACTTAGGCAACTCTTAACGATACATCAAAATATAGAATCATGGACATTACACTGAATATCCCTACACTCTCATTAAAGCATTGGAGTGAATTTCGTTATTGCCGCAAAGATGGATACAAGCGTTTAGTTCCTTCAATTGAGATGGTAACAAACCAGCGTTTTTTCAAGGTGTTTCTTGAACACAAACAACAAGGTGATTATTATCAGCCAGTCCGTTATGACGCTAATTATGTTCGTTATTACTACGGCAAAGAAACGATAGTAGTTAACGGTAAAACGACGGTTAAATGTGAAGACGATGAACTGATAGAGATTATCAAAACTGAGTCTCAAAAGGTTGAAAATTGGCTTGACATTATCAGGGAGTTGAGAAGACGTGAGAATTTAACCCGTGAGGAATTTTGGAGTGAGTCAGGTTTTGTCAGACAACAGATGCACAACCTAAAACAATATACGTTACAGGGTGAATCGTTGGGACTAAAGGCAATGGCTCCAATTGTCATTTATTCACACAAGAAAGGTCACGTAGACTTGGTAAGGGTAGTATCAAAGCTATGGCGCAACGCGGGCGGGAACAGGGAACAGCGCTTGCCTTGCGGCCCGGCGGTTTCCGGCGAGACTTAGTTTGCAATCTTAGGGAACACCGGATCAGGGGATTGAAAAACCCTTTAAATCAAGGTTTTAGGTTTGTGGGTTCTCGAAGGTTTGTTAACATACCAGCGCGAACTGTTATAGAACCTTTCACTGAGCTTGCTAGTGCTTTTGTAGCTACTGCAATCTGATAGAGATTAAAAGAAGTAAGGTAAGGTAACTGATATTGTCAGTTACTTTTTATTTATTTATTTATTTATTATTATTATTATTATTATTATTATTACTTACTCTACTCTACTCTACTAGGAGTTGTTCTACAAACAAGATAAAACAACTCCTGTAAGAATTAAACGTTATTTTTTTTTACTGTGATAATGTTCGTAGACCTCTTTCATAAACTTAATAAATTCATCCTCAGTAAAGCTACTCAACAAACCTTCTAGCTGAAGCACTGTCTTTGCTATCGCCCAAGTTTTATCGAAAATAACTTGTCTCATTTTTGATGGAGCAACACTGTTTTTTTTAGCTTCACCTTTCAATTTACATTTTGCCAATCTGCGTACTCCTGACTCACTCTTGATTGCATCCCCAAAAAGCTTATGAGCCGAATAAGGGTTAGTTTGTAGCTTACTCCAATGAACAGTTATCATGTTTCCGTCCTCATCTAAGTCTGGTTCAACCTCAGCTTTGTCTTTGTCTTTGCGCTTGGCTTCTTCGAGCATATCTATAGCCTTGTGGGAAAGACGCTTAATATCCTTGACATCATTGAACAAATCTTCATTGTCAGATACCATTGGTTTATTCCTTAAAGTTGCCTAAGCCCGTAGTGTCGTTATTAACTACGGGTATATTTACGTCTATATTTACGGCGTATTTACGGCGTAACTATGCCGTAACTCCTATAATACCGTAGCAAGATTACAAAGTCTACTGTCTACATTTTGTTGACACTTGTAGACAGCAGTGTAGACACTGTAGACAGTAGGTGTAGACAGAACTAAGAAATGCTCTAATATTAGGGCATTTTCATTCTCTAGATAGGCAACGATTACTTTATTTGATTTTTAATTCAAACTTGGGTGCTACTAACCCCTTTAACATCTCCTCATCCATCACCACTTAACCCAATCTATATACACAATCTATATACATTTATCTATATAGAACCCGTAACCCTTACAACACACAATTTGTAGGGGTTTAGTCTGTTTAGGGCCATCAACTGTTAGAGAGATGTAACAACGGGTATCTGAGAAAAAACAGAATCTAAGGTCAAAAATACAGAATTAGTCGATTTTCAAAAGAGCGCCTAAACGATATCGCAGTTAAAACCTGACTTTGAGTGTAAAATCTGTTTTTTTTACCAGGCTATAGCCAAAAATCAAGAGGTAACACAATGGGTAGGTTCTCAGTTAGCAGTCACATTATCGGTACCAATGACGAGTCTAAATTGAGGCTGTAGACATGACTGGTGAAAAAAATAAAACCAACCAAGCTCGTCTACTGCTGTGGGTAATCCCCTAACACACCTTCCCCCTAAACCTGACAAACTCAAGACACCAATGGCAAGCGATAGATGTCAAGGTTGCGTAGCACCGTAGGCTTGACCTTGACAGATAGAGCGACATTGGTAGGCTTGAAAGTTCAGGTTATGGGTAAAAGTGAGGGTTTGACAGAACAGCCCGTTATAGGCTTGTAGATGAATAAATCAATATAACAGACTTGATGGTCAGTTGATATGAGTGTGAAATATGCTTGATTTAGGTAGATTTTAGGTAAGTTTATCGCTATGTTGGTTTAATCATCAGTGTCAAACCTAGTGTTAGTAAGGCATGACAGTACAGGGCGAACGATGGGACTCGAACCCACGAATGGTGGAACCACAATCCACTGCCTTAACCACTTGGCTACGCCCGCCATACGATTTATTAATGTAGCACAAGATTTCTCATTTGTGCAATCCTTGGCAGGAAAAAGCAAAAAATAACTTGAGCAATAGACATAACCGACAAACCGGAGTTGGTAGCGGGGTCGAATCGTGTAATAATAATCCGGCAATGATCCAACGCTGCGGAGTCCTGATGGCTGATATTCCCCAATCGCCCAATGAGTTAGCTGAAGTTCTGCAAGAGCTAACTGATCTAAAGTTTGAACTCCCCGATCCTGAAGATGATGAAATAGCCGAACCCGACTTTGAACGACAGATCGATGTCGCCTGGAAAGTTTGCGATCGCTTTGATTTGCAAACCGAAATTTGGCGGGGTCGAATTTTGCGAGCAGTACGCGATCGTGAAAAACGAGGGGGTGAAGGACGGGGAACAGGATTTCTCAACTGGCTGAAAGACCGGGAAATCAGCAAAAGTCAAGCCTATGCTTTAATTGAACTGGCAAACAGTGCCGACACACTCCTCGCTCAAGGTCAGTTAAACCCAGACTCGATCAACAACTTCAGTAAACGAGCCTTTGTTGAGACGGCAAAATCTTCCCCACAAGTCCAACAAATGATCTCAGATGCTGCTTGCAATGGCGATCGCATTACTCGCCGTCAGGTGCGTCAGATGTCTGATGAATGGACTGCAATGAGTTCTGATCTACTACCAGAAGAAGTGCGAGAAAAAGCTCAAGCCGGAGTGATGCCGACTCGTTATCTGGCTCCTCTAGTCCGGGAAATGGAAAAATTACCCGAGTCTCATATTACTGAAATTCGTCGAGAAGTTTCTGCCAGTCCAGATGTCGATACCATTAAAAATCTGACTTCAGAAGCCAAAAATTTATCTAAATATCTTGATGCTGCGGCTCAAGTCCAGGCGATCAATCAATCTTCTGTTGATGTGGAAATGGCGTTAGAAGAAGCATTGCGAGTCGGTTGTTTGAACACAGCCGCAGATCTCGTTAAACAAGCCACTCAACTCGAACAAGCGATCGTCAAACTTCATAGTACCTGGAAGCGGGTTGGGAGTTTAGCCGATCGGCTTTATGTCGATACTGGTGCAAGTACCCCCCATTTGCGATCGCTGCTTTCCTGTTTAGAACAACTTGCAGGTCAAGTTTTAGAAGTTCAGCTTGGAGACAGTCGAGAGGGCAGAATTCGCTTACAAATTTTAGCTGATAATGAAGATTCTTTTCGGGAATAAAGAGTCAGAGATTGAATGTTTTAATTCATCTTTTGTACTCCAACTGTACCTCTAGAAATTCCCTTAACCCGGTGAAGCTTTGGCGGGGATTGTTTAACCTTAGCCGGACTAAAACCTCTGTGAATCAATAACTTCAAACAAGAGCAGGGCAGCACCAATCCCCAAAATAAGAGTTGATCAAGCAGAGTCATCTAACGGGATTGAGAACTAACCTGAGAAGTCTGAGGCGAATAGGAACGTAAGGTCGAAAATATTGATTGATCTTGTTTATTGAAATTATTATACTTGCCGCAGTTATTAAAAGTAAAATTGTAATTTTCATCTATTTTTTTGAATCTTTAGGCAACAACAAGCTATGACATTTAGAAATAATTCCTAACAAAACTTAAAGCTAGGAACCATTATCCTATCTCCAACTGATTGCTGACGGCTATATTTTGAGAAATGTAAACTCTTTCTAGCATTGGTTAGTAATGTTTCTTAATCCCAGAATAGTTAACTTTTATTGAGTTTGACAAGAGAATTTTATAAAGATTTAGTAATTTGTGGAGACTGAGATGTAAATGTTCAGTAAACCCCTTCTATAGAGGCTCATTGGTAATTTTCGTTACTGAAGTTCAGCACCTAACTCCACTGAATATCCAGAACTAGGGGGAATTGGTTAATCGTCTTGGTACAAAAGAAAAGCTTTTACAATAAAAGTCTAGATTTTGCAATAACATCTACGAACAAAATTAAAGTAAATCGTATGATTTGATACAAACTTTAATTTTTTTTAAAGTATTATGAGGTCAATCCAGGCCATTTTTCAATGATTAAGTTTCCGATCAACTGATTCCCTCTGATTGCTAGTCTGGGAGAACGATAACAGCTTGAGTGAACTGGCTCTATTTTCTAGATTGAGACAAAAATAGGGATTTGTTCAAAGAGTATGACATTTTCATTCATCAAAAAGCTCGGAAGATCAAGTGAACGCTGTATTTCATTCGGAAACTTAATTGATAAAGCCCCTCATTAATAGTAAAAACAAAGTCCATAAATTGCGTCGTTTAAACTTCAATAATATTAGCCATGAATAATTGTCCCTGCTGCTCCACCAATATGCTCCGTCACATTCGTCATTCCCAAGTGTATTGGTACTGCTCAAACTGTAAGCAAGAAATGCCAAATTTGTCAGATTGCGTTAAAATCAGCACGATCTTAAATCGCTTTCGCACTCATTCGTGTCAAATACCGATGAAGTTTGCCGATCAATTCCCGAATACTCCCCAACCTCAGCCTCAAGAGGGAACCGTCCAAAGTATACTCGGCATGGGGTGTTAATACCCCGCCATAAAGCTGACAAGCTGCTCGAATTTTTGAAGATTTAAGAGGAGGAATCACGAGTCTCAAAAATGATCTAGAGACTATTAACAGTTGAAGATCTATAATCTTTAAAGATAGGGGTGAGGAGGTCAAATCCTAAAAGTTGAGGCATGATATTGATCTCAACTCACCGCAGCTTATGTCAAACTCTGTTAATCCTGACGAATTTTTTCGATCTCCGGGCGTCATCCTTGATGTTCGCAGTCCTGCCGAATATACTCAAGGACATATTCCAGGGGCGATCAGTTTTCCCTTGTTTTCTGACGAAGAACGCGCCCAAGTCGGAATTTGCTACAAACAACAAGGACGCAATCATGCTGTTGAGTTAGGGATGAAGATCGCTGGCCCAAAATTTGCCGATTTTATCGCTCAAGCTAGAGTTTTAGCCGCAGAGAGTTCTGTACGAATATATTGCTGGCGGGGAGGAATGCGAAGTAGTGGAGTGGCTTGGGCGTTGGAAATGGCGGGATTTCAGGTTTTTCTTCTCCAGGGAGGATACAAAGCCTTTCGCCGTTGGGGACGTTCTTTGTTTGCAGTTCCTCAAAAAATAATAATTTTGGGGGGAATGACGGGAACAGGTAAAACAGAGATTCTCTATGCTTTAGCGACGTTAGGAGAACAAACCCTCGATTTAGAAGATTTGGCGAATCATCGCGGAAGTAGTTATGGGGCTTTGGGTCAACCCCCTCAACCGACAAACGAACAATTCTGGAACTTGATCACGGTACAATGGTTACAATTGCAACGTCATCAATCGGTTTGGATCGAAGCAGAGAGTAAACGAATCGGAATTTGTCGGGTTCCTCAAGAGGTTTTTCAGCAAATGGAACCTGCACCTGTGATTGAAATTCAGCGAACTCGCGAAGAACGACTTTCACTGTTGGTTGAACTTTATGGAACTGCAAATCGAAAAGAGTTGATTCAAGCAACAGAACGAATTCGCAAACACTTAGGGGGGTTAGCGACTCAAGAAGCCATTAATTTTATAGAACAAGAGAAACTCACTGAAGCGCTGGATTTAATCTTGCGTTACTATGACAAAACTTATACTTATGACCTACAAAAGCGTCAAGGCTCAGTCTATCCTGTAGATATTTCTGGAAAATCTACCTCAGAAGCGGCAATTTTAGTTCGTAAAACAGCCCAACAGATTTCTTCTCAAGATTGTGCTTAGTATAAGCGTTTAGTGACTCACGAGCGGTTCTGGTTTGTATCCTGTACTCACCTCGAAAAAAGCTTCTCAATTTAGGTTAACCCGAAGATTCATCAGTTAACTCGCGGCGATCATTTCCGGCATTCCCTGGGCTGAAAGTTTAGCCTTGATTTCTTCAACGAATGCTTTATGATCGATCACAGGCTTGGGAATATAGCCATCTGCGCCACTTTTGTTGAGGAAATATTCTCGATCATGAGCGCCTCCATTGGCGGTGACGAGGATAATGGGTAGATTTGCGGTTTCGGGGTTCGCTTTCAACATCTGGGGAATTTGAATCCCGTCAACGGCTTGACCTTGATAATAACTATTTGCTAATGCAATATCCATCAAAATTAGATCAGCTTGTTTGGATTGAGCTAATTCCATTACCGTTTCGACATCTTCTGTGTGTTTGGCGATTAATCCTCCTCGTTTAGTGAGGATGCGCTCAAATACTTTCCAGTTGATGGGGTTGTCTTCAACGACTAAAACGGTTTTCATCATGGATTCACCTTCCGATCTACAAGATAACTAGGGGATGTTCTACTATTAGTTTGACGGATTTTGTCCCAAAAGTCGATAGGGATAAGTTCAGGAGTTCAGGACTTCTGTTCTCAGTACGGATGAAAAAAGATAGAAAAGTTCAGGATCAATCCGGGAAATCTTCGATCAAATAAGGGGAGTAACCCGCTCGGATTATCAACCCTCATGTGCCTCCTGAGTTCAGGCTATTGCCAAAATTTTACATCCGATCAAGCGCGATATTGGCGAGGAAAAAATCAGCAATGGCTGCAAAAAGGTTAACGCATAATTGGGTTTCATTGATTTTTTGACATTATTTTTTTTCAATTGACAGTGTATAATTCATCATAGACTTTGCCTCAGCACCCTGAAAGTTTCCGGTAATCGGTGCCGCATGACGAGGAACAGCAGTAGCAACTAAAGCAATATGGCGATCGCTAACGGCTAGCCCTTCAGTCGGATCATAACCTCGCCAACCTGCACCCGGTAAATAGACTTCCGCCCAAGCATGAAGGTGTTGTTCTTGAGGAGATAAATCCCCTTCACGATACCCACTCACGAACCGGGAAGCAATACCTACCGCCCGACAAGCAGCGATAAAAACAACAGCTAAGTCTCGACAAGATCCAAATTGTTGTGTCCATGTTACTCCAGGGGGAAGCGGTGCGCCTGTTTCTCGAAACATATGTTGACAGGTTTGATAAATTCGTTGATTGAGAATATTTAAAAAGGCAATAATCTCTGCATTAGAACTTTGCCAAATTTCTTGAGCCAGTTGAGCAATAATAGGATCAGCTAAATCCGATTGTAAATAGGGCTGAAGATGAGCAAACATCGAAACTGGATAATCTGTAATGGGAAGTTCTAAAGCCCAAGGTTCCAACAAATAGTTAAAAGGATTGGTACAGTGAGTTTGGACATGAGAACTAACTTTAATACTCAGTTTTTCAGTTTGTTGTTTAAACCAGAGTTTGATGATGTCATTTCCACCTAAATCCACAATACTAGATTGACCAACGGGTTCAGGAAAAACTTCAATCAAAAAAGAGTGTAAGGTTTGAAAGGCATCAGAACGAGGACGCAAGCAAACAATATGAGGAGTCAAATCAACCGCTTGAGTGTAAGTGTAAGTTGTGGTGTGAGTGATATTGTAATCCATCGATTGATGTCTCTGTAATACCTGATTCTATTTTCTCCGATTTAAGGAGTCAAAATTGTTTGTCGAGAACTAATTGTGATTTGATTAGGAATCGGTTCTAAAGCAAAAAAGGTTTCAAACATTTTATCTCCAATCAGATTGATTCTCCGTTGCAAATCATCGAGAAATTGATGCAATCCTCTGTCAGTAATATCATCAATCGTCATATAGTCTAATTCAGCCCGTAATCGTCCTAATTCTCGTTCTGAGGAGTTTTGCCAGGTTCCAGATAAACTTCCTGTAATTTGATGTAGAGATTGTTCGGCGTGGATCAAACAGTATTGGATAGAACGAGGAAACTCTCGATCTAAGACAAAAAATTCAACGACACCATAGGGTGTAATTTGATGACGTTTTTGACGTTTTCGGTACATCTCATAAGCACTGGTTGATTTTAATAAAGCTATCCATTGAATTTCATCGAGAGTCGTTCCCACATCTTCGACAGAAGGCAAGAGAATATAATATTTAACATCTAAAATTCGAGAGGCTTTATCCGCCCGTTCTAACAACCGTCCAATATTACCAAAATGCCAACCTTCGTTGTGAGACATGGTAGCATCCATAATCCCGGCAAATAGATGTCCATTCAGTTTTACTTTATAGAAAAATTCGGGTAAATCACAGAGATTTTGTCCTTTGGCTGCATCCCGAACCATCATATAAAATTCGTTGACTTGTTCCCACATTTCTGAAGAAATGACTTCTCGAATTGAACGGGCATTTTCTCGGGCTGCTTTTAAACAGGAAAGAATTGAGTTCGGATATTCTGCATCAAAAGTAAGAAACTGAATCACATTTTCAGCCGTTGCTTCTCCATACCGTTCTTGAAAGAGGGGTAAATCTCCTGTAATTAACACAAAAGGCTGCCATTGTTGTTCGAGTCCTAAAGGTGAATCTAGCAATAAATTGCGATTAACTTCAACAAATCGGGCAATATTTTCGGCTCGTTCTACATAACGATTAAGCCAATAAATTGAATTTGCAACACGACTTAACATAAGCTATTTTGACTTGATTTTACACTAATATTCTTGTTTTTAATCTTTTAAAACCCAAGTATCTTTACTCCCTCCACCCTGAGAAGAATTAACGACTAAAGAGCCTTTTTTTAGAGCGACTCTGGTTAAGCCACCGGGATGAACATAAATATCTTGACCATACAAAATATAAGGTCGTAAATCTACATGACAGCCTTCAAATTTGTCTTCTAATAGCGTCGGAACACGGGATAAAGATAAGGTGGGTTGAGCGATATAATTGCGAGGATTGGCTTTGATTTTTTCCGCAAATTCTTGACGTTCTTCGGCAGTTGACTCTGTACCGACTAACATTCCATAACCGCCCGCTTCATTGGCGGCTTTCACGACTAATTTATCGAGGTTAGCTAAGACATAATCAAGTTGTTGCTTTTCCCAACATAAATAAGTCGGAACATTGGGTAAGATTTGATCTTCGTCGAGATAATAGCGGATCATTTGAGGAACATAGGCATAGATGACTTTATCATCTGCAACCCCCGATCCTAACGCATTCGCTAACGCTACTCGCCCTTGACTATAAACCTCCATTAAACCCGGAATTCCGAGTAAAGATTCGGAATTAAACGCTAATGGATCAATAAAATTATCATCAATCCGACGATAAATGACATCAATGCGTTTTAAGCCTTTGGTGGTTCGCATCTGTACATAACCATCCACCACCACTAAATCTCGCCCTTCGACTAATTCTACACCCATTTGTTGGGCTAAAAATGAATGTTCAAAGTAAGCTGAATTATAAATTCCGGGGGTTAAAACGACAACCGTTGGATCAGCAATATGGGAAGGCGCAAGATTGAGTAAAGTTTCTAATAAATGACTCGCATATTCATCAACGGGTTGAATTCCTAATGTCGCAAAAATTTGCGGAAATGTACTTTTCATCACGCGGCGATTTTCGAGTACATAAGAAATCCCCGAAGGACAACGAAGATTATCTTCGAGTACATACCATTGTCCATCGCGATCGCGAACTAAATCAGTTCCGGTAATATGACACCAAATTTCTTGCGGGGGTTTTAATCCCATACAAGGCTTTAGAAATCCTTTAGAAGACTGAATTAAATCTGCCGGCATAATGCCATCTTTGATAATTTTTTGCTCACTGTAAATATCAGCAATGAACAAGTTCAAAGCATGAATTCGTTGTTTGAGTCCTTTTTCTAACCAGTTCCATTCGGAAGCTGAGACAATTCGAGGTACAATATCAAAGGGAAATACCCGTTCAGTCCCTTGATGATCTCCATAAACATTAAATGTAGCTCCGAGCTTAATCAAAGCGGCTTGAGCGGCTTGCTGTCGCAGGGTTAGCTCCCCTGGAGAAAGAGAATTAATCCGTTCAATTAGCAGTTTGGCCTCAAGGCGAGGTTCCCCTTTGGCGATAAACATTTCATCGTAGAAATCCCCGGGTTCGTAGGAATCAAATCGCACTGGCTTTTGTCCCTATTGCTGTCACAACAAAGTCATTTGAATTGAGAGTTGTCAAATCTATTGATCAGTTCAGAAAAGGTGTGTCTCAGTGCAGTTAGTTTTTGATTGTTCTGTGATTTGCTTTTCAGAATACATCATCATAATGACTAACCAAACACAGTACACTGCTGAGTGATCATTCCCTCTTTGTTAAAAGGTTAACTAATACTTTACCAGAACTTTTGTCAGTTTGATCTATTTTTTTTAGCCGATCAAAAAAATTCACAGATGCGATTTGATCGAAAGTGACGAAACTTTAAACGTATTCATCCCCGATCACAACAGAGTTTTATGGAATTTTCAAGTATTATATATGACAATAGAGGGAGGCTGAGTCTAGAGGCTGTAACTAATGATACGAAAATCGTCAAGCTGTCAACTTCCGATCTCAAACCCCTAGCCCGGAACAGTTGTGTTAAATTAACTAAAAGTCAGTGCAAACGGGTGAACTCAATCAAAGATCGTCGAATCACAACTTGCCTACTCACAATCTAAAGAAAGTATTAAAAAATCGAGAAAATATTTGGGATTGAGTCAATACAGGATTAATCTATGTCTATGTTCAAAGAAAAGGAAAATCCATTAAGCTATCAAGAAACCTACCCCTGTCCAGTGTGTCGCTGTGGTGATCTTTCTAATATTGCTTTAATGGACGCATTTGGTTGTGATGTCTGTCGTCACATTTTTACCATTCATCCAGAAAGACAACTCCTGAAAATGGCAGATCGGGAACCTTCTATTACTTGGCGATGGAATGGTCAAAACTGGAAAGGAGAACATATTGGCAACCTCGAAATTAGTTGGGTTTATTGGTTAGCAGCATTGTTACTCATCTTGTTACCTCCAACTTTGATTGGACTCTCTGCTTTTCTGTTTCCTCCAATTTCGGGTGGATTTTCGGCTTGGTTTCCAATTTTTTGGACAGTTATCGCATTTTTATCTCATCTATTTTTAGTCTTGTGGCTGATTGCAGAAGCTTACCAATTTCCCGTCTTTCTCTACTTAAGAAATCGATGGCAACAGTTGAGGTCATAAACATCATAAAACCAGATCTTCACCCAAATTGGTAAAATAAACTTCTTGAATTTGCCAATTAGGATTTGTGGTTAATGTTTCTCGCAAACT
>NZ_AUZM01000073.1 GCF_000478195.2 Lyngbya aestuarii BL J | reverse complement strand
CCAGGATGAGCATCGCTTAAGTCGATTTGAGCGTAATCCTTCAATAAAAACTCCACAGTTGTAGATGCTGCTTTGGTATTTGCTATAAAAATGAATTTCTTTTTAACGCTAATTAACATGAAAAAAAACTGAAAGTATAAAGTCAATAAAAAAATCAAAATTTACCACTTTTTTTATATAAAAAAATAGATTTTCCGTTTGGTTCATTTTCTGGTTGCCAGGGGATGCCAGCCTTTACAAACTCCTCTTCTTCAAATAAAGAAGTTACAGGAATAAAACAATTGACACCTAATGATTCTTTAATAGTATACATCACGTCATACCCAAACAAGCGAACATGATCTTTTTGTCCAAATGTTTTCTTTCGTTCAATTTCAGATAAAAATGGGTCGAGATTTTCAATTGTTTTTTGTCTTTTATGAATGGGTATTGTAAATACCATCGTTCCCTCTGGTTTTAAAATACGAGCCAAACCATGTAGAACATCTTTGACCGAACAAAAAAGATGTTCAAGTACATGATTGTGTAATATAAAGTCCCACTCATCTGATGGCATTGAGTTCAAGTCTTCACAAATATCAAAGCGTCGAACTGTTGTTTTTGAATTCTTGTATCTTTCAGGAAACAAATCAAAAGCCTGGTATTTTTCAGCATGACTTTTGGTAAAAAGATCGATAAAACACTTTTCCGGTGCAAAGTGTAATATGCGATCTTCGGCACGTGGAATTCCTAATTTAACAAGAACCATGTAGATAACTCTACCTCTTTCTAAAGAGCCACAAGTCAAACATTTAGCCGAGGGGCGATTAGAGAATTTTCCAAATTTTTGACCTTTACAAATTGGACAAATTACCGTAGTCATAATTTTATCTGCCCTCAAAAAAAATTGGATTAATTAAACAAGGTAATGCAATGTGATTTTAGTGTATAAAACAATTCAAAATCATCATAATAAAGTTGATTTATAATTGCTTCTAATTCATCGTCTAACATTGCAGAATAACTAGGAATATCCCCTTGATTTAAAAAGCGTTCATAAATATGAATAGCCGACAAATCAACTGCGTTATCATCATATTTTTTGTATTTTGACGTTGAATTGGTTTTGTGTTTAAAAAATTTATTGGCTAATTCATATCCGAAAAGTTTTTCTGAATTTTCAGCCAAATTATCAAGCAACCAAAGATGATTGTAGTTGATGGGTGCTAAATGTTCTTTCTGGGGCCAAAAGTGACAATCAACTCTTTCAAAATCTACCTTGGCCAAATACTCAGACACAAATTCCCGAAAAGTTAATAAATCGAGTGACACTGATATGTTTCTACTGATAGAATCTGAAAGATCTGATCCCTTTTTCAAACGTTGAATAAACTGATTTAAGTAAGCAGATATCACCCTATCGCTTGGATTCCTGATCACTGCAATCTTATGCTCAAAAGCTTTTAAGCTATCTATTGACTTAACTCGATGATATTTCATCATAAACTCCAAATAGGAGTTACAGTATTTTATGTTATCGCGCATATTAGAGTTTGCAACAAAAAATTTTTTGAAGGCGGAACAAGCATTTTTTCTGATATAAGTGTACACAAAGTCTATATTATTTAAGTGTAAATGAAAATGATAATGTCTTTTGGAAAGCATAATCAATCAATTGGGGTTTTCAAAAATTTTCTCTACTTTGAATGAGCTTGACAGGATATAAAATCAATTGCTTTTTTATCTCTGGCGTTACTCTCAACAATGAACTTGGGTTATCAATTTAGTTCTCTGATTGAACTTTGCAATCAATCATCAAATCAATAATTTTGGATTAAATACTCATTTTATTTTCATAATTTTAGATATCAAAAGATTCATAATTGTTGGTGTTGTTTCAGGAAAATATGATAAAAACTCATAATTGAATAGCTTGGAAACTTTATCTTTCATTTTATCATGGATATATAAATCGTAAAAAAGTTCTTCATAGAGTTGAGCCTGAATCATAAAGCTAAGATTTTTTTCTGCATATACTCTACAATCGTCAGACATACTCTTTCCGGTTAAGGTTGCATATATACCTTTAGCCAAACCCTTCACATCTCCTACAGGAAAAGTATACCCAGTAACTCCATCTTTTACCATATCAGGAATTGCACCCGTCTGAAAACCAACAACTGGAGTTCCACAAGAAATTGATTCAGCCGTCGTGTTAGAAAAAGTTTCTTCAAGTGAAGGGACAACAACAACATCGGCAGCAGAGTAAGCAATCGCTAGTTTTTCATTATCATTAATGTACCCAATGCTTTTATTTTCAAGTTGAATTTGTTCATTAACAGGCGTTCTACTACCTATGAGCATGATCAATGGATTTAATTCACTATATTTATGATAAAATAAATCTAAAACTTCTAGCATCTCTTGATACCCTTTGACCCTAGATGAATAAGAAGGCAAATAACCAATTATTTTACGGTTTAGAGGCAATCCTAATTTTTTGCGTGCTTCATTTTTGTTATGAGGTTTAAAAATATTTGTTTCAATTGAGTTGGGTATGATTTCAATTCTACATTGATTAAAGTAAGGAGATTTTTTCACAATTTCTGCGCTGTGTCTGCTCAAGGTCACGATCGTAATATTATCAAAATTGTAATAATGCCTCTTGGCATTTAACACTTTGCTAGGGAAATTATCAAATGTATCAACAAGCTGAGGACAATTATAACAGCTATTCTGCCATTTATGACAGCCATGAAAATAGTGACATCCTCCCGTCAGGGGATTCATATCCCTGATGGTTATCACTAAAGGCTTGCCCATGTTACTCAACTGAGCGATATTTTCGATGGACAGGAAACGAGCAGTCCAATGTAAATTAACGACATCTGCATCTGCAACCATTGATGCTAATTGTTTGGAATTAATCAGTGGGTGATTGATGCTAAAGATAGTCAATCCAGGTTTGCTGATAGACGGATCTTGTAAAATTCTCCAAGTTTCCCCATTATTGTTAAGGGGATCAGACACAACTTGTACACCAGGGAAAGATTTATGATTTCTCACTGTCGTGAAAAGAGTTGGGTGAATTCTTGTGTTGAGCAAGCCTTTGTGTATACGAAAAGCTGCATAGCCCGCCCCTTGAATTGTACTAGAGGAGAATAAGACAGCATTTAATTTAGACTGAGAGACCTTAATTATTTCTTGACCCAATAAAAGCGTTTGTCTTTTACTTGAAAACAGCGAGATTCGCTCTGTGGCATATTCGATGTTATCAGCAAAGCATTCCCCATTTTTTAAAAAAAATTCTAGCGCCTTTCCGATAGCAATTCCGTCAGCATGAGGGACTACTTGTGCAAATTTATTTTCGTAGCCTATAACCTCCGGCAAGGCGCCCGCATCAGTAACGATAACTGGTAATCCTGATACAATCGCTTCTAAAACTGCTACTCCAAATGTTTCGGATCTATTAAGTCCGTCTTTTGAGTAAGTTGAAGGCTGAATAAATATATCAAAAGAATGAAAAAAATTAATATTTTTTAAAAAATCAACAAATGGAATAAGCGAAACTTGTGAATATAAATTCAATCTTTCTATTTCTGTTTTAGTTTTTTCGTAATAATCTCTGCCGTTACCATACACAATTGTTAAATGTACATCATCATAAAATTCATCTTTAAAGAATTTTAAACCTTGCAATAAGTAAGTATGACCTTTCCACTCGACCAAGCGACCTATCGCCAAAAGTTTAAGTGTACGACCTTTTTTAAAATAATTTGATTTTTTACGATGTGAAAAAAATTGACTGTTAACAGTATTATGAATAAGAGTTATTTTATTTTTCGGAACTCCATGACTTTCCAACTCACTTATAAGATAATTAGAAACAGCCGTGAACGAAGTATTTTCTCGCTTACAAAAATCTTCTAATAAATATTTTTTATATTTGGGATTGTTACGCATTGAAAAAACATCAATACCGTGAGTCATGCTGATGGTTGGCACTGATATATCAAGAGGCTTTAACCTTTTAGATAACTTCCACTCATTTAAAGCAAAATGAGCAACAACTACATCAGGATTTATTTTTGTGAATATATATTTGTAGATTTCGTTTCTCACTTCTTCTCTAAAATCTTGCCAAGGTATATATAATCCTTTTTGATAAGGCCTTTCATTCTCTAGAATTTTGTGTTCATACAAAATATAATTATCAAAAGATGTTTCATTTTCAAGGCGATTAAGCAGATCGTAAATAAATGTCTCAGATGGTGCTGAAAAAACAGTCACAAAATGTAGGATAACTTTTGTTCTACTACTTTTATTCTGACTGGCAGTCGAGTCGATAGAATCTATAATTTTGGAAAAACAACCTTGATTGGTACTAATTCTTATAGAATTTTTGGGGATATTAAACTGATTTGATACTTTAATGAATTCTAAAAATGTGGTACTAGCTTCTGTTCGAGACAGCTTAAAGTTATCTCGGTGCTTAAAGCAATAATGAATATATTTAGCCAAACTTTGGATAAACGTACTTTCTTGTCGATATTTTTGGGCTATATCAATAATTTTCGAGATTCTATTCTTATTAAATCTAAATAAATAAATTTCTTCCGCATCTGAGTTTTCTAAAAAAACAAATTCATTTTTATAGCTTATAATTACTTCTGAAATAAATAACTGTCTTGTTTCAGGAGTATTTCCCGAAGATAGCCCACCCTCCGAAAGTACAAAGAGAAAATCTGGAACCAAATCGAATTTTATTCCTTCTTTAAAAGCCTTGCGAATCCATACAGCATCGCTGACAATACGATATTTCTCTGAATACTTTCCTATCTTATTGTAGCAGGATTTACTCACTAAAAAAGTATTGTGACAAACATTGAGATGTCCCAAGAAAACACCCTCATTTATGCCTTCAGTAGTCAATTCATTTTCACCATGTTTGTAATATGTATATACAATTTCTGATTGTTTTGACATTGCGACTTCAACACAAGAACTAACAAAATCTGGCAAATACCAGTCATCTGAGTTTAAAATGCAGATATAATCACCGTAAGCCAGTTCTAGACCCTTGTTCATGGCGTTATAAATACCACCATCAGGCTCCGAAACAAAATAGTCAATTTTATCACTGTACTTAAGTATAATATCTAGAGTAGCCTGATCGCTTCCTCCATCAATAACTATATATTCAATATTGCTATACTTTTGATTGAGTACGGAATTAATACAACGTTCAAAAGTTATTGAGTTATTGTAGACGGGAGTAATAATTGAAACCAGAGGTTCTTTGCTGGTAGTATTTTTTGAATTACCAGATAATCTTAATCCACCTTCAGCCTGTCGCTTCCCAGTAAAATTAGGATAAGTTTTATATTTTCCACAAACTAAATCTGAGAAAGACGAAACATTCCCAGTTAGCCTACAATAGAAATCATTAAGCTGAGTCCCCATCAAACCTTGCTCAAGCTGACTCAAATAAAATTCAACCGCGCCATCACTCAATCGCCGTGCCAACTCTTGATCAGCTTTAATCTGTTGCACCGCCCCGGCAATACCTTGAGCATCAGACCTTTCCAACACATACCCTTCCTGACCATGCTTCACCCTCAACCCCAAATTCGTCTTCGGCAGCACCACTGGTCGCCCCATTGCAAAATATTCCAGCAATTTCGATGGAACGCGCTGGTCATTAAACACACCAGGTACACCAGACTGAACTAAAACATCTGCTGCTGCCAAAATTTCCGGCACTTGCTCTCGTTCCACCCACCCTAGATACTTTTCATAAATTCTTCCCCAACTCTCAACCCCCATTTCCTCACGATTCAAACCAGTACGCAACAATACCGTAGGGCATCCCTGTTGATTCAAAATTTCTACAGCTTTGTATAGCTCCCGTACCTCATCTCGGTTGCCACTATGTACATTACCTGTATAAGCTAAAACTACATGACCTTCTGGAATACCCAAGGAACGACGCAAGTCCTGATTTATTGGTCGAGGATAAAACAAACTCTCATCAACTGGGGGAGCTAAAACCAACTCAGGCACATTCCCAGTATTGAAACCTTTGAGAGTCTCAATAATCATAGTTAACCCCTGAGCTTGCTGGAGAAAAGCTTTACCTTTAATCGGATGGTAGCGATCGCCAGGAATAATCTTGTCAAGTTCAACTTCTGGCAACTTAGCCAACTCCGCAAAAGGTCTTCCCACTTTAGCTTCGGTTAAATATTCCTCATTATCCTCTAAATGAATAACCAAAGGACATGAGTATTGTTTCAGTAATCTTTCCACAAATTTCCGCACAATCTCACGGGGAGTCCAGGCATGGATCACATCAGGGCCGCGACCATTAGCAAAAGGTAAACGCGAATCCGGAATGGAAAGCGCGGAAAACGGTAATATGGGAACAGTGTTTGATAAATTGTGCAAAGACTGTCGCAGCACATCCGTATTGTCAGAGCTATCAGGAACCACAACCAGACAATCAACTCCTTGATCTAACAACCGATTAGCATGGAGTTGGACATGATACCCACCGTTGGAGTCGATATTTCCGTAAAGTACAAAAAGAACGTTAAGGTAAGTTGACCTTTCATTTCGATTTTTTAAGATACTGTATTTTTTACCTTGATCATTTGCACCAAGCTTTTGAGTCACTCTTCTTATTTGTGGCAAGGCTCTACTCAATTTTGAAGCATAGCCACTTGTTCGAGACTTGAACTCTAAAGCTTGTCGATAAGCCTCCGCCGCCTCCTCATTCTCCCCCAACTCCCTTAAAACATCCCCCAACTGCTGCCAAACCACAGCAGACCCCGGATACAACTCAACCGCCTTCCGCAACTCAAGCGCAGCCTCCCGCCACCGCCCCAACTGCATCAACGCATAGCCCAACTGATGCCGTACCTGAGCCGACTTAGGGTTAACTTCCAACACCTGCCGCAACTCAACCACCGCTTCCTCATAGCGCCCCAACTGATTAAACGCATAGCCCAAATAGTGCCGCACCTCCGCCCCGACAAACCCCAACGCGATCGCCCCCTGGTACTCCGCGATCGCCTCCTCCCAACGCTGCAACTCCGCCAAAGCTTTACCCAAAGCAAACAAAACCTCGCCCGACTCCGACAAAGCCGCAACTTGGCGATAACAGTCCACCGCCTCATCCCACCGCCCTAATTTCCCCAACGCCTTAGCCAAAGCCAAACCACAATCAACCGAACCCGGATGAATCTCCCATCCCCGACGATACCAGTCTACCGCCTCCGCCCCTTGTTGTTGCTCAGACTTAATCACCCCCAAAAAATAATAAGCTTCCGCCAGAGAAACCGTTGGGATAGAAGAAGTCGAAAACTGCAACACCCGACGGAGACAACCCTCCCCCTCAGAAAATAGCCCCAACTGCACCAAAGCCGCCCCTAAACCCAGATGAAATTCAGCCAGATCAGACTTCAACTCCACCGCCCGACGCAAATAACCCACAGCTTCCTGAAACTCTCCCTGTAGGCGCAACAATTCCCCCAACTTATATACACCCCAAACCCCCCCAGGGTTCAACACCACCGCCTGACGAAACGCAGCGATCGCTTCATCCAAGCGCCCCAACTTCCAAAGCGTTTCCCCCAAATTCTGATAAGCCGGATAAAAACTTGTATTTTCTGCTGTTGCCGCCCGATAAGCCGCCACCGCTTCTTCTAGCTTACCCGTCCGTAGCAATAGGTTTGCTTCCTGAAACTGACTCACCATCACTCAACCGTTCCTAAACCTGGGGGAAATCTCTACCGGAGAATATACTACCACATTGTCATTGGTGAACCCTTCGTTTCACTCAAGGGTAAACTCCGTGAAGAATCTCAACAGACCCTTGATTCGATTCGGCGTGACAGACTTTGCACCCGCCAAATTCCGACTCACCACCCAGACGCACACCGTCAGCCAAAAGTTTCCCTTCCCTCAAAAAAAGCGTTCGCCTATGTTAAGTCCTGTGAATAGGAAAATTCATCCTCTACACCCGAGATTAAAATCTCCGTCTAATATGTGAAGTCCTCTTAAGAGGACTTAGGTTTTTAGACAGGGAATTTATTCCCTGACTTGAGGTTTTCCGACCGAAAATTTACTCCCTGACTTGAGGTTTTCCGACCGAAAATTTACTCCCTGACTTGAGGTTTTGAGATGAGACATTTATTCCCTGACTAGGGATTTGAAGAATCATCAAAATAACTCCCACTCCGACACAGCAATTGAAAAATTTTCAGAAATATGGGGTTTTGGTTGCTGCGGTAAATTTTGTTGTAAATTTTGTTGAGTTGGTTCTAATTTATCCTGTTTTTGTGGTGACTCCACTTTAATATTATCATACTCTTGTTTAATTTTATCTAATTCTGATTGAGTTTTTTCTAACTCCTGAGAAACCTGTTTAAACTCTGACTGAGACTGTTCAAACTGTTCTTGTTTTTCGACTAACGCCTGACGAGTTTCTTGTAACTCCGCGTGACATTTTTCTAAAACTTCCATCGTCTCTTTGAGTTGAGTATGAGACTGTTCTAAGACTTCCTCAGTTTGCTGTAACTGTGTTTGTTTTTGTTCTAACTCCTGTTTAGTTTTTTGTAACTCCTGTTGAACCGACTCCGAAGAAGACTGTTCTTGTTGTTTTATTTGGTGTAGCTGAAAATGGGTTTGTTCCAACTCTCCCAATACCTCATCAAACTGCGCCTGAATGCGTTCAAGTTCCTCGCGGGTGTCGTGGAGTTCCGACTTCAGTTGTTCAAACTCTTGCTGACTGATTTGTTGTTCAGTTGTCACCGTTGTTGTTCTCCTGACTAACGTTTAAACCTAGCTTATTTATAATGATACATCGATTATTTTCTTTGTAACAGCCAGAATATTTAATAATATAAATAGCCATTTTTTACTGCAATTTAAGTTTTATTTTCCTCCCATTGACTATAAGGATTTTTGGCTAAATTTGAGTTAAAATAACGAGCATCATGGGAAACTTCTTCGGCGATCCAGTCGGGAATTTCAATCATTTGATTGGGGTCTTTTAATTCAACTTCGGCTAAAATCAAGCCTTGATTGTCTCCAAAAAACTCATCAACTTCCCAAATCAAATCCCCCAAGGAAATTTTATGTCGTTTCTTTTCAATAAACGGGCGATCGCATAATGTCTCTAACATTTCTTTTGCATCTTCAACCGGAATCACATATTCAAACTCAGATCGAACTCGACTCGAAACAGGCCCTTTTATGGTTAAATACCCTTGATTTCCAATGATTCTAACGCGCACAGTTCGTCCTTTTTCGCTAGAGATGTAGCCCTGACAATACAGTATCCCGACTCCTAGCGATCGCCAACGATCATCTTTGACCAAAAATTTGCGTTCAATTTCAATTCCCATTTTTCTGAATTTAGAACTACAATAAACTCAACTCGATTTCTCCGACAATGATACCGAATCTCCCAGACTGCGGTTAATCCTACTCCATTACAGTATCATATTTTTCACTCTTTTAAACTCTATTATGAAATCTCGATCTATTCCTCTGTTTGCTGTTCTTTTGACTCTATTGGGTGGCTGTCAGTCCGTGACCCAACTCTCGGTGATTGGCTTTAATGTTGAATCTGGAGATGCTGACCCCAATTATATTGCAGATCAATATATTCAACCGATTCAAGGCGTTGATTTTTGGGGATTTTCTGAAGTCCAGAATCAAGGATGGGTGGATCGTTTTGAAACGGCGATTGAAGTCAATAATAAAGCTGATTTTAAATCGGTGTTAGGAAGCACCGGAAAAGCAGATAGACTCGCAATTGTTTATAATAGTAATGATTTTAATCTAATTAAATTTGAAGAACTTAATCAAATTAATATTGGCGGTTCAGTGCGGGCGGCTTTAGTCGGACATTTTCAAGTCAAATCAACTCAAC
Organism: Lyngbya aestuarii BL J; assembly: GCF_000478195.2. Taxonomy (GTDB): domain Bacteria; phylum Cyanobacteriota; class Cyanobacteriia; order Cyanobacteriales; family Microcoleaceae; genus Capilliphycus; species Capilliphycus aestuarii. Next base: position 18,512 of record NZ_AUZM01000073.1, on the reverse strand, counting down.
AAGAATTTTTATTTATCGTCAATCACTTGTATCGAACCAATGATCAAGGTCGCCATGAACAAGCCCGTTTACTGAACCGATGGGCGCAAAAACAGACAATTCCAATTATTGCGGTGGGAGATTATAACTTTGATTGGGATGTCAAAAATGGCGATTATAAACGCGATCCTGGCTATGATTTATTAACCGAAAATGATGTTTTTACTTGGGTTCGTCCTCAAGAAATCATTGCGACTCATTGCAGTAGCCGTTATAATACGGTATTAGATTTTGTGTTTATTTCTCGTCAAATCAAACCCAGATCCGCTTCTTCTAAAATCCTCTATCCTGAAGCCGATTATTGTCCGGATACCTCTCAAAAAAGCGATCATCGACCCGTACAAGCCACCTTTATTTTACCGAAAGTTCAACCTTGATTTATAATAAGAATCAGAGGTTATTTTGTTGGTAAGCATGATTATTTTAGTGATGGGCGTTTCGGGTTCAGGAAAAACAACCATCGGTGAGAAATTGGCTGAGAGTCTCAATTTTCAGTTTAGAGATGCGGATGAATTTCATCCCGATGAAAACATTAAGAAAATGGCTAATAATATTCCATTAACCGATGAAGATCGTCAGCCTTGGCTAGAGAGAATGCAAACTACTATTGATCAATGGTTACAAGACAATCAAAATGTCGTTTTAACCTGTTCAGCATTAAAAGAAAAATATCGTCAAATCTTGTGGCGAGATACCGAAAAAATGGAATTAGTTTATTTAAAAGGATCATTTGAACTGATTAAAGATCGGATGATCAAACGCCACGATCATTTTATGAAAGCAGACTTACTCAGAAGTCAATTTGAAGACTTAGAAGAACCCACTGGGGGAATTTGGGTAGATATTTCCCAGACTCCCTCAGAGATTGTACAAGAAATTAAACAGAAGTTAATGTTGTAGAGATATTCAGACTAGACCGATTTCAAGAAAGCCTCAACTTCATCTGCTGTGGGTTGTGCGGAAATTGCCCCCGGTTTAGTCACCGTTAAAGCCCCAACAGCACTGGCATAGGTGATCATTTTTTTAATCGTTTCTGGATCATTTAAACCTCGAATTCCATACTGATAGAGTTGATGAATAAACCCCGCCACAAACGCATCACCAGCCCCCGTTGTATCCTCAACCTTGACGTCAAAAGCTGGAATTTTTCCCTGAAATTCTCCCAGAGAATAAGCACAGCCCTGTTGACCATCTGTAATCATCACCCCTTCAATCGAATCGAATTGAGAGTGAATAGAAATCGGATCAGTCGTATTAAAAAAGAGTTTCGCTTCTTCGGTTGAAACTTTCACAAAATCAACTTGTTTCAACAAATCAGGAATTAACCGCTGTGCATCGAGAGGATTTGACCAAAAAACCGGACGCCAATTAATATCAACCAAGATTTTCAGATTATAGCGATCAGCCATTTTGAGAGCATGAATACAGGCTTGGCGAGATTCAGGATAAGCTAGAGCGATCGTCCCTAAAACCAGAAAATCAGCATCAACAAACAAGCTTTCAGGGATTTGACTCGCTTGTAGATGGGTATCAGCAAACTCGTTAGTCGGAGGCTTTCCGAACCCTGCAAACTCCCGTTCACCGTCGTCTGAACGCAAGACAAACACCTTTCGAGTGGGGGCGAGGTATTGCTGAATTCCAGTGGTTTGTACCCCAACCTGTCGCAACAGTTGGACAAGCCGCATCCCCGCTTCATCCATTCCCACTACACCAATTAAACCCGTCGGAATTCCGAGCTTAACAAGGCCACAGGCAACATTCGCCGGAGCGCCCCCCGGATAAGCAGTCCAAGATGCAACCTGTTCAAGCGATCGCCCGGTTTGATCCGCTAAACAATCAAATAAAATTTCACCTATACAAAGAACACGAGCAGGGTTGATCATAATCATAGAGAATTGTACTTACAGACAAAGATCGGAGAGGGAAATCCGGGACGTTAGAAATAACAAAAATTAATTCTTACTTAACGGTTCGTTCTTAATTTATAGTTCACCTCTTAGAATTATAAATAGGTAATTATGCAGAGATAGAAAATTATTATGACGCAGAGTAAGTCTCATACCCCAGTTTCCCTTTCAGAGCGGGAATTACAGGTCGTTGATCTGATAGCCACCGGGTTGACAAATCAGGAAATTGCAGAGCAGCTCGAAATCAGTAAGCGGACTGTAGACAACCACATCAGCAATATTCTCACCAAGACAGAAACAGAGAACCGAGTTGCCCTCGTGAGTTGGGCGTTGAAATCGGGTAAAGTATGTCTGGATAATTTCAACTGCTGTATTTTGCCTAAACCATCCCAACAGGCCCAAGAACAGCAGGTGTCTGTTGAGTAAAGCAAGTCAACTCACAAAAGCATTGATGCAAACAGCCAATTCCAAACAACTGCGCTATCAAATCCAATGCCCCCGATTACCGCTGGCCGTCTACCGAGAAGTGGCGGCTCATTTGCGCCAGGTTGAGGGGGTTAAAACCGGTTTAAACCCGATTCAGGGTGTTTCTGAACCCTCACAGCCTCCCCCGTTTGACTACGGACGCAGCCAAGTCGGCAGTCTTTGGATAGAATATCAAGACGATATCACTTCCGCGAGTCGTCAACAGGTCGATCAGATTTTGGCTTATTATGGCGATCGCTATGGGACATGGGAGGTTTTACAGGCGATAGGGAACAGGGAACAGCGGTGCGACTAGGCGCGATTCTCAATCCGCTCTGCGTAACGCGCACCAAGAGAGGGAACAGCGCTTGCCTTGCGGCCCGGCGGTTTCCGGCGAGACTTAGTTTGCAATCTTAGGGAACAGATAGAAGTCAGAAGTCAAAAGAAACAATTGGTCACTAATTACTGATAACTGACAAAACTGGTAACTGTAAACTGTAAACTGCCTTTTGCCTGTTGCATGGTTGCCTACTGATCACTGATAACGGTAAAGATGGAACTAATTCAAGCGATACGGGGAACGCGAGATATTCTCCCAGATGAGGTGGGATATTGGCAATGGGTAGAATCTATTGCCAGAACAATTCTTTGCAAAGCTAACTATCTCGAAATTCGCACACCGATCTTTGAACAAACCAGTTTATTTGAACGGGGGATCGGGGAAGCGACTGATGTGGTCGGGAAGGAAATGTACACCTTTAGCGATCGCGGCGATCGTTCGATTACTTTGCGTCCAGAAGGAACCGCAGGGGTGGTTCGTAGTTATATTGAAAATAAACTCCATGTCGGTGGTGTTCAACGACTTTGGTATACCGGGCCGATGTTTCGCTATGAACGCCCCCAGGCTGGACGACAACGCCAATTTCATCAGTTGGGTGTGGAGGTTCTTGGAAGTAACAATCCCCGTGCTGATGTGGAAGTGATTGCGATCGCTACTGATATTTTACAAGCGTTGGGTCTAAAAAATCTCCGCCTAGACTTAAATTCTGTCGGAGATTTAGAGGATCGGGGGCGTTATCGTCAAGCGTTAATTGATTATCTGACGCCTTACAAAGATGAACTCGATGCTGATTCTCAAGATCGTCTTTCTCGTAATCCTCTCAGGATTCTTGACAGCAAAGACAGACGTACTCAAGAAATTACTCAAAATGCACCCAGTATTATTGATTATTTGGGTGAAAAATCTCGCACTCATTTTGACAAGGTACAGCAATTATTAGCGGGGTTAGGGATTAGTTATTCACTTAATCCTCGTTTGGTTCGGGGGCTGGATTATTACACTCATACCGCTTTTGAAATTATCTCTGATGATCTCGGCGCCCAAGCAACGGTTTGTGGAGGTGGGCGGTATGATGGTTTAGTTCAAGAACTCGGTGGCCCAGATACGCCTGCTATCGGTTGGGCGATGGGTTTAGAACGGTTGATTTTGCTTTTGCAGCAACTCCAGAATTTACCGCAGTCTGAACTTGATTTTTATATCGTTTCTCGCGGGGAATTAGCCGAAAGTCAAGCGACAATATTAGCCCAAAAGTTACGCAATGCTGAATTTAGCGTTGAAGTTGATTTGAGTGGGAGCGCTTTTGGTAAACAGTTTAAACGGGCTGACCGCAGTGGGGCGGTGGCTTGTTTAGTGTTGGGAGATGCAGAAGCTGAAAATCAAACCGTGAATTTAAAATGGTTGAAAACCGGAGAACAAAATCAATTTTCTCAATCAGATTTGTTGACCCAAACTGAGGAAATCCGCTCAAAAATTCAGGCTTCAAGATCTTCAGGAACGACGATGAGTCAATAAGATGAGGGGCTTAAGCCCCTTGTTTATTGGAGTGGTAATCGGTTAAAATTTTTATCAAGACTTTACGGTTTGCGATATAAGAATTGATCAAGAACAATGGATGAATTCCCCAGCGTTGACTTTTAACCTTGATTAAACGCTTTTACGGAAATGGGCTTGACAAAACGACGATTAGCCCGGACAAAACAATTACTTGGGCCGTTTTCTCCCCGAGTATTTTCTACATACATCCAGGGATTTTGTTGGGCATCATAAACCATCCCTAATCCGGCGGGTCCGAGGTTAATTTCAAAGTCTTGTCCTTGTTTGAGTTGACCGACAACCGGCCAGTTTTCAATGTCAAGTTTCACCGAATTTCGCGGATCGATCAGTTCTTCATAACTGAGATTAAGACCGTGACAATTTAACCCATTTGAGTTCGCATTAACTGCTTCCCAAGTTTTTTGAGATGAACGGATAAAATCCCCATTTTCCCGGGTTGTCGGTAAATTTGGTTCCGAATTTTGATCGAAAATAGCCGTTTTTGTTGGGTTTTGTTTGAACACCAAAGATGAACTTTCACAAGCCATCGTTCCCATCCCAATTACACCCAAGATTAACAACGCACTGAACTTGCGAACGCTGCTAGAATTTGCTTTACTAATTTTAGTAATCATCGGCTTACACATAACTCAATTGCTTCAGCAGTGAGGCTAAATGGCCGCACTTCTGTTACTTTCACTTTCAAGACTTTACCCTTCAATTCCGCAAGATTTCCCGCAAAAAAGGTTAAACGGTTTCCGCGTGTCCGTCCCATCACCTGAGAAGGATCTCTGGGGTTTTCCCCTTCTACTAACACTTCTTCAATGCGTCCGAAGTACCGCCCAGATCGTTCGGCGGCTTTCACCCCAACTAAATGATTTAATCGTTGTAAACGATCTGCTTTTACGTCATCTGGAACTTGATTTTCCCACAACGCCGCCGGAGTTCCTGGACGGGGCGAATAAGCCGCAGTATTCAACAAATCAAATCCGATCTCATCAACCAACTTTAAAGTATTTTCAAACTGTTCTTCGGTTTCACCCGGAAACCCCACAATGGCATCGGCACTAATAGACGCATCCGGCATATATTCACGAACAGTATTAATAATGCGACGATATTTTTCGTGAGTATATCCTCGTGACATCGCCTTCAAAATTTGGTTATCACCCGACTGAAACGGAATGTGAAAATGTTCGCAAACTTTAGGAAGTTCTGCACAAGCTTTAATCAAACGTTCAGTAAAATAACGGGGATGACTGGTGGCAAACCGCAGACGTTCAATTCCCGGTACATCGTGAACAAAAGACAACAAATCAGTTAAAGTATGTTTGTGGCGTCCTTCCGGCGTAGAACCCGGTAAATCTCGGCCATAAGCATCAATATTTTGACCTAATAAAGTCACTTCTTTATAACCCAAACGTCCTAATTCTTCCATTTCGCTACGAATAGCTTCGGGAGTTCTTGACTGTTCAATTCCGCGTACATTTGGAACCACACAATAGGTACAACGTTCATTACAGCCATAAATCACATTTACCCAAGCCGTAACATTGCTATCTCGACGAGGTTTTGTGATATCTTCAACAATATGAATCGGTTCTGTAGCAACAACTTGATTCCCTTCATCAACCTGTTCTAATAATTCTTGTAGACGGTTGGCGTGTTGTGGCCCCATGACTAAATCCAGTTCAGGAACCCGTCTCAGTAGCGTTTGACCTTCTTGTTGGGCGACACATCCGGCGATAATTAGGGTTAAATTGGGTTGAGTGTGTTTGCGTTTGGCTTGTCTTCCCAAATAGGAATAGACTTTGTGTTCGGCGTTGTCGCGAATGGTGCAAGTATTGTAGAGAACGACATCGGCTTCGTTGGGGTCTGCGGTGAAAAGTAACCCCATTTCTTCTAAAATTCCAGCCATGCGTTCTGAGTCGGCTTTGTTCATTTGACAGCCGAAGGTTGTGATGTGATAGCGACGGGGAGTTGTAGTCATTAGATGTTGAATTTTAGATTCGCCTCGCAAACAATTGGATGAATGCCACCCATTGATGAGTTTAGTCTTTTATTATAGTTCAAAGCCGTCTAATTGGGATTAAAAGGATTCAAATTTTTACAAACAAGGGCAGGAATCGGTCTAAAATAAAATGGATTTGATATAAATTTTCGGGAATTAAATATTAATATTGAGGTTTTTTATCCCCGAAGGTGAAAGAATCCGCTCAAACTGAACAACTCCAACGGGAAGCTACACAACCGCAACTAGAAGTTGAACGCCAACAAAGAGAAAAATTAGCCGCTAAACTGCGAGAACTGAATCTTGATCCAGAGATACTCTCAATTGCATAACCAACTCCACCTCTAATATATGTTTAAGCGGAAAGAACATCTACCCCTAAATCAACTCTTATGATAAGTCTAAAAGCCTTAACCGTTGCGGTGGTAATTAGCATATGGGCGAATATTGTACCGATGAACGTTCTGGCTGAGTCTCCGGTTCTCGCGCAAAGTCAAGATCAACGAAAAGCCCAAGCCGATCAATTATTAGAACAAGGGATTCAACAATATAAAACCAGCCAGTTTCAAGAAGCATTACAATCTTTTCAACAAGCATTAGAAATTTATCGGGAAATAGGCGATCGCAATGGGGAAGGAAGATCTTTGGGCAGTTTGGGCAATGCTTACCGTCGTTTGGGGCAATACCAAGAGGCGATAGAATTCTATCAGCAGTGGTTAACTATTGCACGAGAAATCGGTGATCGCAATGGGGAAGCGGGTTCTCTGGGCGGTTTGGGTAATGTTTACAATAATTTGGGGCAGTATCAAAAAGCCATAGAATTCCATCAGCAGTGGTTAGCTATTGCACGAGAAATCGGCGATCGCGATGGGGAAGCTAGTTCTCTGGGCAATTTGGGCAATGTTTACTATAGTTTGGGGCAGTATCAAAAAGCCATAGAATTCTATCAGCAGTGGTTAACCATTGCACGAGAAATCGGAGATCGCCAAGGGGAAGGGACTTCTCTGGGCAATTTGGGCAGTGCTTACGGTAGTTTGGGGCAGTATCAAAAAGCCATAGAATTCTATCAGCAGTGGTTAACCATTGCACGAGAAATCGGAGATCGCCAAGGGGAAGGGACTTCTCTAGGCGGTTTGGGCATTGCTTACAGTAGTTTGGGGCAATATCAAAAAGCCATAGAATTCCATCAGCAGTGGTTAACCATTGCACGAGAAATCGGCGATCGCAATGGGGAAGCGGGTTCTCTGGGCGGTTTGGGCAATGCTTACCGTAGTTTAGGGCAGTATCAAAAAGCCATAGAATTCCATCAGCAGTGGTTAACCATTGCACGAGAAATTGGCGATCGCAATGGGGAAGCGGGTTCTCTGGGCGGTTTGGGCAACGCTTACGATAGTTTGGGGCAGTATCAAAAAGCCATAGAATTCCATCAGCAGTCTTTAGCCATCAGACGAGAAATCGGCGATCGCTCAGGGGAGGCTTTTTCTCTCAACAATTTGGGCTGGGCTTACAATAATTTGGGGCAGTATCAAAAAGCCATAGAATTCTATCAGCAGTCTTTAGCCATTTTTCAAAAAATCGGCACTCGCAATGGGGAAGCCCTTTCTCTCAGTAATATGGGCTGGGCTTACCATCGTTTGGGGCAGTCTCAAAAAGCCATTGAATTCCATCAGCAGTCTTTAGCCATATACCAAGAAATCGGCACTCGCAATGGGGAAGCGAGATCTTTCAACAATTTGGGTGCTGCTTACGATAGTTTGGGGCAGTATCAAAAAGCCATAGAATTCTATCAGCAGTCTTTAGCCATCAAACGAGAAATCGGCGATCGCAATGGGGAGGCTTTTTCTCTCAACAATTTGGGCTGGGCTTACCATCGTTTGGGGCAGTCTCAAAAAGCGATAGAATTCTATCAGCAGTCTTTAGCCATTTTTCAAGAAATCAGCGATCGCTCAGGGGAGGCTCTTTCTCTCAGTAATATTGGTAGTTTACTAGAACAACAAAACCAACCTGAACTCGCAATTACATTTCTAAAGCAATCTGTCAACGTCACAGAATTGATTCGCAAGGATATTCAAGGTTTATCGAGTGATTTACAACTCTCGTACATCGAAACCATTGAGGGTCGATATCGTCGTCTGGCTGACTTATTATTGAAAGAAAACCGAGTCTTAGAAGCGCAACGAGTTTTGGACTTACTCAAAGTTCAGGAATTAGAAGATTACCTCAAAAATGTTCGCGGAAATACTAATACTGCGAGTGGGATCGAATTTTATCAACCCGAACAGGAAATCCTCTCTCGTTACAACGAACTTCAACAGAACGTCATAGAAATTGGATCAGAATTAAAAGAGTTACAACAAAAAGAAAACTTAACCCCAGAAGAAGAACAAAAACGCAATCGCTTAGATCAACTCTTAACCGAAGTTAAACAACAATTTAATCAATTTTCTCGTAGTCCTGAAATTAGATCTTTAATTGAAAAACTCAGTTTTGAAGCACGAGAACAAACATTATCTCTGGGAGAATTAGACCGTTTGCGAGATAAGTTAGGTGAATTGAATGCAGTCTTATTTTATCCTTTAATTTTAGAAGATCGGCTAGAATTAGTCATTACTACACCCAATTCTCCACCGCTACGCCGCACTGTTAATGTAACTAAAGAAGAACTCTATCGAACAATTGTTCGGTTTCGGTTAGCCTTACAAGACCCAAATCAAGATGCGGTTGCACCCGCCCAAAAACTCTATAAGTGGCTGTTTGAACCGCTTGAAAATGACCTCAAAGCTGCCAATACTGAAGTGATTATTTACGCACCAGATGGAGTTTTACGCTATATTCCATTAGTTGCGTTACATGATGGTAAACAGTGGCTAGCCCAACGTTTTCGAGTAAATAATATTACCGCCGCATCATTAGAAGAAATTGACACTCAACCCCAACCCGAACCGAAAGTATTAGCCGGGGCGTTTGCAGATCAGTCGTTAGTACGTTCGGCAAAAATAGGTGAACGGGATGTACAATTTGCGGGTTTACCCTTTGCAGGAATTGAAGTGGAAGAATTAAAAAATACCCTTCCTAATACAACGGCTTATGTGGATGAAGCTTTCAGTTTAGAAGCGATTAAACCTCAAATGAATGGTTATAATGTGCTGCATTTTGCCACTCATGCGGCGTTTGTTCCGGGTGATCCTTCAGAATCATTTATTGTATTTGGAGAAGGGGAAAATCCAACATTGAGAGATGTGGAAAATTGGTCACTTTCAAATGTAGATTTAGTCGTATTAAGTGCTTGTGAAACGGGGTTAGGTGGGTTTGATAATAATGGTGAACAAATTCTCGGACTCGGTTATCAATTTCAAAATCAAGGGGCGAGGGCGGTGATGGCTTCGTTGTGGAAAGTTAGTGATGGTGGTACACAAGTATTAATGAATAGCTTTTATGCCGCTTTACAACAAGGATACACGAAAACAGAAGCCTTACAAATTGCTCAAAATACGTTAATTACTGGAGAGGTTTCAATCGTTGGAAGTCAGCGCCAAGCTGATGGTAGGATTGTTGTTGTAAGTTCTGAAACTGAACTTCCTGTTAGTATTAGTGAGAATCTCGATCATCCTTATTATTGGGCATCGTTTATTTTAATTGGGAATGGTTTGTAGGGATGATCATTTGTTTAACTTAGCGTCCTCCAATTTTTAAAGTTCCCTAGAAGTAGAAGATTTAGAAGCAACTTTATAAACACAAGTTATAAGAGGTTTTTAAGTATAAAGAATTCCTGCATCTTTCATCCTTTCAATTGCTTGTTGAATTCGTGCTTCACTAATTGTAATTGCCATGCGAATAAATCCTTCTCCAGCCCCACCATAACCACTCCCCGGCGCAACAACAATCCCACATTTTTCTAACAGTAAAGTGACAAATTCTGTAGAACTATAACCCGAAGGCACCGGAACCCAGACATAAAGCGTTGCTTTCGGAGGTTCAATTAACCATCCCATTGATTTTAAACCCTCAACCAAAATATCTCGTCGTTTTTGATAGATAGAAAGTATCGGTTGACGATCTGATTCTAACGTTGAATAAGCAGTAATAGCCGCTTGTTGAATCGCTTTAAAAACCCCCGAATCCACATTACTTTTAACTTGAGTTAATCCTTGAATTCCAATTGCATTACCCACAACAAACCCAATTCGCCAACCCGTCATATTGTAGGTTTTCGACAAGCTATGAAACTCAATGGCTGTTTCTTTCGCCCCAGTCACTTGCAAAACACTGGGCGGTTGATAACCCTCAAAAGCAATTTCTGAATAGGCGTGATCGTGACACAGTAAAATATCATACTCTCGACAAAACGCCACCATTTCTGCTAAATCTTCTAAAGAAGCCACCGCACCTGTGGGGTTATTAGGATAATTGATCCAAAGTAATTTAGCTTTACGAGCAACCGCTTCAGGAACTAAACTTAAATCGGGGAGAAATCGATTTTCAGGTTTCAACGGTAACGGGTAAGGTTCACCTCCTGCAAATAATGTTGAAGTACGATAGACTGGATAACCCGGATCGGGAACTAACGTCAAGTCTCCCGGTTCGACAAAGGCTAAAGCGGTGTTGTGAATGGCTTCTTTTGAGCCTATCGAAGAAATCACTTCCGTTTGTGGATCAAGTCCAACCACCCCAAACCGACGTTCCATCCACCTGACTGTAGCGTGGCGGTATTCTTTTAGACCTTGATAGGGGGGATAGTTGTGAGTTTGAGGATCGTCTAAAGCGGCGTGCATCGCTTGTAACACAGGAGTTAGTGTCGGTAAGTCCGGATCGCCCACTCCCAAATTAATCAGATCAATTCCTTGGGCGAGTAATTCTTCTCGCTTACGACTGATTGCAGCGAACAGGTAGGGGGGAATCTTCTCTAGACGTTTAGCAAATTGCATGAGCGCAAAAAACAGTCGGTGGGCATAGCCTAGAGATCATACCAAAAAAGTTGAGTTTTAGAGGTTCAGATCAAATGTTAAAAAAAATTAGGAACTTTTGGGTTTCAAGCGGATTAAGTTTATTGTTGTTTGATCAAAATCAGAATGTAAAAATTTACGGTAAATTTTTACTCAAAGAGTCACTTCAATTCAATAAAATTTGTTTGTCCGAATTTAACCTAAAATCTTAGTCAAAACCCTTCGAGTCGGGATTCCATATCTGATCATATAGATGCACCGATTCATCTGGGCTTGGGTTTTTTCTTCAAGGACTGGGAACGAGTTGGACGCGACCTGCATCCATTTCTTCCATTAACAGTTCAAGAGCTTCGTAGTCCGTATCCGAAATATAACCGAGACGACTGAGTTCGGTGTTGATCTCATTTTCGATCTCCGGTGTCAGGCGTTTGAAATAAAGTGCCTTGGAAACAAGTTGGCGAATTACGTTGGTAGCTGCCATAATTGCTATTTGGAGTAACTCTGCTTATATTAATTCTCTAATGAATACTGTTTGATGCTTGTGATCGTAAAGGAAACTTTAAAGTGATCTGTATCACTCAACCCAGTTTCTCGATCAACTACCCTTTCAGATCTGAAACTCCACTCCCCCACAGAATCAAACTCTCGTCTCTTTCATCAACTTAGATTGTTGGATAGAGCAAATTGTTCCAGCCTGATTAGAGTCTCAACTCCCTGACTCTAAATTACCACTTTTACCGAGATCCGCTCCAACCCTACCGTTCAAATATTCGATAAGATAATAATGAAGAATCGTTAATCAATCAATAAAAGTCAACAAAGAGTTATACCCAAAAGATTGCTCCGCTAAAGTTGACTCAGGAATTGAAAATTCCTCAATCCCGAAAGAAAGTGATGTAAAGCGAGGTTTACAGTGCCAGTAGCAGTCGAAAAGCTCATTACCCCCGAAATTAATCAACCTGCTCGCTATTTAGGAAACGAGCTAGGCGCGAAACACAAGCCCTGGGACTCAGCCCAAGTCCATTGGGCATTAACCTATCCCGAAATCTACGAAGTGGGCGCCTCCAACTTAGGACATATCATTCTCTACAATATCCTTAACACTCAACCGAGGCAACTTTGCGATCGCGCCTATCTCCCGGCCCCTGATCTGGCCGACAAACTCCGCCAAACCCAAACTCCCTTATTTGCAGTAGAGTCCCGTCGGGAACTCCAAGAATTTGACATTCTCGGCTTCAGTCTCAGCTATGAACTCGGGGCGACAAATATCCTGGAAATGCTGGACTTAGCGAAAATTCCCCTAACTTGGAAAGAACGCCAAAACGCTGACGGCAAAACTCCCCTCGGAGAATATCCCTTAATTTTTGCCGGGGGACAAACAGCAACCTCCAACCCCGAACCCTACGCCGACTTTTTTGATTTCATCGCTTTGGGGGATGGTGAAGAATTATTACCCGAAATTGGCCTAATTATCGAAGAAGGCAAGGTCAACGGTTTAACCCGAGAAGACTTACTCCTCGACTTGGCACAAGTTCCTGGGGTCTATGTGCCGCAATTTTATGAGATGGCAGCCGATGGTTCTGTACATCCCAACCGTTCCGATGTCCCCAAGCGCATTCTCCGACGGGTAGCGACTCCTATGCCTGCCTACTCGATTACGATGGTGCCCTACGTGCAGACTGTCCATGATCGCCTGACAATGGAAATTAGACGGGGCTGCACGAGAGGCTGTCGCTTCTGTCAACCGGGAATGTTAACCCGTCCAGCGCGAGATGTGGAACCGGAACAAATTGTCGATGCCATTGAAAAAGGCATGAAAGCAACCGGATATAATGAGTTTTCCTTACTGTCGCTGAGTTGTTCTGATTATTTAGCCTTACCCGCTTTAGGCTTGGAGGTGAAAAACCGCCTCAAAAATAAAAGTGTTTCCCTGTCTTTACCCAGTCAACGGGTTGATCGCTTTGATGAAAATATTGCCAATATTATTGGTGGGATGCGGCACAGTAGTCTAACTTTTGCCCCAGAAGCCGGTACTCAACGAATGCGCGATATTGTCAACAAAGGGTTAACCAATGAAGAACTGTTACGAGGGGTAAAAACCGCTTACGAACAAGGTTGGGATAAGCTGAAACTGTACTTTATGATTGGTTTACCGGGTGAGACGGATGCCGATGTGTTGGGAATAGCCGAAACCGTGCGATGGTTGCAACGTCAATGTACTGCACCGAAGCGACGACGGCTAAATATTAACCTGACAATTTCTAACTTTACCCCGAAACCTCACACGCCGTTTCAGTGGCATTCGGTTTCTACGGCTGAGTTTGAACGCAAACAAGAATTACTCAAAGCCGAATTTCGCCGCATGAAAGGTGTTAAAGCCAATTTTACCGATATCCGCATTTCGGCAATGGAAGATTTTGTCGGACGCAGCGATCGCCGTTTGGCCCCGGTGGTGCGTCGGGCTTGGGAACTCGGCGCCGGAATGGATGCTTGGTGGGAAAGCCAAGATCGGGCGTTTGCCGCTTGGACAGAGGCGATCGCAGAAGCGGGTATGAGTTGGAAATATCGACAGATAGAGAATGGAGAGTGGAATGTGATGGAGTTGGCTGAGTCTGAAACAACAGACTCTCAACAGTCACTCGATCAACCTCTGCCCTGGGATCATATTGATACCGGAATTGACAAAAATTGGTTAAAAACTGATTTACAACGGGCTTTAGAAGCAGCAATTGTCCCGGATTGTTCTTTTGAAGGGTGTTCTCACTGTGGGGTTTGTGGGGTCGATTTTGGACACAATATTGTGATTGAAGCTCCACCCATTCCGCAGTTTTCCGGTCATTTTGTCCCCGACTCTCAACGAGTTGAACGAATACGGGTGATTATGGGGAAACAGGGGGATATGGCTTTAGTGGGTCATCTCGATTTGATGAAATTGTTAGATCGGATGACACGTCGGGCAACGCTTCCGATTTCGTTTACTGGGGGATATCATCCTAGTCCTCGCATCATTTGCGCCAATGCTTTACCTTTGGGGGCAACCAGTAGTGGAGAAATTATCGAATTTGATCTGACGGAATCGATGGAAAAGTCAGTGTTTATAGAGATCTTAAAGGCTCATTTACCTGCTGATTTGCCGATCTATCACGCGGAATATCAATCGGTCAAGTCGCAAACTGCGTCTCAGTCCTTAGAAAAGGCGGAGTATTTGTTAACACTCAGTTCGAGTGGTTTGGGCTTAGATCAACAGCAATGGCGGGGATGGATCGCCGAAATTGTTAACCGTCAGGAGATGATTTACGAGAAAATAACCAAATCTGGTAAAACTCGATACATTAATTTACGCGAACAATTGTTTGAGTTAGAGTTAGTTGATTCATCTACCCGTTGTCAGCCGGGAATATCAGATCCCAAGGATGCGGAAACGGTAACTTTACGGTATGTCGGCGGTTGTCGTAATGATGGCACTCAACTCCGTCCAGAACAGATTCTCTATATGTTAGAACAGGTTAGCCAGGAGGAATTTCAACTGCTGCACATTCACCGTCAGCGCTTGATCCTTCAGTAATAATAGCGTAGAGCAACACTCCGAGAGTGCCTTGGGCGTTAATTTCGGAGGGCTGTTAACTAGATTTTATTCCCTTTGGGAAATAGCTTCTCTTTTGTTGAATCAAAATAGATGTTATTATAGAATTTAGGGCTAAGGCTACAAGCGGTGACAATCTTTAGCTAGAGTCGCTTGTTTAGATCGGTGAGACAACCGAGACTCAGAAGAACTCAACTGGGAAGGTTCCGGAAAAAAGCTGCCCTCCTACTTAGAGTGGGTCAGTGTAATCGGTATATCACCTGGGAAAAATTTTACACCGTTTTATCCAAACAACCTCTAATGGGAGAACTTCATAGGGGTTGAGGTCAGAACCCAACAGAACGATTTTGTTCGGAGAGATTCGTCAAAACTTTGAGAATTGAACCAACAGATCGGTCTAAAATTCTAGTTAAAGGGTTCAGTTGATCGTTGTAGAATTCTCCGTGCTGGTTAGGTTTTTCCGGTGTATAGACACGCTATAGCACGTCTCTACTGAAACTGGGGTTCATCAGCCAACCTTGAAATTTGCCTAAATTACTGCGCCCGTAGAGTCGGTAATCCGATTATTTATGAGGGCAAGAGGTCGCTCAGGGAATCGATGATCAATCTTAGAGTCAGCGGCAAAAAAAGTAGTCTTGAGCCTAAAATAGGGAATGTTTGAGTTTGCTAGACTAACCTCTTGAGAAACTTAGTTTCTTGAGCGCCAAGCCCTTCTTGTCAGAGTACCGCAGAGTCTTGAGATTTTCTCGAGTGGAGCAACTCCGTCAGAATAGAATATCAAACTTTCAAACCTTTAACCCTATTGAGAAACCGGGTTGGTATTGCTGAAACTCTAGTTAAATTTGCTTAATAACGATGGGGCAAAATTTTTTCGTAGGGTAAGCAGTATATTGAGTGAGTGACCTGTTAAGCGTCCTTGAAGCCAAACGAACCCACCTCACTCAGTGAAGAAGGAATGAGCAACAGATAGTTAAGGGATCAGTTAAGCCAACTCAGGAATGATTTTAATGTTAATTAATGTTAATCATTCTTTTTCCCAAAAACCACTGCAAAGTAGTATTCTTCTCTGATGGCAGCAGAGTTAAACAGATGTTCAGAACCGTGAATTGTCAACCGGATCTCAATTAACAAAAAATGATTACCGTTTATCTCATGTCAACAGGCTAGTTTAGATCACAAGGAAAGACCTCAGTTGCACCATTTTGCTTGTCAAGGGACAACGATGAATCGTTAGCAGAAAAAGCGAAAATCGGAGATCAGGAAACAGTGTGGTCTTGGGATCTGCCTAAGAGAAGCGACTGTCGTGGTGAGATCTCAGTTGAACGATTTTTCAGTTTTAACGGATTCGCTTTGTACACTTGTTTGTCAAAATCTATGCTGCTTGAACTGGGCTTAATCCGTTTTTCATGATCAATATCTGTTTCAGTTTATTATTGTGGAAATGATCTGTGAGCCGATTCAAATGGGTTATTCTCCCGTTCCGACTCAATCCATTAGAAGAAACATCATTTATCAACCCTTCTCCTGCGGAGACGCTCCGAGAACAACTCAAGTCAACATCCGAGGTACACGCAGCGTAGCTGCCTCTTGTGTTGCAAAGTTTTGAGGAAATTAGATGTCAAAACAAATTATCATTGCCGAACAGCATCGAATTGCGGCTGTTTTTTCCGAAGATCAAATTCAAGAACTCGTTGTTGCGACAGGAAGTCACCAAGTCAGTGATATTTATCTGGGAGTTGTTGAAAATGTCTTGCCTGGAATTGATGCCGCTTTTGTCAATATAGGGGATGCAGAACGAAATGGATTTATCCATGTTTCTGATCTCGGACCCCTACGACTGAAAAAATCTTCGGGTTCAATCACCGAGTTATTAGCACCTCAACAGAAAGTATTGGTGCAGGTGATGAAAGAACCCACAGGTACAAAAGGCCCACGATTGACGGGAAATATCACCTTACCGGGCCGTTATTTAGTTCTGATGCCCTATGGACGGGGCGTCAATTTATCCCGTCGGATTCGCTCTGAAACTGAACGGAATCGCCTGAAAGCGCTGGCAATCTTAATTAAACCATCGGGAATGGGTTTGCTCGTGCGAACAGAAGCCGAAGGTATGGCAGAAGATGCCATTTTAGAAGACCTAGAAAGCTTGCAAAAACAGTGGGAAAATGTTCAGCAAGAAGCCAGTTCCACTCGACCTCCGGCTTTACTCAATCGCGATGATGACTTTATTCAACGGGTATTGCGCGATATGTACAGCGGCGATGTCAATCGCATTGTCGTTGATGTTCATACGGGGATTAAGCGCGTCAAGCAACACCTGATGAATTGGAGTGTCGGTAAAGCACCCCAGGGCGTTTTGATTGATCACCACCGAGAACGCATTCCGATTCTAGAATATTTTCGGGTGAATGCGGCAATTCGCGAAGCTTTGCGACCTCGGGTTGATCTGCCTTCCGGGGGTTATATTGTGATTGAGCCAACCGAAGCCTTAACGGTGATTGATGTTAACTCCGGTTCGTTTACTCGTTCGGCGACTTCGCGAGAAACGGTGCTATGGACTAATTGTGAATCAGCGACCGAAATTGCCCGTCAGTTACGTTTACGCAATATTGCTGGGGTAATTATTGTCGATTTTATCGATATGGATTCACGCCGCGATCAATTGCAAGTGCTAGAACATTTTAATAAAGTTCTCAAAGCCGACAAAGCTAGACCTCAAATTGCTCAATTGTCAGAGTTAGGATTAGTCGAGTTAACCCGCAAACGTCAAGGACAAAATATTTACGAGTTATTTGGTCGTCCTTGTCCGACTTGTAGCGGTTTAGGGCATTTAGTTCATCTTCCGGGTGAGTTGGCAGAAGTTGAACTTCCAGAAAGCAGTATTAGTAGTAGCAGTAGCAACAGTAGCAGTAGTGCAGAACGAATTGTCCTAACGCCTCGTAATAGCTCGTCTGTCGGTTTACCAGAAACAACAGAACAGCAACTTGCAAAAACCGTGATCTTGGATGCACCCCAAACTCGCTCAGAACCGGAAACAGTCGAACTAGATGCAGTCAGCAATTTACAAGAATTAGAGTTAATTAACCATCCGAGTTATCAAGATCATACCGGAAGTAATGCTCGGCGGCGGCGGCGGCGGCGAATTGGAGATTTGGATTCTTTGGTTCGCGAAGATGAACCCAGTCGTAATAATTTGCGCTTAACCCCAACCAGTGGATACACCGAAAATCGCTCTGAAATTCAATTATCAGAGGGATTATCTTCTAGAAGTGGATTAGCCGAACGCAGTCGCACAGCTAAATCAGATACTCTCAAACCCACAACCGAACCGCCAGAAGTGGTTTCTGTTGAAATGACTACCGATGAACAGCAAATGTACGCGATGATGGGTATTTCCCCGCTGATGCTTTCGAGTAAAACTCCAAAAAATTCTAGAAATGTGATCGTGACGGTCTGTTTACCCGGAGAAGACCCCCCCTCACCCAAAGATCTGTTAGAGGAAAATGAAGAAGAATTAATTGAGGTCAGTCCACCGAGTCCACCTATACCTGCACCTGCCCCAGTGGAGTTAACCCTGAAGTTAGATTCTCCGACAGAGGTAAGCCAAGAGTCTATCGAGGAGTCTATCGAAGAGTCTCCTGTTGAAGAAGAATTTTCCCCTACTCCCTCTTTAGCGATTTCAGAGGATGCA
>NZ_AUZM01000072.1 GCF_000478195.2 Lyngbya aestuarii BL J | reverse complement strand
GCCTATTGCCTGCCGCCTGCGTTGCGCTATAGTATCGTTAATTTTTAGTTTCATAATTAAAACTGTTGTAAAAACTCTAACAATTCTCTTTTAGAATAATCTTTATTATCATCAACAACAAACTCTTTATTTTCGTCTATACATTTAAAAAATCTAAAACGAAATACCTCGGTTAGATACAAAGCTTCTCTGTAAAATGAAGTTAATTTGGTTAGATCATTAAACGCTTTATCATAAAACTCTTTTATTGTTAAATCAGGCATTTTAAATTCGGGTATTAAACAGCTACTAAAAGGTATTATAGATGTACATTCCCAATCCTCTAACGAAAAAACAATATTCCAATACGTTTCTGTTGAAGTTATTTTAATTTTCATAATTTAATAAAGAATAACACTTGGCAGAATAGATCTTTAATTCAACTGGAGCTTAGACTAAACTTTGAGCAAAAAATCAATATCTCCTATTAATAGTTAAAAATGCCGGAGTCTGTCAAAATCCTCAAACTCAAGGCATCTCAAATGACCTGACGGACTTGTTCAGATACAGTATTAAAAGTGTTGAGATGTTTCTCATTGTACATTTTTGGTGCAGGTTTTATCAACACACCCGGCTTTAGCAAAAAATCTTCAATTTGCTCACCCGGTATCGGTTTGGAGAATAAATAACCCTGTCCCGATTCACACTCTAGCGATCGCAGTTTTTCCAGTTGTTGGGGGGTTTCTATACCTTCTGCAACCGTTGCCAAATTCAGAGATCGCCCCAAGGTAACAATCGAGTGAATAATACAGCGTTCTCGCGTTCCTCGGTTGAGAGTTTCCACAAAAGAACGATCAATCTTGATCACATTCAGCGGAAATTGATGCAAATATCTCAAAGATGAAAATCCCGTTCCGAAATCATTAATGTGTTGAAAATCATCTAAATCGATAAATAGGACAGCAAACCGATAATTGTAGCGGCGGTAGAAAAAGCTAACAAAGAGAAATTCCGCCGTAAAAATAATAATCGCATAGGGATGTTTCCAGAGAAAATAGGTACAGCTTGCCGAAGCGATCGCTGCCACTAAGCCCCATCTCTCTCCATACAAGCGACTAGACGAGCCAAACCGCGATCATGCCAAACAGGAAATCGATATGAAAGAAAAAAGACCAGCGAAAGTAATTTCCGAATATTCCCAATGCAATTAATAAGATTGCGCCCAAGATGTCTTTGGATAAGAACGATGATTTTGATGGGTTTAAACTCATCTTGACCTCTATTCTTGAGACCTTTCCTCAAATATTAAGCGATCGCTACAAGTACGGCAGAATATTTTCCCTATTGCCAGGTTAGTTTATATTATGTCCGATTAATCGATGATGATTATCTAACAGTTTTAAAAGCCAAAAATTTGCTAATAAGTTAAAAAAATAACCGAGATATTTATTCAAATTTTCTCCAATTTCAATTTCAATCTACCTCTTGTATTGATTTATTGTTCAATTTTTGGTTTAAACTCAAGTCAAAATCCAGCCTTTCCAAAGCAATCGCTAAAACCACCGGGAAGAAAAAAAGATCGTTTGTTTTTTGTATATGTTGTCAGACGTGATAAACTGCTAGTTAAACTGAGAACGGTTTCGCTTGGGATAGCCAGGACTAGGGCCAATCCATCCTTCAACCCTAACCACTAGATGAGTATCTCGACCTCGGTACTGACAGATTTGGTGCAAAGACTGCCCAAACTGCGGCCGCAAATTTATTTTAAATCATCCCTAACGGCTCTTTCTCATGCGATGGAAGATCAGGTTTTAGCGGGAACCGACGGGCCGCTTGTGATTGCCACCTTTCAGCGAGAGCGGTTTTATCGTCAAGAAGCTCACCGCTATCGACGCATCGCTCAACATAGCGATCAAGTCTACATTATGGCAGCCCCAGAAACAGAGTTCAAAAACTCATCAGTTGGGCATGAAATTGTGGCGTTTGGCGCCGAAGAACAGTTAAGCCAAGAATGGAATTTAGTGGTTCTCGGTCAACATTACTCCACCTGTCTGGCTTGTGTGGAACGGCAGAATTTAGCCGAAAAGTCTCAGATTCCTGAACAACTGGCGATGGATCAGGCGCGACCCTTTGAAGGCATATGGACTAGCGATCGCCATGTTTGCTTACTCGTCGCCCAACTTTTGCTGGATCGGATTGTCTATTATCGCCCGGAACTGCGTGCTAAAGTTGAACAAGCCCTCAAGGTTTACGGCATAATTCCGCCCTCTGGAAAACGCCAAAAATCCACCTCTCGTTCTTCTAAAAAACAACAGTCCTCCCCTGGCTCAAACGGACAATCTGACTTATCTGCCTCTCAATTTAGTGATGCCTTTGCTCACCGCTTAGTCACCTATTTACAAGCAGGTCAACACAAACTATTACGAGTTTACCGTTCTCTAGCCGCTCAAGAACGCAAGGAACGCTTAGTCAACTCGATCACCCACGCGATTCGACAATCCCTCAATCCCCACGAAATCATCAAAGTCGCCACCCAAGAACTTGGGGAAGCCATGCAAGCGTCACGGTGTTTAATTTATCGGTGTAAGTTCACAGATGAAGTGGTTGTTCTGACTCATGAATATCTCTGCTGTCAGCCGACGGACAACTGCGTATCGCCAGTGGACTCCCTGATCGAACAAACTTGGCCCCTGCAAGCTAATCCTTTGTTTCAAGCTGTTGTCAACCATCAAGATCGAGTCTATTTAACCGATACTTCTCTGTCTCCTGAAACGGCGATCAAATCTCCAAAAAATCGCGATCTTCAGCCGGAACTGTTACAGTTGGAAGTTCAAAATAAAATCAAACAACTGGCTGTACCTTGGCAAATTCAGGGTTGGTTAATGGTTCCGATCTTGTATCAGGGAAAATTACTGGGAATGGTGGAATTACATCAATGTACCCCTGAATCTCGAAGTTGGAAAGAAGATGAACTTGCCTTAGTCGATGCGATCGCAACTCAACTGAGTGCAGCTTTAATTCAAGCCCAAACCTACGCAAACCTAGAAGATCTCAATCAACAATTAGAAGCGTTAGAACGCACTCGAAGTAATTTAATTGCGATTACCGGACATGAACTTCGCACTCCGTTATCAACGATTCAAGTGTGCTTAGAAACCCTCAGTCAAGAACCGGATATGTCGTTAGATATGCGACAGGTAATGTTAGAAACGGCTTTAACAGATGCCGAACGGCTGAGAAAATTAGTGCAGGATTTCCTCACATTGTCTAATCTTGAAAGTGGACGAGTAGATTGGAACCCCGAAACTTTACCGTTGAGAGAATGTGTTGATTTAGCGGTGAGTGGACTTCGTTCGCGTTTTTCTGAGACATTATTACCGGGAATTGAAACCGATGTTACTGATGATTTACCCTTAGTAAAAGCAGATGGGGAATGGTTAGTTGAATTACTTTCAAAGTTATTAGATAATGCTTGTAAATTTACCAGTCCGGAAGGAAAAGTAACCGTTAAAGCCAAACGCAATGGCAATCAAATGTTAGAAGTGACAGTAGCTGATACTGGACGAGGAATTGAACCCAACCGTTTAGAAGCTGTTTTTGATCGTTTTTATCAAGAAGAAGGTTCACTCAGACGGACTGTGGGAGGAACAGGTTTAGGACTGGCAATTGGGAAACAAATTGTTACAGGTTGGGGTGGACAAATTTGGGCGAATTCTCCCGGAAAAAATCAAGGTAGTGAGTTTCATTTTACGGTTCCGGTTGTAGAAGCAGAAGTGGAAGTCATCGGTACACCGCCGTAGAATCGATGCCGAATGCACTGCCGCGGGCGATGACTCGTACCCGGCGTCAAATAGGGAGTTTAGAAGTGATGAATTCTCAATTCTGAATATTTCCGGTCTCCCCAACTCCGGAATAGGTGACGGGTAACTGATCATAACTGTCATGTGTAACGGTTCTTTACGATCGCTCTTTATTCGGCAAAATCAGTGATACGATGCCGTAAAAACATTACTATAGACCTTCTATGGCAGAACAACTGACTGGAAAACCCCCGATTTTCGGCGGTAGCACAGGCGGCTTACTCTCCAAAGCCGAAATCGAAGAAAAGTACGCGATCACCTGGACTAGCCCCAAAGAGCAAGTCTTTGAAATGCCCACAGGTGGCGCTGCTATTATGAATGAAGGTGAAAACCTGTTATATCTAGCCCGCAAAGAACAATGTCTCGCATTAGGAACTCAACTGCGGACAAAATTCAAGCCCAAAATGGAAGACTTTAAAATCTACCGTATTTATCCCAACGGCGAAATGGAATACTTACATCCGAAAGATGGCGTATTCCCTGAAAAAGTTAATGAAGGTCGCGATTTCTACGGTAAAATCGAGCGTAATATCGGATCTAATCCTGATCCAGCTAAAGTCAAATTTAGTGGAAAAGCAACTTACGAAGTGTAATGTTTGGCGTTTGAGCAACGCTAAATCAACGATTAAAACGCTCTATTAAAGGATAGGATGGAGGATTAAATCATGCCTTCATCCTTCACTATTTCATCACCTCTAGACCGCTATGATGTTTCCGGACTTCTCACAATTTCAGCAACTGGCAACTCAAGGCAATTTTATTCCCGTTTATCAAGAATGGGTGGCTGACTTAGATACTCCGGTTTCAGTGTGGTATCGAGTCTGTGCGGGTCAGCCCTACAGTTTTCTGTTAGAATCCGTTGAAGGCGGGAGCGCGTTGGGGCGCTATAGTTTTGTCGGTTGTAACCCGGTTTGGGTGTTAGAAGCCCGAGGAAGACGCACAACACAAACTTATCGGGATGGCAGAATAGAAGAATTTGACGGTGATCCGTTTCAAGTTCTAGAAAATTGTCTTGCCCCTTATCATCCGGTAAAATTACCCCAGTTACCCTCTGGAATTGGAGGGTTATTTGGGTTTTGGGGATATGAACTGATTCGCTGGATCGAACCGCGTGTTCCGGTGATGCAAGCGACTGCCGATCAAATGCCGGATGGGTTATGGATGCAGGTTGATCATCTGATTATTTTTGATCAAGTTAAACGTAAAATTTTAGCTATAGCTTATGCAGATACTCGCAATGGTGATCTTCATACGGCTTATCAACAAGCTTGCGATCGCGTGACACAACTGCTTGATAAATTAGAATCACCGCTATTTTCACGAGAACGAACGTTGTTAGAGTGGACACCGCCAACCGCCAACAAACAACAACCCAACTCCAGCGAAATTGACGGTTATCGCAGTAATATTTCCCCAGAACAATTTTGTGCGAATGTCGAAAAAGCCAAAGCTTATATTAAAGCGGGAGATATTTTTCAAGTTGTATTGTCGCAGCGACTTTCTGCCCCCTACGATGGCGAACCGTTTGCATTGTACCGTTCTCTGCGGTTAATTAATCCTTCTCCCTACATGGCTTATTTTAACTTTGGGAATTGGCAAATGATCGGATCGAGTCCTGAAGTGATGGTCAAAGCCGAGAAAACCTTTGAGGGAAAAACGATCGCCACGTTACGTCCAATTGCGGGAACTCGCCGTCGGGGACAAACAGTGGCCGAAGATGATGGGTTAGCAGCCGAGTTGTTACAAGATCCCAAAGAACTCGCGGAACACGTTATGCTAGTAGACTTGGGACGAAATGATTTGGGGCGGGTTTGTGCTAATGGTAGCGTCTTGGTTGATGAATTGATGGTGATTGAAAGATATTCTCATGTGATGCACATTGTTAGCAATGTTGTGGGAGAATTAGCAGAGGATAAGACCGCTTGGGATTTGTTGAAAGCTTGTTTTCCAGCGGGAACCGTCAGCGGGGCGCCCAAAATTCGGGCGATGGAAATTATCCATGAGTTAGAAGGGTGTCGTCGTGGGCCTTATTCGGGGGTGTATGGCTATTATGATTTTGAAGGACAGCTTAATAGTGCTATTACGATCCGAACAATGTTGGTTAGCCCTCAAACGGATGGTAAATTGGTCGTGAGTGTTCAAGCCGGGGCGGGTTTAGTGGCAGATTCTGATCCTCAGAAAGAATACGAAGAAACGCTTAATAAAGCGAGGGGTTTGTTGGAAGCAATTGGTTGTTTAAAACAATAGTAGATGTTGAAATGTTTGGGGTGCGATGCTTGTTGTTTTCAACTTAAAAGGGTTGATCGTTAACCTTAATAATAGTGTTTTCTAAGCAATCTATTTTGATAAACCATTGAATACTAATAACGAACATCATGGAATTTTACATTGTTGATGTTTTTGCAGAAGACAAATATGCGGGGAATCAATTGGCTGTAATTTTCGGTGAGGGAGTCGCTTCTCTATCCGATGCAGAAATGCAGCAAATTGCCCAAGAGATGAATTATTCAGAAACGTCTTTTATTCCGTCGAGTAAAACCGAAGATGGAGGCTATGATGTCCGAATTTTTACCCCTCAAAAAGAATTACCTTTTGCGGGCCATCCAACACTAGGAACAGCCTACATTATGCAACAAGAAATAATTAAAAAACCGCTTGAACAAATTATTTTAAATTTGGGAATTGGGCAAATCCCGGTGACGTTAACTCAAGATAAAGATGGTGATGAAATTTTATGGATGCAACAGAATAAACCTGAGTTTTATCACACTTTAGAGGGGGATTTAGTCGCACAAGCGTTAGGGCTAGATATTGCTGAAATTGATAGTCGTTTTCCCATTCAAGAGGTTTCAACCGGAATTCCATTTATTTTGGTTCCGCTGACAAATTTAGCAGCATTGAAAAAGGCAAAAGTAAATTTAGAATCCTATTCAAAGCTGATGGAAATTACCCATTCCAATGAAATTTTAGTCTTTTCTCCAGAACCCTATAGCCCAGAAAATCAGATTAGTGCGAGAATGTTTGCACCCGCTTTAGGAATTCCTGAAGATCCAGCAACAGGAAGTGCAAATGGATGTTTAGCAGGATATTTAATTAAACATTCTTATTTTGGCCAAGATCAGATAGAAGTTAAAGTGGAACAAGGTTATGAAATTAATCGACCTTCAATTTTGTATTTGAAAGCTCGACAAGTTACTGATACAATAGAAGTGAGAGTTGGGGGAAAAGTTGTGAAAGTGGCAAAAGGAGAATTATTTTAGGCAGAGATGAAACTTTTGCTACATATCTATCTCCCTATCTCCCTATCTCCCTATCTCCCTATCTCCTACCAAGGATTTCCAATCAGAGTAAATGCAGACCAATAGAAAGGATGAGACAGTTCTTCTTCTGTATTAGAGGTTAAACTCGGCGGTAGAGAAACCTCGCCCCGAGAAATTAACAGTTCACCTGCTTGTAACCGAACTTTACCTCGAATCATGGCAATTTGAGCGGTTTTAAGTGCTTCTGCTTTGGTCGAAGCTGTTTTTAACTGTTGATAAAATTCACTCATCAAAGCCAGGGTACCGCGATCGCTAACATACCACAAACTGGCTAACGCCGACTTCACACCCGACTGGAGAGCTAACCCCGCAAACCCTAACTCGACATTATTATCTCCAACTGCCGTTTGACAAGCACTCAACACCAACAATTCAGCAGGCGGGGTACTCCACCGCATTTCTTTCATTTGACTTAACCGCAGTTGAGTATCCCAGAGTTGAATATAGGAATTTTCCGGCTTTCCCGCTCTAAATTGGGCATGAGTCGCTAGATGTACAATCTCAAACCGATTAAAAGCCAACTCCGTCTCTAAATTCTGCAAAGTAGACATTTGGTTGAGCAGAGATTTTCCCGGCCATTGTCCCAATAAATTTGATAATGACGCTTCTTTCTCGGATTCAGGTTTAACAATATTTGATAATTCTACAGGTACCGCTGGAAGGGGATTTTGTTCTGTAAATTCCGACACTCCCATTGCTAAAACCTCTCCCCGTTGAAGATTCTCGTAATTGGTATCAACCAACAAATTAAATGCTGGAATTCGGGTTAAGCTATATTTCTCCACCAAAAACTGTTGTCCGTCATGCAAAACGCCCAGGGGTAACGTTCGCAAACCTGGCCCTGTACACAAAAGTAGAGTATCAATCCCTTTTTCCTTCAGCGTTGTTTCAAAAGGTTGAATAATCCATTGATACAATTGTTGAGCAGGTTTAAGATAGGAAGTTGTGTCGATTCTCCTTGGGTTCGTGACTTCTAGATAGAGTCGCTGAACTTGTTTCATTAGAGTGATATGATCGGCTTCTGAAATCACATTACCTGTTGCTTCGCCATCGGGAGTCAATAAAACTAATTTCAGATAATCGGCTTGAGGGGCTACCCACAAAACAGCAGGTTGGCTTCCGGTTTGGCTGGCGAGACGAGAGAGAATTTTGGCAATATCATCTGATGTCAGAGTGACTTCTGCCAAATCGCGGTTAAAATAATCTTCATATTGTTTTTCCCAGGTTGTTTCTAAGCTTGTGACCTCATCTCGCCAGTTTAAATTTTGGGGAATCTCCTGAGATAATGTAGGTTGAGAGAGGACAGCGAGTAACACACCGAAAAATACAAAACACAAAACAGCTAGCCCACGGTTTACACCATTCCGCCTGATACGAATTGCGGCTAGGGTTGACGTGAGAAACACCCGTATCTGGTGTTTGATGAGTTTGATCATGTCACTCAGATTAGAATGGTTTGACTCGATGATAACGAATCTTGCAGACAAATTCGTTATTAGTAATCTTGGACTGAACCCTTAAGTTTTTTCATTGCTACAGAGGATCGAGTTTCTATCCGAGAGACGATACAATAGTTAATAATCTGCTGAAATCTTGATTATTGAAATTATTAACTTGATATGACACCTCTAGAGACTCCTGAATCGGGTTCAAATCATAACAATAGCGTTACCCTCACTGAAGAAACTTCTGACCAACCGTCGATGAATCCTGAAGAACAGGAAATGAATTCAGGTGATGAATTTCCGGATGAAGTGGAAATGTCGTTATTTGATCATTTAGAAGAATTACGACAGCGTATTTTCTACTCGTTGATCGCAGTGGGAATTGCTGCGGTGGGTTGTTTTATTTTTGCGAACCCTATTGTGGAAATTTTACAAAAACCCGCCCAAGGGGTGAAGTTTTTACAACTGGCGCCGGGAGAATATTTTTTCGTTTCTATCCAAGTCGCGGGTTACAGTGGATTATTATTAGCGAGTCCGTTTGTTCTCTATCAGATTGTTAAGTTTATTTTACCGGGGGTTAGTGTTCAAGAACGTCGATTTTTAGGGCCGATTTTCTTCGGTTCAACCCTTCTGTTTGGTGTGGGATTGGTGTTTGCTTATATGGCAATTGTTCCGGCTGCACTGAAGTTTTTTATTGGTTATGGTGCTGATGTTGTTGAACAGTTATGGTCGATTGAAAAGTATTTTTCCTTTGTTTTAAAATTATTGTTTGTGACGGCGTTATCTTTTCAAATTCCCGTGATTCAGATTTTGTTAGGTTTACTGGGAATTGTTTCTTCTGAGAAAATGCTTTCCGGTTGGAAATATGTCGTTTTAGGTGCTTTTGTGGTGGGGGCAATTTTAACACCTTCGACTGATCCGTTAACACAAAGTTTGTTAGGGGGATCGGTTGTTATTCTCTATTTTGGTGGAATTGGAGTGGTTAAGGTGTTAGGAAAATAATCGTTTTAACTGCAAAGTTAAAGGTCTAATTGTGAGTTAGAAAAATTAGAAAAACGACTATAAACCTAAGTTTAAAAAGGGTTTAAAACTAAACAGAGAAAGGGGTACAAACGACTTTAACCCTAACTTACTCTGACATTTTGCTTTGAATTTAATTAGGGTGGGCTAGGCCCATCCTACTCCTATAATATTACTCCCCTCGCCTTTTAGGAGAGGGGTTGGGGGAGAGGTCAAAATCTCCCAAAATTTCTAATGGAAGAGGGTATTTCCAGTAACAGATAGAATAAGTGTACCGGATAAAAATGCGAATTCAAGGAAATTCCAGAATGTCCTATACCGTGATCACATTTGCACCTGTTCAGGGTTTCATCGAAAATTCTCGTAAACTCAGAGACTTGTACGGAAGTTCATTTATCTTATCATATCTCGCCAAAGTTCTCTGCGAAGACGCCCAACGATATTTTGAGTACGAAAAAGGGAAATCTCCTCAAGAAAACGATCCGGTTATTTCTCCTGCTGTCATCAACGTTACTCAAGGGACACCGAACCAAATTATCATCCGGGGAAAATACCCCGAAGCCGACGCCAAACGGGTTTTTAATGATGCGTGGCGAACTCTTGTTATCTGCTGTCGGGAAGAAATAGAAAGCCGGGTTCCCAACCAAAACTATAATTGGAAACGGGTTTGGAATACTTGGGCGAATTATAGTTGGGAATTCTTCTATTTTTGCGGCGGAGAAACCATTACAGACGCCCGACAAAAATTAAATGAAATTAAGCGATCGCGAAGTTGGGTGGGTATTAATTGGATCGGGGAAAGTTCAACGTTATCGGGTAGTGATGAAATTGCATGGCCCGGAATGACCGATCAATTTAACCCAAAAAAAGATAGTATTCGCGAAGTCAACCAACGCATCGAAATCTTTTATCAACACCTCAGCAAACAGTTTACTGAAGCGATTATTTCGCCCAAAGAACAGCTTAGTGTTCCTGAATTGGTAAAACGTTTGGTGACGTTAGATAAGGTTGTCAAAAAGCTAGAGTTGGAAGAAAACGAATATCCGAGTGTTGAAATTCCGGAAAAAAGCTTTAAAGACATCAACCGCAAAAATGACAACTCCGAAGATAATTACTGGACGGGTTGGTTTCAGGGAGATGGGGATAAAATTGGCGATTATCTCAAAAGTTTGAACCAATCTAACGACCCCAAGAAAGAAGAAGAAATTCTCCATAATTTTAGTTCGGCGATGATGAAATGGGGTGAATATTTCAAACAAGAATTTAAAAAAGAAATTCGGGGTTCTAAACTAAAACAATCACCGGGTCGAATTATCTACGCGGGGGGTGATGATTTTCTGGGCGTACTTTATCAGCAAAAATCGCAAATTAATCCTCAAGATTGTCTGGAATGGTTTTATGAGTTTCCCGAAATTTGGAAGCAACACAAGCAAGAAATAACGGTTAGTGTTGGTTTTGTTTGGGCGGCGCCGAACGTTCCCCAAAGGGAAGTTTTACAACACTGTCGAGAAGCCGAACAATCTGCTAAAAAATCGGGACGCGATCGCATTGCTTTGAGGATTTTATTTAATAGTGGAAATCATTTGGAGTGGACTTGCCCCTGGTGGCTGTTAAAAGATTTACTCACCCATTATCGCGATCGCAATCAACGAAAAGGCGAACAAAACTGGACTCATTTGTATAACGATATCGCTGTTTTAGAGTCTCGCCATGCGTTTACCCGAGAACAAACTAAAGTAGCAGAAGCACTGTTTAAAGCCTATTTTCCCGAACAGCCTTGGGAAGATATTGTCGGTAATGATAACTATGATCAGGCTTTTAATCATCCCGAAAACTCTCACACGGGAATACTGGGGGAGAGCAAAAACTACACCGATAAAAACGGCGAACTTGAACTTGAAAATGTTCGCAAAGACATTAACAACTGGGTAATTAATCTCGGAAAAGTGGGATTTCACCTGTTCAGATTCTCGGATAAAAAATCAGAAATTGAATCCAAAATTTAACCCGAAAAAACCTTGTAAAACTCGGCAAATTATGCTATAATATGTAATTATCATTCAACCGTTAGGTCTGCTCTACGGAAGTTCGGGGCGATTCCTTTCCCCCGAAAATTTAGTCGGACGTTCCGGCACACAATTTCCCCCCACAGCAGCCACGTTATCCGGTTTATTCGCTTACTACGCACACCAGAATAATAAACCCGAAATCCTCCCCGATTTGTTATTAGCCGGGCCGTTTTGGGCGGAGGAAAATAATCCTCAAAACTTCTATGTACCGACTCCGTTTAACTGTTTGGTCAAAGACAATGAGATTCAACATCAAATGTTCTTCGACGGGGAAAACTGGAAGGTTTGGGAAGATAATCAGCCAACAATTCCCCCGGATGATAAGTATCAAAAGGGAACTTGGGTGGCAATTAACGACTGGGAAAAATTGCAAAATTCCCGGCCCAAAGAACTCCCGAAAGTTCAAACAAACCCCTGGAAATTTTTACCCCACCTTCACCCCCGCCTCCAAGAAAAACAGCGACGGGTGGCGACGGACGCCGACGAAACTCAAGGGAGTTTGTTCTTAGAAAATGCGGTACAACTCCACCCCGACGCCCGCTTAATTTATCTATCCAATACCAAAATTGATGAGGGTTGGTATCGGTTTGGAGGTGAAGGACATTTAGTGAATTTAAGCTGTAAAAAGTTAAATAATTCCGGAAAAGATTTGTTTAATCAACCCTTGAAAAAAAGCTTTGCTTTAATTGTCCCTGCGGTTTGGGGGAGTAACCGTCATTCCTATCGCAGTCCTGAATGTGACCCCACTGTTAACAAACTGGGTTGGCCAGAAAATCAAATTAACAGTCTTCTCACCCAACGTCCTCAACCCTTCCGCTATCGTTTGGGGAAACGCAAAACCGACGACAAACCGATTTCAGAACCCTTTCAAACCCAAGCTTTAACCACTGAAAATGAACAAAACCCTCAAAATTCAGGATTGCTTTCTCGCGGACGTTACGCGATACCCGCAGGTACCGTTTATGTTTTGCAAAACCCCTTAGAAAAAACCTGGTATCAATGGGATAAAAGTTGGTTTCCCCAAGAGGGATATTATTCATTGAAACGTTGGGGATGTGGATTAGCATTGCCCCTAGATAACGCCATTATATCTTAACACAAACTCTCACCCTTTATTCATCAATCAAAAGGAATATCAGATTATGTACAAACAGTATTACGGCATTATTGACACTCTCGCACCCCTTCATATTGGGGCGAGTGCGGGAGAAGAAACGGGGAATTTAAACCTCATTTTTCGCGATCAATTCACCCAAACGGGTATTGTTCCGGGGAGTTCTATTCGGGGACGTTTTCGGGCGGATATGCGCTTAGAACGTTTACAATATCAGCAAGAAAATCAACAATATGTTCCCCAAGAAATTAACGATAATTTTTGGTACGGACACCAAGCCGTTGAAGGTCAAACAGACGGGGGAACCACCGAAGCGATTGTTAAATTTGAATACGCTTCTCTCGTCTGGTTTCCGGTGTTTTGTCCAGGTCAGCCGATTGTTTGGATTAGTTGTCCGCGTCTTTTGAAACGATTTCAATTATTGACAGGAACTAAAGCTGAAGTTCCTCAACCTTACACCGCCTCAAAAACCCTGATGGCGCGACAAGTTGATGTCAATCAAAAGGTTTTATTCTTTAACTTAGGATTCATGGAAATTGACCACCAAATTGATGAAAACGACATCAAAAAATGGATTCCCAAAGGCGCGAACCTTTCCCCTTCCAACCTCGTTGTTGTTGATGATAACGATATTTCTCTCCTCCACGATATGGGGTTGTACCGTCAAAGTCGAGTTAAATTGTTGGATGAAGTCAAAAAAGTTGATACGGAGAAAGGCGCTTTTTTCAACGTAGAAGCGTTACCGGAAGGGTGCGTTTTGGCGTTTCCTGTCGCCACTAAAAAACAGTCTTGGGATAAGGATAATACATTCAAAGATGTCGATTGGACTGACGCTCTAAAATACAACATTTCCGAGTCGGAAGACGATGATTATAACTGGGAAGTTTTAGAACCGGATGGTTATCAAAAAGACCTTTATTTTGGGGGTTTGGAGTCTATCGGTTTTGGTCGCTGTCGGGTCACAATTAATCGGGTTAAAGGAGGAAAGTAATCATGGGTTGGAATTCTTACGGTTTGGATAAAATCGCCCAAGAGTTGGTTTTAAAAGCCAAAATTCGCGATTCTGATTCTCTCAATCAATCCTATAAAATGCGGATGGCTGTTGCTTACGGTTTGGAACGTTTCTGGGGCGAACATTTGCGACTTCAGAAAAAAGAACCTGACAAGTCTACATATTGGAAAGAGACTTGGGATGCTTTAGAAATGGTTCTGAAAAAAGCGGGGATTACTTTACCCAATGACCCCGTTAATGTGGACAATACCAAAGCGGTTAAAGCCATGAGTGAACGTTTGTGGAATGAACTTAATCTCGAAAAACAACGGGTTGCTTTGGCTGTTCTTACCCAACTTTGTGATTGTATTGTTTGGTGGACGCAACGGTATAAAGGGCGAAGTAAGGAGTGATTTTTTCATCCATTTTCCCCGGTTTAATTCCTTAGCCCCCTAAATCCCTTAGCCCCCTAAATCCCCGCCCCCTAAATCCCCCAATTCTGGGGGACTTTCAAGAATATTCCCCTAATAAATACCCTCAATTTTGGGGGTCACGGGGGCGGAAGGCTAGGGGGGATAAAACACTCAAACTCAAATCTATCTTAATTCAAACAATGGTTAAAATTCCTGACATTAACAACAAAATTCCGATGATGTTTCGGGCGCAAACCGCAGGGCGCTGTCAACTGCAAAGAATCGATACCGAACGCACTAGAAATAAAGAAAAACAAGACGTCGAACTTTGGGCGTCCGAATGGATTGAAAAATCCTATCCCGAGGCGCCACAATTTGGAAAAGGCGTACAAACTCGCCCCTATCAAATTAACTGGCGGTTTGTAACAAATGCGGGTCAAGATGATGGGATTATTCGCCCGGTTATCGGCGCCTACGGTTGGCCGTACTACCCCGGTAGCAGTATGAAAGGCATTTTTAAAACCGCTTGTACTGACGAACAAAAACGGCGCTTTTGCGGTGAAAAAATTATCAATAAACACGGCGGCGAAGACTGGAAACCGGGAATTTTGCGGTTTCATGGTGGCTATCCCTCGGGGGAATTTTGGCGGGAAAATTTAGTGGATATTGTTCACCCGCAACAGCCCTGGCAAGTCGGAATAGAGGATAATAAATCCGGGGGCGCTTTTGCCTTGATTTCTCTTTATCAACCCGAGTTAATCTTTGGAATTTCTGCCGATAAATCGGTTGACTGGGATGAGGTTTGGCAGGTTTGGGAAACGGCGCTTTCAAAAGGAATTGGTTGTCGCGTCAGTACCGGATACGGACAGTTTAATAAGACTTCCGAAAAACCCCTTTATTCCGCACGGTTGAAAGGTCAGGGAATGGCACCGAAATTGTTGAACGGAGAAGGAGAATTTCGACCCAATATGTTTCGAGGGGCGATCAGGGGTCATGCTTTAAGAATCTTTGGCGGTTTAACTGATGAAACCCAAGCAATCAACTTAGTTGAAACCCTGTTTGGGGGGATTCAAGGTGACGGAACTGTGGGATTATTAGCGATGTCTTTTGAAGAAATTTCCCTCACTCTCGGCAATTTTGGTCGGGGGAGTTATGCCGTTCCCACTTATAATATAGAAGGCAAACTCAACTGGTTTTTAACTCAATCTCTCCCCGAACATCAACAAAAAGCACTGACCAATTTGATTAAGGCTTTGACTCAGTTTGCGATGGTTTTTGGCGGGTTTGGGAAGTCCTGGCGGCGGGCGGGTCACCGTTTATTTTACCCCGATTATTATCAACAAAGCGATCGCAAAGCTTTGATCGGTTGTCACTGGCAATGGACCGGGAAGCGATCGCTAATTACCGACGTGAAAGTTCGTAAAATTGATAAAGTGGGCGGCTTTATTGATGACGTGCGACGGGTGGCGATGGACTGGATGGAACTTCAAGGCGTCGCCCCCTCTCCCGAGGATTTTTGTCAATCTTGGCGGGAAGCGTGGCACCCCGATAACGTCCAGGTTTGGGGGCGGTTGGCGGATGAGGCGGAAGACAGTCGGGCGGTGGGCTGGTTTCACGGGCCATATCGTCGGGGCGATCGCCAATTTCGCATCGCAGAAGGGACGATTTATCAGTCTCATCTGACGGGAAAGGTGAGTCAAGTCGGACGGGTTTGGCATCGAATGTATCCCCTTGTGGTTTTGAAGAAAGATCCCAACAATCCCCAAAAACCTCTCCCCAAGAATACCCCTCAATTTTTAGAGTTTTTCATCTTTTTTCCCGATAATTCTCAAGATTCTGACGAATTACTACACTTTCTCAATTCCGAACAAAAACTGTTTCAAAAGTTGTGGCCCCAAACTTCGTAGTTGTGAGGCATCGCCCATTATTCCCCAAATAATCCCCCTGAATCCCCCTTTGAAAGGAGGACTTTTAACACTCCTCTTTTTAAGGGGGACAGGGGGGGATCTTCTATTTCAGTTACCAGTAATCTGTTTGATCTGCCTAAATTCCCCGGTGAGATCCCCCTAAATCCCCCTTAAAAAGGGGGACTTTCAATACAAAATAATAATAGGAGAGGTGTTGATTTCCTCTCCTTTTTTGTTGGTTATTATTCCGCTTTAACCCAGATGTTCGGGTCGATAGGGGCTGAACCGCGGCTGATGCGCCGACGACTACGAGTTTCCAACTAATCCGCTTTAACCCAGGCGGTCGGGAAAGCGCAAAAATGGTAAGTCGCCTAATCATAAGATTGGGGTTTCCAACTAATCCGCTTTAACCCAGGCGGTCGGGATACTATCAAGTTGATAACAGTAGATTATCCGATCTATTCGGATGTTTCCAACTAATCCGCTTTAACCCAGGCGGTCGGGCCATATTGCTTCTGTTTTGCTATTTCCGCAGAGAAGAACCCGTTGTTTCCAACTAATCCGCTTTAACCCAGGCGGTCGGGCGAAATCGTAGAAGCTTATGACCTCTGCCCCGAAGGTTTCCAACTAATCCGCTTTAACCCAGGCGGTCGGGTAAACTTCAACCCGTCTGAGTTTGAGTCATTTTTGAAGTTTCCAACTAATCCGCTTTAACCCAGGCGGTCGGGCAACCACTCATCCGACTGCCAATTTAATAACTTATCTTGTTTCCAACTAATCCGCTTTAACCCAGGCGGTCGGGCCCCTGCACTATTTTCAATAATCCTTGCACCATCAACGGGGTTTCCAACTAATCCGCTTTAACCCAGGCGGTCGGGATTTCCTAAAAAAGCTTTTAACCGACGAAGTGACATTGTTTCCAACTAATCCGCTTTAACCCAGGCGGTCGGGCTGTGTGTTTTCCGTTATCTGTTGCAATTGCAGAGAACGCAGGTTTCCAACTAATCCGCTTTAACCCAGGCGGTCGGGGTCGCATCGGCTTGGTGCTTGCTAAGGGCATAGCCCAGACTGTTTCCAACTAATCCGCTTTAACCCAGGCGGTCGGGATGAAGAACAACCGGGTATTACTACCCAGAAAGGACTACAATGAGTTTCCAACTAATCCGCTTTAACCCAGGCGGTAGGGCTCCCAAGGGGAAGCGGAAACGTACAAGTTTACATTCGGTTTCCAACTAATCCGCTTTAACCCAGGCGGTAGGGTTACACAAGATTCTATTAACAATGCGATCTGGACAGTTTCCAACTAATCCGCTTTAACCCAGGCGGTAGGGTGATTTTGTCAGTTCCGGTTCTGTTTTTGCTGACGGTGGTTTCCAACTAATCCGCTTTAACCCAGGCGGTAGGGCAACACAGGCAGTTAGCTTGCAAGCTATTCAAGAATTTGAAGACAAGGTTTCCAACTAATCCGCTTTAACCCAGGCGGTAGGGCCATAGAACTTGCAATGCGTCAGCTTGTTGTATGGGTTTCCAACTAATCCGCTTTAACCCAGGCGGTAGGGTCGTTTTGTGTAATTTTTCTCATGAATTGGATGCCTCCCAGGTATGTTTCCAACTAATCCGCTTTAACCCAGGCGGTAGGGTGCTCCTGAGTTTGGGAACATCGGATTCCCAGGTGAGTTTCCAACTAATCCGCTTTAACCCAGGCGGTAGGGATGAATCCTATAGATTGTCTCTGAGAGCTGAATTGGTTTCCAACTAATCCGCTTTAACCCAGGCGGTAGGGCCCTGAATAAGGTGCGGTCTGCTTTGACGCTAGCCAGTGTTTCCAACTAATCCGCTTTAACCCAGGCGGTAGGGCTACAGGGTTCTACGACTCTGTTGAGTTATGGGTTTTGGCGGTAAGTTTCCAACTAATCCGCTTTAACCCAGGCGGTAGGGGGCTAGGTTATAGAACCCTTGCACAATCGATATTGTAGACCCCAAAATCGAGGGCGTCAAAAAAATAGACAAAATCCTCCTCCTCAACTCCGTTCAAAAACGCTGAAACCCAGACCAGCAAGGGTATCGAGGCTCACAACGAGAGAATGCGGGTTTGAACCCAATTTGATCGAGCCTCGCAAAAGCCAGTCAAAGCCAAAATCAAAGATGGCCCCCTAAGCGATCGCACAGATAGCGACCCTCGGCGAGATAGTGACCAAAAATGCGATCGCCGGAATCTCCCCAAACATCGCACTCGTGAGTCGAGTCAGCAAAAGGCTTCCCTTTCAGGGCTTTAAAATCCAACCTCCGCAGGTTTTCCCGTCCATCAGTATCGAGATATCGACTCAAATCATCCAAACGTTCATTGAGAGTCAAAAGGCGATCCGGCTGTATTTGAGAGCGTTCTACCGACCGTTCAAACTCGGGAGAAAAAACCAACCGAGAACTCAAAGGCGGTAAAAGTTTTTGTTTATAATAGTTAGGTTTCGCCTGTGTCCAAATCAGTTTTCCCCATTCCGACAACTCGACAAAACCATCGCTTTCAAACAGTAAAGTTTCCGCAATTCCCCGGCAATCTGAAACCGGAAGTTGTTGATAACTTAACCGCCGAAACGTCATCAAATGTTCGCCAACCACGGCCGATTGATCCAGAGAAATCGGCAAACGGGGAATGCGTAATAACTCCGAACTCGACTGAAAAATATAGATGCACTCCGAGGCATAAAACATCCCCACCGCTTGCAGAAAGCCGTTCACACTTTTGAAACCGCCCGTCAGGTTAAAAATGACCTGAAAGTATTCATTCCCTTGATAGCCCCGCAAAGTCTGATCACACCATTGAATTAAATCAGACATCGCGACTCGAAAGGATTCAATGCTATTGGTCGCCAAATCATTAAACACTTGAACTTGAGCATTAAAACCCCGATTTTGCAACCAATTCGCCACCAGATCAGCTACCTCACGCCCTTGATAAGTATCCGTTGCTAAAATGTAGTGAATATCTCCACTCGACTGAGGTAATTGTCCGTCATAGTAGGTGATAATTCCATTTAATTCTGCACTTAATCGTTTGACTTCCTGCAAATCTGTTTCAGAATGATTCAGCAGTTGACGGCGACTTTCCAGGTGTTTATCGATAATCGCTTTTTCATCCGGCGTAAAATTATTAACTTTATGATTAGCCGTTCGGAATAACAAATCTCTCAAAGATTTATCTGTGTTATTTGTCAGCAAACTGGTTCCGCAGGGAGAAAGGAAAATTAACGCCATAAAATTAATCCAAACTTGTTAATAAAACCATGACTTTAGACTAACATTCGCTGGAAAAGGGGTCTTCCTGTTTAAGTGAATTGTCAATTTTGAATTGTTCCCCCCAGTGAATAGAGGGGAATTGCTGTGATTTTTTTAATCTTATTCAATTAACCGCAATAAAACCTCCGCCAACTTGTTCACCATCAGACGGTTAGAAACATCTTCCCCCCGTTTCAAACCGTGAATACTTCCCCGCAAAATCGGAAATTCGGATTCTAATTCATCCTCAGTTCCGTGCAAATTACTTTCTAAAATTGCGATAACTTTTAAATTCAATTCACCACAAAGATCTAACCAATCTGCGACTAAACTCAAATCTCTAGAGATAATAACCGCGTGAGTTGCGTATTGCATAATTAATCGGTTTTTATCATCAATTTTCCCGCCCACATCAATTAAATTGAAGGATAACGGTGTATTTTTGACATCATCTGCCACTCTTTGAGCAAATTCCGGAGTAAATTTAGATTTGTAATTTTTCTTCAGCTTTTCTGCTAAAATCGGATCTCGACTAACGGTTTCTGCATACCACGAACCTTCCCCATCAGGACAGGCTGTAATAAAGTATGGATATGGGGCTTGACCTTTTCGGTTTAATGCCTGAATCACCTGTTTTAACCCATGTCTTAAACAAGATTTTCCCGAATGAGGCGGCCCGCACAAAACAACTTTCATTGATTTGTTATTAATAGGATTGTTTCAATGTAACATTATGTATTACATTTTGTCAACTTCACCTTTAGTCAACACAATCTCCGAGTTTATACTGAGGATTATGACTAATAGAAATGACGTATTTTCCCATCTTTGGGTCAAACACTCCAACCGCCCCAAATAAATGACTAACCTTGTGGGCCAGCACAAAAGCGACAGGCATACTACAAGGGCCATTAATCCGCAGTAATTCACCCCCAACGAGTTCTTTAGTCTTCGACATTTCCTCCAAACGCGCCGCAGCATCTTGGACAATTTGGTTATTTTGGGCTGGATCTCCGAACCCGATTTGTAAAATACCATCAACCATTTGAATTTTGTAGGTTGTCATCTCAATTTCTCCTGTGACTGTTTTGATTTTACCTGGCGTTGGAAGACCACTTTTCCAAATTCCGAAAAAATCTGAACTCTAAGCTGGAAGTTTGGTCTTCCGGTACATGATAAGCTCAAATCATATCAAGTTGGAATCCGTTAAATGTTGCAGTTTGAAGACAGTCCCCAACCCGAACTTTTACAATGGTTAGCCAGAGGTTCTCTCAAACAAAACCTACTCAGATCGATTCGTTTGTGGGCGTGGCTGCACAGTTTATATGGCAACAATCAGCACCGTTTGTTATTAGAAGAACCCTTTACCTTTGCGGACTGGCGTAATGCCTTTTTTAGTGCAAATCATCCGAGAGGTGAAACCGTTCCTCCTGTTCACGATACAGACTGTGCTTGTGCGAAAACTGTTGCAGAATGGATATTAGATCCAAACTGGAATGTGCAGGAAATTCAATGGCGAAAAACCCTGCAACAACATGATGAAATTTCAACCGCAGAGTTAAATGAATTGTTGCAGCAGCGATTATTTGGAGTCACCCGTCGTTCCCTGCAAGCTGATTTGCATATCTTAGCAGAATTGGGATGGTTAAAGCGACAGGAAACCAAATATTATCGGGTGCAAGAATTTCCAACGTTACCTCGGAGTGAAAACTCAATATTCTATCAGCCCCAAGCCGTTCCAGTCCTCAATCCTGACTTAGAATTAATCGCTCAAAATCTCTCTCAACCCCTCAACGGTGTACAGCGATTTTTTATGGAAGTTGTGTACATTGTTTCCCCGGAAAAACAAGAACGAGTTGAAGATTGGCAGGAACATTTTAAACTCCTTTGGCAAGAAAATCCTGTGCTACCCGTGCGATTAAGTTATCAGAGTTCACGAGTTAAAAAAACTGTGGGCTGTATTGTTTATCCGGTTTGTATTTATTACGCCCAAAGAGCGGTTTATTTATGTGGTTTTGGACAAACTCCCACCGCAAAAGGTCAATGGTACAATTACCGTTTAGATAAAATTATCGAGATTGAAGACTTATCTTGGGATGATTTAGATCTACCTCAATTTTTGTTAGATTCTCATCAAAAGGGAAATTTACCGACTCCTGATGAGATTCAAATACAAATGGATGGAGTGGCTTGGGGTTTTGATTTTTACTTAGAACATCAGGTGATGCTTTTACGCTTTGATCGTCAGTTTAGCGATTATTATATTGAAGGAACATTTCGTCATCAAACCTTTCAATCCATTTCCTATCAAGACGCTGAACAGTTAATTCTCAAACACGGAAAAACCGATAAACAACAACTCCTCAAAGTGCTGCATTCTCGCTCAAAAACCGATGCTTATTATCGACTCAAGTATCGAGAAGGAGATACAAATGTTGAATTACGTTTGCGGTCTTGGCGACCCAAAGTAGAGGTTATTTTTCCTCTCAAAATGCGTCAAAAAATTGCTCAAGAAGTACAACAAGAAGCTCAATTCTATTCTGAAAATTGGAGTTAAATACAATGAAATCACCACAATTAACTGAACGGTTTGAACAGGCTTTAGTTTATGCTCATCGCCTACATATTCATCAAACTCGCAAAGTCGGAAATATCCCTTATATCTCTCATTTGTTGAGTGTTACCGCTTTGGTATTAGAAGCAGGAGGAACTGAAGATGAGGCGATATCAGCCTTACTTCACGATAGTATTGAAGATCAGGGCGGTGTGCAAACTCGCGAAGAAATTCGTCAACGGTTTGGGGAGTCGGTTGTTAATATTGTTGAGGGATGTACAGAGTCAGAAACAGTTCCCAAACCCCCTTGGAAAGAACGAAAGTTACGCTATTTAGCCCAAATAGAAACAGCGACTCCTTCGGTACAGTTAGTGTCATTAGCCGATAAGTTGCACAATGGGCGATCGCTTTTATCAGAATGTCATCAATTGGGGGATGAGATTTGGAAAATTTTTCCAGTGGGAAAAACAGAAACGCTGTGGTTTTATAACTCCCTACTGCAAATTTATCAACAGACTTCCTATCATCAATTGGTAGAAGAATTTCGCCAAATCGTTCAGAGTTTGCAGTTATTATAAGGCTTCACCAAGGTAAAATCTCCCGATCTCCCCCTCTCCCGAGTTCGGGATTTACCAAAGCGCTCGTCTGGGCTGTGTGGGTTCTAAACTCGAACGATTCGCCGTATCATCTGAAAACCGTTCATAGGGGAAACGTCCTGTTTCTGAGTTAAACCATTGATCCCAAAGTTCGGTATTTTCTGCACTGGTAATTGTAGAGTTGATAAAACTCCCCCAGTCTAAATTTTTCTGCGGAAAAATACAACCATAGTTTTCAAAACTTAACGGTTCTTGAGGAATCAAACGATAGGATTTCATATCTTCCCCTTGCTTCCAGATTTCTCCAATCAGTAAAATTCCATCACTGGCGATCGCATCAATTTCATTACTTTTTAGACGTCGTAAACCTTCAGTTCGACTTCCTAAAAGTTGCCAATCTGCTTCGGGATAAATCGGTTTAAAATTTGTCTCGGTTGTTGTTCCTTGAATAAAAGCGATCAAAATATTACCCGGTGCAATCTGTTCTAATTCTTCTTCTGTTCTAAGAGTTGGATCTAAACGTTCAACATCTTCTTGTTGGACTAATAACTGTATTCCTGTTGTGAAAAACGGGATCGAAAATTCAACCCTCTGTTCTTGTTCTATCGTAATACTATCGGCTCCGCAGACCAAATCAACCGTCCCATTTTCAACCGAACTAAACCGATTTTGAATCGTAACAGGTTTCAATTGAAGTCGAATTGATCGATTTAATTCTTGTTCAAGACGACTGTGAATTAACTGCATCAACTCCACCGAATACCCCTCAAAGTTATTGCTTTCGTTAGAATAGCTAAAGGGAATCGAATCTTCTCGCACACCCACCGTTAAAACCCCAGTCCGGTTTACTTTTTCTAACACCGTTTCGGCGAGACTCGGAAGTTGAAAACCAACGGTTAATAGAAGGCTAAAAAAAGAAATTGTAATTTTAGTGTTCATTTGATCCCATCAAAAAAATAAGAATAGACCATATCTTTCTCCCCTGTCACCTGTTTAGGCTAATCTTCCTCAAAAATAACCTGTTGTCCAGACGGAGAAGTTGCATAGCCTAAAATGGCTTGTACAGCCTGACTCGCAGGTTGTTTATAAACATAATACAATTGTCGTTGATAGGGATAACTCAAAGAACCGGGTTGTACCCCTTCGATAGAAAGCGTTCGCACCGTTTGCTGATTAACCACTTGAGTAAATGTCGCGTATCCAATCCCATCTGTCCCCAATTGTCGCAACATTCCTGTCGTTTCATCTCGGGGTAACGTTGTAATATTCGGTGTTGTTCCAAAGGTTCGACCCTGCAAAACCATCTCTTGAAAAGCTTGATGGGTTCCACTCACGGGGGGACGGTTAATCACTTGAATAGTGGCATTTGGCCCTCCAACTTCTGACCAGTTTGTGATTTGTCCGGTGAAAATATTGTAGACTTGAGTATCGGTTAGTCCGCCTTGGTAGGGATTATTGATACCGACGACAATGGCAATTTGATCAGAAGCAATAGGTAAAGCCTTTAACCCCTGGTTTTCCTCTTGAGGAGTCAGCGATCGCGAAATTCCTGCAAGATCAGCTTCTCCATTGAGAACAGCTTTAATCCCATTGTTCGTACCATTCGCCATCGTGTTAACCCTAGCGTTTGGAAATTGACGCGAAAATCCTTGTTTGAGATTCTCAGTAATCGTTACCATACTGGTAGAACCATCAATTTGAATCTGAGTATTGGGGGGAACCGACGCCGGAGAGGGAAATATTTCAGCATCGGGAGGGGGAGGAGGCGCAACAGTGGGTTGACCTGTTGAACTGATGTTTGCGGGTTGATCAGCAGGTTTCCTCAGAAAAAACCAATACCCCAAACCCAGTAAAGCTAGAAAAATTATAATATAAATGATGGGGGGAGGGCCGCTGCGTTTTGCCATAACCAATGTCTCCTTAATTAATGTTCTTTACGATCTAATCAGAGGGTTGATGAGATTTTATGAAAGTTTCCAAACGACGTGAAATTTCGTCTTCTGTCGCTAGACGTTCGATATCTGCGCCAAGCTTTTCCGAAGCGTTCATGGTAAGTTCTGCGAGTGCTTGCTGTTCGAGATTACGC
Organism: Lyngbya aestuarii BL J; assembly: GCF_000478195.2. Taxonomy (GTDB): domain Bacteria; phylum Cyanobacteriota; class Cyanobacteriia; order Cyanobacteriales; family Microcoleaceae; genus Capilliphycus; species Capilliphycus aestuarii. The sequence goes on along the minus strand of NZ_AUZM01000072.1, from coordinate 3,915 downwards.
TGTTCAACGGTGTTTTTGATTTCCTCAAATTGCGATCGCGCTGAATTAATATTTAACTCATTATTAACTTTTTCCACCCATTCTAATGCCTGATTAATTTCTTGCATATCCTTGAAGTTTGCCAAATCAGTTTGATAGGTTTCAAGTTTCATTTGTTCTTGATTCAACCGTTCTTGAGATAGATTAACATAGTCTTCGGCTCGTTTAACTTGTTGGGCGAGTTGCGGTAAAAATTTCTCAATTTGAATGGCTTTAGATAGGGCTAAACGGGCTTCCTGTTCATTGCCATTTTGTTGAGCAACCCAAGCCAATTGCTCTAATTTTTCAATTTCTTTAACTTTAGTTTGATACTTTTGTTGGGCGCGTTGGTAAGTCGAGGTTTGAGTTGAAACGGCTTCGGCTAGTTTTTTAACCGACTCTTGGATCAACTGTAAGGACTGTTCTGCCGCTTCTAGGGAAACTTGGGGTTCCGGGGACTCCGGTTGTATTCCCCATAACCAGTTCCAAACTGTGATCGTGGCTTTTCCACCTTTTTCTCCCATTAACCAATAGATCAAGTTTTTCATCAGGAACTATCGTTAAGCTTGGATTTATTTCTAGTTTAATCGGTCGATAGTCATCTGGGGTAAAATGTGATCGAATATTAATACTTAAGACGATTGTTCACGAATCATCGCTAAGACCAAAGCATAAATAATCATATAAAAAAGTGAAATAAATAGACAAATCGGGATCAGTAATAAGATTAACCAAGGCACCACACTCGCCCCATAAAAGGCTTCTCCCATATTCACCCCTAAAATCAGACAAGAATTAGCACTCCCTTCATTCAGAACACAATTTCCTTGATCGGCTAAAAACCGCACTAAAATAATCCCTAATACACTCGGAATAATCGGAATATACCAAATACAAAATAAAGACCAAAAAAATTGTTGGCGACCCCGTAATGTTAGATGAATCAAAATCACAATAACTGTAATTGCGATAAAAGCCGGAAGAATTCCCTGGGGTGACATCATTAAGGGAAAATGCCAAGTCAGTTGAATGAATTTCTCGATTAAAATCCCTAGATTCAATCCAAAAACCAGACATGGAGAAGATTGTTCTCCAACTAACACACAACCTTGAGCTTGTGAAAACAGAACCAAAAAAGATGCTGTTATAATCGGTAAAATAAAGATATTAATGAGAATAAACAAACTTATTTTACTCAATTTATTATTCATAGTTTATCATTCAAACTGACTGTTGTTATATAAAGGGGTACAAGGCTTGCGCCCTGAGCTTGAAAGTATTAACCACCCCAAACCAACAAACCTCCTCAATTCTAGCCTTTGGAGAGAGAGAATTGAGAAGGAAAAAGCGCCGCGAGGAAAAATTGTCAAATTTATTAAGAAACTTGAGCCATACTGCTGATATTTTCTAAAGCAATATTAGAACAAGTCCGCTTCACTAAACCCGTTAAAACCTTACCGGGGCCAATTTCAATCACCTGTTCAATTCCCTGTTGTGAAAGCTGTAAACAGGTTTCTCGCCAACGTACAGAACCCGTCATTTGTTGAACGAGGCGTTGTTTCAATAATTCTGATTGTGTAGTGGGAGTCGGATCAACATTTGATAAGATTGGAAATTGAGCCTCCAAAAAATTAACCGTTGCTAAAATATCTTCAAATTCTGTAGCCGCATTTGCCATCATCGGGGAGTGAAAGGCACCGGAAACATTCAACTTCACCACTCGTTTAGCTTTGACATTGGCAATAATCTGATCAACCGCTGCGGGTGTTCCTGAAATGACAACCTGCGCCGAACTATTATCATTAGCCAGAACAACATTTTCAGTGTCTTGAAGGTGCTGTTCAAGTTGTTCGCGATCAAAGCCAATAAACGCCGCCATTTGACCTCCTGCGGCATTATTCATCAATTCTGCTCGACGTTTGACCAACGTTAATCCCGTGGCAAAATCAAACACTTCAGCAGCGTATAAGGCTACATATTCACCCAAACTATGACCTGCAACCACATCCGGAGAACGTCCTTGTTTTTTGAGATGTTCAGCGAGGAGACTTTCAACAACATACAAACAAGGTTGAGTGTAGAGGGTACAAGAGAGTTGATCATCATCAGATTGACAGACATCAGAGACAGACCAACCCAGTATTTTTTCAGCAACGTCTAACTGGGGTTGTACTGCGGGTAAATCAAATAAATCAGCACCCATACCCACCGCTTGAGAACCCTGACCCGGAAAAACCCATGCTATTTTCGTCATTTCTATCTAAATTAATCGTTCAACACAAAAGAGGTAAAATTGTCAAAGATAAATCGGCTAAATTCCCCATTGAAAAATTGCCGCACCCCAGGTTAATCCCGCACCAAAACCAGAAGTTGCAATCACATCACCGGGTTTAATTTTGCCCGCTCTAACCGCTTCATCTAGGGCAATGGGAATAGAAGCCGCCGAAGTATTGCCATAATTAGCAAGATTGCTAATCACCCGATCTGAGGGAATATTGAGGCGTTGAGCAACCGCATCTATAATTCGCTGGTTAGCCTGATGTAGAATCAGCCAATTGATCTGATCAACCGTTAAATCCGCTCGAAATAAAGCTTTTTCGATCACTTCTGGCACCTTTTTCACCGCAAAGCGATAGACTTCTTTCCCATTCATCGTAATCGGTTGATAAGTCCCTGGACTAACCGTAATCTGATCAATTAAGGGTTGAGGCTGTGCTTGAAACGACAAGTTCAGACAACCATTTTGAGTCCCATCACTGCGGAGTTCAAACCCTAAAAGGCGATCGCATTCAGACGCTTGCAATACCACCGCCCCCGCACCATCGCCAAACAAAACACAAGTCCGCCGATCTGACCAGTCTACCCACCGAGAAAGAATATCACCCCCAATCAGGAGAACAGTTTTGTAGACCCCTGTACGGATAAACTGAGCGGCAGTGACTAAACCAAAGATAAAACCCGAACAAGCCGCCGTCAGATCAAAAGCCACCGCTTGAGTGGCGCCGAGTTGGGCTTGAATTTGACTGGCGCTCCCAAATAAATCATCCGGTGTGGACGTCGCCAGTACAATTAGATCAATCTCCGACGGGTCAATTTGCGCCATTGCGATCGCCTGTTTTGAGGCAGCCGTTGCCAGCGAACACAAACTCGTTTGAGGATCTGCAACTCGGCGATCGCGAATGCCAGTGCGAGAAGCAATCCATTCGTCGGAAGTCTCAACGATTTGTGAAAGTCTTTGATTATCCAGAGAAACGGGTGGAGTAGCCGAGCCACTGCCAATCATTGCAATACCTGTATTCGTCATGTATCCTTACTCAGAAGAAGTCAGAAGTGAGAACCCGTGATCGTGTCCCAATGACTCAAAAGATCAATCGGAATGAATTGATGGTAAATGGGTTGATCAATCTCGCCCCACCTCTGTTTGCCATCAATTTTTTCCCGGTTGTTGAATTGAGCCTGCTCATCGCGAGATAACAGACAGACCACTTTTTTGTCTTGTGTTTAACAATCGCATCTTATCAGTGTTCTGTACGCAAATTCGAGTGCAGGAATTGGATTCATCGGGAACTCCGTTGGGGTCAGATGAGCGGGAAGTTTATGTAAACTCCCCTCAACGACCGATGGCTACTACTGACCGCTTGCAGCTTTTTGATGAGGTTTTTGGTATTGAGATTGAATACGTTCGAGTACACCGTTGTTAATTGCATCTCTAGCTGAACGAATGGCGTTACAAATCGTTGGCGCCTTTGACGAACCGTGACCGATGATGCAAACTCCTGCCACCCCGAGTAGTAGTCCACCCCCATGTTCGACATGATCAACCCGTTGTTTAAATCGTTTCAAACTGGGTTTAAGCATTGCTGCTCCAATTTGAGCGCGTAAGCCCGTTGAGAGTTC
>NZ_AUZM01000071.1 GCF_000478195.2 Lyngbya aestuarii BL J | reverse complement strand
AAGGTCAAGGTGTTATTGATCTGGTTGCCAGCTATGATTATGTAGAAGGAATCGGTATAGATGATCCGTTTGAGTATCCAGAATTTACTCAGATTTCTAATTATATTGACGATTTTCTCGTCAATTATCCCAATGAAACGGACTTTTGGGAAATCCTCAATAAAAATCTGGTGACTGAATTATTAACTGAACCGATTCCCACAGAATTTGGCTTTGATTATCAGTTAGGAGAGGTGTTAGATTCTCTCACCGTTGACATGGGTGTTCAATCCGGTTCTGGTGATGTTTTTATTCCTCGGTCTAGCATCGTCACTGGAACATTGGTTGCTACATCTGTACCTGAACCCGGAATGGTTATCGGACTGAGTGGCATCACTCTCCTTGGAATATTGAGGAGAAAAACTTTGACTCAAAAGTAGCATCAAGCATAAATGTACAGACAATAATGCTACAGATCAATCTTTAGCTGATGTAGCAACAGAGGGCGGGTTTATATCAGTTGTTTATGGGAAATATACATTTTGACAGAACCCGCCCCTACAGTGTTTTCCATCAATTATCAATAGCAAATATTTAAGTATTGAAGATTAATCTGTAAAAAAATAGGATAGGTTTAACCTACCCCAGTCTTTAATTATAATTGAAATTTAACAACTAAAAAGGCTTGTTAAAATCAGAATTTTGTGAATTATCCCCAACAATTGATTTCATTCCTTCTAACGTGGCGGGAATACTACGCGGATCAATAAACATCACCTTGCTACTATCACTATTTCCAATTTTTGTTCCCATATCCATATAATTTTGAGCCAGTAAAAATTGCAACGCTTCTTTGGCTTTAGGATCGCTGTTGAGAACCTTGGTAATAATTTGCAGCGCTTCAGAGGTGGCGTGGGCTTTCAACACTTGAGTTTGACGTTCGGCTTCAGCTTCTAAAATCATCGCCTTTTTATGGGCTTCTGCCTCCAAAACCTGGGCTTCTGCATGACCTCGCGCACTATTAACCGCAGAATCTCGTTCCCCTTCTGATTTTAAAATCGCCGCCCGTTTTTGACGTTCTGCCGACATTTGCAACTCCATCGCATCCATAACTGCTTTCGCCGGACAAATATCACGCAACTCTACCCGAGTCACTTTCACCCCCCAAGGATCTGTGGCAATATCGAGATCTCGCAACAACATTTCATTGACTTCTGTACGGGCGGTAAATGTTTGATCGAGTTCTAGTTGACCCATTTCTGAACGAATTTGAGTGCGGACTAAATTCTCCATCGCTGCTTGCAAATTATTGACTTTGTAGCACGCTTTTTCTAAGTCCATAATCCGCCAATAGACCACCGCATCGACACTGATCGAAACATTATCACGAGTAATACACTGTTGGGGGGGAATATCTAAAACCTGTTCTCGAACGGTTTCTTTGTACGCCATTCGATCCAAAAAAGGGACAACAAAACTCAAACCTGGCTTCAATTTTCGACCGTTATATTTCCCTAACTTTTCGACTAACGCTTCATCACCTTGATTGACAATTTTGACTGATCCGGCAAGACCAGAACCTCCCAAAGCAAGCAGGATAAGTAATACAAAGTTTTCCATTTTAAGTTTCCTCAATATTAAGTTATCTTGAACAGATTGCAATCAAAAGAAACACAAAAATATAACAAAGACTCCTCTAATTTTAGATCTACAGTTTCAAAAGATCTACTTTCGGAAATCACCAATCCTAAACAAAACCTCAAAAATTAATTATTCCGAAGCATTGAGTAACTGTTCTGAGATGACAATCAGTGTATTGCCTTCCCGTCCAATGACAATCACCCTTTGATGAGGAGCAATCGCGATTTCACTGCCATCACAACGCGCTCGCCAAGAAATCCCCTCGTACAAAACTCGACCCGTTTGACCTGGTAAAATTTCGGTTAAAGTTTCAGCTTCTTGTGCATCTTCAATGGTCGGAACTCGGCGACTCGGAAGCCATCGTCGCAAGCCAACAATTGAACCGACTGATAAAATCATCCACAGTAAAACTTGTACATTGGCATAGGGAACAATTAACGACACTCCCGCCACCGCAAGCGCACTCAATCCCATCATTAATTCTACAAAAGCCGTCGGAACAAATAATTCCATCATGCAAAGCAACACGCCAGCGAGTAACCAAAAGATTGTCGGGTTGAGTAACATAAGCGATGGGTGTGGGGGAGAACGCAGACATCAGCACCGCAGGGGTGAAGCTTAACCAATTGTTCTGTTATGCACAGTACAATTCAGAACAATCCAGCCTTGGGCTACAATCATTTTATATTGAAATTTTTCTAAGTTGAGTCCTTAAGCAATATATCTTGACTCGTGTCTTTACAAAAACTGTTCCAAATTAGCAGTGCATCGCAACCCCCGATTTACTGTCCCAACCCCACCTGTCCCCAGCCTCGCAATACTCTTGGTCGTCAAGTTTGTCAGACGTGTCAAACGCAATTGAGTTATCGTTATCTGTGGGCTGTCGGTTCAACGGCGGGTCAAATTCAGCCCGGACAAGTGGTGGGAAATCGCTATTATGTGGGTGCGCCTCAAGTTTGGCTGGATACTAAACCGGCTGTACCCCCAACAATTCCCGAGTCAATTAGCGATGTAATCTTGCCTTATTTGCACCTGTATTCCCATCGTTTACACCTTCCGGGAGTTCATGGGATTTATAACTTAGGTACGACTTCTGAAGGCGAAGAAATTTTATTATTGGATAATATTCCTACCGATTCTAAGGGGACAATTTTGCCGACAATGGCGGAAGTTTGGCCGAAAACCAAAAGTATCCGTCAGGTCTATTGGTTGTGGCAAATGTTGCAACTTTGGACACCGTTATCAGAACAAGGGGCGGCTTATAGTCTTTTAGTTAAAGATAATCTTCGGGTTGAGAGTTGGCGAATTCGATTAATACAATTGCATCAGGGAAAAGTTAAACCGACTTTGAAAGATTTGGCAGAATTTTGGTCTGCTTTTATTGAAACCGCTCAAGATGAAGTGCAGCAACCGTTGCAAAATATTTCTCAACTGATGCAAAGTTATCAGGCTTCCCTGGAAACAATTTCCGATGAATTGAACCAACTTTTATTACAACAAGCGGCTCAATTACCGTTACATTTAGCGGTTGCTGGTCACAGTGATACAGGGCCTTTGCGATCGCATAATGAAGATAGTTATTATCCCCGAAAAGTAGATTTAGAACAGATTGATAGTTATCCCCATAATCAGTTAATTCCTCATTTAAGTCTAATTTGTGATGGAGTTGGGGGTCACGAAGGCGGAGAAGTTGCCAGTCAGTTAGCGGTGAAATCAATCCAACCGTTAATTGCTACTTTTATGACCGAAATTAACGAACAAGAAGGCTTAACCCCTCCCGACTTAATTATCGATCAACTCCAAGAAATTACCCGAGTGATTAATAATGTAATTTCCGCCCAAAATAACGAACAAAAGCGCTCCCTACGTCAACGGATGGGAACAACTTTAGTCATGGCGTTACAACTTCCTCAAAAGTTAAAAACTGCCAAAAATTTAGAGTTGAAAAATGCTCACGAATTGTATATTGTTAATGTGGGTGATAGTCGCGCCTATTGGATTACTCGGGACTCTTGTCAAGCCCTCACCATTGATGATGATGTGATTACCCGAGAAGTAAAACAGGGTCGGAGTTTGTATTGGGAAGCCTCTCAACGTCAGGATGCGGGGGCATTAACTCAAGCGGTTGGTACCCGAGAAGCTGAATTTTTGCGTCCAACAGTACAGCGATTTATTATCGAAGAAGATGGTTTATTGTTGTTATGTTCTGATGGCTTAAGTGATAATGATTGGGTAGAAAAATCTTGGGCGGCTTATGCCCCGGCTGTCTTGCAAGCTGAAAAGTCTTTGGAGTCTGCTGTCGAAGGATGGATTAATTTAGCCAATACTCATAATGGTCACGATAATACTTCTGTTGTTTTAACCTATTGTGGGGTTTCTCCGCAGAAATTAATTTTGATTGATACTCCCGCTAAACCTAGTATTCCCAATGAGATTGAGTCGGAACCCACAGAAGCTTCTAAAGCGTTAATGTACGACGAAGAAGAATCGGAAAAACAACCCCAAACCACAACTTCAGGTTTGAAGAAATGGCAACAAATTCTACTGGTTATCGGGATAGCAGTATTAGTCATTGGGGGCGGTTTAGCCCTGTGGTGGCAAGTGAATCGTTCAACGGAATTTGAACCCGAAAAAGAAACCGTACAAAAAAGTTCAGTCGTCGGTTAAAAGTCGCGTAGGGGCGGGTTTATTGATGTTATTTGTTGTGATTTGTTCAAAACATAAATTCACCCCGAACCCACCCCGACAGATTAAACCTCCACCGAAACCTGTTCCCTGTTCCCTGTTCCCTGTTCCCTATCTTGCGATGAATTCGCCCGTATAGCCCGGAACATCCCAAAGCGGCAAAGTCCGGCACCAAAAGCCAACCGCATCAGCAGTAAGGTGGGTACTTCACGCACAGATTTCACAAAACCTGACAACCCAAAACCCAGCCACCCTTGAGGCCGAACAATTCCCTGCCAAATGGAATCAATCCAGGAGGGGAGGGTTTCTTGCGTCCAATCTGCGGTGCTTACCTCGCCTTCTACCAGCCCCGTTTCCGCCAACAGTTCAGAAAAGCCCTCAATACTCGAAAACGCCGGATGTGACCATTGATCGAGGAGTTGGCGCATCACGGGTTTTTCCCAAAAATTCAGAGGAATTTGACGATCATCTCGTTGGTTCCAGTCCGCGACAACTAACACGCCACCCGGTTTGAGGACTCGCAGTAACTCTTTAGCGAAAATTGCTTTATCGGGCATATGTGGCCCCGCTTCAATTGACCAAACCACATCAAAACTTTCATCGGGGAAAGACAGCGCCATCGCATCATCAACCTGAAACTTAGCGCTGAGTCCTTCTGGGGTTAATTCCTGGGCGCGTTTCACCTGTTGGGGGCTAATCGTAACACCCGTGACATCAAACCCGTAATCTTGGGCTAAAATGCGGCTACTTCCGCCGATACCGCAACCGACATCTAAAACCGTTGTATTTGGGGGTAATTTATCCAAACTTCCCCAACGGACCATTTCATGTACAAAGTCTTCTTTGGCTTTGAGAAAATCCTTTCGTTCGGGCGGTGAACCGTAATGACCGAGGTGAATATGTTCGCCCCAGTAGAACTCCAGAATACCATCTTCAGTCCATTCGTCGTAGGAATTGGCGACAGAATCAGAAGATTGATAACGACGAGCGCTGATTAGATACAATCCAATCCCTAACGTCAGGATGATGAGGAAAATCCCCAGAATGTAAAATAAACTCATTTGAAATTTAACTAAAATAACGTTCAAAAACTCAACAACTCAACATTGATTCATCTTACATCCTGCACCCTGTTCGACGTTTATTCAAATTCATTACACTCTGTCTCCACCGTCTAAAACTGCATAACTCCAACGACCCCAAAAATAAGTTAAAAGTGAAGCAACATCTACCCTAACCCAAACTCCGATGCTGAACCCGAAAGCCCTAACCCTAGCGGTGGTAATTGGTGTGTTGAGTCCCACAGTACCCACAAACGTTTTGTCTGAGTCTCCCGTTCTCGTACAAACTCAACAGCAACGTCAAGCCGAAGCCGATCGATTTTTACAGCAGGGTATTCAACAATTTAATATAAGCCAATTTCGAGAAGCGTTGCAGTCTTTCCAACAATCTTTAGAAATTTATCGGGAAATCGGTAATAGACAAGGAGAAGCGAAATCTCTGGGCAATTTGGGCAATGCTTACTGGTATTTGGGGCAGTATCAAAAAGCGATAGAATTCTATCAGCAGCAGTTAACCATTGCACGGGAAATAGGTGATCGCTATGGGGAAGCGGCTTCTCTGAACAATTTGGGCTGGGCTTACTGGAACTTATCTCAGTATCAGCAGGCAATAGAACTTCATCAGCAGTCTTTGACCATTTTCCGTGAAATCAACGTTCGCAAAGGCGAAGCCGATTCTCTGGGCAATTTGGGTCTTGTCTACCAAAGTTTGGGGAAGTATCACCAGGCAATTGAATTCCATAAACAAGCTTTAGCTATTGACCGTGAAACAGGAGATATCTATGGAAGAGTTGCTTCGTTAAATAACTTAGGCTGGGCGTATGAGAGTTTGGGACAGTATCAAAAAGCTGTAGAATACTATCAGCAATCTTTAGCCATTGCACGAGAAATTAGTTATAAGCAGGAGGAAGCTCATTCTCTCCAGAATTTAGGGTTTGTTTACACTAAATTAAGGCAGTACCAAAAAGCCATAGAAGTCTACGAGCAGTCTTTAGCCATTGCAAGCGAAATTAGTTACCCTCGTGGGAGAGCTATTTCTCTAGACGGTTTGGGCTATGCTTACCGTAGTTTAGGGCAGTATCAAAAAGCGATAGAATTCTTTCAGCAGTCTTTAGCTATTTTTCAAGAAATTGGCGATCGCGATGGGGAAGCCCTTTCTCTCAGTAATATTGGTAAAGCACTAGAACAACAAAACCAACCTGAACTTGCAATTACTTTTCTAAAACAATCTGTTAACGTTACAGAAACCATTCGCAAGGATATTCAAGGGTTATCGAGTGATTTACAACTCTCATACATCGAAACCATTGAGGGTCGATATCGTTATCTAGCTGACTTATTGTTAAAAGAAAATCGAGTTTTAGAAGCACAACGAGTCTTGGACTTACTCAAAGTTCAGGAGTTGGAAGATTACCTCAAAACTGTTCGGGGAAATGCCAACACTGCTAGCGGTTTAGAATTTTACCAACCCGAAGCCGAAATTCTCGCCCGTTACAATGAACTTCAAAAGAACGCTATAGAAGTTGGGGAAGAATTAACTCAACTGCAACAGAAACAGAATTTAACGCCCTCTGAAGAACAACGGCTGAGTCAATTGTATAACTTGCAAGAAGAAATTAACGCAGATTTTAATAATTTTGCTGATCGTCCAGAAGTCCGAAAATTAATCGAACAACTCAGTTTTGATGCGCGAGAACAAACGTTATCTCTGGGTGCGTTAGATGGTTTACGAGATAAATTAGCAGAGTTGGATGCGGTTCTGTTCTATCCTTTAATTCTAGAAGACCGTTTAGAATTAGTCATTACCACTCCCAATTCTCCTCCTTTACGACGAACTGTTGAGGTTAGCCGAGAAGAATTGTATCGGACAATTGTTCGGTTTCGTTTGGCGTTACAAGACCCAACTGTTGATGCCGTTGCACCCGCAAAAAAACTCTACAAGTGGCTGTTTGAACCCCTGGAAAATGACCTCAAAACAGCCGAGACGGAAGTGATTATTTATGCGCCCGATGGTGTGTTACGCTATATTCCGTTGGTGGCATTGCATGATGGTCAACAGTGGATCGCCCAACGTTTTCGAGTCAATAATATCACCGCCGCCTCATTACAAGAAATTGATACTCAACCCCAACCTGATCCGAGAATTTTAGCGGGAGCGTTTGCAGATCAATCTTTAATTCGTCCGGCTAAAATTGGTGAACGAAATATTGAATTTGCGGGTTTACCGTTTGCTGGAATTGAAGTGGATGGGTTGAAGGAAACTTTACCCAATACAACGGCTTATGTTGATGAAGCCTTTACTTTGGAAGCGATTAAACCGAAAATGAATGGTTATAACGTGCTGCATTTTGCCACTCATGCGGCGTTTGTTCCGGGTGATCCGTCTGAATCTTTTATTGTGTTTGGAGAAGGTGAAAATCCCACATTGCGAGATGTGGAGAATTGGTCTTTGTCGAATGTAGATTTGGTGGTGTTGAGTGCTTGTGAAACGGGTTTAGGTGGTTTTGATAACAACGGCGAACAAATTTTAGGACTCGGTTATCAATTCCAAAGTCGAGGGGCGAGGGCGGTTATTGCTTCTTTATGGCAAGTTAATGATGGAGGAACTCAACTTTTGATGAATGAATTTTACCATGCGTTGCAAGCCGGAAACAGTAAAACTGAAGCGTTACAAAACGCTCAAAATGCGTTAATTGCAGGATATTTTTCAGTCTTTGGGGGCGAAAGGGGAGGCGATGGTACAGGAGATGGAGGGTTTATTCAACGAGATCTTGCAACCGGATTACCGATTAATAATGCGAGTAATAATTTCAGTCATCCTTATTATTGGGCATCCTTTATTTTAATTGGGAATGGTTTATAAATGTTTTTGTATTTAGCCCCCCTCCGCCCCCCAATTCTGGGGAAAACCCAAAGTTTAAAGTCCCCCAAAGTTGGGGGATTTAGGGGGCGACAATACTCAGGCGTTCTCTCAACTCTGGCGGTAAATATACAGTAATCCTGTCTTTATTCGTTGGCATGACGTTATACCAAGTCCGGTTGTCAAAACCCCTTTATAAAAATTGACCCAATCCCCTTCTGTTATCAATAATCTAGGCTTTGAAAATAAGATGGATATGAGAACCGGATTTAGTATTAGATAGCGTCAGAATCTTCGATCTCGTCTAAATTGTGTTTCTCAATCAGTTTTTGCTGTTCCGGTTGAGATAGCCACAGTTCCAAAGCCTCATTAAACAGTTCAGAAATACTGGTATTTCTCAGTGCTGCTAGCGTTTTAACCAAAATCGCTACATCCTCGTCTGTGAAAACTCTAAACTCTGGTTTTCTTTTCGCACTCATCCTAAATCCTGTGTAGTATACACTTCCACATTGTCCTATACAAAATTTTACTTTCGTGGTAATGTGGCATTGTGGTAAATTGCAAGAAAGTTATGGTTATACTCACTGATGATGAAGCAGCGTTGATCAAGTCCATCCTGATTGCACTTAGACAGATTAAAGTTCGGGATATCGATCAAGCGTTCGTCATGTTGTCAAAAGGGGAAACAGCCAAAACCAAGCGCCGTCAACGGAGGTTAGAGGAATGATTGTATTAACAGACGAACAGGCTAAAGCTGTTCACCGCTTGTTAACTTGTGTTCTGTTGAATGAACCCTATCAAATCTCAGATGTAGAAGATGCGTTAGTTTGGATATCACCTGAAAACAGGCAAATTCTCTGTCCTTTTGATTCGTTGTGGTCAAAAAATTTGGCTCAAGAAATTGTTCGGGAGTTGAGAAATCGACCGTAAACTGTTGAAGTATTTTAAAAATGGCAGGGTTAATCTTGATAGAGGTTGGGTCGAGCGAAAGCAACACCCAACTTAATTTTAACTTTCGTGACTCTACTTTATGATAATCTTCCCCCCAACAAATTTTCAACTCCTAATGTATTCATCTGTGCTTGTTCAATTATTCTTCTGTACTGTAGTCTCCACTGCAAAGCATTAGAAATTGTTAGATAGCCAAGTTCGGGAGGTTGATTGATAATCCGATCTGCCAATAATTCACGTCCAATTTCATCTAAAGGTAGATTCCGTTCGTCTAAAAAAGCAATGATATCGTCTGTGTTCCCTTGACGGCGTAGAATCTCTCTTAAACCGTATGTGGTTTGATAGTCTCCCGTGCGTTCCTTTTCAACAAAAATGGCGTGTTGAAAATTCAAAGTTGCAGTCCGAGATTCGTGAATATCGAGTTTTTCATAAGCAAAAACAAGGAGATGATAGCCAAGTCCGTAGATTTTCTGACTCGCATCACGAAACGGACAGGAAGATTGAGGTTGACGAATTGAGGTTACTTTCAAATCAACTTCTAATTCGGGAAAATCAATTCCACTGGCGGCACTTCCTAATATGTATGAGTATTTAATTCCCAAATATTGATTAAATGTTTGTTCTACATAAGTTCCTACCGCCTTTCCATCGGTAATACCATACAATTGAGGAATTGCTCTAGTTCTCAACTCTTGAACGAAGTTTCCGGCTTCTATTTTGAGAAGCGATAAAGTCAGCATTCTCGTCATAATATTGATAATTTTAACTTAAATCGGTAACTTTAGTTGCTCCCAGGTTCTTGATTTAAACTTAATATTCTCCCGACCGATTCGTTGACAAATCCATTCTACACAAGCGGGAACTACTGCATTTCCATATAGCCTATATTGATCGTAAACTCTAGCAACTCGACACCAATCATCAGGAAATCCCATAAGTCGAGCATACTCTATATTGGTCAATCGTCGAAACCTATTTCCCACTTGATAACGTTCATAATGTCTAGAAGTTGATGCAGTTAGAGTTGAAGTGATCCCATTAACTCCAAAGATTGTATAGCCCAAACGTGCGCCTCCTCCTTGATTGTAAAGAATCTCCACTCCGTTACAATATCGATGCACCGATGTACTTTTTTGAATTCGTTCTCGGGTATCTGCGGTAAAATCAAACTGTGTATTTATCTCCATTTCATCTTGAAGAATATCTTTGAGTTTTTTTGAGGGTTTTTGGTCAACTAAAGGCGGAATTTGCCGGGTGTACATTTGGTTTTGATAGGCAATTCCCCAGTTATGATTTTTAGTTTGTTGTTCTAAAACAATCGGTTGAAGACCTTTTTCTAACGTTTCAACCCCCATTTCTAAAATATCACAATCTTTTTGAGTGAGTAAAAACAGCGATTTTTCAAGATTCGGGAAAAGGTTATTTGTTGTCAATTTTGTTCCGACAATAAACACGCGATCGCGATTTTGAGGAATTCCAAAATTTAGAGGATTAATCAGTCGCCATTCAATTAAATAATCTAAGGATGCTAAGGCATTTAAAATCACCCTAAAGTGATAACCTTGTTCCATTGTGAGGATTCTTTTAACATTTTCCAATACAAAATATTGAGGCTGTTTGTCTTTGATAATTTCAACAATTCGTTCAAATAACGTTCCTCGAACTAGATCTCGAATTCCTTGCTTTTTTCCCGCCGAACTAAAAGGTTGACAGGGAAATCCAGCCGTGAGAAGATCATGTTGAGGAATAATTGATAAATCAATTTGGGTAATATCTGCTAAAACCATCGAATTTTGTCCGAAATTACTTTCATAAACTCGACAACTCAACTCACTGCTATCATTCGCCCAAATGGTTTCAATATTGGCGGCTTCCATTCCCAGACGAAAGCCACCAATTCCCGCAAATAATTCAATCCCCTTCAATACAACTCTCCTCAACCGTTAAAATTAGCTGCCCGACTGACAACTTAACACCGCTTCTCGCAAATTACCCTGAAACTTTTCTAACAACTTTTCTCCGTCTTCCGCTTCTAATCCCGTCCAATAAATCAACAAAGCTAACTTCACCGACAGACCACTTTTATCTAATAAAACTCCGGCTTCTTGGCGATTAATTCCAGTTAAATCGGCGATTATTCGTAAAGCGCGATCGCGTAATTTCTGATTCGTTACCGCCACGTCAACCATTCGATTTCCATAGACTTTCCCCAACTTCACCATCACCCCAGTTGAGAGAATATTTAACGCCATTTTTGTCACAGTTCCCGCTTTTAACCGAGTTGAACCTGCAAGAATTTCCGCCCCAACTAACAAACGAATATCTACATCAACCTCAACTTTTACCTGTTCTTTGGGAACACAAGCAATAAAAATCGTCTTCGCCCCTCGCTGACGCGCCGCCTCCAACGCCCCGAGAACATAGGGAGTTGTCCCCCCGGCGGTAATTCCCACCACCACATCGAGATCCTTAACGTCCCGATGGGCAATAGCCTGTTTACCATCTTCAGTTCGATCTTCGAGATCTTCGGAACTCCGTACTAAAGCCGCAGCGCCCCCGGCGATAATGCCCTGTACCAACTCAGGAGGCGTGCAGAAGGTGGGGGGACATTCAGCCGCATCCAACACGCCCAGACGCCCGCTAGTCCCCGCTCCGACATAAAATAAACGCCCACCGTGACCCATGGCTGCTGCTATGATATCAATAGCCTGGGCGAGATGTTCTCGGGAATGGGCGATCGCCAATAATGTTTGAATATCTTCTCGATTAAATAAGTCTACCAACTCCAGAGAACTCAACTGATCTAAGTTCTGACTACTGGCATTAATTTGTTCAGTTAAAAGATGTCCTCGCGTCTGGGAATCATTCATATTTTCGCCTTTTTGCAAATTTTTGTATTTTTATCTAGAATTTTATCTAAAGTTTTAAAAAACTTCTCTCAAAAGATGCCTTGAACATTTACAGGTTTGAATTGATATCAGAAATCAAAAATCTCTATTTTTTTATAATAACCCTTCCAATCGACGTCGAATATTGTCGAGTTCATCTGAAGAATATTCTAAGTCTGACTCTGACTTTTCATCTTTTTTGTCACCCGGTTGTTCATCTTTTTTTTCAGCGGGTTGCCAATCTGTCTGTTCTACGTTACTGTCAGGAGGGACAGCCAACTCACCCGCCTGAATTAGTTGCCAGTCATAGTTAACACTGCGACAAAATTCTTTAATTTCTTCATCCTCTAGGGCTTCAACACTGGGAGTCGGAAAATCTTGAGCTTCCAGCAGGACACCGAAGCGAGTTGCATCCTCCTGTTCCTCAAACATTAGCACAGTGTTACGATCACCCATCTGGATGGTATGAATTCCTTCGTTCTCTGTTCCGGCATTAAACAGTAGTACGTATACGCGCATAGCTTCCCGACTTTGTGATAACTACTTTTCTTTCTATACTGCTCTGATGCCCGTTAGTGAACGAGCAACTCACCTCACCATACAATATCATTATTGAGGTTAAGTTTCAATTTGATCCGGTTTCAGCAGGGAGTATAATTAATTTTCGGATCAGCACGATTAATTTATGGACAACTCGCTTTCACTTTTTTCCTTCCCTTTATACAACTCTATAAAGTTATTATAATATGATTCTTAATCATTTTCAGCAACTTGATCCAGCCCTGCAAACATTCATCCAAGATCAAGTCCAATTTCCCCTCGAATTCAAGTCGATTATTAGTCCACAAGATGAAATGTATTTGTTTGCCCTCCAAAATCATCTAATTCCCGAAAAAGCTAGAATTAGATATTATTTCAATGGTCGGCGAATTTTTGATGCAGTTCGTCAGGTTGTCCAGTGGAAATTTAAAGAATTTAATCAAATCAACTCCTTTTTAGATTTTGCTAGTGGGTACGGACGTTTTACTCGATTTCTCTTGCAAGAACTTAATTGTGATCAAGTTTGGGTTTCTGATATTTACACAGATGCAGTTCAGTTTCAACAAGAAAGTTTTGGAGTCAACGGCATTATTTCAACGGTTAATCCTACCGACTATTCAGTTAACCAAAAATTTGATTGTATATTAGCGTGTTCTTTTTTTAGTCATCTTCCCGAAAAAACCTTCACACTCTGGATGAAAACACTTTATAACTTAATCCCCCCCGCCGGGATATTAATGTTTAGTGTTCATGATCGAGACTTATTACCCCCCGACTCAAAAATCAAATCCGATGAACTTTTATTTATCCCCCAAAGTGAAAGTCAATCTCTCGATGTCTATGAATATGGCACCTCTTATGTCGGCGAAGAATTTGTCACTCAAGCCGTTAAAAATATTAGTGAAGGGGAAGCAATTTGCTATCGCATTCCTCAAGGAATTTGTCGTTATCAGGATTTATATTTAGTCGCTAAACCTCCAAATCCTGAGTTTTCAACTTTACAATTTAGTCATCACCCGTGGGGACGTTTAGAACAAATTAATCTGATCGCAGAAGGTAGACTTCAGGTGAGTGGATGGGTGTCTGAAATTAATCCTGATAGTAAAATTGAAGCGATTTCTGTCTCGGTTAATAATCACAGCATTCAAACCGTACAACCGATTTCCAATTATCCTCTAGATGATCGATTATCTTGGTCGATTCAGATTAATCTTGCGAGTGTTTATCCTGAAGATGTCATCTTGATCAAAGCTATTAATACTAGAGGTTTAGAATGGGTTTTTGAAGCGGCAACTCTAGAAGTATTACTGGCTGCAACCCCCTAACATCCCAGGGCTATTTCCAAGTCGGACGAAATTTTGATTTGTAGGGAGGTGGGGAGGATATTTATTAATAAAAAGCTATTTTTCATGTTTAAAAAACCCTCACCCCAGTAACCCTGAAAATTTTTTGTTGAGAATGAAACAGCCCTGCCTAACATCCTAAAATGAATCCCCCCAATCGCAAAGCAGACAGTCGAGAGACTGTCCTAAACAGGGATGTCAAAAAAACAGCTTACTTCTAAAATTTAGAATTTTTTTAGAAACAAAAGGAACAAAAACGTATTAAAAACTATCCTGAACTTCAAGAAACCGAAGTGAACAAACATTTTAGCTGTATAACCTTAAAACCTCATGTCTAATCACACTCCAGAAATTTTTACAGACGAAATTGATACCCTATTAGGGGGTGCGGATGCCGATACTTTTACACTGCGGAACAACGGCGATCAAATCAATGTCTTATTATTAACTCCTCCCGCCACTCAAGAAGGTACTTCTCAGTCTGAAGAAATCCTGGGTACTAGCGGAAACGATAACATTTATGGTCGTCGAGGAAATGACACCTTATCGAGTTTTACAGGCGATGACTTCCTCAATGGAGAATTTGGGGATGATTTGCTCTTTGCAGGTCAAAATGATGATATCTTGATTGGAGATTCCGGTGAAGATACACTATTTGGCGATCGCGGAGAAGATACAATGTATGGCGGATCAGGAGCCGATATTTTATTTGGCAATAACGACAATGATACAGTATTTGGCGATCGCGGCGATGATACAATCTATGGGGGTCAAGGTGATGATCAACTCACCGGGGGTACAGGTAGCGACTTGCTTTTAGGCGATCGCGGAGAAGATACATTAACAGGCGTTACCGGACGGGGTAAAGGTTATACGTTTATTGAAGACTTTAACCCTCAAGAAGATACCATCCAATTAGTCGGAAACGCCGATACTTATGAGTTAGTGAATACTCAGGACTTGCAAACCAATAGTTCTGTGAGTTTACCATCAGGAACCGCCATTATTTATGAAGATTTTGATGGGTCAACAGAAGTAATTGCTGTCGTCGCCGGAAACACCTCCCTTGATCTGAGTGCTAACTATTTTAGTTTCTTCTAATACCAAGAGCCTGTTCCCTGTTTACTGTAAAATAGGGATCAGGATTTTCAGCCACCCAACCCAATTCAGAGTTATAGCGAATTTCAAAATGAAGATGAGGCTCGTCGCTATCGGGTTGTCCACTGATGCCAACCTTACCTAAAATTTCTCCAGAGGGGACGTTTTGACCCACTCTAACGGTAATCTCAGATAAGTGAGCATAACGAGTTTGTTTACCGGATTGATGATTAACCACCACTAAATTCCCATAACCCCTTCTCGCCCCGACAAAAGCAACCACACCCTCACCGACAGATAGCACAGGCGTACCAATTTTAGCAATCAAATCCACGCCACTATGAAAAACAACCCGTCCGGCAGTCGGATGTAATTGCCAGCCATAACCCATTTGTACAGAGGCTTTAGCGGGGAGGGGATAGCCAGATAACACCGCCTTTGCAGGAACGACAGGGCCACCCGGAGTCCAATTCACCCCCGGAATAAACACCAATTGGGGTTGACGTTGACAGCCATTGACTTCAAAAATCACATCCGCCTGAGCGTTATAAGCTTGAGCAATTTCCTGTAACGTACTTCCGGCAGGAATTTCCACAACAATCCCATTGTAAGGCGGAATCACAATCTCTTGTCCGACAGCGATTTGATTTTGTCGTAATATCGGATTCATCCCCAATAGCGTCGCTGGAATTAGGTTATATTGACGGGCAATGCTTTCGAGGCTTTCACCCGAACTAATGCGATGGCGCTTCAAACGAGACAAAACCGGAGGTGGACAAACATTAGTCGGAGTTTGATCTCGGATAAATAAATCGTTAGCTTCCGCAGCAGTTGCAGCTTGAAGGAGTATAACACCCGACAAGGGAATTATCCACCCCAACAAATAAGACACAAAAATACTGAAGTATGGGCAAATCATATCGGCTTTTTTTGAGCCTCATTACACTTTGAGGATAAGCGAATCAACAAACAATATTCGAGCATTGGGTCGCAAAACCCGAAAATCGAGTGATCGGATCGCGATCATTGTCCTGTTGAGAAAGGGTTCACGCTCTCCTGATCCTACCGTACCGAGATCCCAAAGGAGTCAAAAATTAAAAACTATCTCTCTCAGCTTAAAGATTTTTAGACTAAATTGGAAATATGAGATCAAACAGGAGATAATTCATAGGTATCTTTCCTCTGCCCCGAGTTTAATTCAGTCAACACAGGTCTGATCAACGGGTGAAAGCAGGAAAGGAAAATCGGGAATCTAACCGAGAACTCTGGTCTGATCGACAATTGTTCTGGATGCTTACCGTTTATCGCTGACATCTTTTACGGTTTGAGCGTGATAGGTTCAAAAAAAGGTTGACCCGACCCGCTTGTTTAATTTCCAACTTTAAGTAGAGACTCCAGCAGATTTTTTGCTTGGGGAGAAGACGTATCCATCGGAAAAGTGCAGATGAACTTGTCTATAAAACAACTCACAGTATACTTGGCTTTATTCTCCATCGGTGGAGGCACAGGATGGTTAGGAAATCGGTATCTGCAAGCGAAAAACTTCACTCAAAACTCTCTTGCTGTTCCTGTGGTTCGTCAGCTACCTGCTGATACTCAACCTCTAGTTCCAGAAAGACGAGTGGTTGAACGCAGCAGTCCGAACTTTATTGCCGAAGCTGCCGAAATTGTCGGCCCGGCTGTCGTGCGAATTGATGCCGCTCGTCCATCCAAAAACGGGCCGGGTGCTTTGAATAACCCACTTTTTAAGCGGTTTTTTGGTGACCAAGTTCCAGAGTCTAGCGAACGAGTACGACGAGGAACAGGTTCCGGCTTTATTGTGGCCTCCGATGGTCGGTTGATTACCAATGCTCACGTGGTTGATGGGGCCGAAACTGTACTTGTTACCCTCAAAGATGGTCGCACTTTTGAAGGTAAAGTTAAAGGGATTGATGATTTAACGGATGTTGCGGCGATTAAAATTGATGTTAAAGATTTACCGATAGCACCTATGGGGCGCTCTGATCGGATTGTTCCGGGGCAGTGGGCGATTGCGATTGGTAATCCTTTAGGGTTAGATAATACGGTAACAGTGGGGATTATTAGTGCCACAGGTCGTTCAAGTTCTCAGGTGGGGATTCCCAAGAAGCGGGTGCGGTTTATTCAAACAGATGCGGCGATTAATCCGGGGAATTCAGGGGGGCCGTTATTGAATGATCAAGGAGAAGTGATTGGGGTGAATACGGCGATTCGAGCCAATGCTCAAGGGTTGGGGTTTGCGATTCCCATTGAAACAGCCGTCAGAATTGCCAATCAGCTCTTTGAAAAAGGAAAGGCCGATCATCCCTTCTTAGGGGTGCAAATGGTGGAGTTAACGCCTAAAATCAAAGCGGAAATGAGCGAACAGCTTGACGTGAAGTTGTCTGAAGACCGAGGTGTATTGGTTGTGAGGGTTGTTGAAGATTCTCCGGCTGCCAAAGCCGGAATACTAAAAGGAGATATTCTCCAAAAAGTGAGCGGTCTTGCGGTCGTTACTCCCACTCAAGTTCAAGAAGAAGTCGAAATGCGGGAAATTGGCGAGGAGTTGGCAATTGAAGTTAACCGCGAAGGAAAAGTTCAAACCCTCAAACTGAAAACCGCCACCTTTCCCGACTCCGCTTTATCGGGGGATTGACTCTTATTGAGGGCGTAAGGGAAGCGTACAAGGGAATGGGATAACATTAATCAATCACCAATCCCTACTTCTGAATTCCTACTCTCGTTTGTCTCTTTTGGGGGAATTCGGAGAGGTTGAGGAGACTTGACCAAAACTTTCATCCAAGTGCATCCGTTGTTCCATCTGACGCAGAAAATATCCGGTCATCATTGCTGAGGCTAACAGCCCCGCTAAGTTCTCCCGGTTGGTTGTAATCTGCACATCAAAGTCATCAGAGGGTAATACACCAATCAATCCCTGAACATTTTTGGAAATGATTTCTTTGATTTCTGGGCTAGCGGATTGGGCAATGTGAGATAGGATCTCTGGATGTTGGTGTTGTAAATAACTCAATAAAGCGTTTTCCGAAGTTTCGTTACCATTGGATTTGATGAAGTCGGAGTAAAAGACCATGAGGTGATTCCGAATGTCTGCCTGCTATATTTAATAGTTTAAACCACCGAGGAAGAAATGGTTAGAGAAAATCTGAAAAAAAATTGAGATAGTGGAATTTTATTGACGATCATTATCGAGTCTACTCAAGCTTGAGTAGATTTGAAGCACCCTCTCACCAATCACTCACTCAATTTTTGCGATCGCTTGAGAGTCGTAATGATGATATTGATCATGATCGGCGCGTGCAGGATCTAAACACTCTAATTTTGGTGTCATCTAAACTGCTGTGTCTTAAAATAGCATAACTTGATCCCTCTTTTCAAAAAAACGACTATCCGGATTGTTTGGGTTCGATGTTACATCGTGATTGAGGTCGGAGAACACATGATAATCTCGGCGATCCTTTAACGTTTATGATTAGATTGGCAAGTGATCATCGGACCAAATTTTGTCTAATGCTGACTAAAATTGATCTGTAAATAGTCCTCTGGAGATCAATAATCATGAAATACATTTTGATTGTAGAAGATGAACCCGACATCAGAAATAATCTGAAGGAATTCTTAGAACTCGAAGATTATTGGGTTTGGGAAGCTAGTTCAGGGGTTGAAGGATTGGAGATTTTTCAACGGGAATCTATCGATCTGGTTATTTCTGATATTATGATGCCGCAAATGGATGGTTTTGAGCTTTGTCGTCAGATCCGCAATAGTCAAACGGGACGGTTAATTCCCTTTATTTTTTTATCGGCTCAGGCTGATATTTCCGCCCTAAAAAAAGGTTATAATTACGGGGCAGATGAGTATTTAATTAAGCCCTGTAGCCTCGAAGAATTAAACTTAAAAATCCAGGCTTTATTGAATAAAAATGAACGAATTCACAAAGAAATTACCTGCTTACTCCAAAAATCGACTGTTGATTTGACCCCATTACCCCAACCTCCAGAAAATCTATCTCAAAATCAACAATCAGAGTTGTTTTCTTGATCAGAAAAGTTGACTCTTACTAATGCCGAAGAACGAGTCTTTTTTGAAGTCATTCAAGGTTTCACCAATAAAGAAATTGGTGAGCATTTATTTATTAGCGATCGCACCGTTCAAGCTCATCTACGAAATATTCTCCGAAAACTCAACCTCAAAAATCGTTCTCATCTAGTTCGTTTTGCCTTTGAAAATGGCTATAAACCTCAAGACCAATTAGAAAACAATCAATCAGATTGAGGTCAGCTAAAAGCTATTAATTTGTACAGTAAATATTG
Organism: Lyngbya aestuarii BL J; assembly: GCF_000478195.2. Classification (GTDB taxonomy): domain Bacteria; phylum Cyanobacteriota; class Cyanobacteriia; order Cyanobacteriales; family Microcoleaceae; genus Capilliphycus; species Capilliphycus aestuarii. The sequence goes on along the minus strand of NZ_AUZM01000071.1, from coordinate 10,338 downwards.
CTCCTTTCGGATGATTTTCTGACACTGAAATTGTGCCTCCATGAGCCTCAACCACGACTTTACAAAAAGCTAAACCTAATCCTGTTTGAGAAACATTTTTCATCAGGGTTCCGACTTTATATTTTTCAAAAATACTGGTTCGCAATTCTTCACTAACTCCTGGCCCCGAATCTATCACTTTAATTTGAACTCCTTTTGCGTCTACAGACTCTGCTTTGAAGATAATTTGACTCCCAGACGGCGAGAACTTCAACGCATTGGAGAGTAAATTATCAAGTACCCGTTGAAACATCGGCGGATCGACATTAATTGTACAGGGTTGTTGAGGAATATCACTCAGTAACTCAATGTCTTTAGTGCTAGCGAGAGCGGCAAAATTTTCAACAGCAGAGCGACAGATTTCGTCCAAATCAATATCACAACGGTTCAACACCATCTTACCGGATTCCAGTTTAGCCATCGTTAGCAAGCTATTAATTAAAGCGTTTAGTCGTTTAGAAGTCTCTAAAATTTTATCGGCTTTTAGATCGCGCTTTTCGGGGGAGATCTTGGGATGTTTTAATAACTCGGTTTCAAAAATAATAGAAGCGAGAGGATTTCGCAGATCGTGAACGATCATATTCACCATATCTTCTCGCATTTGTAGGAGAGATTGCTGTTCTTTGAGCGAGGTTTGTAAGTGGTCATATTGTTTTTTTATCCGAATCATCGAATCCAATCTGGCTCGCAATTCCACACTATTAACCGGTTTACTTAAAAAGTCATTTGCTCCTGCTTGTAAACAAACTGCAAGGTCTTTTTTTGAACTCAAGGCGGTTAGCATAATAATCGGAATGTGTTGCCATCTCTGATTAGCTTTGATGCGTCTACAAACTTCTATACCATCAATTTCTGGCATCATCACATCCAGTAAAATAACATCCGGTTGTAGATTATCTAATCGTTCTAAAGCCTTGACTCCACTGCTGGCATAATGTAAGATATAACCCTGTTTATCCAGTAGGGTTTCGAGCACTTCAAAATTATGGGGTTGATCGTCAACAATCAAGATCGAGACAGTATTGTTCATAAATAAGATTTGATATATAGTTTGTTAGATTTCCACTCAATATTTAAGCAGAAATATCCTTCTGATCAGAGTTTAGCAAGTTCTGAATCATTCCGAGTAGTTGTTTTAATTTTAACGGCTTAGTCATGTACTCATTTGCACCCGCTTCCCGACATTTTGCTACATCTTCAGCCATCGCTAATGCAGTCACAGCAATAATTGGAATTTGGGTTAAAGATGGGTTAGTCCGAATTTCACGAATGGCTTCTAGTCCGTCCATTTCAGGCATCTGAATATCCATTAAAATTAAGTTCGGTTGATGTTGTTTGCTCATCTCAACTGCTTCTCGACCGTTTTTAGCGATGAGGAGTTGATAGTTGTAGCTTGTGAGATAATCGGAAACTGTATCAATATTAGATTGATTATCCTCTGCTAATAATAGTAAAGGAGAGGATTTTTTGGGTTGGGTTTGTGAATCGATACTCAAGGTTTGAGAAGCAGAAAAAGAGGTATTTTCCTCAGAGATAGAGACTTGATTATGATGGGAATAAGGAAGATGAATTGTGAAACAACTCCCCTGACCAACTTGACTGGTGACACTGACTCGACCTCCATGCAATTCAACAATTTGTCGTACTAAAGCCAGTCCCAAGCCAGTACCTGCATATTGACGGTTCAGGCGGTTATCAAGCTGAACAAAGGGTTTAAACAGTTTCTTGAGATTTTCTGGAGCAATTCCAATCCCCGTATCTCTGACTGAAATTTTCAGCGAATATGCCTTTTCTTGGGTTTGATTTGAAGTCAATTTTTTATCTGTGGTCGTTTCTTTCCCCAACTCTGCGCTCACGGTAACTTGACCCCTTTCTGGTGTAAATTTTATCGCATTACTGAGGATATTTATTAACGCCTGACGCATCCGTAGCTCATCAATCAAAATCACTTCATCGAGTTCTGAGGAAATCTGAGTCGTTAGTTTAATCTGTTTTTTTATCGCTTGTTGTCGCAAAAAGATTAAACTATTTTCGATCAGTTCTTGTAGAGAAACAGAGGTAATTTCAAGTTCAATTTTTCCGGCTTCTATTTTGGATAAATCCAGAATATCGTTGATTAAATCCAGCAAATGTTGACCGCTAATTTCAATAATACTAATCGCTTTTTTTTGCTCTTCGTTGAGCGAGCCGAACACCTCCTCTTGTAACCCTTCTGACATCCCGATCACCGCATTTAAAGGGGTTCGTAATTCATGGCTCATATTGGCTAAAAATTCGTCTTTTGCTCGGGTTGCTCGTTCTAATTTGAGGTTGGTGAGTTCTAAGCGTTCGTTGGTTCGGTGTAATTGTTTTTCGGCTTGTTTGCGTTCGGTAATATCTCGACAAACACAAATTAACTTTTCATCTTCTGTGAAAGTGAGAGACAATTCTTCAGTAAAACTGCTACCATCTTTGCGCCTGACGATTGCTTCTCCTCGCCAATGTCCCTGCTGCATTAAAATTGGAAATACTTCTTGTTCTAAGCGCTGAAGTTCGGCTTCTGAATAGAATTGTTTCCAGGTTTTCCCCAATAATTCTTCGGGGTGTTGATAACCAAATAGTTTGAGATTAGCTTGATTGAGATAACTATAGGTATCTCCCGCTAAAATTGCAATGCCATCAATGGAAGCTTCTATTGCAGCTAATTTTTGTTTGAGAGCTTCTTCAATTTGTTTTCTTTGAGTAATATCGTTACGAATAGCTAAATATTGAAAGGGTTTTCCTTTACTATTGATAAAAGGAACAATAGTAGAATCAACCCAGTAAAAGCTACCATCTTTGGCTTGGTTTTTAATTTCACCTCGCCAGACTTCTCCTCGGGAAATTGTTTGCCAAAGATCGGTAAAGAATTTCGGAGGATGATAACCCGAATTAATGATCCTATGAGTTTGACCAATTAATTCATTTTGAGAATATTGGGAAATTTCACAAAACCTGTCGTTGGCATAGGTGATTACTCCCTTCTCATCGGTAATAGCCACCAGAGCCGCTTGATCCAAAGCAAACTTAAAATCAGATAATTCTTTGAGAGTTTTGCGAAGTTTTTCATCCGCTTTTTTGCGTTCGGTAATTTCGCGAAAAATCCCCTCAGTTGCTATCAATTTTCCATCTTTAAAAATCCCATTTAAATTTCCTTCTACCCAGATAGTCCGTCCATCTTTTGTTAAAAACTTAACTTCTTTGTTCGCATAGAAAATCCCCTGGAGAATAGAGTTTAGGACTTGCTTGCAGTCATGATAATGATCGGGATCGATTACGTCAAAAATAGATAAATTTTTCAGATCTGCTTCGGTATATCCCAGAATATTTCGCCATGTTTTGTTAACAAATAAAATTCGTCCATCGGCGGCTACACTTTGAATTAAGTCCGGCGCATTATCAAAGAAATTTTGCAGTCTTGCTTCCCGTTCTTGTAATTCTTGAGTTCGCTGTTTTACTTTCGCTTCTAGTTCTTGGTTGAGTTTAAAAAGGGTTTCTTGCGCTTTTTCTTTTTGTTGATAAAGTTGAGCTTGATGGATGGCGATCGCCAGTTGTTCGGCAACATTTTCTAAAAAAATAATCTCTGTATTTTGCCATTGACGAAATTGAACGCATTGATGTCCAATTAACAATCCCCAGGATTGATGATTCACATAAATTGGAACAATTACAGTGGCTTTGACTTTATGTTTTTCTAAAAATTTTATATAGCAATCGGGATATTCTAATTCATAAATATTGGAAATTGAGCGAATTTTCTTATTGGCGAAAGATGCAGCAAAATCTTTGGGTAAAGAACAGTTTTCAACTCGGTCAATTCTGAGAAGACTATAGAAGCTTGATAGAGATTCTGCAACGATTTGTCCTGGGTAATCTGAATCGAACTGAAAAACAACCATGCGATCGCAATCAAGAAACTCCCGAATTTCTGTTACCGTTGTTTGTAAAATATTTTCTAAATCCAGAGTCGCCCGAATCCGAGCCGTAATTTGGGTCAGTAGTTGTTCTCGTTTCAACGAAGTTCTCAACTCTTGGGTGCGTTCATTAACTTGCTGTTCAACTTCTTGAGTTCGATTGTTGATGAATTCCTGCTTTTCAGCTTCTAAACGAGAGACTTTTTTTTGTAAAGTTTCAACTAACTGATAGATTTCTAATTGCGAATCATTATTTGTTGTCATTATCCTTTTTCCCAAACGCATTTAGATCAAATGGCGAGCTATCTTTAAAAAAATTTACATAAAATCTCCCTTTTCTGAACAATTTTTCAACTGACCCCAGAGGAGTCCTTGCTACTCTATTTCCAGGTTACACTTTTCAACTTCCGTTGGCTACCGTGAAATTACTGAACTTGTCCAAGCTTGCGATCGCCGAAGCAAACCTTCCAGTTTTCTCAAACAAAAAAAAGGGGATGAAATCGTTTTCATCCCCGTCGTTTCGTTTTGTTAGATGTTATTGAAGTTCGTAACTGTGGATTATTTCAGTTAGAAGAAAGATAAGCTAGAATCACCTACGGTTCCACTTAAGAGCGAATCACTAGAACTTGGGTCGTTAACTGTCACATCTAATATATCGCTAGAACCTGACTCGTTAACTGCTACTTCTAATACCGAATTACTAGAAGTTGAATCATTTTCGGTCGTATCTAATCCCAGATCATTTGTACCAATCGATGAATCAGCAGTAATCAAACTGGTATCATTAGTAGTAGGATCACTAACGCTCGCATCTAACAGAGGATCGTTACCCGTTGAATCATTGACATTCACATTGATTAAGGAATCACCCGAGGTTGAATCACCAACTGTTGTACTATCACCTGAGGTAATTGTTTCACCGGTCAAAGGGTCAACGGTATTATCAACCGTGTTATCAACTACATCGGTGGTTTGGTCAACGGTGGGGTCAACGGTTTCTCCCGAGTCGGTTCCTAAATTCCCATCAACAATATCGGTTACTTGGTCAACGGTATCATCGATAATGTTATCAACCGTATCTGTTGTTTGGTCAACGGTATCATCGAGATTTGCGTCTAAACCACTATCAACAATATCGGTAGTTTGGTCAACCGTATTATCAACCGTGTTATCAACTACATCGGTGGTTTGGTCAACGGTGGGGTCAACGGTTCCTCCCGAGTCGGTTCCTAAATTCCCATCAACAATATCGGTTACTTGGTCAACGGTATCATCGATAATGTTATCAACCGTATCTGTTGTTTGGTCAACGGTATCATCAAGATTTCCGTCTACAACACTATCAACAATATCGGTAGTTTGGTCAACCGTATTATCAACCGTGTTATCAACTACATCGGTGGTTTGGTCAACGGTGGGGTCAACGGTTCCTCCCGAGTCGGTTCCTAAATTCCCATCAACAATATCGGTTACTTGGTCAACGGTATCATCGATAATGTTATCAACAATATCGGTGGTTTGATCAACTGTGGAGTCTAAATTACCGTTTAATACACCATCAACAACATTGCCAACTTGATCAACCGTACCATCAACAATGTTATCAACAATATCGGTGGTTTGGTCAACAATGGGGTCAACGGTTTCTCCCGAGTCTGTTCCTAAGTTCCCATCAACAATATCGGGGGTTTGATCAACTGTGGAGTCTAAATTACCGTTTAATGCACCATCAACAACATTGCCAACTTGATCAACCGTACCATCAACAATGTTATCAACAATATCGGTGGTTTGGTCAACAATGGGGTCAACGGTTTCTCCCGAGTCTGTTCCTAAGTTCCCATCAACAATATCGGGGGTTTGATCAACTGTGGAGTCTAAATTACCGTTTAATGCACCATCAACAACATTGCCAACTTGATCAACCGTACCATCAACAATGTTATCAACAATATCGGTGGTTTGGTCAACAATGGGGTCAACGGTTTCTCCCGAGTCTGTTCCTAAGTTCCCATCAACAATATCGGGGGTTTGATCAACTGTGGAGTCTAAATTACCGTTTAATGCACCATCAACAACATCGGTTGTCGAGTCAACTATCGAGTTTTCACCCGCATTTAAGCTACCATCACCGGAATTATTACCCGCATTATTACCGGAGTTTGCAGTATTATCACCTGTGGAGTTCTCACCCGCATTTAAGCTACCATCACCCGCAGCATTATCTGTGATGTTATCAATTATGGGGGGATTTAAAATAATAGTAGGTTCGGAGAAAGTATTATCCTGGCTGGAATCACTAGGATTCACATCGTTAGTGCTTGTATTTTGACCGTTTGTATTTTGACCGTTTGTATTTGGTTCGCTACTATTGCTACTATTAATCAAAACTTGAAAATCAACGGAAAAATCGGAAATATCTATCTGATTAACATCAACATCTTTAAGAATAACTAAAAACTGACCTGTTGTTTTATCTTGAATGATAGTATCCTTAGCATTCCTTCCTGTTCCTTGAAGAATGTTGAGGTTCTCAAAAGTTTGACTTTCGCCTAATTCAATTAAATCTTGTCCATTTTGAAAGTCGGTGATAACACTCGCTCTAGAGAGTTGAGAACTTCCTGTATTTTTACCAATAACAAAGAAATCTTTTCCTTCACCCCCGGTTAGCGTATCAGTTCCCGCATCTCCGTAGACAATATCATCACCGAGATCGCCATAAATGAGATCGTCTCCCTCGCCACCATAAACGGTGTCGTTTCCTTTTCCACCATGAACGGTATCATTTCCAATATCCCCACGAACAATATCATTATCGCGATCGCCTAATACGAAATCATTACCCGCTCCGCCTTGAATGTCATCGTTATTTTTCCCGCCATGAATGGTATCATTTCCTTCTTCTCCAAAAAGCAAGTCATCATGTTGGTTTCCGAAGATGAAATCATCTCCACCCAAACCCCGCAAAATATCATTTCCTTCTAAACCAAACAGAAGTTCTTTCTTTTCTGTTCCTTTCACGTCATCAACTTTTTCAGAAGACAGTGATAGTAAAAGCTCGTGATTGGGGAATGAAGCTGTAAAAAAGGAAGTGTCAAAGCTAGCCATGTTTCTATTCTCCTGTATGCTTTGTGAGTGTTTTTAGAATCTGAGGTTGAAGCTTTAAAACTTTGATTTCTAAAAGCTTTTTGCTTACATTCACATCATAGTTAGACCAGAAGGTTAGAGACATCGGCTAATACGCTAATATTTCTCTAAGCGAAAAGGCTAGCTGTTGAACTAAGCTAAATGACTAAGCAATATAAGCGATTTGGCTTAGATAGTTTTTTTCTGATAACACCTTCATTAAATAAGTCTGAAATTACCGACAAAAAAATGGAGATGAAAATTGTTTCATCCCCAAGAGTCTGTTTGGAAAATTTTTATTCAGCTTTAGTACAACGGAATATTTCCACTAAAATAAGCTCGAATCACTGACAGTCCCACTGATGATCGGATCAATTGTAGTGATCATGGGATGATTAACAGTTCCATCTAATAGTGGCTCACTTGTACCCATGACTGTTGGAATACTAATAGTTCCATCTAATAATGGATGAATTGTACCCATTGTTAAGTCACCAACAATTAGACTCGTATCAATAGCCATCGGATCACTAACTATCATCTCGTCGAACACAGGCTCATTAATGGGAGTGATAACAGTCGCATCTAATAACGGATTAGGAGCGATAATCGTCTCACCAGTTAAGGGATCAACAACGCCTTCTGGGTTAATTTGAAAGTGACTATCAACTACAGTATTAACTTGCTCAACTGTATCATTGATAATAGGATCAACTCCATCAATCACTTGATCAATTCGGGTGTCTGTTTCTGCATTTAAGCCTTCACTGAGAATCTCATTGACTTGAGTCATAATATGATCGATGCTCTGATGAAGACTCTCTATAATGGGATTGAGAGTTCCATGAAAATCTTCAATCAGAAGATTAGGATTTACGGAGTTAACATTTTCTGAAGACTGTAAATCCTGAACAAATTCAGTAGCCATGTGTCATTTATCCTATTAACAAAAATCTAGATTTAGTCTAGTAAAAAATTCTATTGATTGATGCTTTAGAGAGAAGAACATAGAAATCCGATTGAACTCGAAAAATTCAAACATCCAAAATTTAGGCTTCTGCAAAAATCTGGAAACTTGACCTTCACAAATCCATGATGACTGCTACATTAAGTTTTACGAAAACCCCAGGAATAGCAGTGAGTTTTATCAGATAAAACTATAGTGCTATTATTCCCCAGTATATCTATTTTCGCTGCCATTTTGCTCCGGTTCATCACCACCCTTAACGGGAAAACTGAGAGACAATTGCTGGGGAAGCTTATCCACCTGAAAATATTGGTGAAACTTTTTCGTCACTTGTAACCAATAAGAGCGGGTGTCTTTTTGTTTCCGCTTGTGAATAAATCCTAATTCCACTAATTCGTGAACCTGTTGATAAGCCCCTGAACCTCGCAGATCAACCAGATCAGTTTGAGCAATTCCGTCATTGAGTGCGATCGCCGCCAAAGTTCTTAAGGCTCCGACTCCTAACTCGGGCTGTATCAAAGTATCGACTAAATCTGCATAGGTTTGACGTAACTGTAGAGCATAGTATCCCTTCTTCATTTCTAGCACTTCTAAGGCACTTTCTCGATGAGCATAATCAGACATGAGTTGAATTAAAGCGTCTTCGACTTCCCCGCGATCGCATTGAATCAGTTCCGCCATATCACTTAAGGAAACGGGTTCTCCCTTCAGATATAAAATAGCTTCGACTTTGGCTAATATACTCATTTAATCAACAAAAAAAATCCAACACTCAAAACGAATCGCTGTTGTCATCTATTAAACCGTGATCATTTTGACCAAGTTAAAAAAAGTAAAATTTTCACAGCAAATTATTCTCGCTGTCTGGCTAACTTTCTTTCCCGAATGGCTTCTAAATGTTGTTTCAGTAATATAAGCTGTTCGCCCTTGTCCTGTTGTCCATACAATTCACTCGCATTGAGTAAATTAACAACACTATCATCATCTTGACGCAAATTTGCATAAGCTAGTCCGCGATTGTGATAAGCTTCAGCCAGAGTAGAAACCTGTTGAATCGCTCGACTAAAGTAATCAATTGCTTTGCGATAATTTTTTTGCTGATAGGCGTTATAGCCCTGCTGAAACTGAACAGCCGCTTCAGTTCCCGCGTCCGAGTCCGGGAGTATTGCAGGTAATGGAATCGCTTGTTCAAATAAAATCGAAAGACTACCTGCACCCCAGTAGGCATAAATCATCGCACCAATTCCCACCCCCGCAACCACAATCACCAATGTCAACCAGGTTAGAAAGCTTGCTATCTCCATAGGGCAGGAATCTCAGGTTAATTAACGAGTCAACTCAAAGATGATAGCATTTTCGGTTAGAAGTTCAGAAATCAACACAGAGTCAACCGTAATCCGTGACAAAAGAGGGATAACGCGATCAATACTCTTGACGGTGACGATCAAAGCCAAGCTTTCAGTGAGTTCTGACCATTTACTGCAAAATGACCCATAATAGGACAAAATAGGACAAAGAGGAATTGGATATGATAGTTAAGATCTATCCACTAAACCTCGATTCGTGTGAGGAGAGAGAGTAATGTCAGAACGATCATTGAACGCTTGGCTATGGAGTCCGGCTGTTTTAGGCGCGAGTTTGATCGCGTCATCCCCTGTATTTGCGGAAATCTCTGTTACCCCAGAAGCAGAATCGAAACGATTAGAAATCGCCACAGATGCTTCTCGATTTCCCACAACCTATCTCGAACCCACAAGATCACAACCCTCGGAACAGTTAGCTCAAGTTCCGGTTAATCCCCATAGTGGTGGTGTTGGTTCGCCGCAAAACATGAGTCAAGTTCAGGTGTCTGATTTGGACACTTCCCTTGATGGCGCTGAGGCTGATTCTTCCCAACAGCTTAATGAATATTTTCGCGAAGGTCGAGGTTCCAAGAAAAAACAGCAAGTCACCTCGGTTTCCCAACTGTCAGACGTTCAACCGACAGACTGGGCGTTTCAGGCATTACAGTCTCTAGTTGAACGTTATGGTTGTATTGCCGGATATCCAGATGGAACCTATAAAGGAAACCGGGCTTTAACTCGTTATGAATTTGCCGCAGGTATCAACGCTTGTTTAGAACGCATTAACGAACTGATTAATGCGTCTACAGCCGACTTGGTGACGCGGGAAGATTTGGCGAGACTGCAACGGTTAATGGAAGAATTCGCCGCTGAACTGGCCGCCCTGCGAGGTCGGGTTACAGTTCTCGAAGCCCGGGCATCTGAACTCGAA
>NZ_AUZM01000070.1 GCF_000478195.2 Lyngbya aestuarii BL J | reverse complement strand
ATTATATCTAATCCCCAACAGTATCTTTTATTTGTGTTTTTTAATCTTTCTACTCGACCTTTTAAAAAAGCTATATTATCTTTGGTGTTTTCAAGCAAAATCTCTGATTGTATTTTTAAGTTGTGAGGGCTTAAACTTAATGAAAAAATAGTGACATGATCTGTATGAATATACGATTGGTCTGATACACGAATTAAAAAGTATAATCTAATTTCATAGTCAGGTTTACTTGACTTATCAAGCCATGCTTGACTAACCGAAAAATTAGGATAATGCTTTAAAGATTTTTCAAGATAGTTGTATGTAAGATTTGAAATTTTTTTTAAGTTTGAAAAAATTTTTGAAAAAACTTGTGTTTTTGAAGAACTGAATTGTTTACCTTCTATTTCTGAAAATTTATCTATAAAATCAGGTAAATGTTCAAACATATCCTTAGTAAAAAGAAATTCTTCTTGTTTCTCACTCATTTTAATCTCAATCCCTTTAACACTTGCTTTAACAGTCAACCAACCAAACGTGCAGTTATTAACCATTGTACTCTCAAAACAGTCGCTATCAAGCAGAATTAAAGATGTTGATGTAGGACTTGGAAAAATGCGACAACAACGGTATAATTAACTCGGATAAATTCAAAAAAAGTTGGTATATTTTCTGATTTTAGTTGTAAAAATGATAACATACTGAACTGTATATTTCTCTGTATCGTCCTTAAAATCCCCCTGCCCCCAAAAATTCCCTGCCCCCTAAATCCCCCAATAATGGGGGACTTTGATTAATAGGTGACTTTGATTAATGAAGAACTTTGAAAAGGAAATTCTAATTCCCCCCAGAATTGGGGGGTTAGGGGGGCTATTAGTCCAGAATTAAGGGCTAGGAGACTGTTAGTAACCCTTTCAAAATAAATCATGCTAGACCAAACCAAAACACCCCTACTCGACACCTTAAAAACCCTCGCCAATCGACCCCACGCCGCCTTTTATGCACCCGGACACAAACGGGGAAACGGGATTAATTTGTTATTACAAAATGTATTGGGTTCACAAGTGTTTAAAGCCGACTTACCCGAACTCCCCGAACTTGATAATTTATTTGCACCCGAAGGCGTTATCGACGAAGCACAACAACTTGCGGCTGAAGCATTTGGGGCGGAACAAACGAGGTTTTTAGTGAATGGTTCAACCGGGGGAATTATTGCCGCTATTTTGGCAACTTGTGGAACGGGTGATAAAATAATAATGCCGCGAAACGTTCATCAATCTGTTATTTCTGGATTGATTTTATCGGGAGCAATACCAGTCTTTTTACAACCCGAATATAATGCTGATTGGGATTTAACGTATTGCATCACTCCCCAAGCCATTGAAACCGCATTAAAACAATATTCAGATATTAAAGCCGTTCTAATTGTTTACCCAACTTATCAGGGAATTTGTGGAAATATTGAACAAATTGCTAAAATTACTCATGACTATAATATTCCCCTTTTAGTTGATGAAGCACACGGGCCACATTTTTATTTTCATTCAGATTTACCTACAGCCGCATTAACAGCCGGAGCCGATTTAGTTGTACAATCAACTCATAAAGTATTGGGTGCAATGACCCAAGCTTCGATGCTGCACATTCAAGGCAATAGAATAGATCGAAATCGTTTAAATCAAGCTCTACAAATGATTCAATCAAGTAGTCCGAGTTATTTGTTATTAGCTTCTCTGGATGCAGCCCGTCAACAAATGGCAACTCAAGGACAAGAGTTGATGAATCATACTCTCAAGTTAGCCGATCAAGCGCGAAAATTGTTAGATAAAATTCCCGGAATTTCAGTGTTGAATTTACCGGAAAACAAACAAGATTCATTTTGGGATCTCGATCCGACTCGCTTGAGTGTAAACGTCTCTAATTTGGGGTTAACCGGTTATCAAGCCGATGAGATTTTACATCAACAATTGCAGGTCACGGCAGAGTTACCCAATTTAAAGCATTTAACGTTTATTATTAGTTTAGGGAATACAAAAGCCGATATCGAGCAACTGGTTAAAGGGTTTACTCAATTGTCTGCAATGATCCCTGATTTTCAAACAATTTCCCCAGAGTTTCCGCTTCCGCCTGTGTTTTCCTCTGTCGTCAGGTTTTCACCTCGGGAGGCGTTTGAGGGGGCGAGTCAGAGGCGAAGCGTGAATGATTGTGTTGGGTGTATTAGTGCAGAAATGGTTTGTCCCTATCCGCCAGGAATTCCGATTTTGATGCCAGGTGAACAAATTAGCGCAGATGCGATCAATTACTTACATAAAGTTTTGTCAGTTGGTGCGACAATAACGGGATGTAGCGATCCAACTCTCGAAACCCTAAAAATTTGCAAATCTTTCCATTAAGATAAAAGAATCGAGTCCGTCTATTCTTAAGAGATATATTCTGAATTTCAAGTTATTTTATGCCTTCCAAACTCTGGCCTTATATCACTCCCGGTATTCCCGATGAATTATTTGAACGTTTACCGGGTATTCCGATGAGTAAACGAGAAGTTCGCATCTTGTTAATTTCTCTGCTGCAACTTCAAAGCGACTCTGTAGTTTGGGATATTGGTGCTGGTACTGGTACAATTCCAGTAGAAATTGGTTTATTATGTCCTCAAGGTCGAATTATTGCAGTCGAACGAGACTCTGATGTTGTCAGTTTAATTCGCCAGAATTGCGATCGCTTTGAGGTTGATAATGTAGAAGTTGTGGAAGGAAGCGCACCAGAATGTCTGCAAGATTTATCGCCGATTCCCCATCGAGTCTGTCTAGAAGGGGGACGGGATATCAAGGCGATTTTAGCGGAAGCCTGGAAATATCTACAACCCGGAGGCCGAATTGTGGCGACAGCTTCTAACTTAGAGAGTCTTTATGGAATTTCTGAAGGGTTTGCCCAGTTGCAAGTTCGTCATGTTGAGGTGGTTCAATCTTCCATTAACCGTTTAGAACGTCGGGGAGGAAGTCAATCTTTTGAAGCGATTAACCCGATGTTTATTCTCAGCGGCGAGAAACTCGATTAGGGAAAATTGTAACTTGTTTACTCAATACCGTCATACTTAGAGTTAGGGGATTGAGTGGTTTAACCGTTTTATCCCGCATCATGCCATATCATCTGTCCTATGTCTTGGTCTCGCATCTTTAGTGGAATTGTTGCAATCACCGTCGCCCTGGGAATGATTCTTTGGGGAGGATGGTACTTTACGATTGGCTTTGGGATTATTATTTATCTCGGTCAACTCGAATATTTTCAGCTTGTGAGGGCAAAGGGAATTGAACCTGCGGGGAAAACAACCTTAGCGGTGAGTCAAGCCTTACTAATTACGGCGGCTTTTGCACCGACTTTAGTTGATGCGATGTTTGCTTTGGCGGGAACATTGATCTGTTTTTACTTGTTGTTTCAGCCGAAGCTATCCACGATTGCTGATATTGCCTCCTCAATTTTAGGCTTATTTTATGGAGGGTATTTGCCGAGTTATTGGATTAGATTGCGGGTTGGGATTGAACACCCTTCACTTTTGGTTAGCAGTGCGATTACTAATCCTCAACTTAACCTCAACTGGCCGCAGTTTTGGACTCATCCGGGTAATCTTCCGGTGGGACTGACGGCAACATTACTCGCGTTTCTGTGTATTTGGGCGGCGGATATTGGGGCTTATACGGTTGGGAAGTTGTTTGGGCGAACTCGTCTATCGGATATTAGCCCGAAAAAAACGGTCGAAGGGGCTGTTTTTGGCGTCATTGGTAGTATGGCGGTGGCAATTACCGGGGCTTGGTATTTGCAATGGCCGATTTTTATAGGGTCAGGTGCGGCGTTGGGTTTATTGATTGGGATTGCCAGTTTACTCGGAGATTTAACCGAGTCGATGATGAAACGAGATGCAGGGGTGAAAGATTCTGGACAATTGATTCCGGGTCATGGTGGAATTTTAGATCGGGCTGATAGTTATGTGTTTACAGCACCGTTGGTTTATTATTTCACTACGTTATTGTTACCGTTGCTTTCGCGGTTATCTTCATAGACTACACCGTTTGAAGTCGTGAGGTCAGAAGTCAAAATATTTTGATCTCCCAACCTCCCCATCTCCTCTTAAGGATTCACTTTAATTTCTCCTTTCATCTGTAATTGTTCGGGACTAATACTTAACTGTTGAAGATTGACATCTGTTCCCAGGTCAATGGTCATGTTATCGAGATCACAATGCTGCTGTTGTTGAGGTAGTTCTAAATGGGGAGAGGCGAGTAATAATTCTGTTGGGCTGGCAAGGTACAATTCAGAGTGAAAGCAAAAAGGAGTTAATTCATCGTTGGTTGATAGCATCTCTGCGGTTAGTGTGAGTTGATCCTGGCCTAAGACCATTTGTAGATTTTGCAAACTTTTAATGTCATTCGGGAAAGAAAGATTGCAGTTCTTTGGATTCTGCGATTGAATCAAAGGAAGAAGGAATTTTGTGATCGCATTGGTGAGACTAGGAGCTTGTAAGGAGGTGTTAAGATCGGCCGAAAGCAAACAGACTTGACAATCAACGGGAAAGGATTTGAGCAGCTTTAGGGGTTTGCCTTTAAGAACTTGACCGATGTTGATATGAATACCAGATGCACACAGATCAACTTGCGTCAGGTGTAGTCCTCGATAAACCGCATAGGCCGTCCAAACTGTTACCTGAGAAATATGACCCGTCAGTATTGAACGATTATTGCCCAAGATTTTAATGTCTAAATCATCTATTTGTTCAACTTGCGATCGCAGCCATAATTTTACAGCCCGCGATAAAACCTTGCCAACCAGTTGTTTAGATGATGTCTCAGTTGAACTCATAGATTGACTGTGCATTTTACAAATTTAAGTTTAAACTTCCATGGGGTGCTGTGGGCAGCATCAGAAGATCAAAAAGAAAATCTTTGAACTGCTGTACAAACGTTATATCCCAATTTTTACCCAATATTTGACATGAGACCCTGACAAATCGGTTTGAGCAAGTCAAAATGTTTAGATTGAGATTGTGTAGGAAGAATTACTGATTGCTGTAATATTTGTACATAGTCTACCAAATTGTGCAAAAATTTAGCGTGGTTCAAAAGTCTATGAGAAGAAGTCCACGCAATCCTGACTGATATGGATGAAAGGCTACAAAAAATCATGGCAACTTGGGGGATTGCCTCTCGTCGTCAAGCCGAACAAATGATTCTTGCTAAACGAGTGCGGGTCAATGGTAATATTGCTCACTTAGGACAAAAGGCAAATCCGTCATCTGATGATATAGAAGTAGATGGGAAGCCAATCAAACCCTCTCATCGACCTGTGCCAATCTACCTGTTATTAAATAAACCAATTGGGGTAGTTTCAACCTGTGCTGACCCAAGCCGACGACGCAACGTATTAGACTTGTTACCTCGCCGACTACAGAGGGGCCAGGGAGTTCATCCGGTGGGACGTTTAGATGTAGACTCCACTGGAGCATTATTGCTCACCAACGATGGGGAACTCACCTTTCGCCTCACCCATCCTCGTCACCATGTTCCCAAAACCTATCAAGTTTGGGTGCAAGGTCATCCACCCGAATCTGTGTTGCAAGCATGGCGCCAAGGGGTGATATTATCAAGTCGAAAAACTATACCGGCTGAAGTCCGACGGTTAAAACAGAGCATTGATTCTCAAACGCTTTTAGAAGTGATTTTATTTGAGGGAAGAAATCGACAAATTCGGAAAGTCGCAGAGCAACTGGGCTACCCCGTGATTAAACTTCATCGGAGTGCCATTGGCTCAATTGAGCTTAATCCGCCGGGAAAACCGGAATTAGCACCGGGTCACTATCGATCTCTAACTCCGTCTGAACTTGAATTTTTACAAAATCAGGTGAATCTCTAGCCTCAATATGCCAAAAGTCTTCTCAATCACTTATATAAATATTAAGGAGTTGTGCGTATGAAAGTAAGTTTACCGTTCTCAATGATTAGAAAAAATCTGGGTGACAATAATCGTTCTGTTACCAATATTGAACAAGCTCAGAGATTGGTTGAGGTTGGCCTGCAACTGCGTCAAACTCGGGAACATCATTCTCTATCATTAGATATGGTGGCAGCCTACACCATGATTCGCCGCCATTTACTCCAAGCTTTAGAAGAAGGTCTAGTCGAAAATCTACCTGAACCTGTCTATACTCAAGGCTTAATCCGACGATATGCAAACGCCCTGGGTTTAAACGGTGAGGAGTTGGCAAATTTTTTCCTTCCTGAACCGATTCTTCCCTCACTAGAGTCTAGCTCTTGGTTGTTACCGTTACCTCAGTTACGACCGACCCATCTTTATCTGACTTATATTCTGTTAATTTTGGGGACAATGAATGGTTTGGTCTATTTGATTCAATCCTCTCCCCAACTTCAAATTTTACCGGAGTCCAGAATTGCGGAAGTCCCAGTAACAAGTACAACTCAGTCGGTGAGTGTTTCCGCGAACAATTCAACTCCAGGTCAAGACCAACTTGTGGTGCAAGCGACACCGACCTCGATAGACAACACAACAAACGCCTCGACTTCCCCTGTTTCCCAACCTGCACCTGTCAACCAAACCGTTGAGGTAGGAATTACGGTTAAAGATGAATCTTGGGTTTTGATTGAAGTTGATGGAAAAACCGAATTTCAGGGTATTTTAGCGGGCGGAAGCAAACGAAGTTGGAAAGCCAAAAACGAGTTAGTGGTTGTCGCCGGGAATGCAGGCGGCGTGATGGTAACAGTCAATAACGGCAAAAGCAAACGTCTGGGAGAACCCGGTATGGTTGAGGAGGTCGTCTTTAAAGCCAACCACCCCCAACCTCAAACGCCTAACTCGAATTCCTAAAACGGGCTATTTGTTGCCTTAGTCAGCCGTGAGAACGAGTCCTCACACTACCCTAGACATTTATCTGGGCAACCGACCATAGGTTTCGGTCAATGATCTAAGGCGATCGCGAATTTCATCGGTAATGGCTCCAGGTAAGAACCGCCAAGACCAGTTTCCTTCTGATGTACTCGGCTGATTCATTTTGGCTTCGCTACCCAAGCCTAAAACGTCTTGCAAGGGCAAAATAGCTTGATTCGCCACCGATGCGAGTGCGACTTGGATTAAATCCCAATGAATGCCGTGACCCATCGTTCCGCCCACATAACTCATCACTCGGGCTTGGGCTTGTAAAGAACGTTCACTAAACCAACCAACAGTGGTGTCATTATCATGGGTTCCGGTATAAGCGACCCAATTGGGCGTACTGTAATTGTAGGGAAGATAGGGATTGTCTGGCCCGGAATCAAAGGCAAATTGCAAAATCTTCATACCAGGAAGTTCAAATTTATCCCGTAGCGCTTCGACTTCTGGGGTAATTAAACCCAAGTCTTCGGCGATAATCGGCAATTGGCCAAGTTTCTCATTTAACAGATTAAATAAGGCTTCTCCAGGTGCTTCTATCCAGTAACCATTCACTGCGGTTGTTTCACCTTGGGGAACGGCCCAAAATGCTTGTAGACCTCGGAAGTGGTCAATCCGCATAATATCTACACAGTCTAAAATCGATTGCACCCGTTGTAACCACCAATTAAAGCCATTCTGTTGAACTCGTTCCCAGTTATAAACCGGATTTCCCCAGAGTTGACCTGTCGCGCTAAAATAATCGGGCGGAACTCCGGCCATTAATGACGCTTCACCTGTTTCGCCGTCTAAGCAAAAGATATCAGGATGGGACCAAACATCCGCGCTGTCGTGCGCCACATAAATCGCCACGTCTCCAAAAATTTGTATTCCCTGTTCGTTGGCGTATTGTTTCAGTTTGGACCACTGACGGAAAAATTCAAATTGTAGGAATTTATGAAAGAAAACTTGATCGGCGAGTTTGTCGCGCCATTGTTGGATGGCTTCGGGTTGGCGACGAGCAATATCATTGTCCCATTTGTGCCAACTTTCGCCATCATGGGCTTCTTTAATTGCCATGAATAGGGCATAATCATCTAGCCAGTAAGACTTATTTCGACAAAATCCCTCGAATTCGTTGTCTTGTTGGGTGAGGGTTTTTTTGAAATTCTGACAAGCTTTATTAAACAAGTCCCATTTGAACGCTTTAACGCTATCAAAATCAACTTGTTCGACGGGAAAAAGGGGTGTATTGACTAAATCTTGAGATGTGAGTAATTCTTCCTCTAATAAGAGATCAGGACTGATGAATAACGGATTTCCCGCCATTGCTGAATAGGATAAGTAGGGAGAGTTGCCAAATCCTGTGGGGCCAAAGGGCAAGATTTGCCAAAGTTGTTGTCCACTATCTCTCAAAAAATCAACAAATTGATAGGCAACTGGGCCAACATCTCCGACCCCATATCGACCGGGTAGTGAGGTGGGGTGAAGCAAAATACCGCTAGATCTTGGAAATGGCATGATAAACGCAATTGCGACTGTGATAAATATCAGAATACTTTAAGGGATCATTTGCCTTTCGACATCCAGCTATGGATCAAATTTTACTGGTCGGTTGGCTTGGCACGACAGTCCGTGTCCGTTTAGATCCTTTATTTATCTTACTCCTGTTGGAGACCGTCGTTAATCAAAAAAGACAAGATCCTATTAGTTATCGTTGGTCAACCTCTTTTCTCTGATTTCAGTGTCTTGATCTTGATCCTTGATTACATTCCCTGAAAATCTCAGTTTTTTACCTTAATCAAATAATCATTAATCATACAAATATCTTCTATTTTATTCATCACTCCTCAAGCCGTCAAGATGAATTAACAATGAATCATATTTAATTCATTTATGAAATAGCTAAAAAGTTAGGTTTATTTTTTGATTTTCTTTGAAATTTAAGATAGAGTAGATTAATTAGGTTCAGGGTTTTAAAGACCCACTCACAAAATATTAGTCGTAAATCTCCAACCTCAAATATAAAGTAACGACTGAAGATTTAAAATACAATTATGTTGACTGCATTTACTGCCGGACTCTTACTGATTACTCTCTCTGAACTTGGAGATAAAACCTTTTTTATTGCGGTGATTCTCTCCATTCGCTATTCTCGAAAATTGGTTTTCATCGGAGTTACACTCGCTTTAGCTGTAATGACGATTTTATCGGTTTTTGTGGGTCAAATTATTTCTATTCTTCCCAGAATTTATTTACATTATGCAGAAATAATACTCTTTTTTAGTTTTGGGATTAAACTTTTATACGATGCGAGCAAGATGTCTACTTCATCCAACAAAGAAGAAGAAAAAGAAGCCGCAGAAGCTGTTGAAAAAAGTAAATCAAAATTTCCAAAACTCAGCAGTTCACTGGGGATTATCTTAGAAGCTTTTTTCTTGACTTTTACGGCTGAATGGGGCGATCGCACTCAAATTGCAACCATTGCGTTAGCGGCAACTTATCAACCCTTGGGAGTGGTTTTAGGCGCGACTTTAGGTCATGCGATTTGTACGGCGATAGCAGTTGTTGGCGGACGATTAATCGCCGGAAAAATTTCTGAACGCATGATTACCGCCATCGGAGGTTGTTTATTTATCCTGTTTGGTTTAGTCGCAATTTGGAAAGGGGTAGGAACAGACGCTATCTAAAGCAAACATCTCCAAAATTAGGGATTAGGTCGTTGAATGATTGTCTCAATAATCCGGCGTTTAGCTTTAGTATCAATCCCAATTAAACGCACATAATCATTAGGATGTTCAGATATACAAGCCTCAATTTCTGCCATGATTTCCGATTGATGAGTGCTATCAACGATGGAACACGTTTTCCAAGATCCTGTTTTAAAGCGACGGGAATCAGCATATTCCAAACCGACTCGATATCCTGCTTCTATAATCTGTTCAATTTGTTCGAGAACCTTTAAACTCAGTTTCGTTGTCACCGCCTGACCTTCACTAATAAAAGTTGATCCTTTGCTATCCCCTTGCATTACACCTGTGACTTTGCTATCAACCCGATGAGGCGGCATAACAGGGTTATAAGGAAGATGAGTTTTTTGAGTATAATTTTCTTTTTGCTCAACAGGATTTAAGGTTCGTTGGGAGGAGATTGCATCGGGATGAAAAATGCGATTTTGGTTATATTCCTCTACTAATCTTAACTCTTGGATGCGTCGCTGTTCGGCAACCATCTGATGACCCATTTCTAGCAAGTGAGAGAATTTAAAATTAGGTTTGTTAAATTCAGGTGGCTTTTCTGTACTATTGACAATTCGCTTGGAAATTTTTTCGATTCCCATTTGATGAATAAAGTGTTGAATTTGTTCATCGTAAATTCGCGATCGCAATGCACTAAAGAAATCGATTGACTGGTCAGGAAACTCGTCAACCAACTTGATGATATCTTGTTTTAAAAGTTCTTGTTGAAAAATTCCCTCAACAATTTCAATCCGTTCCTTGGAGACAGGTTCCCAATAGAACTTTTCCATCCGTCCATCTCGAATTAGCGGTGCATAAAGGGTCGAAAAATCATTTCCGGTGACAATAACTGGAATCCGTTGTAGCGGGGTTTCATCATAACTTCCAGGTAGCTGAACATTCGTGGGATTATCCGCAATATTCATTAAAGTCGCGTTGACTAACTGAGTATTAACCGTGTATTGAGTTCCCGAGTCAAAACGTCCAGCCCCCGCATCAATATCATTAATAAATAATGCACACATTTGACCTCTGACTTTGCTTTGTTCTGAGGCTTCACGATACCGCAGTCGAATGAGTCGTGAAGGATCTCCAGCATCTGGACTCTCTAATTCACCGCCAGAAATCGTTACAGGTTCAAATCCCATTTTCTCAAACACCAATTCACATTGAAAGGTTTTTCCTTCTCCCTTGCGTCCATGAATTCCTAAAATTAGGGGAACTCGCAGGTTAGAGATCTTTAAAAAGTTTTTGGTGATATGAACGGCTAATTTGTCAAGAAACCTGGGAGAGATGTAATAAGACATACAAGGAGTAAGATCTGATTGAACAGTCTTATTTTATGATAAAACCGACCTTTTAAATTGCATTTGATTAAATTTTTGCAGATTGACCCTTCAGTTATTTCAATGTTTACCTTTTCCTCAAGCAAATTTCAGAGGGTATTCTCAGGGTTTAGGTTTAGCTACAGGTTTATGATCTTCCTGATTGCTATAATTAAATTAGAATTTTATGGGAATCGAGTTTTATGCCATTTAGTAGCTACAAAAGTATTAGTGCAGTGGCTAGAGAATTTAAAATTAAGTATATTCTAGCAGATTTTGTTGTGGAAACAGCGTTTCTAGTCCCTGCGGGTTTTAAAGAAGAATTAGAGTTGTTATTTAATGATGGAGTTGTCGATAACTCAGAAGATGCAATTTGTGAAAATTTAATTTATCCTCTTTTAAAAGAGGTTTGGAAACCCTACCGAAAAAAGTTAACTCTTTGGAGTCATGAAACCCTAATTTATGATGAAAAATTCTGTGGACAACCTGATTATATTGTTGCCAAACGGAGTGAGTTAGGAACGATTATCTTTGATCGACCTTATTTTTTAGTTGTTGAAGCCAAACAAGATAAATTTGAGGAAGGATGGGGTCAGTGTTTAGCCGAGTTAGTTGCCGTGCAGAAAATTAATGGTGACTTAGAACAAACCCTATTAGGGATTGTTTCTAATGGAAAAATTTGGCAGTTTGGTCAGCTTAAGTCTGATCAATTTACTCGCCATAAAACCTTTTATACTATTCAAGATTTAGAACGATTATTTTCTGCCGTTAATTATCTATTTAAACAATGTGAGTTACAGGTCTTAGCTCAAGTTTAATTCATTGACAAATTTTAAATAAAATCTGTCATACTATAAAGTATATAATCTTTGTAAGAGCCAAATCACAACAAGGAGAACATTTATGACCTTACCAAACGGCCCTCAAACGCCTCGGGTTCTCAGAATGATGAAATTCGTTACTCGTCCCCTAGATTATTTAGAAGATTATTATCAGCGTTATGGTGACTTTATTCGCATTGGCAAGTCAGCAACTCCCCTTGTTTATGTAAATCATCCCGCAGCAATTGAAAAGATTTTTACCGCCAATGCTGAACAGTTTAGAACCGGAAATGCTGGAGGAGTATTACTCTTTTTACTGGGAAATAATTCAGTTTTTATGGTGGATGGAGAACGCCACGAACGTCAACGTAAACTCTTAATGCCTCCCTTTCATGGTGAACGCTTAAAAACTTACAATCAGCTTATTTGTGAGATTACTAAACAAGTGATGTCACAAGTTAAAATCGGTCAACCCTTTCGAGTTCGGGCTTTAATGCAGGATATTACTTTGCGAGTGATTTTAAAAGCCGTTTTCGGACTCACAGAAGGCGAACGTTATGAACAATTACGACATCTTTTAAGTGCGATGATGGAGTCTATTGGTTCACCTTTAGCCGCGACTTTAATGTTCTTCCCAAGTCTGCGTCAAGACTGGGGCGAGTGGAGTCCTTGGGGGCGTTTTTTGCGCTACAAACAACAAGCCGATGAGATGATTTATGCCGAAATTCGTGAACGAAAACAAAAGAATGATTTTGCCGGCGATGATATTTTAACTCTGTTAATGTCGGCGCGAGATGAAACAGGTGAACCGATGAGTGAAACTGAACTTAGAGATGAATTAGTGACCTTATTAATTGCCGGACATGAAACCACTGCTTCCTCCTTAACTTGGGCGTTATATTGGACACATTACCTACCAGAAGTCAAGGATAAATTATGCTTTGAATTAGCTAATTTAGGTGAAAATCCTCACCTGGGCGAAATCGCTAAACTCCCCTATTTAACCGCTGTTTGTAATGAAACGTTGCGAATTTATCCGGTTACATTAACATCAGGTGTACGGGTGTTGAAAAAGCCCTTAGAATTGGGCGGTTATTCCTTTGAAACTGGAACGGTATTATTTCCCTGTACCTATCTGGTTCATCAACGAGAAGATATTTATCCCGAACCTAAAAAATTTAAACCCGAACGATTTTTACAACGGCAATTTTCCCCCTATGAATTTTTTCCCTTTGGTGGGGGTCATCGTCGTTGTATTGGCAGCGCAATGGCAACTTTAGAAATGAAGATTGCTTTAGCAACAATTTTATCAGATTGGCAACTCAAACTTCCCCATCATAAAGCCTATAAACCTGTTCGTCGAGGCTTAACTTTATCTCCTCCCGCTCAACTGAGTTTAGTTGCTGTAAATCGTTTAAACTAATAAAGAGTTAAAATACAAAAGAGGGTGTTATGGGTGTTCCCGTTGCAGTTGTATTAGGAGTCGGCCCAGGATTAGGTGCTGCTGTTGCTTATCAGTTTGCACGTCAGGGGTATGCGGTGGCATTGATGGCGAGAAATTTAGACCATTTAACTGTTGTTGAACAAGAAATTAAACAGTTTGGAGAAACAGCAATATCGGTAACAGTAGATGCGACGGATATTGTTAAAATTACAGAAGCCTTTGCAGAAGTAAAAACCGAATTGGGAACCCCAGAAGTTCTAATTTATAATGCTGGAATGTTACAAATGGGGGGAATATTAGAACTGACTCCCGAACAGTTTGAACAAAGCTGGAAGGTTAACTGTTTTGGTGCCTTTTTAGCCGCCCAACAGGTGTTACCCGCAATGGTTGAACAAGCCAAAGGAACGATTATTTTTACAGGCGCAACTGCCGCTACACGGGGTTCTGCGGGGTTTTCGGCGTTGGCGGTGGGGAAATTTGGTTTACGGGCGTTGGCGCAGTCTCTAGCGCGAGAATTTGGTCGGCAAGGGGTTCATGTTGCTCATGTGATGATTGATGGGTTAATTGATACACCGAGAGTGCGAGAAATGTTTCCCCAACGTGAACCAGATACCTTAATTTTACCCGATGCGATCGCGAAAATTTATTGGCAATTACATCAACAATCGGCAACCACTTGGACGTTAGAATTGGATATTCGTCCTTCGGTAGAGAAGTTTTGATTCAAGGTTTATTGATTCAGGTTAATTATGACTGGAACTGTGGCTATTTTTTATGACATCGAAAATCTTTTAAAAGGATATGGGTCTTCTCAAAACTATATTAATAGTATTTCCCTAAAATATGTATTTAACAAAATAAAAAGCATTGAACGGGTCGAATTTATTGCGGTACAAAGAGCTTATGCAAATTGGAGTGATCCGCGATTATCGGTAATGAAAGGAGAAATTAATGAACTGGGGATTGATCCTATACAAATTTTTGGTTTTTCTAGAAATACCCATAAAAACGCCGCCGATATTCAGTTAGCAGTAGATGCTATTGATTTGGCTTATCTCAGAAATTATATTGAAATTTTTGTGATTGTCTCCGGTGATGGGGGATTTTCTGCTTTAGCCAAAAAACTGCATGAATATGGAAAATATGTGATTGGTTGTGCTTATTTTAATGCAACGAATAAAATTTTTGAATCCGTCTGTGATATTTTTATTGGGATAGAAGAACCCGAAGAACATGAAAGAGAACGAGGAGATTTAGAAAAGGTCTTAAAAATTACCAATCCTAAAGTGATCCGATTATCAGAACAAATTAATCGACTCACCATCAAAGATAAACAACAAATTATCAATCAATCAAAACTGATCATTAATTGGTTTAAAAAAGATAGTGATAGTCACAGAGAATTAGAAACAACCGGAATTCACTTATCTGTGGTTAAAGAAGCATTCAAGTATGGAATCGAAGATTTCAATTCTTCTTTGATTGGTTTACCTAAATTTGTTAATTTCCTCCAATTTATTTGTTCATCAACAGAGATGAATGTTTTAAGATCTGACCGAAATGAGACAATCATTGCATTACGAAATGCTCAGATTAAAAGTTTTGAAGCTTTACCCGATATTGAGTCAGATTATTTGCATTCTATAGAAAATTACCAATCTATATTAGCCCATGGTACCCCTTGTCTAAAAATGACAAGTTCTCAATATCTAAAGCAAATACTGATGATATTATCCCAACAAAATAATCCCGAAGCTAGTCTCGACACATTACTTGATTCTATTAATCATTTATATCCTGATTTAGAAAGCGAAATCATTAACTCCTCATTGATTACATTGATGAATATTGATCTCTTTGAAAGACAACCGCTTGATAAACCTTTATCTGAACAAACTTTAAAGTTAAAATCTGAGTATTTAGATCCTGAATTAACCCTTAATAAAGTCAAAGAAGCAATTTCCTCAAAATTATCCAGTTTTTGGGGAGAACATTTAAACTCTGACACCCTGAATGCACTCTTATCAGATTTATAGAACGAAAATCCTCAAAATGTAGAGATTTTTCAGATAAAGTTTTACAATGTCAGAAAAGAGAAATTGTGACTATAGGTTGTATGGATACAAAAGCGTTTAGAAGAACACTGCAAAAATCAGAATCCTATCACCGGAAAGGCTTCGGGCATGAAGAAGAAGTCGCTGGGGTGATGCAGTCGGCTTATCAAAGCAGTTTAATTCAACAAATTCGGGAGAACAACTATACCCTCCAACGGGGAAATGTCACAATTCGACTCGCGGAAGCGTTTGGCTTCTGTTGGGGTGTCGAACGGGCGGTCGCGATGGCCTATGAAACCCGCCAACATTTTCCCACAGAACGGATCTGGATTACTAACGAAATTATTCATAATCCTTCAGTTAATCAACATTTGTTGGATATGAAGGTTGAATTTATTCCCGTTATCGACGGAGAAAAGGATTTTTCGGGAATTGGTATCGGTGATGTTGTGATTTTACCTGCTTTTGGGGCGAGTGTTCAAGAAATGCAACTCCTCAACGACAAAGGCTGCAAAATTGTTGATACAACTTGTCCTTGGGTTTCTAAGGTTTGGAATACAGTTGAAAAGCACAAGAAAAAAAGCTACACTTCTATTATTCACGGCAAATACAAACACGAAGAAACCGTCGCGACCAGTTCTTTTGCAGATAAATATTTAGTGGTGTTAAACCTCGCACAAGCAGAATATGTTTGTAACTATATTTTGAATGGGGGCAACCGAGAGGAATTTTTAGCTAAATTTAAACACGCTCATTCTGAAGGATTTGACCCGGATAAAGATTTAGAATATGTGGGAATTGCGAACCAAACGACAATGCTCAAAAGTGAAACCGAACAAATTGGCAAGCTGTTTGAACATACTATCATGCAGAAGTATGGCCCGGATCAATTAACCGAACATTTCCAAAGTTTTAACACGATTTGTGATGCCACACAAGAGCGTCAAGATGCGATGTTGGGGTTAGTAGAAGAAAAGCTTGATTTAATGATTGTGATTGGCGGTTTTAATTCTTCAAACACCACTCATTTACAAGAAATGTCAATAGAACGGGGAATTTCATCCTACCATATTGATAGCCCCGACCGGATTATTTCTGGCGATCGCATTGAACATAAACCTTTAGGAAAAGATATCGAAATCGCAGAAAATTGGCTACCCGAGGGAAAAATTGTTGTCGGAATTACCTCTGGGGCTTCAACTCCTGACAAAGCGGTTGAAGATGCGATTGAGAAAATTTTTGAGTTAAAAGGTAGTGCTGTTGCAGTCTAGAATGCTGTAAGTTGATCACTGTAGAATTTGTTGAAATTGAGTGTAGCGAAGATTGTAAAATTATGACCTCAGAGACTTCGTTACACTCAGTATGACAGATTGAACTCTTTACAGTGACAGTTAGCCCAGTGTCACAATTAATAGTAGTGAAGCCGGAGTTATGTCTGTACTTTCAAGAATTTTTACTTGTGCAATGTCAATAATTGTCATAATCCGTTCAAACAGAAATTATTAAATCTGTAATATTTTTCACTATTACTGCTCATTAAAAAACACCATCCAAACAACCATGAAAACATTAAATAGCCCTAAAACTTCCCCCTTAATTCAACGCCTGCAATGGGTATTTAATCCTCTTGAATATATGGAAACGAATGTCAAAATTAATCGGGATATTTTCAACACCCAGGTTACAGGTAGTGTCGGGCTAATATTTGTCAATAGCCCCGAAGGAATGCAAGAATTACTCACTCGGGATACCAAAGAATTTTACGCCCCAGGTTCAATTAATGAAATTTTGAAACCTCTACTCGGTGAACAATCTGTTATCCTATTAGATGGTGATCGTCATAAACGACAACGGAAATTATTAATGCCTCCCTTTCATGGGGAAAGAATGCGAAATTATGGCGAATTAATCCTCAATATTACACAGCAAGCCACCGCAAAATTAAAACCCGGTAAACCATTTATCGCCCGAAATACCATGCAAGAAATTACGTTAGCAGTTATTTTACAGGCGGTTTTTTGGGTTTTCGAAGGGTCACGTTATGACGAATTAAAACAATTAATTACTTCATTACTTGCAGTCACAGACTCTCCCATAAGTTCGAGTTTATTATTTTTCACATCCCTGCAAAAAGACTGGGGCGCTTGGAGTCCTTGGGGGCGATTTTTACGAATGCGTAAAAAAGTTGATGAATTATTGTTTGCAGAAATCAATGAACGTCGTCAAAATTGGGATGAAACTCGCACCGATATTCTAAATTTAATGATGGCGGCGCGAGACGAAGACGGACAACCGATGACCGATGAAGAATTACGAGATGAATTACTCACTTTATTGTTTGCGGGTCACGAAACAACTGCAACTGCAATGGCTTGGGCGTTGTATTGGGTACATCGACAACCAGAAGTTTATCAAAAGTTGATTCAAGAGTTAGAAAGTTTACCCAAAAATGCTGACCCGATGACGATTTTTAGGCTTCCCTATTTAACAGCCGTTTGTAATGAAGCCCTGCGAATTTATCCCGTTGCGATGTTAACCTTTCCGCGAGTTACGAAAGAACAGACAGAACTTCTAGGATATCAATTAGAACCCAATGTAGGGGTCGCAGGTTGTATTTATTTACTTCATCACCGCGAAGACTTATATCCCGAACCGAAACAATTTAAACCCGAACGATTTTTAGAACGAAAGTTTTCTCCCTATGAATTTTTGCCCTTTGGTTCAGGTGCGCGTCAATGTATTGGGATGGCGTTAGCGCAGTTTGAAATGAAGTTAGCACTCGCTCAAATTATACTCGATTATGACCTAACTTTACTCGAAAAACGTCCGGTTAAAGCTGGACGTCGAGGGGTAACATTATCGCCTTTGGGGGGGATTAAAATGATGATGAATGGAAAGCGTACCCCCTCAAAATCTGTCGCCATTCCCGCAACAGTTTAGAAAGACTCATCTAAAGTTTTAGGGGCGAGTTCAACCTCATGTACGACAATATTTGTAAATTCATTGCTGAAGAATTTTCCACCGACTTAGCTAGTTGGTTACTGGGTGAACCCATTCAACTGACTCAACTCAGCCCCAAAGAACTTTCTATTGAACCCATTCGCACCGATGCGTTAATCTTACAACAGTCTAATAATTTAGTTCTTCATGTCGAATTTCAGACTAAAACGGAAGCCACAATTCCCTTTCGGATGACAGATTATTGCTTGCGAGTGCATCGGCGTTATCCTGATAAAGAAATGCACCAAGTCGTTATTTATCTCAAACAAACGGCTTCAGAATTAGTTTATCAAAATACATTTACTTTGACTCGAACTCGCCATGAATTTGAGGTGATTCGCTTGTGGGAACAGCCAACCGAACAATTTCTCAATACACCGGGATTATTACCTTTTGCGGTATTGAGTCGAACCGATGAAAAAGTGGAAGTGTTACGGGAAGTAGCGCGTCGAGTCGAGGCGATTTCTGATAGACGAGTTCAGTCTAATGTAGGTGCATCTGCTTTTATTCTCGCTGGGTTAGTATTAGAGAAGGAGATTATTGGGACCATTCTTAGGAGGGATATTATGGAAGAGTCTGTGACTTATCAAGAACTGAGAAGAGAAGCTCGTGAGCAAGGAATTCAGGAAGGTAGAGTAGAAGGACTTCAACAAGGACTTCAACAAGTCGCTCTCAATTTACTGAGGAGTGGAATGAGTCTCGAACAAGTGGCGAATTTCACAGGTTTATCCCTTGAACAAGTTACACAGTTACAGCTTATTTCTACTCAAGCTGAACCTCCCGTTTCTGACGATAATTAGTTAAGATGAAATTGAAAAAATAATGCTGCACAAGGGAATAGGGAACAGGAGTAGAAGTGAGTGAGGGGGCTGGTTGATTGAGGTTAATTATGAGAAACATAAATCTAGATGGAACCCGCCCCTACAACAATATCTAATTACATTTTATCTTCAACTTTTGTCTCGGGCTTGGCGATTTCTTTTTGAACTTGGGCGTGTTTCTCTACCCCTTCAAACGCATAACGGTTGTAACCATTACGTTGAATTAATTCCTCGATATAAGCAACCCGTTCAGTTGTGGCTGGATGTGTTGAGAAGAAAGACGAACCGCCCTGAGAACCCTTTTCTTCTGCTAATGTAATCATCAAGTTATGCAAACCATCTGCCGCATATCCAGAGGTTGCTAATACCCGAGTTCCAACTAAATCAGCTTGTCGTTCTTGATCACGATTGTAGTCTAAATTAATCAAATTGGCAATAATATTTCCAAGAGGAACGGTATTATTTAACGCTGCATTAACAATCTCTCCCAGGTTATTATAAACATTATTGGTAATCACTTGTTTAAACCCGTGAGAAAGTACCGCATGACTAACTTCATGGGCTAATAAACCTGC
Source organism: Lyngbya aestuarii BL J (assembly GCF_000478195.2). Lineage (GTDB taxonomy): Bacteria > Cyanobacteriota > Cyanobacteriia > Cyanobacteriales > Microcoleaceae > Capilliphycus > Capilliphycus aestuarii. Next base: position 10,365 of record NZ_AUZM01000070.1, on the reverse strand, counting down.
AAGTTCGGCTTCCGAATTGGTTTTAAGAATTGCTCCCGTATTGACAAAAACCTTCCCTCCCGGTAAAGCAAAAGCATTCAACGCCTCATCTGCAACCACATAAAATTCATAATCAAAGTCATTTCTTCCCATATATTGAACAATTTTATTTCCTAATTCATTCACATAGTCAACGACTTCTCCTTCTTGAACAATGGGTAACTCTCGCTTATACATTCCCGCAATTTGATTTCCAATTCCAGACTCTCCTTGAACCAAAAGCGTTCCCATTTTTATCCCTTCTCCCACAATCGCCCCCACCGGGTTACAAGCACCAATAAGAAGACATCCTCCCACTCTCACTGCTGTTCCCAAAATTCCCCGTCTCACCATTTGTCCTTCCAGTCTTCCTTGAAATTTTTTGAGGTTTTTATCTGCACTTTCTGTTAAGGCTGAAGTTTGAGGATGTTCGGGTTGAATTAAGGTAAATTGACGCGCCGCAATGGAAGCTTCTAAGTATTTTTTATCTGCTTCTAAGGCTTTTACTTGAGCAACAATAAGTTCATAATTATCAGGAAATAAACTGGTTGCTTGTTCTAAAACCTTGAGAGCGTGTTGAAGTTTTTCTTGTTTTTGATACGCTTGAGAAAGGAGTAAATGACCGGGAATGAATGCAGGATATTGTTGAACAAATTTTTGTAACGGACTCAAATCAGCGGTTTCTTGCCAAACAGCTTGTGCTTCAATCCACAGCGGTTGTGCTTCAGGAATCAACTGTTTAGGATTGGTAATTTGTCGTATAATTTGAGGTCTTTGTTCAGTTTTAAACGGTTGTTTTACTTGTCGATAAATAAGTTCAGCTTTGGTTTTATTTCCACTGCGATAAAACTCGTCAGCTTGGGCTAATAGGGTAAAACGTTCTGAGCGTTTAAATTCTTCTTCAAGATTTTGTAGCTTATTTTCTAACTCAACTTTAGGTGTAGGGGTTTTATCCTCTGTTGAAACTGATAGGGGTTCTAAATTGGCAATTTTTAGAGAATATTTACCCGACTGTTCTGTTGAATTAACACCGCTAACTCGTAGTGAATAAGTACCCGTTTCTGTCAGGGTAATTTGCAATTCTGACTTCAATAAATTGCGGCTAACTTGATGACTTGCGCCAATGTTTTCACCTTGAGGATTAAGTAAAATTAGAGTCGGAACAAAATCGGAACTTTCTGCGGTAATTGTTACAGATTGACCTGCTCTGGCCGTAAAATGATGAGCATTGAAAGAGGTTTGATTAAACTGTTGTCTGACATCCGCCTTTAGAATTGCATCTTCTGCTAAAATAACGATAGAGGTCACGGGAGTAACCGCAGAAGTTGCAAACGCTCTACCCCCGACAAGCCAACCGAATGCCAGGGTGGTTAACCCGAAGTGAAGGCTAAGAAAGAGAGCCGCTCCTAAAGCTACCCATCTAAAACGATTGATTGATTTCATCACACCAAGGAAGTCTCTAAGTATACATATTATAGAAATATAGAAGACTTCTCCCCTAAAAGTGTTTCAGGTTTGAGGAGTTCGATGCAGCACAATTTATCCCCTCATTGCTCGCCAATCTCCAGGGATTTTATCTAATTTTTATTGAGTTTTGTGACTTTACCCCAGCGAGATCACGATCAAGTGCTAAAGCATAACAAACGAGAAAGCCTGAAGCCTTGAGTCAAGGAAACCGAGAGACTCAGACTTTCAAGTTTAACTGAAGCATCGATGGACTACCGTAAAAAACAACAGACCAACCATAAGACGATTAAAGTTACCAATGTAATAAATCGTTCAGGCTCTAATAAACCGGCGAGAGGACTGAGTAAACTTCCTAAAATCAAGCCGAGAATCAGACCAAAAACCGTCAATAATACAGCTCGACCAAATTGATTTTCTTTACGATTGAGAAAATACAAACCCGCACCGACGCCGAGCGCCAGAGGAAGCTGCAACAACTGAATATTCATTCCCGGATAAATACTCAAAAGACTTAATCCCCCGTACATCGCCGAAGTCCAGAGGACATCAGAGCGAGTGGGAGTATCAATCATTCGTTGCAACCATGCAGGCTTGGAGGAAGTAGACTGTTGTACCTCATTAGTCGAGGCTTTTTGTTTTTGCAGCCTCCGTTCTTCGGCAAATCGAATGCGTTCGGGAACCTTGATTTTCCCTTCCTGACGCAATTTCAGTCTATCCATCAAAATGGCATCGTAAGCCGCTTCAATGGACTCAATGAGCTGACGCTCACCAGTATATTGCTCTCTCAGGCGATTGCGTGCATCCTGAATTTCATCAAAGGAGGCATCGACAGTGACCCCAAGCTGTTCGTAGGGACTTTGCTCACTCATCGCAGTTTTTAAACTTTTTCTCTAGATTAAGCTTAACGCGATCACCCTAAATCTAGGGGATCAGGTTAAGGGGTTTACCTTTAAAAATAGACATAGACAGTCCATACTGACCAGTATACAAGACACCGCTCTAGGTGGAACGACTTAAGACGGAACACTGACGATTCCAGACCACTGAACTTTTTTGAGAGAGTCTCGGCGATAGGAGAAAAAAGACTGCGGCTGCTTGTAGGTGCAGTCTGGGGAAATCGCCACCTGTTGAGGACTAATCCCCAACTGTTCTAACTGTAAAGCATTTACACGACGGACATCAACCCGTACTTTGTCCGGTTCAGAGTCCGGTAAAACCGGAGATTGTGACAAATCAAATAATGCGGCTAATACGTCTTCAAGGGAAGTTGTAGCTTGGGGGAGAATCGTTGTCCCTAACTGTAGTGCCACCTCCGAGGAAACTTGATAGACTTCCCCAGAAATAGCGGGCCCCATGGCAATCCGCAAATTAATCAATTGACTGCCTTGAGCTTGAAACTCAGCGATCGCTTGCGGTAAAATTTTACTCGCGGTTCCTCGCCAACCCGCATGAATAGCCGCCACATTTCCGGTTTGTGTATCGGCAATCAAAACAGGTACACAGTCAGCGCTTGCCACCCACACCGCTTCTTGGGGATGTTGAGTCAGTAAAGCATCTGCTTCTAAAAGTTCAGCCGAGTCAGCCGAGTCAGAAGCGGGTAAAGGCCGAACCTGGGCAGTGCCTAAAACCAAATTACCATGCACCTGTTTAACGCGGTAAGCCGCAGCATTCGGTTCTAAAACCTCGACCAACTCAGCGGGAGTTCGAGGACTAAAATGGCGACTGAAAAAGCCATGAGGCCAAGACTCCAGTAGACTGCATTTGAGATAGGGTAATTCTTGCCATTGATGCCAGTGCCAAGTGTGCATAGGGAAAACAATTCAAGTATGCTGTTGAGACGCAAGTTGTTTTATATTAGCCCAAGATATCCCCATCCCCACCGTGACTCTCAATTCCCAACGTTTAGAAGCGGCAATAGAAGCCTTACACGAGTTTGCTGAACCCGACAATACTCCCAATCGCGATCACGAACCTGATTTCCAACTGCATTTATTTGACTGTATCCCTTCAACCAATCAAATTTTGTGGGAATTGATGAATTCTGGAGCAAAAGCCGGAACGGTGGTGATTGCTAGCCAACAAACCGCAGGACGGGGACAGTGGGGACGACAGTGGCAATCAAGCCAAGGTGGGTTATACTTGTCGATGGCTGTAGAACCGCAAATTCTAGCCAGTCACCAAGCCCAACTCACGCTTTGTAGTGCCTGGGGAATTGCCACAATTCTGCAAGATTATCACATTCCCATTCGTTTAAAATGGCCGAATGACTTAATCCTGACAGAACGTAAGTTAGGTGGTATTCTGACAGAAACAAAAGTAAGCAATGGGCAAATTATTCGAGCTGTCATCGGGGTCGGCATTAATTGGGCAAACTCCATCCCAGAAACGGGAATTAATCTGCAAACCTACTTTGCTCAAAATCCTGATCCAGTAAGGGTATACTCATTAGAAATGTTAGCCGCACTGGTTGTACAAGGACTAAGAATGGGTCTGCGGCAATTATTAACAGTCGGAATAGAACCGGTGTTAAAGTCTTATTCGCAGCTTTTGACCTGTATCGGGAATCGAGTTAGAGTAGCAGAGCAATCGGGTGTCATCGTTGGAGTCAATGCAGCAGGCGAACTTCGGGTTATGCTTGAACCCAATCATGCCAATAAAGCCCAAGAAATTTGCATTCAGCCAGGTAAAATAAGTCTTGGCTATGGTTCAGATGAATCATTTAATATCAAATCTTGACCTATTCACATCGGTTGTGTGAGGAAAATGACGGAATCTCGGTACTCTAAGCAACAGCTCCAATCTCCAGATTGTCAGTTCGTGGAGCGTGGGCAATCCCGTAACGAGCCAAAGCAATCATCTACCCGGGCGGACATCGGTAAAATTCGTTCTCGTCTAATCGCAGGTAGTTCAGCAATTTTAGGATTAGGCTGTGCGACCAGTTTAGGGATGCTAGGCGGTAGTGCGATCGCCTATGAACAGTTTTCTATTCCAATAGACTCCCAACCCTACGATTCGGGGGCTTCCTATTCTGCACCGGAATCCTATTCTGCACCAGAATCCTATTCTGCACCGGAATCTTATTCTGCACCTAGTTACAGCGCTCCCAGTTACAGCGCACCCAGTTATAGCGCACCCAGTTATAGCGCACCGAGTTACAGCGCACCGAGTTACAGCGCACCGGAATCTTATTCTGCACCGGAATCTTATAGCGCTCCGAGTGGCAGTTATGGCTATTCTTCTGGGGGTTACGACTCTCAACCGGGCTACTATTCCCAACCCGCACCCTCCCCTGATTATCAAGCCCCCACAGGAGGCTATGGCTACTCTGCACCGGAACCCTATTATCAAGAACCTGCGGCATCTGATCCTCCACCCGTCGATAATTATTATGCAGAACCGCCTCAACTGGAAATTCCGACAATTGTTCCTCCCCCTTCAAAACCGATAGAGTTACCCAGTAAAGAAGCAACAATTCCATCTGGGGAAGATACTCTCGTTCTTCCGGGTAAACAACCTGTTGCGGCGCCGCCTGTGATTTCACCCCAAGCCGAAAACTCAAATCTTGATCCGGCAGGCAACAACTACATTGATCCGACAGAATACAATGTTGGGGCGACAGGCGGTTATCAATCCCCCAATACGGTGATTTTCTCGGAACGTTCAACTGGATGTGAATTTGCCGTCGGCGTTGGAGGTGGTGTGCCAAATGGGGCGTGTTTACCTGTGCAAAGTCCGGCTTATACGGCTGATGGTAATCCTGTTCCTGTTTATCCTCCGAGTCTAGTGGGCGGAGGTATGGGCGGAAGCGGTAATCCTCTCGTTAGAAATAGTAATTCAGTTAATAGCAATAACGTTTATCTCAACAATGACAACACCTACGCCGGGAATTCCAATTCTTATTACAGTAATAACAATTCTTGGCAACCCGCACCCCAACAATGGTACGGAGAGTCACCCAGTCAGGTGTCTGTCTCGGGTTTGAGTCCGGTTCAAGTCGGGCCTGTTAGTGTGAGTGCGATGAGTAATTCGGGGATGAGTTACTATAACCGTACCATGCGACCCCCGGCGGTTTCTGGAAATGGCGATACGAATTTATTGTTTCCTTTGAGTATTCCAGCGCCGATTACTTCTTTGTTTGGTTGGCGAACTCATCCGGTATTGGGTTATGGTCGCTTCCACACCGGAATTGATATTGGGGCGGATACAGGAACGCCTGTGGTGGCGTCTTATTCGGGTCAAGTCACAATTGCTGACTGGTTGGGGGGTTATGGACTGGCGGTGATTGTTGATCACCAAGCAAAATCCAACGAAACCCTTTATGCTCACTTATCAGAACTGTTTGTACAACCGGGAGATTGGGTCAAACAAGGAGAAGTGATTGGACGAGTAGGAAGTACGGGAATGTCTACCGGGCCACACCTTCACTTTGAGTTGCGGAAATTGACCGATCAAGGTTGGGTGGCGGTGGATGTGCAAACGGATCTCGAATTTGCCCTCGCCCAACTCTTTAATACGATGCGAACCGCAGAGGTGCCGCCAGAAAGCTTTATTGCGGCGTTACCTCAAGAAACCTTTGATGCGAGTACCGGAACACCTAAATTACCGCCCTTACCGCCCGGAATGGATATTATTGTTCCGAACCTCGAACCCCCAACTTTGAGTTTTGGGTTTGCAGAGAATGTCAAATCACAACAGGAATAGTAGAGTTTGTAGAGACGTTCAATTGATAGGAGCGTCTCTAATTATTTATCCTAACAAAACGGCAAGTAATGCTTTTTGGGCGTGCATTCGATTTTCAGCTTGATCCCAAACTTTTGATTGTTTTCCTTCGATCACAGCGTCGGTAATTTCTTCTTCTCGGTGGGCGGGTAAACAATGTAAAACAATGGCATTATTTGCCGCTTTTGCCATTAATTGTTCATTCACTTGATAGGGTTGAAATAGGGGGATGCGAGTGCGGGCTTCTTCTTCTTGACCCATACTCGCCCAAACATCGGTATAGATAATGTGGGCATCTTTTGCCGCTTCTAGGGCGTCATCGGTGACAGTAACTTCGGTTTTGCTGTGGGCAATTTCAATCGCTTGATCAACAATATCACGATTGGGTTGATGGTCAGCAGGAGCGGCAATTCTCACATTCATTCCTACCATTGCACACCCTAAAAGTAACGAATTCGCCATATTATTTGCACCATCGCCAAAATAGGTTAAGGTTAAACCCGAAAGCTTTCCAAAACATTCTTGAACCGTCATTAAATCGGCGAGAACTTGACAGGGATGTTCTCGGTCTGTTAGAGCATTAATAACCGGGATTTGAGCATAGTCGGCGAAGGTTTCAAGATCTTTTTGTTCAAAGGTACGAATGGCGATAATATCAAGATATCGATCCAATACTCGCGCTGTGTCTACTAAAGGTTCACCGCGACTAACTTGAGTGACACTAGGGTTGAGATCAATCACTTGTCCACCTAACTGATACATGGCGACGGTAAAACTCACCCGTGTGCGAGTTGAGGCTTTAGAAAACATCAAGCCCAACACCTTATTGCGTTGAACTTTCACCATTCCTGATTTTAGTTGCGATGCCAACTCTAGCAGCGAGTACAACTCATCGATACTTACATCAGCCAAACTGAGGAAATCTCGTCCTTTCAGTGATTCCATAGTCGCCCTGTCAATTTTCCGTGTTCAGTGAAACGTTGGTATTCGCTCACTCATTCTCGTGTCATTTTAATAGATTAAAGTTGATAGTTTCGTGAACTTTATACAAAACTCGGAATTTCTCAGGGAATAGGGGTATTTGGGTTAACCTATTTACTCGACCCTATTCCCCATTCTATAAATGATCTCAGATTCGGAGGTGTGTAAGGGTTGACGCCTGGCGGCTCATTCTGATAAATTATGAATAGTATTTTTTCTAATCAAGCATTAGAAAAAATATTTTTTTCACAAACATCCCATTGTATAATGATACCCTAAGCAACCAGAAAAAGTCAAGAGAGTCTGCCGAAAAAAATCGCGAAATTTCCGGGAAAAACGAGTTTGAGCGCAAAGTGCGGTGAGTCCAGTGCGGTCTTGGGGTTTCCCCAAGTGAAGCAACTGGCGAACCCGAAGGGTCTTGGTGGTTTCCATCAAGGAGCAACTTTGCAAGAGAAGGCAATGAATAATGAATAATTGTCTTCCCTATGTCCCCTGTTCCCTGTCCCCTGTGGGTTCTAAAATAGCGATCGCACGATCAATTAAATCACAACCCTGTTCGACAGACTCAATTTTTGCCAATTGGTTACGGAGTTCATTCGCCCCCGCAAACCCTTTCGCATACCAAGTCATGTGTTTGCGAGATTGATAAATTCCCCGTTCTCCTTTATACTCTCCTAAAGCCTTAAGATGTTCTTTGGCGCATTGCAGACGTTCAATAATATTCGCCCCGGGTTTCACTTCTCCCGTCTTCAAAAACGAATCAATTTCACCGACTAAAAACGGATATCCCAACGTTCCCCGTGAACACATCACCCCATCAGCGCCCGTTAACTGCAAACAATTTACAGCACTTTCGACTGAAACAATATCACCATTGGCAATCACGGGAATAGAAAGAATTTGCTTGACTTTAGCAATCCATTCCCAATTTGCCTTGCCATTATACCCGGCAGCGCGAGTTCGAGCATGAATCGTGATCATCGCAGCGCCAGAGTCTTCCATGCGTTTAGCAAAATCAAGAATATTAATTTCGTTGTCATCCCAACCAATACGGGTTTTTACCGTTACCGGAACGTTAACCGCCTCGACAACAGATTGTACAATAGTTTCGGCAACTTCTGGCTGTCGCAACAACGACGAACCCCCGCCTTTTTTGGTGATTTTATTCACCGGACACCCCATGTTAATATCAACGGTATTGGCGCCTTCTTGTACCGCACGTTGGGCAGCTTCGGCGAGAAAATCAGGCCGACAGTCAAACAGTTGTATACTAATAGGGCGCTCGTTGGGGTCAACTTCCATCATTTGCGGAAGTTCTTCGAGATGACGAACTTGGGAAGCATGAACCATCTCGGTATACATCATCGACTCTGGGGCATATCGCCGCACTAACCGCCGAAATACCAAGTCTGTGACACCCGATAACGGGGACTGAAGCACTCGACTATTCACCTCAACCGAACCAATTTTGAGGGGAGTAGATAACGTTTTTTGCAGTTGGGGAGAAAGAACAGACATAGTTGGAGTGTTAGGAGAAAAAGTATTTTAAGTAGAAACTAATGTTCTTGCCTATGGAGTAATTTTAGTGTTTTTAAGGTGAGTTTCACTCTGAATAATCATTTCCTCCTCGCTTTCCAGGAGAGAGGGTTAGGGGGAAAGGTCAAGCTCAAAACTGCATTAGTTAACACCCCTCAGACATAAGTGATAATGAACTTGGTGTGACTATCTACCCCATGAAGCGAACTCCCCTCAACCCCTTTCTCTGGCTAACTGTTTTCGTTGGATGTTCTGGACTATTAACAACAACACCTCAACCCGTTAGCGGACAGACAAATTCTGCTGTTGTTCAACAGTTAAATGAACTCAAAAAAGCCAAACAACTCAACCAACAAGTTATTCAACTGTATCAACAAGGAAAATATAACGAAGCCATACCCATAGCAGAAAGGGTTCTAGAAATACGAGAGAGACTTTTAGGAGAAAATCACCTTAATGTTGCTAGTAGTATGGCTTGGTTAGCAGGACTCTACTCCTCTCAAGGACGCTACAGCCAAGCCGAACCCCTGTACATACAAGCTTTGGAGATGAGACAGAAGTTATTGGGAACAGAACATCCCTCTGTCGCCTCCAGCCTAAACAATTTAGCATATCTCTACTCCTCTCAAGGACGCTACAGCCAAGCCGAACCCCTGTACAAACAAGCCTTGGAGATGAGACAGAAGTTATTGGGAACAGAACATCCCTCAGTCGCCTCCAGCCTCAACAATTTAGCATATCTCTACTCCTCTCAAGGACGCTATAGCCAAGCCGAACCCCTGTACAAACAAGCTTTGGAGATGAGACAGAAGTTATTGGGAACAGAACATCCCTCTGTCGCCTCCAGCCTAAACAATTTAGCATATCTCTATCAAGTTCAAGGCGATACAACCCAAGCGATAAACTTTCTAAGTCGAGGACTAGAAGTTCAAGAACAAAACCTGAATGTTCTCCTCGCAACGGGTTCGGAACGTCAGAAACAAGACTCGATGAAAACAGTTTCTAATACAACTGATTTTGCAGTTTCTCTGCATATTAAAGATGCGCCGAACAACTCAGAAGCGACTCGTTTAGCATTAACAACCCTTCTCCGTCGCAAAGGTCGGATTTTGGATGTAATCACAAATGACTTACAACTGTTGCGAGAAAATATTACTCCCGAAAATCAACAGCTTTTAGATGAATTAGCCGCAGTGAGAACTCAACTGGCGACTTTGATTTATAATAAACCCGAAAATCTCTCCGATGAACAATACCGTCAACAAGTTGCAAATTTAAGACAAAAATCGGAGCAACTCGAAGCCGAACTTTCTCGCCGCAGTGCAGATTTTAGAACGATTTCAGAACCCGTTACTGTGGAAGCGGTACAACAGTTGATTCCTGAAGATGCGGCGTTAGTTGAATTTATTTTATACAAACCGTTTGATGCGAAAGCTAGTACAAATAGATGGGAAAAACCTCATTATGCAGCTTATATCCTCAAATCTTCTGGCGAACCGCAATGGGTTGATTTAGGGGAAGTTGAACCCATTCACAAAGCGGCTTTCTTTCGCTTCAATTTAGCCCTGAAAGACAAAAAAGATGCTTTTATCGGAAATACAGATGACATTAAACAAACCGGACGCCAACTTGATGAACTTCTCA
>NZ_AUZM01000069.1 GCF_000478195.2 Lyngbya aestuarii BL J | reverse complement strand
AGCTGACGTAGGCAGAAGCCAATCAGCGCAAACGCACCGTGTAGGGCGGTGAAAGCCCACAAGCCACCGAGTTGACACCAGCGAGCGAAGTCCCACTGAGCTTCGGGTCCCCACAGGAACAGCAGGGAATGTCCCAGACTGTTAGCGGGGGTACTGACAGCGGCCGTTAAGAAGTTGCAGCCCTCTAGGTAGGAGCTTGCTAAACCGTGGGTGTACCAAGAGGTGACAAAGGTGGTTCCGGTTAACCATGCACCTAAAGCCAGATAGGCACAGGGGAACAGTAGGATACCCGACCAACCCACAAATACAAAGCGATCGCGTTTCAGCCAGTCATCGAGGACATCAAACCATCCTCTCTGTAACTGAGGGCGTTCGACTGCTATAGTCATTTGAGAACGATCCTTAGTTGATTTACTAAAAGACTATGCTTTCTAAGCAAGTTAACATAACTATATATTACAGTTAACAATATTTGCAAAGATATTCAAGTCTCAAGATTTAAGATTTTTTTTATGAGCATACAAACCACAACCACAACTGACCGCATCATACACAAGACCATTTTAGGCTCCCGTCGCACCAGTAACTACTTCTGGGCAAGCGTTATCGCCATGGGAGGCACCGGTTTCTTACTGTCTGGAATCTCTAGCTATACCCAGATTAATTTACTCCCCTTTGCAGATCCGACCCAACTCATATTTTTACCCCAGGGCTTAGTTATGGGGCTTTATGGTTCTGCTGCCCTATTATTGGCTTTGTACCTCTGGCTGGTTATCCTTTGGGATGTGGGCGGTGGCTACAATGAATTTAGCAAGGAAACAGGCAAGATTCAGATTTTTCGGTGGGGCTTTCCGGGGAAAAACCGCCAAGTTGAGTTCACTTGTCAAACCGAAGATGTACAATCAGTGCGAGTAGACATTCAAGAAGGATTTAATCCTCGACGCGCTCTGTACCTTAGACTGAAGGATAGACGAGAAATCCCTCTAACTCGTGTGGGTCAACCGATGCCCTTATCTGAGTTGGAAAATCAAGGTGCTGAACTCGCTAAGTTTTTGCAAGTGCCGTTGGAAGGATTATAGGATTCAGCATGAAGCGATTGAATATTCGACAGGGGTTACTGTCTATACTGTTAGCGGGTGCGCTGATGGTCGCCGGATGTAACGGAACGGCAACGGAGTCAAACCCTTCCAATAATGTAAATGCAGTGGGTGATTCTCCTTCGGAGACGCTTGGCGAACAAGCAATTTCACCTGTGGCTCAAGCTCAAAATTCATCAATGAGTAATCTACCTAAATTAGAAGGCAAAGCAACAGTTGTGATGACGGTCAACGGATCGCCGATTACGATTGAAGTAGACGGAACGGCGGCTCCCGTAACCGCAGGGAATTTTGTGGATTTGGTTAACCAAGGGGTTTACGATGGGGTCGCATTTCACCGAGTTGTACGTGAACCTCAACCCTTTGTGGTTCAAGGCGGTGATCCCCAAAGTAAAGATCCCAAAGTGCCGATGGCTCGTTTGGGTACCGGTGGGTTTATTGATCCGACAACTTCCCAAGAACGCTACGTCCCTTTAGAAATTCAACCAGAAGGCTCTGATATGCCCGTCTACAGCCAAACTTTTGATGAAGCTAAGATTAAAGCTCAACCGAAGTTGAAGCACTCTAGAGGCGCAGTCGCGATGGCTCGTTCTCGTTTACCCGATTCCGCATCTTCTCAGTTTTATTTTGCTCTAGCCGACCTACCTTTCCTCGACGGCAGTTATGCTGTTTTTGGTTATGTGACTGAGGGAATGGATGTGATCGACGATATTCAACAAGGCGATCGCATTGAATCAGCTAAAGTTGTGTCTGGATTAGACAATCTTAAAAATTAATTAAGATTTCCAAGATGGGTTTGGGGGCAAGTTAGATAATTTGTCCCCTTTTGGGTTACTTACGTCAAATGAAAGGAAAAGGCTATAAGACCAGGGACTAGAGAGGAAAAGACTATAAGCAGGGGAGTTAAATAGTTGAGCAATAATGAGCAGTTATCGAAGCTGTATCAAAAGCTGCACGAGCAGAATGTTCAAGACCGCCGTGATCGCGAAGCTTGGGAGAAAGTTAATCGGGAGGTCAAGGAAGTTCTAGCAGAAGCTAGAAACGTCACAAACTTCCGTAAATCCTTTAATCGGTGGATTCGGACTAAGGAAGGTCAAACTGTTAAGAAAAAGCTTTTCATTTCTCAGCAAGAAAAATGTGCTTACTGCAAAGCCCCTCTTGAACTACAAGAAGAGTCGGGCTTATCTGTTGACCATTCAGAGGTACATCATTTAGCACCATTGGCACTTTTACAGAGATATGCTGAAGCTAATCTAGATGATGTCAAGTTAGAGACTTTAATGGATTTTGTGATATCCCCTAAGTACCTTTGGCTAGTTCATCCCAAATGTAATAAGAAACTGGGAGAACAGATTGCTGATTTACCTGAGTTACAGTTTTTGAGAGATTTATTGTCATAGGAGAATAAGTTAAGAAATGACTGATAAAGAAAGATGGATTAGAGAAGTAGCTCAAGAAATAGGATGCACAATAACCTCTGTAAGACAAGCTGTCAAAAATATAGGAGCAGAAATTAAATCTAAGTATGATGTTGTACTCTGCTATGCACAGTGGTCGGTTCCAAAACTCAAGGATATAGACAAACAGGAAGCAGCTTATAAGAGGAGGATTAATTATTTAGAACAGCTACTCCGTGATGTTACATCTTCTACAGACAAGATGAAAGACGAGTATAATGAACAAATGCAGAGAAAAAATCAATTGCTTGATACGCAAAATGAAATAATTGCTGACAGAGATAGAAAAATAGCAGAGATGCAGGAATTACTTAGAGGATTTCCTAAAGCTAGTGGGGAATAACGAATTATGGATAAAGTACCTTTTTTTGTCACTCAAGATGATTTTAGGAATCATGGATTGTCTGACTATTTAGTTAGACAAATTGTGAAAGGGCTAGATTTTGTCAGAAAAAAAAATGGTCTTAGGCTTTATTCTACACTAGATGTAGTTGCAGCAATAGAGAATAAGCTTGCTCAACCCAAAACTCGCAACATAACCCACGAGAAGCTCCAACCTGTGCTTGCAAAGTTAAAAGGGGAATCAAATGTGATTAAAGTAGATTTTCTACAGAATCTATCCCTGGAAGAACGAGTGAAAGTTCTTCAATCTCGCATAGAAGCTGCTGATCAAGATCTGGAAAACACTGTGTTGAAAGAATACGAAGAAGTTCGACGAAAAATTCAGGAAGCTCTATCGAATTAAAATTAGCTTGAGGAACACTTTAGATAAGCAGGAAGAAGCTTCTTTTCAAGTAGAAAGAGTAACCTGGCATTTATGCTACTCCTTCCTCAAATCCCTTACACTAAGAAAGCGTTATTTTGTATATTCGTAATCCCTGAATTGGCAACAATCACATCAGAAAGGGTTGTTTCGGCGACATCAGGAGCAAGCACCGATAAAAATTGATCGTTCTCGTAGTAGAAGCGATCGCCGTCCCGCGAGCGAGTAAATTGATCCGCTAAAATCGCTTGAAACGTTTCCCCGACCAACGCGCCATCGACGTGATCTTCGGCCAGTCCTCCGACCCACAAATCAATATCATCGATATCGGTATAAGCACTCTGCAACTGCGCTTGTACCGTCGGATCGGAACTGATCTCGCCAAAATTGGTAATCGGATCGAGATCCAATGCCTCGCGAACCTCGTTGTAACTGGGTAAACCGTGTTCGCGTCCCCGTTGAATATTTAGCGAAACTAAATCCGATCCCCCAGATCCGGGTGCGCCAAAGAGAAAATTTCGCACATCATCAATCACCTGAGTATCAATCTCTTGCGCTCTCCCCGAAGCCAATCCCGAAAATATAGAATCAACCCCATCTTCGATCGCAATATTTGGATCAAAAAATCCCTCTCGCAAACTAATACTATCTTCGGGGGTTCCATCGGCGTCTATACGCAGTAGTTCTGAAGATAGCATGGTATGTCCGACCCGAAAAGCGGCAGTCGAGAATTCATTGCTAATTCCGCTATCAACCGTCGGATCGTAGCCATCGTACTCCTCTAAAGCATCAGAACCGACCAACAGGGGTACAAATTCATTGTAGGTAATCGCTTGAATTTCCGCACCCACAATGCGACGAGCAGACTCATAAATAAAATCATCCCGACTCAATCCCGATTCTGCAAATAAATCCAGTAATTCTGCATCTCCATTATCCAACCTAGTCCCAATTTCATCCGCGAGTCTATTGTGTTCACGAACAAATAATGTATGAGTCGCCGTTAACCCCACCTGTTCGTTAGCGCGAACATCTCCCGCCACGAATATAGAATTATTGGGAATATTAAACGGATTATCATTTTCCAACCCGTCAGTATTAAAAGGAAGCAAAACTTCCCCGTTATCGCCAACGCTCGTTTTCAGCTTTCCGGTACCATCGTTGGTGCGTAACGCTTCCGCCCGTTCCTCATCGGAACCATAAACATGAGAGCCATCAATATAGGCGGTAATTTCATTGATTTGCTCTCTGGGATTAGTTACCGAACTTCCCGTCGAGGGGTCAAAAATTGATCGGGTCAAAGGAATTATTTGAGTTCCCGTATTAAAAGGATCGAATTCGGGATCGCCTTGAGGAACGGGAATATTAAAAGATTCGCCGGAAATTGGCGGAGTTAAATCCAAATCGTGATCGATAAACTGTCCCCATTGCCAAAACCAATCGCTGATGCCAACTTCACTGGGAATGGACTCGGATTGATCGAAAATTGTATTGCTAATATCCCTCGGATTCGCCAGCGAAGAGGGATTATCGCCGCCTCGGGGTTCGGAAATTCCATCATTATAAGCCGATCCGCTCAAACGAATTAATTGCGACTCTGGAGTTCCCCAATCTGGATTTTCGAGATTATTATTAGAACCATCAAAGGAACGAAATTCAACCGTATCATCCCAAACCAGATCGTAAGAATTCCCCGGCTTCCCGATAGACCTGACTTCGACATAATGTATACCCGAAGTTACGGAGTTTAAGTTAATGCTTTCGTTGTCAGTTTGAGAAGTCGAACTCGCAATTCGATCGCCATCAGCGTTATTGAGGAAAAGGTCAATATCTCCATCTGCGTGATTAAATTCTAATTCAACCGATAAACTCGTTGCACCTGGGCTAACTTGTATTTCATACCAGTCAGGATTTTTAGCAATCGCAAGTCCTTGAATTTCACTCAAAGGGGTTTGTTCAAGACTCGTTAAATCATAGGCTTGTCTGCGAGAATTATTATTTTCATAGACATCATCATTACCGGAACCCTTAGAAGAACCGTTGCCATTTCCATTTCCATTTCCATTTCCATTTCCATTTCCATTGTTTTGCATCTGCTTCTCCTCTTGGATTTATAACTTGATCTGTGGCTTGATCTAACATATGTATAGACAAGAGGAAGATATGCAAAAATTGGGAGTTGATCTTAAAATCAGGTGACTGAAGGAAAATAAAAAAACGCTCAATCATCCGTTATATAAGACTTTAGTCAATCGAGATTCATCAAAAAAACTTTGTAACAATTTGTCAACCGCTTCTCTCGCAAATAGACTGAGGGATCAATCTCAACAAGCGTTAACAGAAGTTAATAAAGGCTCCGCTATATTGAAAATAAAATCAACAATTTAGCCCCTTAAGTCGATATAATAATAACCAAGTTAAAATAAAATAATTTTGACTGGAACAGTTAGCCTATCATCAATTTTAGGAAATATTTAACTCAGCGTGAACGAGCAAGTTGTAGTTACAGGTATTGGTGTCAAGTCGGCTTTGGGAACACTCCAGACTAGCTGGAAAAAACTTCTCTTAGGTCAATCTGGAATTAAAACCTATCAACCTTTTCCTGAACTAAAATCTAGACCTTTAGCATTAATTAACCCCAAACCCTCTCATCTCACCGAATTAACTCAAGCAATATTAATAGATACGCTAAAAGATGCGAATTTAACGCCTCCTTTACCTGATTGTGGAGTTGTGATTGGTTCGAGTCGAGGATATCAAGCTCAATGGGAAGAATTTGCAACTCAACAATATACTCAACAACAATCTATTATTAATCCCGTTCCTATTCCTCATTTTTTACATCATATGATAGCGATTAATACCGCTCATTATATCAGTTCAAACGGGCCAGTATTAGCACCAATGGCGGCTTGTGCAACGGGTTTATGGACAATTGCTCAAGCTTATGAGTTAATAGCAATGGGATACTGTGAACAAGTGATTGTCGGTGCAGTAGAAACCCCAATTACTCCGCTAACTTTAGCAGGTTTTGAGAAAATGGGTGCTTTAGGTTTAACGGGTGCTTATCCTTTTGATCGACAGCGAGAAGGGTTTATTTTAGGCGAAGGAGGTGCTATATTTGTATTAGAATCAATAGAGTCAGCAAAACGTCGTTCTGCTCGAATTTATGGTCAAGTTTTAGGGTTTGGATTAACGTCTGATGCGAGTTCCAGTAATCGACCGAATTTAGATGGTAAAAGTGCGATAACTGCGATTAAAAATTGTTTGAGTCGGAGTAATTTATTACCTCAAGATATTGATTATATTCACGCTCACGGCACCGCTACTCAACTCAATGATCAACATGAAGCCAACTTAATTGATCAAATCTTTCAAAATGATATTGCAGTGAGTTCAACCAAAGGCGCTACAGGTCACACGTTAGGCGCATCAGGAACGTTAGGAATGGCGTTTTGTTTGATGGCGTTACAAGACCAAATATTACCGCCTTGTGTGGGATTAAAAGAACCAGAATTTGAGATTAATTTAGTCAGAGAAGCAAAAACAGCTAAAATACAAAATGTGTTGTGTTTGAGTTTTGGCTTTGGAGGACAAAATGGGGCGATCGCATTAGGAAAATAAACAATTTTAAGAGATATTGTCTAGAGTTCATTGTAAAATAGATCAGAATTTTTATAAAACCGATGGAAAACAAGATTAACACCACTTCTCAATTGACGTTCTTAGAACGCATAGAATCTTTAAAAGCGGGAATACTTTCCGGGAGTATAGCGTTTCTTACATTTAGTCTATTAATCGGTTTTAATATTTTAATTCTTGCTAATCAGTTTGAGGTAATTGAGGAAATACAAATCTCTTTTGATATTCGCTTAATTATTCGAGGTGCAATTGCATTTATTAGTGGTTTTTTGTTTGGGGTAACTTATCGTTATGTTGTGCGATCTGATCATAATCCTCACCTGAATTCAGGAGCGGTTTTAGCCTTTGGGTTGGTGCGAGGTTTGGGTGAACTTGATGGGGGACTCAATACATCAGAAAATGGGTGGTTTTTTGTGGTTGTTGTCGCCGAAAGTATTTTGTTATTTGCTGCGGCTAGAATTGTGTTGGATCTCGCTTTAAAACAGGGTTGGCTAAAAACCTTTAATTCTAACTCAAATTGGGGATAATTATTTTCCTCGCTTGTAGTCGTTGCTCTAGCCCTCTTAATTAAGCGCTAAAGCGCAACAACGAACTGAGGGCTTCATATTCGTTTAGAACACTTAACTGTAGAGTAACAATGACCACGACGAGCAATATGTGCGTATAGTCTGAACTGATCACAGATCCGGTTATCCTAAAATCCTTTTATAGCAAGGGCTTTGAGTTTTTTGTTGACAAATTACGAGCAGTAGCTTATAGTAATAGTGATTAGCTGAATATTATAGTTAATCATTTTATTTTATTATTTTAATTTATTATTTTAGTGTAATGTTTAATTCTAACTATAATCCAAAAGAATCCCAAATGCTTGAAATTATTCAAGCATTACACTGCTTGCAAAAAGCGGAAAATCATCTACTGAAACTGAAAGCTTTACTGCAAGCTGAGGAAGACTCAAGTGAGATAGAGGCGAATTCTGTACCTCAAATCATTGGGGAAGCGTTAAAAACTCAGCAAGCTAAATCTAAAAAAAATGCTGAATTTTGTGAAAATCGGAAAAAAGCATTAATTCTTGCTCAGATTGAGAAAGCGGGGATTGAACTGACTCCGGGTTTGAAATCTCTGATTAAAAACTCGGATTGTCAAAATTTACAGAATGCCCTGGAAATTTACGAAACGGTTTACAGTAATCGTCAAGTTTACAATTCAGCAGGGTTGTTTTACACGATTCTGAACAATGAAAATCAGGGTAGGTAGTGCAATCTTTGAATAGGTTGTTCTAAATTGAGAACGGGTGGGCGGATAAACCCACCCCAACAAAATTAAGCCCCAACCGCTTCTTTTGCGGCGTACATCACCTCTAACGTAATCTCAGATAAACCCCGTTCACGGGCGAATTTTTCGGTATTTCGCTTCACTTTTCCGCGAACAAACCCCGGAACTTTGTTTAATTCCGCTTTGGCATCTTTCGCCCAATTCAAATCGGATTCCGCCGAAATACCCTTGTGAATCACTTCTTTAGTATCGTGTCCGCCAAAGATTTCTAACAGGTGATCTTCCATTCCCAACGTAAAGGAATTGTACACCAAATCAACCACCTGGTTCGCGCCTTCGTATCCCACAAACGGACGATAACCAACGGGGAAGTTTTGAATATGAATTGGCGCCGCAATTACTCCACAAGGAATGTTTAAACGCTTCCCAACATGACGTTCCATTTGAGTTCCAAAAATTGCCGAAGGTTCCAACCGGGCGATCGCATCTCCGATCTCACCATTATCCTCGCTAATCAGAATTTCATCGCAATATTCACCCACTTGTTCTCTGAACCATTCCGCGTCATATTTACAGTAGGTTCCGGCTAATACCACCTTAATTCCCATTTCTCGCGCTAGAATTTTAGTTAAAGCTGCGGCGTGAGTATTATCCCCAAATACAACGGCTTTTTTACCCGTTAAATTCTGACAGTCAATGGAACGAGAAAACCAAGCCGCCTGAGAAACAAACCGAGTTTGATTGTCAATATAGTCTTCATAATTTACATTCGCCCCCTGTTCATTTAATACCTTTTGAATCATCCGAATACAACGGGCTGTTTCTACAATTCCCATCGGTGTAATATCAATATAAGGCATGGCGAATTGTTCTTGTAAATATTTCGCCGCCATCACACCGACTTCCCGGTAAGGCACCAAATTAAACCAAGCCCGAGGTAAGTTTTTCAGGTTATGAACAGAAGCCCCTTCTGGGATAACTTCATTCACTTCAATTCCTAAATCTGCCATTAACCGTTTTAACTCGGTACAGTCGTGGTTATTGTGAAAACCGAGGGTGGTCATTCCAAAAATATTAACTGAAGGTTTTTCGGTTTTTCCTTCAGGAATTTCGCCTTTTTTCTGGGCTTTTTTGAGATAATATTCAACGATTTGATGTAACGTGCGATCGGCAGCTTGTAGTTCATTAGCGCGATAATGATTGACATCCGCGAGCATTACATCGCCTTTAGAATCAATTTGAGCGCGTTCTACAAAATTGTTTAAATCTTCTTGTAAAATACTAGAAGTACAAGTCGGAGTCAAAACAATTAAATCTGGTTTTTCTTCTTTATCCTTGCGAATAATATTATCAACGACTTTTTCTTGAGAACCCCGTGCTAAAACGTTGCGATCAACAACACTCGTCGTTACTGGGGTATAGTTCCGTTCTCGTTCAAGCATCGAACGCATGACGTTAAAATAGTCATCTCCGAGAGGCGCGTGCATAATAGCATGAACATTTTTAAAAGAACTGGCAATGCGAAGAGTACCAATGTGAGCGGGGCCTGCATACATCCAGTAAGCCAATTTCATAAAATTTTTCTCCGTGTTTGTGTGATTTGAGAATAGCCTGTTGTGATTTTCTCAAATATTCTGCTCATTAAAGTCGAGAATCATAAAACTTTAAATTTCCCCTTTGATGACAGGTTGATTTGTACTCACCGATTCAGTGTGCCACTAAAGCAATCCTTTTATTGTTTAATGACAAAAATCTTAATCTTCGACTCAATTCTGTAAACTTAAGTATCATAATCGATACAAAACGAAAAATAAGCTAAAAATTTTAAAATTTCGGGAGTTTCGTAGAAACTATAATTTTTTATGTCATCTCAAGATCAAGTTTTCTAATTTGTTATTCTAGAAATTACATATTTCTTAAAAATTAATCATGAAAACTAAAACCGATTGGGATAATTTAGCGGCTGCTTCTGAATATCAGACGGCGATTGAAATTCAAAAACGATTACAGGAGGAAAAGTTGATGGAAGCAGACGTTGGTTTAGGGGTTTTGATTGAATCTATGGGAAAATCCAAGAAATTAGCATTAAAAAGCCAACTGATTCGATTAATGAGCTATGTGATTAAATGGAAATGTAAACCCCAACGCCGTTCACCAACTTGGGCGGTGACTATTTTATCTACTCGTAATGAAATTGAAGATATTCAAGAAGAAATTCCCAGTTTAAATCGAGACTATATAGAATTTATTTGGGAGCAATGCTTTCATAAAGCCGCAAAACAAGCTGAAGTTGAAATTGGGAAAAAATGTGGTTTAGATTCACTCTCTTGGGAAGAAGTGTTTGAACGTGAGTACAGTTTATTTTACCTGTATGAGAATTGATTGCGAACTGAGTTCATTATTCATACTAATTGTTTGACGATGAACGCTCTGATGTTAAAATCCAATTTAATAAAATCGGATTTACTAATTCTGGGGCTTCATCTTGCGGACAATGACCGACTCCTTCTAAGGGAATAAATTCTTTTACCGCGTCAAACTTTCCATATTCACGACCGAGTTCTATCGGTTCCCACGGATCATCCGTTCCCCATAACATAATCGCTGGACAGGGTAAAATCGGCAATAAATCTTCAGGTAAAGGCCCTTGAGAATAGCTCGTAAACGCTACAAAGACATCTACTGCGCCTTGATCCTGTGCTGGAACTAATAACATTTCTACCAATTCATCTGTTACCGCCTCGGGTCGTTTGTAGGCTTGTAATAGAATTCTTTTGACTGTTCGAGGAGTCGCTAACTGTTTAAAAAATAACTGACTTACCCATTTTAGACCCAGAACTTTTTGAGCAATACCCGCCCCAAAACTCCGATACCAGGGAATTTCTGATCGTTTACGTTCATGGAGAAGTCGGAGTGAACAGTTGAGTAAAGCGACTTCTATCACAAGTTCAGGATAATCAACCGCAGCCTGCATCACCGCAATACAACCAATCGAATTTCCGACTAAAAAAGCCGGAGTTCCAACCACTTCTCGACAAAAATCAGCAATTTGTTCAGCCCAAATTTCAAAGGTATAAGAGAGTTCTGGAGTCGGAATGGGTTTTGCTGAACCGCCAAACCCCAGCAAATCGATCGCAAAAACACGACAACTCGCCGCCAGTTCGGGGATATTTTTACGCCAATGTCCCCACGAAGCACCGAAGCCATGCACCAAAATTACCGCAGGGCCAGTGCTTCCTTCCGTGTAGTAACAAATCGGAAAGCCTTTCCACGTCCAAGTTTGCGGTTGAGACAACGTTGAGAGCATCATCAGGACTTAATTGCAGACAAAGGGACAAATAGTAAACCTTCTTTATTATTCCACAAAATTATTCCACAGATTGCTTTGATCAGGTTTGCTTATCATAATTGTGAGTATAAATAAGACTAAATCTATTGATTAGGTTTCATTAATTCACGGATATCTGAACCCAAAATTGATGATCTTAAAGTGCAGAATTCACAAAAACATAAGCATAACTCATCTGACACCTTTGCTTAACCCTAACTGATTTACAAAACTTTTACAATAGTTAGAAAATTTTTGTCGATTGCTTTACCCATTTCTCGATAAATGTTTGTATATTAGTAAATAGAGAACAGAAAAAAGCAAAGTTGAGTTCATTTTAAACAGTTAGAGATAGCCATGAATAACACAGCCATCAACAACACAGCCTACAATAATACAACGGTTAATCATCAAGTTACACGTTTGTTGAATCCTCTGCGTCAATGGCTTGACAGCTTAGAAATTCAAAATCAAAAATTAGCTTTACTTCTCTATAAAGCAATTCCTGCTCAATGTCCGTTTGAACGAGAATTCAAAATTGCAGGTCGGACTTTTCTGAAAATTCCGCCGTTATGCAAACTCAATCCTCTTTACGATCAAGTTGTGGGTTTGCGGTTTCGGGCGATGTGTTATTTAGTCGATGAATGTGGAATGAGCATCTAAGTTTTGCTCTGGAAACCGTGAGATCAATTCTGATTCCATCGATTGAGTTAGATTGAGAACAAAAACAAAGATTAGAAAGTTGAATAGACGCGATTAGGGAAGTTTAATTCGGAGTGGATCATCAATTTCACTATTATACTTAAGGTGAGTCAAGATTTAGAGGCGATAAAAATCAGCTTCATTACCCTTTTTTACTTTTTTGTCTAACGACAGATGGCAGCGAGCGCAAATTCTGCTATTTTAAGAAGGATGTTGAGTTCATGCTTGAAATTATGTCATTAGAACTTAAAGTCCCGAGTATGGTTTGTAATGGCTGTGTAGACACTGTTACCAAAGCGATCAAAGGTTTAGATTCAGACGCAAAAGTGGAAATTGATTTGTCCACGAAAATGGTCAAGGTGGATGGGAAACCCACGGACGACTCTATTAAAGAAGCAATTACCTCAGCGGGTCATACGGTAGAAAGTTAAATTGTCTCTAACCGCGACATAGGTTGACAACGTGCTGATTTTTCTGAAAACCGATGACATCATCCACTCCCCCCCAACTTCCGATCCCTTCCCATTTTGATGCAAACAAGGTTGGGGAGGTTTGGCGTGTCCCCTACCAACAACGGGCTTCAGAGGCTCAAAACTGGGCTAAACAGCATCAAATTCAACCCGCAGCGACCGATGAAATGCAGGTCTGTTTGCTGTTAATTGATGTACAAAATACTTTTTGTCTTCCCGATTTTGAATTATTTGTTGGCGGAAAATCGGGTCAAGCCGCAGTCGAAGATAATACCCGTTTATGTGAGTTTATTTATCGCAATTTAGGAAAGATTAGCAAAATTGTCGCCACCCTCGATACTCACAGCGCAATGCAGATTTTTCACCCGATTTTTTGGGTCAATGAAAAAGGAGAACATCCTCAACCTGCGGTGACATTAATTCAGTTTGAAGAAGTCAAAAATGGTGTTTGGAAAGTGAATCCGGCAATTGCGGACAGTTTAGCAGACGGAGATTATCAAACCCTAGAAAAACACGCCCTTCACTATACCCAACAATTGAGTGATGGCGGTCGATTTCCCCTCACGGTTTGGCCTTATCATTCGATGTTAGGGGGGATTGGTCATGCGTTAGTTTCCGCAGTCGAAGAAGCGGTTTTTTTTCATACCGTTTCCCGCCAAAGTCAAGTTGATTTTGAACTCAAAGGTGATCATCCTCTAACCGAGAATTATTCAGTCTTTAAACCCGAAGTTTTAGATACCTTTGGAGGTCGTTCTATTGCTCAGAAAAATGATCGTTTAATCCAAAATATATTAGACTTTGATCGGGTGATTGTCGCCGGACAAGCCCAAAGTCATTGTGTGGCGTGGACAGTAGAAGATTTACTAACAGAAATACAACAACGAGATCCCAATCTCGCCCAGAAAATTTATCTGTTAGAAGATTGTACCTCGCCTGTCGTTGTACCGGGAATTGTTGATTATACCGAACAAGCCAAAACTGCTTTTAAACGGTTTGCAGAAGCGGGAATGAATCGAGTTAAATCAACAGAAATATCATCATGGTGGTGATTAATTTCACCGAGAGTTTAAAGATCAAAACTTCTAGATTCCCTGCGGTTCAGTCTCCAATTGCTCAGGAATTTCTTCCGGTAGCTGTTCCTCTTTTTGGACTTCAGGTTCAACCTCTGGAGGTGAATTTAAAAGCGGAATTCGAGGTAAACTATTCGGGAGATTATTCAACGTTGCAGAAACCAAAGCATAGCCCAAATAAGCAGGTAAAACAATAGCCGTTAAAAAAGCGATCGCCGCTAACCAAGAGGTAAAATCAAGAGAAGATCCATAATGAGTTCGATAAGGATCAAACCGAGGTAATTCGTCACTATTTTGATCATGATCGTGATCGCGTAAATTTGTAGGACGTTTAAAACGAACTCTGCGATCATCCAATTTTTCCAACATCATCCAACCCACTTCTGCTTCTTCTTCACACAGTTTATGAAAAATAGCCGGATTACGAAATAAGTCACGATTGGCTCGTACTATTTTATATTCACATTCTGCTAAAGCAGGATCATCAATCTGGTTTTGATCAGAATGACCGTTAGGTTGCAACGGTTTGGATGCTTTTGTATTAGCGGATTCGTAAGGTGTCAAGGTTTCCTCCTCCTCAATTTGTTGCTTTAACGTTTTTTGTTCCGAGTAGATCCAACTGCTCATTAAAACGGCTTGAAAACCCAAACTACTCACCAGTAAGCTCAGAAATAAAACTTCGATCATAGGATTGGATTGTTAATCATCATTTTTGTTTCTGAGTCAAAAAGGAATGATTGATAACATTAATTTCTATTCATTATCTGAATCAAAAGGGGATCAGAGATAACCTTCAATTAAATAATCTGAGCCGATAGAATAGAGGCGAACTCGTTCTAAAGTGAGGGCTTGATTCATCTGAGTTAAACCCAAATCTCCCACTGGAGAGGGAGCCGTTTTTCCTCCAATTATCTTAGGCGCAATAAACGCCCAAATTTTTTGAATTGCCCCCTCTGCGATCGCGCTCGCGGCGAGTGTCCCTCCACATTCCCACAACACGCTTAAAAATTGACGTTCATATAAATGAGTCATCACAGTTTTCGGCGTTAAAGGAGATAGAACAACCACTTCAACTCCTTTTTTCTGTAACTGTTCTTGACAATCGGGATCAGCATCCTTTGTTGTGAAAACTAAAGTGTTTGCTTCTTTAATATCCCATAAATTCGCTTCTAGAGGGAGATCCAACTTGCGACTCATCACCACTCGTAGAGGGTTGGGTTTACCCTGATTATGAGTGGTTAAATGAGGATTATCTCGGCGCACCGTATTTCCGCCCACAATCACCGCATCACAAGCCACCCGTAATTGATGAACCTGTTGTCGTGCCGTGGGACTGGTAATCCAAGCACTATGACCTGTTGTAGTGGCAATTTTGCCATCAAGAGTCATCGCATACTTGAAAATACCCAGGGGTTGATGGTGCAGAATACGATGAATAAATCCTTCATTTAACTGTTGACAAGCCTCCTGTTCTACACCCACAATCACCTCAATTCCAGCTTGTTTTAATCGTTCAACTCCCTGACCTGCAACTAAAGGATTGGGATCAATCATTCCCACCACAACTTTAGCCACCTTCGCCTTTATTAAAGCTTCAGTACAGGGAGGTGTTCTTCCGTAATGATTGCAAGGTTCGAGGTTTACATAAACTGTCGCGCCTTTCGCCTGTTCTCCGGCGTCTCGCAATGCAAACACTTCAGCATGAGGTTGACCTGCTCCCGGATGAAATCCCTCTCCGACAATATTATAATCATCTTGAACAACAACAGACCCCACTAATGGATTGGGTGCCGTTTTTCCTAACGCCTGACGCGCCAATTCCAGACACCGAAGCATCATCTGGCGATCAAATTCTGGGGGTATCGGGGAAGCGTTCAAGGGGGTCATCGGTTCGTTTACAAGAATTTTTAATTAGAGTGTAGCGAATTCCTCGTCAAAATCGTCTATAACTTTAGTAAGTCACTTAATTTACTTTTTCCACGGCCATCGAGTCCCCATCTCTGTTAATGCTGAAAAAATCAGGTAAATCACCAAAATTCCCACACCTATTAAAAAAGGAATCAAATCATCAGGCATAATTAGATTAATAAAATTGGGTTAATCATCTCAAGATTAGTCTAGAAAAAATCAGGCATTGCTGGGGAAGTCGTCGTCGGAAACAAATACTCAGCAATTCGCAATGCTGAATCTGTACATTCGAGCCAACCCATTTGTTGTAACTGTCGAGGCCCTAATAATCCGGCATAAAGTGGTGCTAATGACCCAATTTTAAGCTGAAATTCTCCTCGACCTCCTCGCTTAACCTGTCCGCTTCCGGCAGCAACTTCTAACACAAAATTTCCTTCATTTTCCGTAAGCAAATCATCAATAACCGATAAATGTAATTCAGTTTCAAGATTCACTGGATAGGCAAAAGACTCCAACGCCGTCACTATATCAACAATTCGCAACATCCACTGTTCATAGTTTATGAGTTTGGCATGATGTTCGGCGAGTAGCATCAGTTGTGGTTCTACAGCACCTCCATACCATCGACATTTAGAAACTTGAGAAGCGTGACTCGCCAAAAACGAAAATAGACAATTTGTGGCATCCGAACTTAACGTTACCCAGTCGCGAATTTCTAGAGACAAACTACCCTGAACTCCTTTTTGTTGAAAAATAACATAACCTTGAGGCAAACTAGACGAACCGATCCAATATCCATAAACTTCTTCACCTTCTGCGGTTTTAATAATATTTTTCCAAAAAACTGGATGCCGATCTAAACAACCATTCGTGTGATTAACTTGTTGGTTATAAACATCAATTAACGCCTCTATTTCTAGACGCTTAATTCTCTCTAATTGCAGTTGAGAGGGTCTAGATTTTAGCGTTGATAAGGGTAATTCCCATAAACATCGAGTTCCCCCATATTCATATCCCACGCCACGATAAAGCGATTGAACCGCAGGATAAAGCGTGGAAATTGCCACCTTTTCGGCGTAAAGTTCTTTGAGGGTTTCCCGCAACAATTCCGCAGCCATTCCTTGACCCCGATATTCCGGTGCTATACCCACCGCAGCCAGTCCCGCCATCGGAATACAACGACCCCCAAACCATTGACCCATCCGATAGATTGCCAGTCCTCCTGCTACTTTTTTGTTACGGCGAATTAAACGAAAATTATCTAATCCAATACTACTTCCATAGTCTTCCCATTCCGTCTGAGGAAAGCCAAAACATTGACAAAGTATTTTTCCTAAAAGTTGGCTTTCATCGTGATCACTAGCCACAGAAACTTCCCGCAAATTTTCCATAAAAAAGCATTCTAAAATAGCAGCTAAAAGTTAAACAGCAGAAGTGAATACTGTTCACTGAAAAGACTGTACCCAGAAAAAACACCAGACCTCACCTCTGGGTGTTGCTGGTGTATCAATATCAATCAGCATGATTGCAAATCGGCGGGGCGGTTTTTTTCTTTGCGTTTCCGATTAGCAATAGAAGCCTCCACTGGAAATCCCACAACTGGGATCACTTGATGCTGACGTTCGGCTTCGAGGTTTTTCAACTCTTGATAATCGACCCAGTGAATGCAATCGACAGGACAAGTCTCTATTGCTTCCTGAATCACTTCTTCGGGATCACCATCTTGCCGAAATACTCGACTTCGCCCATAATCAGGCTCCAAATAGAAGGTATTACGGGCAACATGGGCGCAGTGTTTGCAGCCAATACAAGTCGGTTCATCAACATAAACCCCCTTTTGCCGCAAGACACCCCCCAGCTCTGGCTCTAAGCCTGAACGCTCTGGCGCATCCCGCAAACCCCCTCCAAGTTCCGGTTCCAACCCCGAACGTTCTGGTGTTGGGTTAATCGACGATGCAGACCATTCAGACATTATGCACTCCAACGTTGGACAACGAGACGAATTGAACCGTCTTGATTTTGCTGTTGTTCAGCAATTTGAAAACCTTGTTTGTTGCTTTGGCTAACAACGGTTTGATAAGCATAGCGTTGAGTTACTTTGTTCACAAACAGTTGAACCGGGATGGGCTGCTGCCAAAATTGTAGGTCAGCAACTAATTCATATTCGCTGCCATTCCAGCAAAAGCCGATATCATATCCATTGTCTTGTTCAATGGTAATTTCAGCCGGACGAGTTTGACCTTGATAGCCTCGAACTTCTTTTGAACCGGATTTCCAATCAATTTCTAAATCAGATAAAGCCGCTTTTAAAGAAGTCAGATTGCGAATTTGTGTTTTGATTTGACTAAAGTGTGACATAGACGCTGATGTTGAACGAATTGAATGAATTCGTCGGTAAAGTTTACCAATTGCTAAAATTGACTTGGGCAGTCGCCGCTTGAGATTGATTCTGAGTTTGTGCAAAATATTCAGAAGTTGTCTCCTGATTTAGCACTACACCCAATTCAGCTTCAATGGCTTTTGTAACCTCCTCACAGGAAGCACCGACAATGCCAGTGACTTTTTCCTGGACTCGGCCATCGGGATAGATCACGAACTCTAAGGTTTCCATAGATTGAGCAGACTGCTACAAGAGTTGCGGGACGTTAATCTACACTGCTCGGGCAGTGCAACCGTTTTGGCGATCGCTTCATTATTTTAATGACTGCAACATCCCTACATCAATTTTGACGAATGGATCTAAAACGAGTCATTGCTTTACAAAACTTATTAATAACTGAAGCAATCTAATCATATGTTAAGTTTCGCGTACATTCAAGCGAGAGTCAAGGTAGTGAGGTATTAGTCTTCCTTGCGTTGTATTCCCAATGATCACCGATAATAAAAGATTGTCTGATCCAAAAATCATGTTATGAGTCAAAGACCAATGACCAATTTTACTTCATCTCCAATGCGGGTTGGTATACTCGGATTTGGAGGTTTAGGACAAGCCGCAACAGCCGTTTTAGCCCCCAAACAGGAAATGCTCTGGGTTGCAGCAGCAGATCAAAAAGGCTATGCTTATTCTCCGACAGGACTCAATCGCGATCGCTGTATTAGTGTCTACCGAGATCAAGGTTCTCTGGGTTATCTCGAACCCAACGGCACCCTCAGCAGCCAAAGCATCGAGGAATTAGTCAAAACAGCCGCTGGAGTTGATGGCTATTTTCTCGCCTTACCGAATTTACCTAACAGCTTCATGGCTTCTGTAGCGCGTCAATTTATCGAACTGGGTTGGCGAGGTGTATTGGTAGATGCCATCAAACGCACATCAGCCGTCGAACTATTACTCGAACTGCAAGACGAACTTAAACAAGCTGGAATCACCTACATGAGCGGTTGTGGTGCCACTCCGGGGCTATTAACCGCCGCCGCCGCTTTAGCCGCCCAAAGCTACACCGAAATTCACAGCGTTAATATTACCTTTGGTGTGGGAATTGCCAATTGGGAAGCCTATCGCGCCACAATTCGTGAAGATATTGCTCACCTAGACGGATATGATGTCGAACGCGCCCGAGCGATGAGTGATGCCGAAGTCGAAGCTTTACTAAATGAAACCAACGGTTTACTCAAACTCGAAAACATGGAACACGCCGATGATATCATGTTAGAATTAGCTGGAATTTGTAGCCGCGATCGCGTTACCGTTGGTGGAATTGTTGATACTCGCAACCCCAAAAAACCCCTGAGTACCAACGTCCAAATTACAGGCCGCACCTTTGAAGGAAAAATCTCCACCCATACCTTCACTTTGGGTGATGATACCAGCATGGCAGCTAATGTTTGTGGCCCTGCTTTTGGCTATCTTAAAGCCGGAATTCAGCTTCATAAACGGGGGATTTACGGTCTATTTACCGCAGCAGAAATTATGCCTCAATTTGTCCGTTAACCGACAATAATCGGGGAACAGGTAACAGGCAACAGGCAACAGGTAAAACTGGTCACTGCAAACTGAAAAAACTGTTTACTGTTCCCGATCTCCCCATTGTTTCCACTCGGGATGATGTTCAAGATCTAACACATCAAGTTCATCAATAGACTGATAATATGAAGGATCTACCGTTGTATCTAATGCCGGAATAACAAACGGTAAATTTGCACCTTGTAATCCTCTTTTAATGCGTTCAGGTGTTTCTGAAAAGAGTACAAACAAAGGATAAATCTTCTCAGCTTCTTGGGAATAAATATGGCTATAATGATGAGGCATCACCCATTCGTAGCCTTGATCTAAGCAAACTTGAGTCAGCCGCCAACGCATCAATAAGTCAGAAAAATCTTCATTGGGACGATGAATAAAGATAAAAATTTCCACCCCAATTTTGACTTTCCACTCTGGATCACACATAATAATCCCTAAATCACAGGGTAAACACATGGCTTGTCCGGGTGCAATACTAACTCCAGATTTTCCGGTATAAGAAACCCCATCTCGTAAACGGACAATCGGTAAAGGGATAGTAATTAAACTTTCATCTGGGCGACGCATACTCGGAATCATTTCCAAGTAAGTTCGATGCTGCTTTAATAGTGCGATCGCTGCTTCTGCATTACTATATTCAGCAAGCAGGGTTTCATAATGAGATTGTTGAACAGGCATCTTAATTTAAAGTAAAGGGCAGTCAAAAAGTAAGGTAAAGTTTGTTAAGAGATTAAGCTAATTTAAGATAAATCGATCATTTTTTATCTATTTTTTCTCTCAAATCAGCTTGTTTTTTTATCTCCTATTCTCATTTTAACTTATACACAATTACAATGAGAGTTGTCTAAACTTAAATTAGTTTTTTGAGATTTACAATGACTCGAATACTTTAAACATGGGCAAATACATAGATAGTAAAACCGACGCGACAATTCCACCCACAACCACAATCATCATTGGTTCTAATGCACTGGTTAAACCTTTTACAGCTTCTTCAACTTCTGTCTCATAAAACGCCCCAACTTTCATCAACATTTTATCGAGTTCCCCCGATTCTTCTCCAATGGCAATCATCTGAATTGCTAAGTTTGGGAAAACATTACCTTCTTGCAGGGCTAAACTAATTAAACCCCCCTGTTGAATTTCATTTCTGGCGTGTTCAATTGCATTGGCAATCGCTTGATTTCCCGCCACATCTCGCACAATTTCTAGGGAGTTCATAATCGGTACACCTGCACGAGTTAAACTTCCGAAAATCGTACAAAAACGAGCAACCGCAGACTTCTCAATCAGTGGCCCAAATAAAGGAAGTTTGAGAAAAATCTTATCCATCGCGAGGCGGCCAGCCGGGGTTTTATAAAAGGCTTGATACGCTAAAGAAAGTGCAAATAAACTCCCAATAACTATGGCTTGAGGAATTGGCGGCCAGGTTGTACAAAAGTCACTAATGCTCAACATAATGACCGTAAACATTGGCAGTTCAGTACCAATTTGTTCAAAAATCCCTGCAAAGGTTGGAAGGAGGAAAATTGTCATCGCAAAGAAAACGGCAAGGGCAATAAATAAAACCGTTTTCGGGTAAGACATGGCGGATTTAATTTCACTTTCGGTTTTGTGGTTTTTCTCCATCATCACCGCCAAACGTTCTAAAACTTCATCGAGTACACCACCGACCTCTCCGGCTGAAACCATACTGATAAACAACATATCAAAGACCTCAGGAAACTTCCGCATCGATTCTGAGAGGGCATTTCCTTCTTCTACATCGGCTCGAATCGTGGTTAAAGCCCGTTTCAAACGAGCATTATCACATTGTTCTGATAACACGCTTAAACAACGAGCCATTGCAATTCCTGCGTTAAACATCGCCGCAAATTGACGGGCAAAAATCGCTAAATCTTTAACCGTAATCTGAGCGAGAGCAACGTTAATATCTTCTTCAATTTTTTTAATATCAAAACCTTGTTTTCTGGAGTGAGTTTTAAGTTTATTGGTGGTCATTGCTCCCCTTAAATACAACTTTTTTTTGAGCTAAATTCTGTTATAAATTGGGATTTAGGATTAGAAAATCGGCAATTATAAGGCTCAACTTTTGACCTGAACGGCTTCTAATCCTGATCCCGAGTTCTAAAATTAACGAGCTTTAGCTTTTTGTGCTGCTGCTTTCGGCGCAGGGCCGATTAAACGTTCAAGTTCTTCGGGTTTTGAACTCTTACCCATCGCGGCTTCCCAGCCCACTTTTCCTTCTTGAAACAGTTTAGCTAAAGCCATTTCCATTGTTTGCATTCCCAATTTTGCCCCCATTTGAATTTGAGAGTAAATTTGAGTGGTTTTTCCTTCCCGAATTAAGTTCCCCATCGCTGGAGTATTCAGCATAATTTCTACCGCCGCACAACGACCTCCGCTCAGAGTCGGAACGAGGTTTTGGCTACAAACTCCGACTAAAGACCCAGAAAGTTGCGCTCGAATTTGCGGTTGTTGAATTGGAGGAAATACATCCAACATCCGGTCTACTGTTGCAGAAGCAGAGTTTGTGTGTAGTGTTCCAAAAACTAAGTGACCTGTTTCTGCGGCGGAAATTGCCAAACCAATCGTATCTAAATCCCGCATTTCACCCACTAGAATAATATCTGGATCTTCCCGCAAAGCAGCTTTCAAAGCATTGGCAAAACTCTTGGTATCTTCGCCTTTTTGTCGTTGGTGAAACAAGCTTTTAATATTGGGAAAAACATATTCAATTGGGTCTTCAACAGTGAGAATATGTTCGCTACGGGTACGATTAATTAAATCCAATAACGCCGCCATTGTTGTCGTTTTACCCGAACCCGTTTGACCCGTGACTAAAACCATTCCCCGAGGTCTTTCAGTCATATCACGAATCGTTTGGGGAACTCCTAATTTATCCGCATTCGGAATTTTTGATGCTAACGCTCGTAAACAAGCCGCCCAACAGCCCCGTTCTCGATAAACATTCACCCGAAAACGAGCCAGTCCTTTTACCCCATAAGCGCAGTCGAGTTCCCATTCCTGTTCAAGTTGCTTGCGCTGCATATTATTCAGCATTTGGAAGATGAGAACTTGAACATCTTCAGGAGCAAAACATTCTCCAAACTGAGTTTGAGGGGTGAGTTTACCACTGATGCGGAAAAAAATTGGCGCACCTGCTTGGATGTGCATATCAGAGCCACCTTGTTCAATCAAGGACTCCATCACATCTTCAATCATCAAACCAGCCATAATATTGAATCCTCCAACTACAAAAAATATTGATAATTTAGATCAAGGCAATAGGCAATAGGTAAAATCTTCCCAACTTCCCATCTCCCCCTATCCCTACTCTAATCGGTAAAACGGGGCGTCATGCAATAGGGACAATCGAGCCATTCCGGTCTAAGTTCGGCGTGACACCCTTTACAAGTCAAGCCCTGCTTCCGTTTGGCCTTCAGTTCAGCTTCTAAACCCGAATCGGTGAATGTTACCCGTTCCACTTCTTCAAAGGTGGTATAGCCTTCACGGACAAGCTGTAAACTGTAAGACAGCAAGGTTTTCATTCCTTCTTCGACCGCGACTTCTTTAATTTGTTCAGTGGGTGCGCCTTGGGTAATTAAGGTTTGTAGACGTTCGGTGACTTTCAAAAATTCGTAAACCCCCACCCGGCCTTTGTATCCTAACCCCCCACATTTTTTACAGAGTTCTCCGCGTTCACTGAGACTTTTGCGTTGGTCGGCTGCGATGGTATTGGCCCGAAAGAACTCAACATTCAACTCTCGCGAAGCCGATAAGCCATACCGTCCGAGTTCTTCTGGGTGGGGAGTATAGGGAACCCGACATTCGCTACAAACGCGACGCATCAGACGTTGGGCGAGAATTCCCAGTAACGCCGCTGACACCATGAACGGTTCAACGCCCATTTCATCTAAACGAGCAATTGCGCCCGCCGCGTCGTTGGTGTGTAGGGTTGTTAAAACCAAGTGTCCAGTCAAAGCCGCTTCAATCGCCGTTTTCGCCGTTTCTAAATCTCGCGTTTCTCCGACTAGCAACACATCAGGGTCTTGTCGCAGGAAAGCCCGGAGAATATTGGCAAACGTTAAGTTTTTTTCACGAATCACCTGACATTGAGTAATCCCGGGTAGGGCGTATTCAATCGGGTCTTCGGCGGTACTGATGTTAATTTCGGGGTCGTTGCGTTCAGAGAGAATCGAGTACAACGAGGTTGATTTTCCCGAACCCGTTGGCCCTGTTACTAAGATTAATCCAAAAGGTCGGGCTGCGGTTTCCCGAACCATTGCTAAGGTTTCTTCATCGGTAATCATTTTGTCAAGTCCCAACTGAGTTGAGGAACTATCCAAAATCCGCAGTACAATTTTTTCACCGTAGCGGCTCGGTAAGCTATTGACCCGAAAGTCTACAGTTCGGCCTTTAAAGCGACGACGAATCCTGCCGTCTTGGGCTTGACGACGTTCAGCGATGTCTAATTCTGCGAGGATTTTAAAGCGAGAGGTAATCGCGGGAATGACTTTTTTCGGAAATTTGAAATATTCTTGCAAAACCCCATCTTTCCGCATCCGAATTCGCATCTCGTATTCTTGCGGTTCGACGTGAATATCAGAGACGCCTTCTGATAAGGCTTTGGCTAAGATCACGTTCACCGCTTTAATAACCGGGGCGGTTTCGGCTTGTTCGATTTCATCAGCTAAATCAGCACCACCGCCTTCATCGGTGACATCTTCTAAGTCCATCTCCTCAAAATCGCCGGAGGTGAACTGAAGTTTTTCGTCTTCTAGACGGGCGGCTGCGGCTTGTTTGCGTTTGAGATCTTCTTCACCATAGGCTGAAATCAGCTTGTCATAGTCGCCTTGAGTGATGACTTGGCGCTTAAGATGCCAACCTTTCGGACGCAAGAGTTGATTTTTAAGTTCATCTAAAGCGTTGAGGTTGTCGGGATTGACCATTGCCATCAAAACCGTCGGAGGTTCGGTGTCGAGGGTTTGTAATGGAATGAAGCGATGGCGTTTGCAGGTTTCAACCGTGGTTTCTAGCGTATTGAGCATTTGTTCGATTTGCTCAACGGAAACCTGTTCGACTTCGAGGTCAAACGCATCAACACCGTAGATAATTTTTTGCTCAAAAAGCTGTTGTTTTTTATACTGACGTGCGAGTTCAGGGGGTAGAGGTTTCCCCGTCACCGATTCCAAGACTTCCGTTAACGGTTTCCCGGCTTGGCTGGTTTTCAGGGCTTGCTGAAGTTGTTCTGGGCTGATGTATCCCGATTGAATTAACTTATTGCCGAAAGGCGTAGTGCTGGTCGCAACTAGGGCGGTACGTCGCCGAGATGTATTAGTCATATCTGAGGTAACAATCTCTTAAAGATATAGGATTCCCAAAAAGTTTGAGAAAGTTTCTAGAGCGAGTCTCAAACGGCTTCTATCTTCATGGGTTTAGCGAACCTCAGAAAAGAGCAAGCCGAGAGTATCGCTGCGGTTAAATCCCTGAGTCTCAGCCAGTTCATGTGTTAATTGTTACCCGACTTCAGCAAGGATTCATTAAGCCCTGTCAGTAAACTCCTCAGCCCAATTGGGGATCTCCGGCACAGAGTTAAGGGTTCCGATTGCCAATTTCGGTTGATCATTGTTAATTATGACAAGCTGATTAGGGTACGATCTAGATGACTGTGCTAAGTTCAGAGAAACCTCTTCTCAGATGATAGCTTTTGCTAACTTCCATCGCTGTGATTTACGATATGATTTTGGTTAAAATTTTTGAATAGACACCAAGTGAATTGGAGGATTGCGAGGGCGAACTCAGCACAGACAACAAGTATTGAAGCTCCATCGCTCAGTTTTCTATGATCAACCAAGACCAGCAAGAAGAGATGATGTCAAATCCAACTACTGATACTCCAGAAGCCACAACCAATCAAAATGGTATTCCGTCAGAGGGTGACAATCTGTCCCCTGAAGTCGTCGAGGATCAAGCCGCGACCCCTGTTGAGGTTCAATTAGACGACCAAACCTCCCAGGAGTTACCTCCCGATTTTCCCGAATCCCAAATGCAAGAAGAATCTAGGACGAGTGAGCAAATTCAGCAGGAATTAGTTGCTCTAGCCCAAGCTAATCAGATGCTTACAACTCAACTCGACGAAATTAACACCCAGTATCGACGCCTCGCTGCGGACTTTGAGAACTTTCGCAAACGGACTCAAAAGGAAAAAGAGGATTTAGAGGTACAAATTAAATGTAATACCATCAAAAAACTATTACCCGTGATTGATAATTTTGAGCGGGCTAGATCTCACATTAAGCCTCAAACTGAGAGCGAAATGAATATTCACAAAAGCTATCAGAGTGTTTACAAGCAGATGGTCGAAAGCCTCAAGCAGTTGGGAGTATCGGCGATGCGTCCTGATGGAGAACCCTTTGATCCTAATCTACATGAAGCGGTGATGCGCGAAGCTTCAGAGACTCACCCGGAAGGTACAGTCATAGAAGAAATGATGAGAGGCTATATGATCGGTGAACGGGTTCTCCGCCATGCGATGGTAAAAGTCGCCACGGCTCCGGAGTCTTCTGGCTCATCGGAAACGGACTCACAAGCCCCTGCTCCTCAGGAATAGAGTTTATGGGCGGGTGTTCTGTTAGCACTCGTTCTCAGCGCTCAATTTCTGTCGTCAAAAAAACCTCAATCATTGCTAACTTCGCCTGGGTTAGCGAGTGTTGGATTGGTAAAATCCTCAAGACGCTAAATATTCTCTAAGGCAATCTTTGCACACCTTCATCGCCGAGACGTTATGGGAAAAGTCATTGGCATCGATCTAGGCACAACAAATAGTTGTGTGGCTGTTCTAGAAGGCGGTCAACCGACTGTGATCGCCAACTCCGAGGGCGGACGTACAACCCCGAGTATTGTTGGCTTTGGTAAACACAATGAACGCTTAGTCGGTCAACTCGGAAAGCGACAAGCCCTGACGAATGCCGAAAATACAATTTACAGTATTAAGCGGTTTATCGGCCGTAGATGGGAAGACACCGAACAAGAACGCACAAGGGTTCCCTATGAATGCGTTTCCGGTAAAGATAACACAGTAAACGTCCAGATTCGAGACCAAGTTTACACCCCGCAAGAAATTTCGGCGATGGTGTTGCAAAAGCTCAAAGAAGAAGCTGAAAGCTATTTGGGAGTGTCGGTTGATCAAGCTGTGATTACGGTTCCTGCTTACTTCACCGATGCTCAACGACAAGCTACCAAAGATGCGGGAACGATTGCGGGTTTAGAAGTCCTGCGGATTATCAATGAACCCACTGCTGCGGCTTTATCCTACGGCTTAGATAAGCAAGATCAAGACCAGAAAATCTTAGTCTTTGACTTGGGAGGGGGGACTTTTGATGTCTCGATCTTACAATTAGGGGATGGTATTTTTGAAGTCATGGCGACGGCCGGAAATAACCATCTGGGCGGAGATGACTTTGATAATTGTCTGGTTCTCTGGATTGTTGAGGTCTTCCGTGAACGCGAAGGCATTGATCTTTCTAGCGATAAAATGGCACTCCAACGGATGCGTGAAGCCGCAGAAAAAGCCAAAATTGAACTGTCGAGTCGCACAACCACTTCTATTAATCTCCCGTTTCTCACCGCAGATGAATCTGGCCCGAAGCATCTGGAAGTTGAGTTAAGTCGTAGCCAATTTGAGGAACTGGTTGATCTGTTGATTGACAACACGATTCAACCTGTAACCCAAGCTCTGCGAGATGCTAATCTCCAACCCGATGATGTGGATAGGATTATCCTCGTCGGCGGTTCAACTCGCATTCCGGCTGTCCAACAAGCCATTAGCAATTATTTTTCGGGGAGAAGCCCTGATCGTTCTGTGAACCCGGATGAGGCTGTGGCTTTGGGCGCCGCCATTCAAGCTGGAGTTTTGGGCGGTGAGGTCAAAGATCTATTACTGCTGGATGTCACCCCCTTGTCTTTGGGTTTAGAAACTTTAGGCGGTGTCTTT
Source organism: Lyngbya aestuarii BL J (assembly GCF_000478195.2). Classification (GTDB taxonomy): domain Bacteria; phylum Cyanobacteriota; class Cyanobacteriia; order Cyanobacteriales; family Microcoleaceae; genus Capilliphycus; species Capilliphycus aestuarii. The sequence continues at coordinate 2,460 of NZ_AUZM01000069.1, read as the reverse complement.
ACCAAAACGATAGAACGCAACACCACCATTCCCACCAGTCGCGCTCAAATGTTTTCAACAGCCGTTGATGGACAAACTTCAGTGGAAATTCATGTTCTTCAAGGAGAACGGGCGCTCGTTAAAGATAATAAAAGTTTGGGTAAATTCCTCTTAACCGGAATTCCGGCTGCTAAACGAGGGGTTCCGCAAATAGAAGTGGCTTTTGATATCGATGCCAATGGCATTTTAAAGGTTTCCGCTATTGATCTTGGAACCGGACGAGAACAAAGTATCCAAATTACCAATACAGGGGGTTTGAGTGAAGCTGAAATTGAGCGGATGCGACAAGAAGCCGAACTCTACGGCGATGAAGATGAACAACGCCGACAAATTGTTGATCTGAAAAATCAATGTGCGACTCTGTTTGAAAACTGCAAAGAAACCCTCAAGCAAAACCCGCAACTCCTGACGGCTGAACTCAAAGAGCGTATTCGGACTGAAGCGGCTGCTCTAAAAAAAGCGGTTGCTAACCCCGATGTGACTTACGACGAAATGAAGGAACGGGTAGATGCTTTCCAAGAAATGCTCTACGATCTCGGTGCGGCTATTTACGAGAAAACCGAACCTGAGTCTGGGGTTGCACATCCCCCCGAGGAAAGCGTGCCAGTGGTAGACTTAGAAGAGGATAAAGCCGTCTCTGAAGATAAATCTTCAGAGGATGATGTGATCGCCGCCGAATCAGCTTTCGGGCTAGAGGAGGTTTCTGAGGAGGAGGATGCTCAAGCCGGAGAACCTGCTTTCGGGCTAGAGGAGGTTTCTGAGGAGGAGGATGCTCAAGCCGGAGAACCTGCTTTCGGGCTAGAGGAAATTTCAGACGAAGTTGCTTCTCAAGCCGGAGAGATTTTAGATCCAGATCCGGGCAATCCTTTTATTACCAATTCCACCAGTTAGTCTGGAGTTGGGGAGTTTGAACGGGTTTGAAGTTCAAAACTTCGCAGTTCTGAGTAACTCCTGGGCATTTTTTGTCGTTATTGTGATTTAGATTTCACCAATAAAGTTCTATGGCAGCCGATTATTATGAGACACTTGGTGTTGCTCGCAACGCAGACAAAGAGGAAATTAAGCGGGCTTATCGTAGGCTAGCTCGCAAATATCACCCCGATGTCAATAAAGAACCGGGAGCAGAAGAACGCTTTAAAGAAATTAATCGCGCTTATGAAGTTCTCTCTGAACCGGAAATACGAGCGCGTTATGACCGTTTTGGTGAAGCAGGAGTTGCCGGGGGAGCAGGCGGAGCAAGTGGCTTTAACCAAGACTTCAGTGACAGTTTTGCCGATATCTTTGAAAGCTTTTTCAGTGGTTTTGCAGGCGGTGTCGGGGGTCCTCAACAAGGAAGACGGCGAACTGGCCCGGCGCGAGGGGATGATTTACGGCTAGATTTGCCCCTTGACTTTAAAGAGGCTGTTTTTGGCGGGGAAAAAGAAATTCGCATCAAACATCTCGAAACCTGCGAAACGTGTAACGGCAGCGGTGCTAAACCGGGGACTCGTCCTCAAACCTGTTCAACCTGTGGCGGAAGTGGTCAAGTTCGTCGTGCGACTCGTACTCCTTTTGGGAGTTTTACTCAAGTCTCTGTTTGTCCGACTTGTAATGGTGTCGGTCAGATGATCGAGGAAAAATGCACCACTTGCGCGGGTCAGGGTCTTAAGGAAGTCACCAAAAAACTGAAAATTAATGTACCGGGTGGTGTTGACAATGGTACACGCTTGCGCGTTGCCAATGAAGGGGATGCCGGAAAGCGAGGAGGCCCTCCTGGAGATTTGTATGTGTTTTTGTCGGTGTCGCCTGATTCTCACTTTAAACGAGATGGGATTAATATTCTCTCGGAGGTGAAGATTAGTTACTTACAAGCCATTTTGGGCTGTAACTTGGATGTGGAAACGGTTGACGGGGAAACGTCGGTGAAAATTCCCGCCGGAACTCAACCCGGAACGGTTTTAACGCTAGAAAATAAAGGCGTTCCCCGTTTAGGAAATCCGGTGAGTCGAGGCGATCATTTACTAACGATCTCTGTTGAAATTCCCACTCGGATCACCGCTAAAGAACGAGAACTCTTAGAAGAACTGGCGAAAATTCATGGTGAACGGACTGGAAAAGGAGGCCTAGAAGGCTTTCTGGGGAATCTATTTCACCAAAAATGATCCGTGAACAAACCTGTAACTTCACAAAAGACTGCATAATTGTTTTGATGCTGAACCGAAAACTAACATGACCCATTCCACGACTTCTACACCCGATGCTCAGATGGATTTGCGAGGGACTCCTTGCCCTCTCAATTTCGTGAGAACTAAATTAAAATTAGAACAAATGGCTCCGGGGTCACTGTTAGAGGTTTGGCTAGACTCTGGTGAACCTATTGAACAAGTTCCCGATAGCTTGATGATGGAAGGCTACCAGATAGAACAAATCGAAGATCGATCC
>NZ_AUZM01000068.1 GCF_000478195.2 Lyngbya aestuarii BL J | reverse complement strand
GGCAATAAAAAGTAGGTTGGGTTAAACGAAGTGCAACCCGACACATCCACAGAAAAAGGGAAACAATAATGTTGGGTTGAGGTAACGAAACCCAACCTACAAGATTGGCGATCGCTGGCTATTAACAGCAATCTTTCTCCAAAGACGTAAAAACTCACACTTTGAACTGATAGAGAGGTAGAGGCTCTATTTTGATGGGGTGAGTCCCCAGACACTCTGATTTGTACATCTAAAATCTTACATGAGGATAATATTATGACTTCAATAACGTTTGGTGTTCCAATCACAGGAGAAATCAGCGTTCCTGGCGAAGAGGATACCTATACATTAGATTTAGCCGCAGGAGATCAGGTGTATGTGGCTGTAGCCGATCTCGTTATAAATGATGGTCTTTTCACTTCTGCAACAGTCTCTTTAAACCAAAACACCACAACTATTGAAAATGTAGAAAACAGTTCTATTCTGGACAAAAAAGAGTATCAGATTTCTGCATCTGAAGATACGACGATTGAGCTTTCTGTTAAAGATGAGTTTGACGATGGTACAGGTCGCTATACCGTTTTTGCTCAACGTACTAATAATCCTGTTGGTGCAACTCCAATCAACGTAGGTGAATATGCGGCCGGAAACTTAAGCATTGTCGGAGAGGAAGATGTATATACTGTTGAAATCCAGCCAGGGGATAAAATTTTCTTGAATACTTCCGGTTTTGGAGATCCCTCAATTGCTCCTGATGTTGAATTATTCAATTCTGACGGCATCCTGATTACCGAAGGATTGGAAAATCTATCTGACAACGGAGGAAAAAGTTTCTCATTTAACAGTTCGAGTGGAGGTACATATACAATTCTGGTGGGAGACGCTGATAATCCTAATACTGGGAACTATGGACTGATGCTTCAGCGTATCCCTGATCCCATCGGTGCGATTCCTGCCAATCCTAATCAGGTGATTTCCGGCAGTATAGATCGGTTTGGGGAGATTGATACCTATACATTTGAGGCACAAGCAGGAGACTTCTTTAATATGAATGCTTCTGACTCAGGGTTTCCCTTTGAACTTGAGGCACGTCTGTATGATCCCAATGGAACCTTTGTCGAATCAGAAGAAGATGTGCCGCTATTTGGGCTTCAGGCGGTTTTGGAAACTGGCGGAACCTACACGCTGATTTTAGATAATCATAATCTAGATTTTGGCACAAATGGTACAGGTAATTACAACTTTGCTTTTGAACTGATAAATTCTTCAACTCCTGCACCTACTCCCACACCGGAACCTACGCCCGAACCTGAACCTGTTCCTGAACCTACGCCTGAACCTACGCCCGAACCTGAACCTGTTCCTGAACCTGAACCCGAACCTGTTCCTGAACCCGAACCTCAACCCGAACCCACACCCGAACCTGTTCCTCAACCCGAACCCACACCCGAACCTGTTCCCGAACCCGAACCCACACCCGAACCTGTTCCCGAACCTGAATTAACTCCAAGCCCGACACCAACTCCTATTGTCGCTCCTCCAATTGTTACCCCATCACCCGAACCGACGACCGAACCGGAACCCGAACCGGAACCCACTTTAGAACCGGAACTCGAACCGGAACCCGAACCCGAACCCTCCGTTCCTCAAATATCCGGTCAAAGTATTGCAGGTAGTAGCGACGATGACATTGAAATTGGAACCGAGGAAAGCGAAATTCTCCGAGGTTTTGAGGGTGCAGATTTACTCTTTGGTGGAGCCGAAGATGATAACCTGTTTGGAAATGACGGAAATGATATCTTATTTGGTAATCAAGATGATGACTTTATCGAAGGGGGAAATGGAAATGATTTCCTCTACGGAGGTCAAGATGATGACACATTGCGGGGTCAAGTTGGACAAGATACTTTGTTTGGGGATTTGGGCGATGATTACCTTTATGGCGAGGATGATAACGACTGGCTGAACGGTAATGAAGGAACAGATATTCTCAAAGCCGGAGATGGAGAGGATACCCTTTACGGAGGTCAAGGAAACGATACCCTCGAAGGAGATAGCGGTAATGATATTCTTCAAGGCGATCGCGGAAACGACTTTTTAATCGGCGTTGACCCCAACGAAATTGATGCCGGAAATGGCGAAATTGATACTTTATTTGGCGGTGAAGGTTCCGATACTTTCAGTTTAGGAGACAGTTTACAAGCCTATTATGATGATGGCGATGCAACAGTTTCCGGTTTGAATGATTACGCTTTAATTGGCGATTTTAACGCCGACGAAGATCTCATTCAGTTAAACGGTTCTCGTCAAGATTATCGCTTAGATGAACGACCATCCGGTTTACCCGATGGAGCCGCCCTTTACCGAACTGTTGGAGATAACGATGAATTAGTTGCCATTATTCAAGGAACACCTTTCCCCAGTTTAGAGGAGGATTACTTCATCTTTGTGTAGTTTGATTGACTGCCAATAATAGAATTGATTTCTGTGTAGAAGAGACGTGAATCGTGCGCGTCTCTTTTACTTCTCAAAGCGCTCCTAACATTAGAAACTAATTCGTTTGTAACTGCGCTCCCAACGTTTTAACAATGCGATCGCGTGTCATTTCTAAATGCGCCAAAGTGTAAGCATCCATCCGATCATTCTGTTTTTCTAAGGTTCGCTCCAAAACTTCTTGTAACTGCTTTAACTGAAACCAAGCTAAGGTTAACGCATCTTCAGGAACATTCACTTCACGCAACACCATTTTAGTTAATAAATTCAAGTGTTCACGCTGTAATGATCGCCGAATTCCTGAAATTTCTATTCCTTTATCCGCTTCCAACACTTCAGTCCAGATACTATTTTGCAACGCTTCAAATAACTCCGGCATTGCTAGGGAATTATTCTGTGAAGTGTTTAATTCTAAATCTCGTAACCTCACCAAACGAGTTGGTGCTAAAATTTCTTCTAGAATAGATTTCTGGAACCACAAAATGCGATCGCCAATCCGATATTCTAAAGAAGAATTTACATCAGGATTTCCCCAATCTTGCCAACGGGAAGGTGCAAGTTTATTCAATAACTGAGGTGAGAATTGAAACGCTTCTTCAGAAAACACATATTTCTGTAATGTATTTAATGCCTCACGCTGTTGATTAACAGGAATCGGTTCAAAAGGTAATCGTCCATTTGGATCACCAATTCGGTTACGATTAAACGACTGACCCCCAATATAAAGAGTGATATTTTCCGCATGATTTTGATAGTAGCCAAAGATGGTTTCAAACATCCGTCGAACTTGGTCATATCCCTCACCTGCACGCGGAGAATGGCTTTCTAAACGCTCCCACATGGCGATCGCATTATCAAGTTGCCATTGTGAATATTGCAGCATATCACTACTCAAATCAAACACATTGGCAGCCGGATCAAGAAATACTCCCCAAAAGTCTTCATCAGTGGCAAAAGAAAGTTCAGGTTCACCAGATCGTTGAGCAATTTCTTTTAAAACTTGCTTTTCTTGATAGAGAGTATTAGCAAGAATTGGGGTGTAACCATATTCAATTGCCCATTGATCATACGGCCCAATAATAATCGGAAAATAATCGCCTTGAGGTTCTCCTTTGGGGGCGAGATTGACAGGAACATAATCCATTACTGATCCGACTAATCCCAAATTGTGGGTAATATTTGTATCATTGAGTTGTTCTGGCGAAAGTAAAGTGCTACCATGAAAATTATGTCTGAGTCCCAATGTATGACCGACTTCATGGGCGGTGAGAAATCTTAAATATTGGTGAACGTAGTCTTTAATTTGTGGACTATTTGGGTTCACACCTTGTAATAATGACATCGCCATTGCACCCGTTGCTAACTGACGGTTAGACTCAAATCCAAAGCATAAATGTTCTGAAGAAACATCAGAAGATAAATTTGAGTGGGAGTCGGAAGTGACTTCAGCGAGAGATAACCGTCCTAACTCACAAGGATTTCGACTCATTTCAGAGATGCCATTTTGTTGATTATTATTTTGTTGATTATTTTCAACCAAAACACCAATTCCCTCATACAACTTAGAAACTGATTGCTTTCAATCACAATATCGGCATCTAAAATTTGACCCGTTAACGGATTCACATGAGAAGGGCCATAGCCATTAAATAAGGGTTGAAAAGACGTAGACCAACGAATTGTATTATAACGAACATCTGCCGGGTCCCAAGTGGCATCGTCGGGCATTTGTTGAACTTGAACTGCATCTTGAAATCCCGCTTTTTCAAAGGCTTTATTCCACATTAATATCCCTTCTTTGATAGCTTCTCGATATTCCAAAGGAACGCTATTTTCAATCCAAAATACTATCGGTTTAACGGGAGGAGAAAGAGAAGCATTTGGATCTTTTTTTTCTAAATTCCAGCGATTAATATAACGGACAAACGGAGAACGACCTGTCGAATTAGAAATATCTTTGTAGGTACTCGTGAAGTATCCGACTCGTTCATCAGCAAGCCGAGGATGATAACTATTTTCGCTCGGAACTTCGATTAAACTATAGCGAACATTGAGATTAAAAGCGCGACTATCGGGAAGCGAAGATAAATTTCTACCTCGACTTCCACTATTTTGAGAGAAGCCAAAAACTGACTCTATCTCAACATTAAGTGGAAACGTTTGCACCTGATAAATATAGGATGTTTCCGCGTCAATACTATAGTTTGAACCGAGAAATCTAGAGAAATAATTGCCTAAATTAGATAAATCGCGATCGCTAGTAATCACACGACTCAAATCAATCAATATGGTTTGACGTTCGGGATGAGTGCTGAGAATCGGAAGTGAATAGAGAACTGAATCACTAACTGAACGGCTAATAGAACGGCTTTGGGGATCATTCGGTTGGGTTCTAAAGTTAATATTTGGAACCACAAGCTGCACTTTTTTATTTTGAAGTCGCCACTGGAATAAAAAATCATTCAAATGCTTTCCCCGAACGATCCCTGCTTCACCAATTCCCGATTCTAAACTAATAAAACAGAGATAATTTTTTTGAAATTGTTCAGGCGTGAGTTCGAGATAAACTTTTCCGGCTTCTTGATTGTGATAAAGTGTAAATAATCCTTCTTGTTTTTGACTATTTTGAACAATTTCCTCAAAGGTTTTGTTAGCGGTAGGTTGTTCCTGAGCAATAAGCCAAGAGGGGAATGCAGTAGCGGCGTTGAGCGGATGAATGTGTAAGCCTGATAATGCAAAAGTTAGCAGTATCGAGAGACTAAACAGAGTAAAAAATGTCTTCACTTTTGTCATTCCTAATAATTCAACTTAATATCAACAGAAGGTAGGAGTAGGGATCTTCAAACAATAAAAAATATTCAGCACATTAGAAACAGAGGGATAATATAGCAATTCTCATCAAAACGTCTAAGTTTCTGATCAAAGCTTTTAATTGGCTCGATTTCTATTCACAATTCTAACTTGCAATCCTGGTTGTGTCGCAACCCTAACGACTCGTCGGCCAAGAAATCTGTTGCTTTTGCACCAATAGTTCTGCGACGGCTGCTGCGCCGTATTGATTGAGGTGACTCGGATCAGAGTAATATTCATAAGTATCCAACCACTCAAAAGCCAGATTGACAAAAATTAACCCCGTTTCCGCTTCGAGTTGCTGCATATGTTCGAGAAACTTTTCTTCATAAGCAGTCCGAACTGAATCGAGATATTCTTGAGTCAGAGGCATATTGACAAACACAATCTCAACATCCTGAGACTGTACATATTCAACTAACTTTTTCAACGCATTGGTCTGCACCCCACTCAGTTCAAACCCTTGATAATCGCGATCGTAGTAACCCGAAACTTGAGAATATTTTTGATAGTAAGTTTTGGGATCAAACCGAATCGATAAGGGAAGAAAACCATTACTTCCTAACTGGGGACTCTCCAACGTCGGATTATCCTCAGCATCGGGAAGATCGGGAAGATCCTGGGATTGTGTGAGTAAATTTTGGTGATTAACCAACACGAGAAACCCCTGTTTAAGTCGATCTCGTTGGGGATAGGAAGCCGAAATTTCAATCAATCGTTGATTAAACCAGTCTTGGATTTGTTTAATCACAGTTGAGGGATTTTGACTCAACTCCTTTAACGTTAGGAGAGTTTGTTTGAAATCAGAAGAAGATTTGAGTTGTCGAGTCGGAATTCTAAACGTTCCTTGAGCAATTTCTTGATATCCAGCCGAAGCAGCAATCGTCTCATAGGTGCGATCCGTGCGACCCCCATTAAGCGCCCGTACCCCATCGGCAACAATCACTAATTTCGGTAACTGTTCAGGAGGTAAAATCCGCCGCACAATTAACTCAACCACTTGCGCCGTTGCCCCATTCCCCCCAAAGTTAAACCCCTTGAGTTGGGGATAACCCGCCTCTGCTAATGCCCTTTCTAAAACATCTGGATCAATCCCTCGTAACGCCCGAGAACTCCCGACAATCAGAATATCGGGAGGACGTTTTTCAGTGGCAATATATTCTTGATAACGAGCAAACTGTTCATCGAGTTGAGGACTATTAAACGACGGATATAGCAGTTGAGAAAGTTGACACGCCTCAACATTAGAAGCCGTTTGACAAGCATTGAGTTGAGTTCGATTCGTTTGAGGTTGGCTGAGGAATTCCGAGCGATTAAAAACTTCATTTTCCTCGGGAGATTCAGCCGTCGGGGGAGTGGTTGTTTTGATCGCGGAAACCGGCTGAGAAGTGGTCGGGGGTTGATCTACAGAAGGCAAATTTTGGGCGGCGCGAGCCATCTCCAACTGGGGGTTATTTTCCAAAAATCGACCCATCGCCCAGTCCACCTGGACAGCCAGTAAGCAACCTATTGCCCCCCAAATTAACGCTAACCCGGTTTTAGAATAGGAAGAACTTTCCGCAGCTTCCATGGGCGCAAGAACCGCCTCACGACTTACAAACAAACCTGTAGCGAGTAGTCCTTGTTGTAGCCGCATCGAGAGTAATTCTAGGGGATCACTCCATTCGAGCCTCCGACGATTTGAGGGTAAGGAGTCGTGATCTTCGAGTTCATCTGAAGCCAGATCCGGACGCCAAACCAATCCCTCCGTTTGAGTCACTAAATCTGGATGCTCACTCTCGGAAAATCCATTGACTTGTTCATCGAGTCTCGGACTCCGTTGAGACAACGCCACTCCATAACGCCATAAGGGGTGTTTTTGACCCGCTCGCCGACCATAAATTCGCACACCTGCAATGCCCTCAATTTTATGGGTGCGTAGAAATTGCGCTAGGGGGAGAGCCACTTTGGATTGAGAGGGACAGGTTGGTGCTTCGGTCATCACGTGCATAAGTTTCCCTTTCCGCAGCAGCAATACCCGCACTCCACCTGTGGCGAGTTGATGATCGAGATCGGGGTTAATGAGTTGATTGAGAAGAAAAGTAAGAGCTTCTAGGTTTCCCTGTTGAGCAAGAGTCAGAGGATGATATTGTAAATCTCGATGCTCATAGGCCGGGAGATTGAGCCAATCAATCCAAATCGGAGATTCTACACTCTGGGCAGGGTTTTGAGCATCAACCCCATAAACGGTAGCCGCGAGAATTCCCTGGGGGGCAAGGGTATCGAGAATTGGAGCGATCGCCGCCATCACTTTTGCTTTAGCCGGAGCGTTGTGTTTGTTTTTTGGGCTACGGGAGGGTTTTTCGGCAGTGAGGGTTTCACAAAATAAATGGAGAGTGGATTCTTTAAGGGTGGCGCGAACCTTGACGTTGGACTCCTCTAGCTTTTGATTGAGGATACGACCAATAGCGGCCTGTGAACCCCAACGCGCCCAATTTTTGAGAATTTCAACCGGAGGGGTGAGATCAATGCGTAACATCCAATCAGGCCGGGGTTCTCCCTGGACTTGCAATAAAATACAAGCATCCCGAAAGTTTTCTAGCTGCAATTGTCGTAAGCGTTCGGCGATGGGTTCAGCGAGTAGAGACGGATCAGGACTGTAAGCTGATTCACAACGCACCCACAGACGACGGGTTGAGGTTTCTGTTGTTGAGGCGGAACGATTTTTAGAGCGTTCTTTAACACTGACTTTCACGCTGACGCCTAAATTCCCCAGAATTTCACTGAGATAACTGGCGATCGCTTGGCTGTGGCCACGACGGGCGAGGGTTTCTGTCGAAACGGTTAGAGGAGCTTGAATCGGCTCTGACGGGGTTGATTCTGAGGGTTTGGTCTGGGTGGCGGTTGCTCGGGAATTCACGCTACTGGAGGGATTTTTGAACTCACTCCGATTGCTTGAGAGTCGTTCGGTTATCGGGGAAAGTTTTCGTTGACCGTTGGGGCGATTATGGGGAGAATCACTCGCTGGACTGGGATTACGGTCAATCGGCTCATGGGTTTGAGCAGCCGTTTCTCGGGGGTCAGGATCAGGGGAAGCCATCTCCAACGGTTGTGCTTTTTCGGCTTCCAGGTTTTTAGTCGAGATAGACTCTGCTTCTGCTACGGGGTGTTCGTGAGGTTCATCCTCTGTTGTGGGGGGACGACGACTCCAAATTCCGCCGAGTTTCTCCCAGACCGATTTTTCGGTGATCGGGACATCGGACTCAGATGGGGGTGAGGGTAATGTTAAGGTTTCATTTGTGGCTGCTTGAGAAGGATTGCACTCCAGTTTAACTGTCCATTCCGGACGTTTGGCTCCCGATTGACGTCCACAGAGAAAGACTTTATAAACAGGAGGGGCTTCTGGAGGTAATAATGTACTCAAACTCGTTTGTTCGAGTGCGATTGAAAACTGAGATACTGCTATTTTTTCACGGGGACACGGAGTTGATTCACACAAAACGTGCAGGTGATTTCCCCGTAACCGGACTTGCACCCGGACATCTGACAGTCCGATTGCTTTTTCAGTCCATTGTGTTAGTGTTGACCAATCTTTCGCCAAGACGCTCCCAATTGTACTAAACTTGACCCACTGTTTCGTCTTCGATAATACCGTGCTAGAGCTTAGAGTTGTAGTGTTTAAGGTGTATGAGTTATTCGAGCCTTGCCATGCAGCTTTCCGGATGATTAGAACTCAGAAGTTTTTTCCGCTCTCCACCAACTCCCCAAACCCCACTTCTTGATCAAAATCTACTGTTAAAATAATTTTAAAGAAATCAAAGGAAATATCTATGCAATCTCGTGATCAAACCCCATCGGAGGCTTCCCCGCACGACGAGACTCCGGGGATGAAAATTCCATCGGACTTCCTGCTGAGTGTGGCAACAGCACCCTTGATGTTGGTGTTAATGGGCGGTAAAGTTGTATCAAATACAATGTTAGAGATGAGTCGCAGTAGCGAAGCCGTCTTTCAAGGTGAGCGTCTTCCCGTTCTCAATTTTCCCCATCCGAGTTGCCAAGAAGAAGATTGACAACTCCCTCGTTTTCAACGAGGGATTCTTCCTTCACAGTTCAACGCCTCGTAAAAGCAGTGCCTTTACTTGGTCTAACTCGAACTCCAGAAGCAGCAGCGAGATGCCCTCCCGCCAAAAGTCGTAAACCTTCATCTTTGATGTTAATTGCGGCATTGATATCTCTGTCATGCTGTGTATTGCACTGAGAACAAGTCCACTGCCGAATATTAAGCGGCAAACTTTCGACTTGATTCAAGCAGAAATGACAAGTCTTTGAGCTAGGAAAAAATCTATCTACTTCAATGTAGAGCTTTCCTTCCCATTCCGTTTTGTACTTGAGCATGGTGCAAAACTGACCCCATCCAGCATCGCTAATTGATTTAGCTAGTTTCTGGTTTTTGACCAGATTTTTAACCGCTAGATTTTCCACAACAATGACTTGGTTTTCGTCAACTAATTTACGACTTAGTTTGTGTAGAAAATCTTCCCGGCAGCGTATTATTTTGCTGTGAACTTTAGCAACTTTGATTCGAGATTTATTTCGGTTATTGGAACCCTTTTGCTTTCGACTTAATTGCTTTTGTTTCCTCGCTAATTTGTCTTCATACTTCCGGTAATACCTGGGATTACCATGTTTAGCCCCATCAGACGTAATCGCAAAATGCGACAACCCACAATCAATTCCAACGGCTTTTCCGTCAGAATTGGCTGTAGGTTTTTCTTGGCCATCATCGTACAGGCATGAGGCGTAAAACTCGCCAGACGGAACTAAAGAGACTGTTACCGATTTAATTTTTCCCTCGGGAAGCCGAGAAACTTTACAGTAAACTTTTCCCAGTTTAGGAAGTTTTAAGTAGTCCCCTTGTAACGCGATACTTTGAGGGAATCGAATCGATTGCTTGTTATGTTTCTTTTTGAAAGTGGGATATTTTGCCCGTTTTTCAAAGAAATTCAAGAATGCACTCGACAAGTCCAGCGCGACTTGCTGTAAAGATTGCGATGGTGGCTCCGTCAACCACTCGTGTTTTTTCTTCAAGCCTGGTAAAAGTTTGATGATGTCATTACGACTCAAGCCTTTGCCCGTCTCTTTGTAGGTCTCGGAGGTTAGGTTTAGGGCGTAGTTGTAAAACCAACGAGCAGAACCCATTGACCGAATCAATTGGCATTTTTGCTCGTCTGTTGGATAGAGTCGATATTTGTACGCCTTAAACACATTGCCTACCAAACCACTACTACTATGCTAGCATATACTCTGGGCACATCGAGATAAACGCGATCGCCGGATCAGGTCATTCTCGCTCTAAAATTTGAGGGGTGAGCAGATCGGCAGATCGTAAAGATGAGGATGTGCTGAACAATTCACGGGTTAATTAATGTTCACGGGTGACGGTCAAAGCGGTTCCCTGTTGTCAAAAAATCATTGGGTTTAGACAAGATTAATCCAAAGTTTAGGAATTTAACCTTAAAAATCTATGATTTTCGGGAGATTAACCCCTACAATAAGGCATAATCTTGCCAAACAGGAACAGGCCCTATGAGTTCACTGCTCCACCCTTCAGATCAGGTCTCTAACAAAATTGTTTCATCCAATGGTACATTAACCGAGAGCGATTTATTATTGCGGAATCGTCTTAAAATTGTGGAAGATTTGTGGGAGTCAGTCCTGCGTCAAGAGTGCGGTCAAGAATTAGTGGATTTACTCAAGCAGATGCGCTCAATGACCTCTCCAGAGGGACAAGCATCTCACTTTCAAGAGTCTAACGTTTTACAACTGGTTGAGCAGTTAGATATCAATGAATCCATTCGTGCGGCTCGTGCTTTTGCACTCTACTTCCAGCTGATTAACATCGTAGAACAACATTACGAACAACGCGAACAACAACAGGCTTACACAAAGGGACTATCGGCTGAGAAGCAACCCCTTTTTCCGACGGATCAAAAAAACTCGGTCTTTGAAACCCGCAACCAACGGTTCTCCGATGAACGAGAATATCCGTTGAATCTCTCTGATATCTCGGCTAAATCTCAAACCGAACAGGAATTAGCCACTTTTCACTACCTGTTCCCGATGTTGCGAAGCTTGAACGTCCCCTCCCAACTCATTCAGAGATTAATCGATAACTTGGATGTTCGCTTGGTGTTTACCGCACACCCGACAGAAATTGTTCGTCATACCATCCGCACCAAACAACGTCGGATCGCTAAAGTCCTACAACAACTCGATAACGTCGATCAAAATACAAGTTCGTTGAGTGAAAGTAAGACCCACGAGCAGACTTCAACGTTGTCATCATGGACTAATGAACTGTACGAACAACTCACTGAAGAAATTCGGCTCTGGTGGCGAACCGATGAACTCCATCAGTTTAAACCCACAGTCCTTGATGAAGTAGACTATACCTTACACTACTTTCAAGAAGTCTTATTTGATGCCATTCCCCAACTCTATCAACGCATCAAACACGCCTTAAATGCCTCCTTCCCTTACTTAAAACCGCCTAGATACGATTTTTGCAAATTTGGCTCTTGGGTTGGGGCTGATCGGGATGGAAACCCCTCTGTTACTCCCGAAGTCACCTGGCGAACGGCTTGCTATCAGCGTCATCTGGTTCTAGAAAAGTACATCGGTGCGGTAGAGTATCTCAACGGACTGCTGAGTTTATCCCTGCACTGGAGTGATGTCCTTCCAGAATTGCTCGAAGCTCTCGATCGCGATCGGGTACAACTCCCAGAAATCTACGATAAACTGGCTATCCGCTATCGTCAAGAACCCTATCGCCTGAAACTCGCCTACGTTCAAAAACGACTCGAAAACACACGCGATCGCAACTGGCGACTTTACAATAGTGATGATGTTACCTTAGAGCGAGAAAAACTGGTTAGCCCCGATAAGAGTATGGGGAGTTTTTACCAATCGGGCAGCGAATTTCTTGATGAACTGACCCTAATTGAGCGTAATTTACACGAAACCGGGATTGAATGTCGAGATCTCGAAGATCTCCTCTGTCAAGTTCAAATTTATGGGTTCTCTCTGGCTCGTCTGGATATGCGTCAGGAGTCGTCGGTTCACTCCAATGCTCTCAGTGAAATTGCAGACTATCTAGAAATTTTACCCAAACCTTACAACGAACTCTCAGAGGCTGAACGTTCCCTGTGGTTGTCTACAGAACTGCAAACCCGTCGTCCTCTAATTCCGTCTGAACTCCCCTTTTCTGAGAAAACCTGCGAAACCATTCAAACCTTCCGAATGATGCGGGATTTACAACGGGAATTCGGCTCGGAAATCTGTCAAACCTATATCATCAGTATGAGTCATGAAGTCAGTGACCTACTGGAAGTTCTGCTTTTGGCCAAAGAAGCTGGACTCTATGATTCGGCAACCGGAATCCCTAATCTGCAAGTGGTACCGCTGTTTGAAACTGTAGAAGATCTCAAACGCGCTCCGATTGTGATGAAGAATTTGTTCGATTTACCGCTGTATCGGGCCATGCTCGGCGGGGGTTATGAACATTACCAGTCCAACAACACTCCAGATTCAGATCGCTCCCTCCAAGAGATTATGTTGGGCTATTCCGACAGTAACAAGGATTCGGGTTTCCTCAGTAGTAACTGGGAAATTCACAAAGCTCAAAAAGCCCTGCAAAAAGTGGCAGAATCCTATAACGTGAGTCTCCGTATCTTCCACGGACGAGGCGGTTCAGTCGGACGAGGAGGCGGCCCTGCCTACAAAGCGATTTTAGCTCAACCGGGTAAAAGTATTAGCGGTCGGATTAAAATTACCGAACAAGGGGAGGTTCTCGCGTCTAAATATTCACTCCCGCAACTGGCTCTTTATAATCTCGAAAGTGTTTCCACCGCAGTCATCCAAGCGAGTCTCCTCCATACCGGGTTTGATGAGATTGAAACCTGGAACCAGATTATGGAAGAATTGTCGGTGAAATCGCGATCGCATTATCGCGCCTTGATCTACGAACAGCCGGATTTGGTGGAGTTCTTTGATCAAGTCACCCCGATTCAAGAAATTAGCCAACTGCAAATTAGTTCTCGTCCGTCTCGACGTCGCGGTGACAAGAAAAAAGATATTTCGGGTTTACGGGCGATTCCCTGGGTATTTAGCTGGACTCAGAGCCGTTTTCTGCTTCCTTCTTGGTATGGAGTGGGTGCGGCATTACAAGAATTTGTTCAAAAGGAACCCGAGGAACATATCAAACTGTTACGTTACTTCTACTATAAGTGGCCGTTCTTCCGCACGACGATTTCTAAAGTGGAAATGACGCTGGCAAAAGTGGATATGCAAATTGCTCACCACTACGTTAGAGAGTTGAGCGCCCGTGAAGATTTGGCTCGCTTTGAGGCGTTGTACGAACAAATTTCTCAAGAATTTCAGCTAACCCGTAAACTGGTTCTCGAAATTACCGAGCATGAACGTTTGTTAGATGGTGATCCCACCTTGCAACGATCAGTCCAGTTACGCAATGGTACGATTATTCCGTTAGGCTTCCTGCAAGTGGCTTTGTTGAAGCGTTTACGTCAGCATGGAGTCGCTAGTGCGCCCGGAGTGATTCATTCACGCTATAGCAAGGGTGAATTGTTACGCGGTGCGTTGCTCACGATTAATGGAATTGCTGCCGGAATGCGAAATACAGGCTGATTTATAGTGATCAGTGAACAGTAATCAGTGAACAGTAATCAGTGAACAGTAATCAGTGAACAGTAAAAGATTGACAACTGAATAACTGCATAACTGGTTACTGTCAACTGTTTCTCCATCTCCCCACCTCTCCACTTCCCCACCTTCCCCTCTACTGTCTTGCGAGACCGAGAAAAACGTGTTATTGATAAGAGGTGATCGAGCTGGAGTGAAAAGGTATCGATATCGGTACGTGGACATTGCACTCGGATTCAGCAACGCCAACGGCAAACAAAACGCATCCGTTAATCAAATTGACTTCAGTAGACTGAGCAATCACTATTCATGTATTCAAAACTGGTTCCACTCAATATACCTAGTGGCTGGGCGATCATTCATAATGCTTTCGGAGATGAAGATCCCTTAATTCGAGACGGTGGAATTGTCAATTTTCACTTTTACAATGAAGATTTACTTTTAATTAAGCCGATCACTTTAGAGGGAACAAGTTCAACTGTCGATCAACAGGGTTATACGTTTAAACTTGGTTGGTTTCCTCATGGAAATCCTCACGGTTGTTATCGGTTGACTTTGTGGAAAGGAGAGGCCGAAGGTGCTGTTTTTCAGTATGAGTCTAGAGAACGTCAAACCATTCGTCGAGTGATCGAACGCTGTTTTCAATTAATGATGAACGGGGTTCATGCTGACCAGATTGAAACAGAAATTCAAGCGGATGCAAAAAGTCTCGAAAAAAATCACCGTATTTTTTCAGGAACCCGCAAACGCATCTTTGATAACAAGAAATTTGTAGAAAAGAAAAATCGGCTTACTTATAGTCAGGTAGGCTTTTATTGGCCTGTTTACTATGAAGTCAGTAATATTATTTGTCTGGAGCCGAAGTCAAATAAGGTGAGGGATGATATGATTACATCTGACAATAAAAAGCTGTAAATTTTCCAGTCTTTAAAAGAACAGCCTGAGTGGTTTTAGGAGATAGATAAAATTATGATTGCTTCTGAACAAAATCCCCAAACAGTCACGAAAGAAAATATCCCAGATCGCCCTCTATATGATGTTCTGCTAGAGTTCTTTGACGAAGATGGTTGGGTTTTTAAGGAAATCGAACATCGGAGAGTTTTAGCACTCGGAATTGAAGGGAACAATGGTCGATTTGACTGCTACATGATCGCTCGCGAAGAAGAAAAACAATTAAGTGTTTATTCTGTATTTCCGGTGAAAGTTCCTGAATACAAACGCTATAATGTGGCGACGTTTATCACGATGATTAACTATGGGATGATCATCGGAAACTTTGAAATGAATTTCTATGATGGGGAGATTCGCTATAAAACCAGTTTAGATGTTGAAGGCACTCAGTTATCCTCAACGTTGGTGAAGCATTTAGTTTATTCTAATGTTACCACGATGGATAAATATCTACCGGGGATCATGTCTGTGATCTTTGGAAATTTATCCCCCGAAGAAGTGATTTCTCGCATGGAAAACTAAGCATTATCGAGACAATAAACCGGGAGGTGGATTATGATTAAAATTCCCTCTCGGTTTCTAGGGGGTTAGGCTGGCACGAGAATGTTCTAACATGAGTCGATGTTCTGCTCGGGCGATCGCTAGATAGGTCTTTTCAATTGCATCAGGATTCACCGAAATCGAAGTCACTCCCCAACGGACTAAATGATCAATTAACTCTGGATATAATACCGGAGCATCCCCACAGATAGAACAAGGAATTTTTGCTTTCCGAGCCTCTTTAATCAGTTTTTGAATCACTTTCAGCATTGCCGGATGTAACTCATTGAGATGAGAAAGTTGACGAGTTTGATTGCGATCAATACCCAAGAGAAATTGACTCAAATCATTTGTTCCAATTGCAATTCCTTGAACTCCCGCTTTAATATAATCAGAGACTAAAAAGACAACCGAGGGAACTTCTGCCATAATCCAAACTTGAAAATGAGAATTTCGGGTTAATCCAGTTTTTTCAATATAGTGACGATAAATACAAAATTCCTCAACCGATCGCACAAACGGTAAAATCAGACGAATATGATTAAAACCCAACTGATTGAGCTTTGATAAAACCGCGAGTTCCAACTCAAATAAAGTCGAATATTGTCCTTGACAATGGTTGTCGCAGTGAGAGACAGTGGTTAGCTGCGCTAACTCAGAAATTTCCCCATTCCAGAGCGGTCTAACCTCTTGGTGAAACTCTCGTAAATCCAAAGCCCGGTAACATAAAGGACGAGGCGCAATCGTCGCGGCTAACTGCTGAAGACCTTCGACCATTCCCTCAATAAATTTAGACTGATTTTGAGGGTGTAACCACTGACTAAAATCGACTGAAGGATTCTCCGAGTTTAACAAATTTAAAGCCATCAGTTCAGAACGGACTAAGCCGACTCCATCAATCGGTAAGTTTTTGGCATTTTTGAGTCGCAGAAAAGAACTCGATTGACTGATATTGACCATCAATTGAGTCGCAATCGGAACCCGTAACTCATTTTCCGAAATAATCGATTTTGTCTCTAAATTTGTTTCTAACGTCGAAAAAGGTTGCTCAGTCGTCATATTCTGACTCAGAATCCGATGAACTTCTCCACGATCCCCATCAACAAGAACGGATTCTCCCATTTTAATCTGCTCAGTTGCGGATTTCACTCCCATCACAGCCGGAATTCCTAACTCTCGGGCTAAAATTGCACCATGTCCAGTCATTCCTCCCTGTTCGGTGACTAAACCCGCCGCCCGTTGGAGTAAGGAAAGCAATTCCGGGATCATGGTTTTCACAACCAAAATTGCTCCGGTCGGAAAGAGATTTGTTTGAACTGTAGAAGGATTCGCCAGTATATACGCCTTCCCCACTGTTCGCCCGGAGGATGCAGCAATTCCTCTAAGATCCCCCGAAGATTCTTGAGAGTCAACCTCCAAGTCCCGTTTAGCGATGGAATCAGCATCAACCGTACAGACACGAGAAATATAAAATTCACACGACTCACACATTGTCCACTCAATTAACCCAGATTGCCCTAAGTTTTTGGCGATGGGTTTGACTAACTCGATTAAGGATTGGAGTTGAGCGGGTTTGAGTACAGATTCTTGATACTCAGGCCCTAATAATTTGGCTTCTATCGGGCTGTGCAGAGGGGATAGAGTACATTGAGCCAACCCACTCCATTGACCCTCTAGATTGCTTAATTGAGTGCTTGTAGAGGATTTTAAACTGTAACCAATGGTTTTATAACCGAGTTTTTGGTGTTGTAGTTCTTGGGTTTGGGGATTGATTTGATAATGATCGGGGTGAGTTTGTCCCCATAATGTCGCTAATTCTAAGCCCCAAGTCGCCTCAATATCCCAAACTTCAGCATCAAAACGAACTGAACCTGAAGCGATCGCCTCCGGAATCAGTTGTACTAAAATAGTCGGTTGAAGATGTGCAAGTTGGACATTATTGCGTTGCCAATACAATAAATTTCTCGCCCGAAATAACTCCGCCCAAGCTTGTTTAATCCCGAGTTCAACTGCATCGATTGTTGCCCAACTCATCACCGGATCAAATAATCCATTGGTGGGGATCAAGGGAAATCTTAAACTGGGATGAAAGATCAAAGCCTGAGCGTTAAGGGTATTCAGTGATGATTGTAGGGTTGATCTAAATTCGGATGATAAGCTGGATGTAATGATTTGATGACGAATCCGTTGAGCGATCGCTTGCAGTTGTCGCGGATCTTTGAGATCAATATGTAATGAAGATGTTGGAAAGTCAACTAATATAGGTTCTTGCCAGTCTATTGCTTCCAAAAACTCGCGATAAATTTTGGCACTCACCACAAAGCCAGGGATAACCGGATAACCCTCTTGAATCAAGTCACCCAAGTAAAATCCTCTATCCCCAACAATTGATCGGTCTGTGGGGCTAATGTTGTGCAGCCAATGTAAATTTTCCACGCCATCAGCAGTAGTTAATAGACTGAAAGACACTTTAGTATATTTTATTATTACAAAGTCGCTTTTATTGTAGCGAAAGCTCTCGCCAAAAGTCAGGCAGGATTAATCAATCAGACATCAATCTCCCCGAAATTCAGAAACAATGATCTTGTTTGTCTTCTTAATCGATTTTATTAAATTTTTCCCCTTCACTGAAACCATGTTTTCGTTCAAATTGATACTCCGACCTCAAAAGATTTATGTGAGTTTACCATTGAAGATGTATATTCTGTGTTTGCCAAGAAGTAATGATTAACCATTTTAATCTTTGAGTTCTATCTTGCTTACTCCTAATCCGGGTAAATTATTGGGAATTAAACATCCTTGTTTCACTGTCGCACCTGTAAAGGGATCATCAATTAAATTGAGGTGGGAATCTAAATCTAGATAGTCAGCAAGCGAGGCTAAATGAGAGGCGGCTGTATTGGCTAAACTACTATCAGAATAGCAACCAAACATCACCTGCAACCCCAACGCTTTGGCGGTGTGAACCATCCGCAACGCTTCGGTTAATCCCCCCGATTTCATCAGTTTAATATTAATCCCATGAACACAATCAGCCAATAAAGGAATATCCCGACTACTGAAACAACTTTCATCGACAAAAATCGGTAAAGGAGATTGATCATAAAGCTGGGGAAGCTGTTTTAATGCAGTATCCGCCGCTAACGGTTGTTCAACATATTTAACCCCCAGTGAGGCTAACCAATCACACATTTTGATCGCATCTGACAAATTCCAACCTCCATTCGCATCCACATATAACACCGCATCTGTCGGGGCTGAACTTTGAACCGCCCTGAACATTTCTTGATCCGCTTCGATCCCTTGGGGGCTACCCAATTTCACTTTCAAGACTCGCACATCAAGATAATTCAACCAATCTCTGACTCTAGCTTTCGCCCCTTCTGGGGTATTAATCCCAATTGTCACCGAAATCGGAACACTGCGATCGCGATCCAACCCCCATAACCGCCACAGGGGTAATCCCACCTTTTTTCCCAACCAGTCGTGAAACGCGATATCCAACGCCGCCCAAGCCCCCGAGGGAAGTTGACTCTCTTGCAAAATCAGTTCAATCCGTTGTCGATCTAGGGGAGTTAAGGCTTCTAGCTTGGGGATCACCGATTCTAAAGCGGTTATTACTGTTTCTGGGGTTTGGGGTTGATTGCTAATCGAAAACGGTGAAGCTTCTCCCCAACCTTCGATCCCATCCTGTTCGACTTTCAGCCAAATATTCGTCGATCCGGCTGTGGTTCCCCGGCTAATGGTGAGGGGAAAACGTTTGTGAACAGTGAAAGTTTGAACTTGAAGTTGCATAGTAGCGCTAGTGGCTCAATGGGGCTGCTGGTAGGAGGATAAGCGATTACACCTATTGCTGTCTTTCGCTCAATATTAGCTTCGACTCTTACTTTAACGCTGAGATCGATTAATTTTATGTGACACTCATCACCTTTACGACTTCTAGGGTGTCACAAGCTCAAACAGGTTTACCTCACGAGAATACTTCGGAATTCTCACAGGATTTTGAGAATGTCATCACTTCTATATTTGGGGCTGTGATTGATACTAGATCTTGTTGTTTAGTGGTGCATCCAAAATGTCAAATATGTTCAACCTCAAAGCAATCTTGTTCTCAATGCGTCAACGATTCAACCGAAATTCTCAAACGGATTTAACGATTTTGAGCTTACATCAAGTGATTCAACATCAAAATCAAATGCTACAACAACTGCAATCGGAAAATCAAGAATTGAAATATTTGGCAAATTTAGATGAGCTAACTCGACTCGCTAACCGTCGCAAGTTTTATGCTTATTTTTATGAAGAATGGGAAAAATGCAGTGAAAACTCTTTATCGGTGATTATCTGTGATGTTGATTTTTTTAAAGCTTACAATGATACTTATGGTCATCTTGCTGGAGATGTTACTTTAAAACAAATTGCAGACGCGACTCAAAACGCTGTTCAAGAAATTCTTGATCCCAATTCCTTTCTCGTTGCTCGTTATGGCGGCGAAGAATTTGCGGTAATTCTTCCTCAGTTAGAGGCGGAACAAGCTCTAAAAATTGCTGAACAGATTCGCTCTCATGTTGCTGCTCTCAAAATTCCTCACAAACAGTCAAAAGTTAGCTCCTGTGTAACATTGAGTTTGGGAGTTGCGACTCGGAAACCGGATGATAAATTATCCCCTTTAGAACTTTTAATGAATGCGGATAAAGCTTTGTATAAAGCTAAATCTCAAGGACGTAACCGGGTTGTCTATAGCTCTTTTCGACAGAATTGTGAAGCCAAGGCTTTATGTTCCTGTTGTGAATCAGCTTGAAGTTTAAAAGTTCTAAGATTCAGACCATAACGTGATTAAGTTTAATCGCTTTCCTCACACAATCAGTTAAAATTACATCTACCTTTTTATCGATCAGAAAATACTATAAAATCTATCTAAAAAGTTAGAGAAAATATTTACGCATTCAAAACTGGATTGATTCTAAATTGACTGACAATCTGAGGTGAACGATTAATAATAGTAACTGGAATAGTTTCAATCTCATCTTGAGTATAAGGTTCAATTCCATAAACTGTCACTTGTAACTGTTGAGTTTGGGAATCAATCACAAATTCTGTCCAGCCAAATGTATGAGCCGCTACATACGATCCCTCGATTAACTCTGCATCAATTTCTGAATCTTCTAACCCAATGGAATCATAACCAAAATTCACAATTCGATTATCTAAAACCTCTTGGATAAACTCATTTCTTGCGGGTTGAGTGTCTAAACTAAAATAAAGATCTTTAAGCGCAGGAGACAATAAATCATCCGGTGTTAGTGCGACAGTAGCCGAGCCAAAAGGAGCCGCGATTTGTTCGTTTTCTAATTCTAACTGTACCGCAGTCGGTTGAACCGTAATTTCAAAACTATTGGTTTGAATTTGAGGTTGTTCAAAATCGGTTTGATACGTTAGATTATTGACAATTGTACCATTTGCCTCTCCAGATAAAAATACAACATTATCAATATTATTTTCATCAATAAACTGTAATAACTCATTACGTTCATCAGCATAGCCTTCCCAACGATCTTCGGCTTCAAAAAAGCCTAAATTCTGGATGGGAACCGGAGAAAAAATAAACTTCCAAGTAATTCCTGCACTCTCTGAGGCTAATAAATCATTCTTTAATTCTTCTAATTGGGCTGCTCCCAATAAAGTTCGATTAGGTGTAAATGTTTGTTGAATAAATTGATTAATTTGCCCCTCTGTCGGAACATCAGTCAGCGGAAATAAGGTTGCATCTCGGAAAGAACGAGCATCTAAAATAAACGCCGCCCCATCTTGTCCATAGGGGATCGCTCGATATAGTTTTCGTTCATTTGCTGTGCGAGAATCACCCGTTTCTCCATAAAATAAGTTCCGTAAAGGTTTAGAATTTTGGAAAGCATTTAAAGCCGTTTCAAACAAAGGTGTATCATTGACAAATTCTCCCTCTGTTCCAAAAATAGCTTGAGTTAATAAACGACTCGTTGGCGCAACTCCTCCTGCAAAATTATCAATTAAATCTTGATCATCCCACACTGAAAGAATTGGCGTTGATGACTCCAAATTAGCTAAGGGATTAATTCCAGCCCGTTGAGAAATAGTTTCATTATATTTTGTGTTAAAATCAAGTTCAGTAATTGCTTGAGAAACTTTAGGTAAATCCGGTGAAATTGTATTGGCTGAAATCGTATCACCCAATTGTACAAAAAAGTCTAAATTGCGTTCAGGAGCATTAATTAAAGCCGGATAAGGAGCGAGTTCACCTTGAATTGTTCCACTGACTCCAAATCTTAATCCTTGTTGAACTTCTATTGGGGGAACGGTTCTAAAACTTCCCACTTCGCTCGCTCCTAAAGTATTAGTAACGCGATAAAAATATTGAGTTCCAGGTACTAAATTCCCAATTTCAACTTTAATGGGTTCAATAATATTATTAATCGGTTGGATTTGTGATGTGATAATTTTAGTAAAGTTGGGATTAGTTGAAACTTCAAACTCTATCTCTCCTGGAACCGTATTTCGAGTTAATAAAATCGCCGAAGTTTGAGTCACATCTCCCACACTCACTTGATTGGGAAAAGAAGAACCATCTGGGGAAAGAAACGCACTAAAATCTCGATCTTGAGCCGCACCAATATCAAGATAATGTTCAATTCCAGTCAGTTCATCCCGTTCAACGGCGACAGCAACATCTGGGTTTTGAGATAAATAATAATTGGGATTATATAAAAGACTGGGGGCGCGATCTTCAAACTGACCAAATTTAACAAAGTGTTCAATTGCGGTTAAAATCCCCTCATTCACAATTGTATTTACATCGGGATTTTGAGTTAAATAAAACGATGTATCAAATAACGGACTGGGGTTGCGTCTTTCAAATTGACCAAATTCGATAAAATGTTGAAAACCACTATTAACAATCCCTTGCGTTACCGCATCCCGAATATTAGGATTTGCCGCGAGATAGTCGAGTTCACTATATAATGGACTCGGTTGGCGGACTTGAAACTGACCCGACTCAATAAAATGATCGAACCCACTCTCAATGATCCCCGCTTCCACTGCTGCTTCAACATCAGGATTATTCGCCAAATAAAAGGCTTCATTAAACAGATCTTCTGCATTTAACATAGCGGAAAAATAGGAAATTTTAGACGGAGATCATTGTCGGGCGGGTTCCGTACCGATCTATGTTTCTAACAAAGAACATTGAGAAGCCAGCCCCTATTTAAGCTCAAATTTAGATCACCTTTGCGATCGCTGTGCGATGACGGGGAGTATTACAAGTGAGAGTTAAAAGTTGAAACCCTGCCTCAGTTAACGTTTGTTCTAAATTCAAACTAAAATATTCATCTAAATAAGGTTCCGTACTTTTGAGTAACGTCAATACAAAAGGAGGCATTCGAGTAATTACTTCTGAGTGGGGGTTCATATCCATAACCGCAATATACCCACCCGGACGCAAAATCCGTCGTGCTTCTTGAAAAATTTGTTGCGTCGCAATTTGAGGCAATTCGTGACAAATTAAACACAATGACACCAGATCAAAACTATTTTCGGGTAAATTTGTCGCTTCTGCGGGCGCATGAACCCAAGTTGGCTGAGAAAATCCCTGTTGCTGCCACTTTTGACTATTATATTGAGCAACGGCTAAAAAGTAGGGAGACAAATCAACCCCGGTCATTTTGGCTGTTGGATACAGGTGTTGCAGAGCAAGGGTACTCATCCCAACGCTACACCCGAAATCTACAATATCCTGTAAATCCGTCGGTAACGAAGCCCGTAAAACGTCGTTGTAACTCTGACGTAGAAGGTGATCCCCCTCCGCCCCCGCTTCTGGCCAGATTTTGGCATGAACCGCATAGGCGGCGACTTCGACTTCCACAGCCGCTTGCCAGCTTAAATTTCCCTCATCGTAGGCATGAAACGGACGCAGATAATATTCAGGATAATTTAATTGGGGATTGTGGACTTGAGTAAATTCAGCGTCCCAGTTGCGCGAAAGCAAGGTTTTGGCCTGTTCTCGCCAGGGAACTCCCAGTTTTTCGGCCCGATCAATCATCATCTGACGGGCTTGATGTTTGGCAATATTAAATAAAGGTTTAACCGCGAGAAATCCATTCACTAAACGGGATGCGAGTCCGGGTTGAGTCGTTGTGCTGACGGTCATGGTGGTTTTTAGATAGGTATTGAGAGACTATCGATCAACTCAACCCTATAGTCTGTCATCCCAGTGGTCAACCTGGCAACTCCTTTAACTGGCGATCCGTCGAGTAGAATGTTCTGCGATCGCAGAAATCGAATCAGAATCTCTAGACTCACTCCAGAGTCCATTTAGAAAGTTTTGTTCTTGCAAAATCTCTAGCAAGTCAATATCAGTTTCCAATAAACAAGCATGGCCACTTCTGGGCAAAACGACTAAGCGAGTATTCGGGAGATGTTTCACCAATGATTGGGCTTCTGTCACCGAAGGAAGTAATAAATCTGCCGCCCCTGCGATCACCAAAACAGGTTTTTGAAGTTGGCGGAGTCGAGCGGTATCGAGGGTAAATGATTGGAGTAATTCCAGTCTCCAGGCTGAAGTTTGTTGAGGGACAGATTTCATCGTTTGGATTAGGGCTTGGCGATCATCGAGTGAGATCCGCCCCAAAGAAGCCAGGAAAGGTAGGAGAGTCAGTACAGAAGTCGGATAAAACCATCCCGGCATGGATTGGGTTAATAATGATCCCCACTGAAGCCAGGGCTGCTGTTTAAACGAAGAAGCAGGATTGACTAAAATTAAGCGATCAATTAGCTTCGGTGCTTTCACGGCGATATTGACCGCCAAACACCCTCCAAAGGATTCTCCACAGACATACACCCCTCGTTCTGGGTTTGAGGTCAGTTCAGTTTTAATTAAGGCGATTGTGCGAACCGTGAGGGTATTCCAGTTGGATCGATCCTGCAAGGGAATACTAAGACAACGAATATCAAAAACTTTGGATAATTGAGGAATCTGCTTGTGTAGGAGTTTACCCGTCCCATCCATTCCTGGTAAAAAGATCAATAAGGGTAAATCTGGTTGGGGGGGTTTGGGTTGAAGAAAGCAGATCGTGTTGAGATTGGGGTTGGGTTCTACGAACGGACTGGGGATCATGTTTGTTTTTTCATCCTTATTGTCCACAACAGAGATAGGCTTGACGGTTCGCTTAGTGAATGGTTCTTAGAGAGTCTCGAGAATTGGGCTGTGTGCGGAGAATCTAAGACGATTTCTGTAATAAGTTTGCAATTTCACTCTCACAATATGCTGTTAGATTGGCAACAAGTTCTCGGGCTTGTTTACCTCGATACTGTTGCTGCTGTTGGGGTTTAATCCAATAAGGACGACCAACTAGAATATTTGTTCGTTTGTAGAGAACCATCGGATGCCAACCCGGACGATCAAACAGCGGTTCGGAGGGGTCAAACCAGTTTAACAGGCGTAATGGGATGCCTGATCGGATTATTTGTTCGTCAAAAGCAGCGATCGCCACAGGTAAAATTGCCAGATTTTCAACGGGAACTCGCCAAGCCAGATGAGCAAATCCACGATGAAAAGACCCGATGTGGTTGGGAGATGTGACTTTGACCATTGGTTGGGCGCCTTCGGGAAATACACCTACCATTTCTTGATTTTGCAACAATTGGCTGGCTTGATGCAAAAAATGTTGGGATCGCTGGGTGGGTTCTTGCAGGGGAAAAGCACCTAAAGTGGTCACGACATCCTTTAATACCGGGACTTGACCCATGTAGTGATGACAAGCAAAACGAATCGGATGACCCAAAGCAGCAGTGAGGATCACTGGATCAAGAAAGCTACGATGATTGCTGACGACCAGTACCGCACTCCGAGTCGGAATCCGGTCTTCATTGTGCAAGAACATTCGCGTTCCTAGTGCCGTGAGTAACCCCTGCGAAATTTGCACGGTTTGATCTGAAGACATAATTAAGTAGTTTGTTGGGTAAGTCTCAACTTCAGCCCAAGAGCTGTATCTTAATATAACTTTACATTAGTCTTGATTATATCATTCTTGAGATAGATTCATAAATTTAGCTTTTATGGTGAAACTGACCGTCGATCTATCTATTAACTCAAAACAAAATTTAAGAAAGTATGAGAGTCTAAAAGTTTAGTTTAAGTTCCTAATGGTTGCTATTGCCAAAAATATAACGTTTTTTCTGATGTTCAGCACTCATATCTAGTCAAAAGGCAATCAATATCGTTTAATCTCTAAGCTATGATTAGAATGAGTTTTGAACTCAGAGATTACTCTGTTGTTTGACAGCAGAGGCAACTATGGCTCAAGGTCAACTGAGTTTGACCTCACAAAAGTGCAGAGAAGTTAGGGGCGGAACGGGTATTCGGTGAGTCTGCTGTAGAAGTTAGTATATCTAACATTCAAGAGTAAAGCTGTAGTAAACCCCCTCCTCGTTTTAATTTCTTCTGATCGCATCAAGATTAGGGATATCCAACGGGAATATCTAAATGGAACCAAAAAAGACAGAAAACTTGTTTACCCTAACAACCCCCCTCTACTATGTTAACGATGTGCCTCATGTCGGGAGTGCCTATACCACGATGGCAGCCGATGCTGTCGCGCGATTTCAGCGTTTGCAAGGAAAATCCGTACTCCTGATCACCGGAACCGACGAACATGGCCAAAAAATTGAACGGACAGCCGAAAGTCTCAACCGTTCTCCCCAGGAGCATTGCGATCAAATTGTCTCTAGCTTTGAAAGTCTGTGGGACAAACTCGATATTCAATATGATCGCTTTAGTCGGACAACAGATCCTCGCCATGCTGAGATTGTTAAGGAGTTTTTCGGGCGGGTTTGGGATCAAGAAGATATCTATTTAAGTCAACAACAAGGTTGGTATTGTGTTGCTTGTGAAGAATTTAAGGAAGAACGAGAACTGATTGATGAAAAATACTGCCCAATTCACACCAATAAACAGGTTGAATGGCGTGATGAGCAGAACTATTTCTTTAGACTTTCTAAATATCAAAAGCAACTCGAAGCCTTATACCAAGAGCGACCAGACTTTATTCAGCCCGAAAGCCGTCGCAACGAGGTGATCAGTTTTGTCAGTCAGGGTTTACAGGATTTCTCGATATCTCGGCTGAATGTGGATTGGGGTTTTCCCGTTCCTGTTGATCCCAACCAAACCATTTATGTCTGGTTTGATGCGCTTTTGGGTTATGTTACGGCTTTACTTGATCCCGATCATGAGGCGACATTAGAGAATGCTTTATCAAAAGGGTGGCCGATTAGTCTACATTTGATTGGTAAAGATATTTTGCGTTTTCATGCCGTTTATTGGCCGGCAATGTTAATGTCTGCTGATATACCCTTACCCGGTCGTATCTTTGGACACGGATTTCTAACCAAAGATGGTAAGAAAATGGGGAAAAGCTTGGGTAATACACTCGATCCTGTAGAGTTACTTCGTCAGTTTGGATCAGATGCAGTTCGCTACTATTTTCTCAAAGAGATAGAATTTGGACAAGATGGAGATTTCAATCTGACTCGATTTATCAATACGGTGAATGCTGATTTAGCCAATGACCTGGGAAACTTGCTCAATCGAACACTCAGGATGGTTCACAAATACTTTGAAGGTCGCATTCCCCACGTTAGCGGTACTGCAATTCCAGAGGATAATCCCCTAAAATCTTATGGTGTAACGTTAGGTCAAACTGTAGCTCAAGGCTATGAGAGTTTAGCATTTAGCAAGGTTTGCGGTGCCATCTTAAATCTTGTTCAAGCCGGGAATAAATACATTGATGAACAGGCACCTTGGGCTTTATATAAGCAAGAAAAGCTAGATTTAGTCGAATCTGTACTCTATTCTGTACTGGAATCTGTTAGACTAGCAGCTTATCTACTGTCTCCCATAACTCCTAATCTCAGCAATGGGATTTATCATCAGCTTGGATTCTCAATTGATTTCAATGACAAGACTGCAATTGAGGCAGCAGCAACCTTTGAAACTCATGCTTTGTGGGGAATCTTGCCTCCCGAGCAAGTGCTTGCTGAACCCCAACCTGTTTTTCTGCGTCTAGAACTCCCTGAAACCGTTTTGTCATAGCCAGCGTGATCGTTAAGCTTTACTTAAGATAACACATTTGTCTTCAATCTGGCGACTTCACGACTCATTCAATAAACAATCATTTCGATAATAAACGAGGTATAAAATTATGTTTCATCCCATAAAAAACGGCGAAATTTTCACGCCTGAACAAGTTCTCGAAAATCGAGGTCGTGTTGCTATCTTTATTGATGGTTCCAACCTGTTTTATGCCGCTTTACAACTGGGGATCGAGATTGACTACACTAAACTCTTGTGTCGGTTGACTGGGGGATCACGGTTGTTGCGTTCATTTTTCTACACAGGGGTTGACCGTACAAACGAAAAACAACAGGGGTTTTTGCTGTGGATGCGGCGCAATGGCTATCGAGTAATTGCCAAAGATCTAGTTCAGCTTCCTGATGGTTCTAAAAAAGCCAACTTAGATGTCGAAATTGCAGTGGATATGCTGGCTTTAGTCGGTTCCTACGACACGGCGGTTTTGGTCAGTGGAGATGGAGATCTCGCCTATGCCGTTGACTGTGTGAGTTATAGAGGGGTGCGGGTAGAAGTGGTCAGTTTGCGCTCAATGACTAGCGACAGTTTGATTAACGTGGCTGATCGCTATATTGATTTAGAAAATGTCAAGGAAGAAATTCAGAAAAATCCTCGCAGCCCGAACCCTTATCCCTATCGTCCACTTTCGAGTATGAGTTTAGTTGATCACCGACAAATGGAGGGATCGTAAAATCGCCAGCATGAATAATCGGTGGGGGGTTTTCAAATTGACAACTGTTGAGATTCAAGCTCAACCTCAATTCTTCCCGAGAATTCCGATAGGTTTCTCTGGGAGAATTTTATCGGTATGGGTTGGGATGATCATTTTCTCTGGACTTTCAGGGTGTACCCCCCCAGAGCTACCTCAAAATGATGTCACTCCCGCTCAAACTGAACCTGAAGAAGAATTTGACAACAGCTTAACCCTCGATGATGTTACCCTCGAACAAGCCAACGAGAAGGGGGAGTTGTTGTGGCGAGTCAAGTCTAAGCAAGCCAGTTACAGTAAGGATAATCGAATTGCCAATGTGACTCAACCCGTCGGTGAACTGTTTCGCGATGGTAAACTTCTCTACAAAGTAGAAGCTGAACTTGGAGAAATCTACCAAGATAGTAAGCGGGTTGTTTTACGCAATAATATCGTTGCGACTGATGTTGATCGGGGATTGGTTCTACGAGGTAATTTTTTAGAGTGGATTGTTGATCAGGAAATCTTGGTGGTTCGTAACGGGGTGACGGGAGAACATGAACAGGTTAATATCGTCGCCTCTGAGGTACAAGCGTTTAACCGAGAAAAGCGGATCGAGTTTTGGAATCAGGTTGTGATTGATGTCAAAGATCCGGTTGTGCAAGTCCGTACTGATCACGTGATTTGGGAGTGGGAACAAGAAAAACTGATTGCTGATCGTCGGGTAGAAGTCGATCGCTATCAAGATCAAATGGTGAGTGATCGCGGTGTCGCCGGAGAAGCGATTATTGATCTCAAAACTCAACTCGCTGATCTGAAGAAAAATGTGCAAATTGCACTGTCAGAACCCCCTTTGCAAGTTGCCAGTAATCAGATCAAATGGCAGTATGAAGAGCAAAAAATAGAGTCTCCCCAACCGATTACCATTGTTCATCGAGAAGAACAAGTAACGGTAACAGCAAACCAGGGATGGGGTGATATCAAAGCTGAACAATTTGATTTAGTCGGAAATGTTGTGGCGATCGGTCAAAAGCGTCAAGCTCAGTTGAATACGAATCAGTTAACTTGGTCTACATCCCAACAACAGTTTCAGGCTCAAGGTAATGTTGTTTACCGTCAAATTGATCCACCTTTGACTTTAAGGGGAAATCGAGCAGTGGGTGAGTTTACCAGTGATACCATTGTGGTGACTGGGGATCAAAGCGGGGGTCAGGTTGTGACTGAGTTTGTTCCTTAACAGGAGTTCTCCAAACAAACAAAACCGAATAGAAAGGGGTACAACAGTTGTTATACCCCTGATTAAATTTATGAGATGTTACTCAAGTTGAGCTAGAGATAGCTCAACAGTAACTGATTATTCAGCCGTTTGCGGTAACAATTCCCGCTTTTCTTTTTCTCCTTGGGCAACTGTGACTTGACCCTCTCCATCGACATCAACAACGGCGGTATCGCCCTCACCGATGCGACCTGAGAGAATTTCTTCAGCCAAGCTATCTTCGAGTAAGCGCATGATCGCCCGACGTAAGGGACGAGCGCCGTAGCTGGGGTTGTAACCTTCCTCAACTAAGCGTTCATTGAACCGATCAGTGATTTCCAACTTAATGCCTTTTTCCGTCAGACGACGAAAGACTTCGTTGAGCATAATCACCGCAATTTCCTTAACCTCATCCTTCGTCAATTGACGGAAGACAATAATCTCATCGAGACGGTTGAGGAATTCTGGACGGAAGTATTGCTTCAGTTCTTCGTTAACCAAGTTACGAATCCGATGATACTGAGCATCAGATTCATTTTCGGAGAACTCAAATCCTAAACCACCGCCACCTTTTTCGATCACCTTCGATCCAATGTTGGAGGTCATAATGATCAAGGTATTTTTGAAGTCTACCGTGCGACCTTTCGCATCAGTCAAGCGTCCGTCTTCTAAAATTTGTAGCAACATATTGAAGACATCGGGGTGGGCTTTTTCGATTTCGTCGAATAGAACCACCGTGTAAGGACGCCGACGCACGGCTTCAGTCAGTTGACCGCCTTCGTTGTACCCGACATAACCGGGAGGCGAACCGATCAGCTTAGAAACGGTATGACGTTCCATGAACTCAGACATATCTAAGCGAATCATTGCTTCTTCTGATCCGAAGAAGTAAGTCGCTAAGGCTTTGGTGAGTTCTGTTTTACCCACTCCAGTTGGGCCAGAGAAGATAAAGCTGGCAATCGGTCGATTGGGGTTCTTTAAGCCCACCCGAGCGCGACGAATGGCGCGAGAAACCGCTTTAACCGCTTCTTCTTGACCAATTAAACGCTGATGCAGGGTATCTTCCATG
>NZ_AUZM01000067.1 GCF_000478195.2 Lyngbya aestuarii BL J | reverse complement strand
ATTATTCGGCGGAAGTTTACCCTCATGTTCTTGCTTATAAATTTTACGAGTATACCAATCATAACCCAGTTCTATTGGCATTCCAAAATTATCATCAAATTGTATACCATCAACATCATATTTAATCACGACTTCAATAATTAAGTCTTCTATAAATCTCTGAACTTGAGGATGCAAGGGATTTAACCACACATTTTTAATCCCCAACCATCCGGACAATTTATTACTCGGTGGAAAGTTGGGAAGTAAAGCATCGTTTAAATCTTGTAGAGAAGGAATGGCTAAAAATTTAGAACTTTGGGGTAAAGTAATCCATTCTGGATGGCGTTGGACTAGCTGAGAATTTATCGGTGCCATCAACCCATATTCAAACCAAGGAATTACTCTTAAGTCTCTTTGATGTCCTTGACTAATAATATCAGATAAAACATCTTTTCCAAAATGAATTAAGTTTAGCAATGAATCTTGAAAGCGTCCTGTAACTCGACGGGCGGTAGCACTTGGATAAAAGGTTGTTCCTCGATTCCAAAACACCGGATAAACGGTATTAAAATTTAATTGTGAAAGTTGATCTAATGCTCGTTGAACTCCACCGGGAACAAACAAAATACCACTATTGACATTAGTAATCCAAACGCCCCGAATTTCATCGCTAGCTGTCACTGAAGTTTGAGAGATTGTAGTCGGATAAAAATGAGTTAATGTCAGAGCAACGCTTAAAATAAACTCAAAAAAATAAGCATTAACAGATCAAGTCTTTTTTGTCGCCGTCTGATCATTTTTTAATGTTTTTCAATTCATCTATTTTACTCTATAATAGAGCAAAGTTTAGCACGATTTGTTCAACTCATTACTAATTACGAACATGACAGCAATTTCACCGAACGAGAAAAAAAAGATTTCCATTCCTCCTTTAGAAAATGGAGATTCTTTGACCCGCCCAGAATTCGAGCGTCGTTATAGCAATATGCCTCACCTCAAAAAAGCCGAACTCATTGAAGGAATTGTTTATATGGCTTCACCTCTACGTTTTGAATCTCACGCCGAACCTCATGCTAATCTAATGATTTGGTTAGGAACTTACAAAGTTGCAACTTCTGGTGTTCGTTTAGGCGATAATCCAACAGTAAAATTAGATCTTGATAATGAATCACAACCTGATATTGTGTTGTTAATTGATAGCCAATATGGAGGACAATCTCGCCTCAATGAAGAGGGTTATATTGAGGGCGCACCTGAACTGATAGCCGAGATTTCTGCGAGTACAGCAACCATTGATTTACGAGATAAAAAACGGGCTTATCGTCGCAATGGTGTCCAAGAATATATCGTTTGGCAAGTCAGCGATCGCAAATTAGATTGGTTTTGTTTGGAAGGAGGAGATTATATTTCTTTGCAGCCTAAAAATGACATCATTCAAAGTAGAATTTTTCCAGGATTATGGTTAGCCGTTACAGCACTTTTAGCCGGAGAAATGTCCCAGGTTATCACCACTCTACAAACGGGGTTAGCCTCAAGCGAGTATCAAGCTTTTCAACAAAAATTAAAAACAGACTAAAATTTATATCCCATAATTCATTATAATAAACAATAGGAGTTAACTCCATAATCGAGTTGACCACAGCGAAAAGACTTCAGAAAATTCTCTACACGAGGCAATTTTATTATGGCTTATGACTACGATCTATTTGTAATCGGTGCAGGTTCAGGCGGATTGGCGTCTTCCAAACGGGCGGCTTCCTACGGCGCAAAGGTGGCGATTGCCGAAAATGATCTCGTTGGGGGAACCTGTGTGATTCGGGGTTGTGTCCCGAAAAAATTGATGGTTTATGCTTCCCATTTTTCTCACTATTATAAAGATGCACTCGGCTATGGTTGGAGTGAGGTAGAACCCTCTTTTGATTGGAAAAAAT
Organism: Lyngbya aestuarii BL J; assembly: GCF_000478195.2. Taxonomy (GTDB): domain Bacteria; phylum Cyanobacteriota; class Cyanobacteriia; order Cyanobacteriales; family Microcoleaceae; genus Capilliphycus; species Capilliphycus aestuarii. The sequence goes on along the minus strand of NZ_AUZM01000067.1, from coordinate 28,901 downwards.
TAGTCGATGTTGTTGATAAAGAAGTGCGACGTTTGAGTGAACTCCACATTAGCTTTTTGGAAAAAGCAGGTGTTGAGTTGATTCGCGGATATGCGAAATTTATCGATCCCCATACCCTAGAAGTTGGCGATCGCAAAGTGACAGCCGATAAGATTTTAATCGCGACTGGAGGACATCCCGTTAAACCTCAAATTCCTGGAATTGAACATAGTATTTCATCAGATGATATGTTCCTTTTAACTGAAAAACCGCAGCGATTTGCAGTCTGGGGAGGGGGTTATATTGGAGTAGAATTTGCATCAATTCTCAAAGGTTTAGGAAGTGAAGTAACTCAGATTATTCGCCGAGATTGGATTTTACGAGGATTTGATCAAGATATCCGGAGTAATATTCAAGACGGAATGAGTAAACATGGCGTCAATTTTCTTACGAATACGACCATTGAAAAGATTGAAAAAACCGATGAAGGTTTGAAACTTATCCTCACAGGTGAACACGCAGAAAAACCGTTAATTGTCGATCAACTTCTCTGTGCAACTGGTCGCAAACCCAACTTAGGCAAATTAATGTTAGAAAATGCCGGGGTTGAAATGAATCAAGATGCGATCGCTGTCACTCTCGATAGTCAAACATCTCAACCTCATATTTATGCCGTGGGAGACTGTACAGATCGGGTAAATTTAACCCCCGTAGCAATTGCTGAAGGTCGTGCTTTTGCTGACACTGAATATGGTCATCTTCCTCAATCTATTAGCCATGAAAATATTGCCACAGCCGTTTTTTCTCAACCCGAAGCGGCAACAATTGGGATGTCAGAAGAGCAAGCTAAAGAAAAATTTGGTGAGGCGATTAAATGTTACACGGCTCGTTTTCGTCCCCTCTTTCACAGTTTAACTGGTGCCGATGAAAAAGTGTTTATGAAGTTAATTGTTGAAACCAATACAGATCGCGTTTTAGGGGCGCATATGGTCGGTAAAGATTCGGCTGAACTCATTCAAGGAATTGCGATCGCCGTTAGTATGGGGGCGACGAAAAAAGATTTTGATCGGACAATGGGAATTCATCCCACCAGTGGCGAGGAATTCGTAACTATGCGTTAGAATCTTGAACTTTAATTAGAGAAAGAGAGGATTAAAAAAAATATTTATTCCTCTTTTTTTTCTGATTTGATAGAATTAACCTGATTAATTTAATCATCCATACACCAACATTTCATCAATGGAAAAATTAAAACCGTTCAATCTCTTTACTCACCTGCGACCTTTGAAGCAGAAGCCATTCCGAACCCTTTGTGCATTACTGTTTATCAGTTTTGCTTTATTGACCTTTTTGAGTAGACAGTCTCCTGTTTTTGGACAAACTCAAGCCACCGTTGCGATTGATTTTGGTGCGCCCGTACAAGGAATTCATTCGATGAGTGGTTTTTTATATGGTATTGGTGATAACAAACCCCCCAATGATAAATTAAGTCCGTTGCAACCGAAGTTGTGGCGAACCTCTACATTAAAGCATTATCCTCGAATTACAGGTATCGGTTCTCAATTTCAATTACTCTTAAGTGATACTTGGGGCTATGGAAAAGCTCGGGGCTGGCCCTATGAAGACTATGATAAATGGGAAGAACACGTTAGAAAACTTGCTCAACAACATAAAGATAAAAATATGACCTGGGATGTTTGGAATGAGCCAGATCTTAAAGATCCTTTTTGGCGAGGAAGTCGAAAACAATTTTTTGAAACCTACAAACGAGCTTACACTGCTATTCGTCAAGAACTCGGACCAAATGTAATGATTGGAGGGCCGAGTATTGCCAAGTATGATCAAGGTTTTTTGCGAGATTTCTTAGATTATTGCAGAGAAAATAATCTAGAAGTTAACTTTATTTCTTGGCACGAACTCAACGACCAAGAGATTACCCGAATTAATAATCATGTTGAAGAAGTCCGGCGTTCATTTGTACAAAATTCCAAGTATCAAAGCCTCAAAATTCAGAAAATTTATCTCAATGAAATTGTCGGGCCAACTGCTCAATATCGCCCCGCAGAAAATTTAGGATATCTGACTTACGCCGAACAAAGTCGGGTTGATGGTGCTTGTAAAGCGTGTTGGGAACCCATCGGAGGTGGGCGTAATAATTGTTTTAATGAAAGCCTTGATGGTTTAGTGACGCCCGAACAGTCGGCACCGAGAGCGGTGTGGTGGGTTTATAAAGCCTATGCAGAGGGGTTGAGTTCCCGAGTCAAGAGCGAGTCGAGTAACCCCAGAGTCGTCGCCTTAGCCAGTCAGTCTAACCCCAAAGGTGAAGCTCAAATTTTGTTTGGTTATTTTGAACAAGGCGCCTCGCCAGGGAGAGCAACAGTTGTCTTGACGCTAAGAAATTTACAACAGCTTGAAGTCGCTCGTTCAGGAAAACCATTAACCTTTGCTGTGGCGAGAATTCCTGATTCTGGAGAAAAGGTGATTCCCCAACTCGAAACTGTGAAACAAGACCAAATCTCTGTCAGTAATCAAATTGTCCGGTTGACGATTCCTAACTTAAAACTGCACGAAAGCTACTTGCTTACAATTCGTTAAATCAAAAGCTATTGCTCTGATACTTTAGGATACGATATAGCAGAACTGTTCTTTGTTAATTTGAATAACATCCCTCCCCAGAGGGATGCCGATTAATTAAATAAACTCCATAAAATGTATCAAAATTTGGTAAAATGTTTAAAAACTTTAAAACCACTCCAAAAATTATTCGGCTTAAAACAGAATTAATATAAGAATTGTAAAGAGCTATAAATAAGCTATGTTCATTGACCTATCCTAGATCATATAATCTGTGTTTAACTCGAAAAAAAAAGAGGAGGTGAGTCGGAACTGTGCATAAGTTTTTATGTCCGTGTTGTTCTGAACCCCTATTGGTTCATATTAGCGTTCAAAAAAAGATAGGATTCTGTATTCAGTGTCATCAAGAAATGCCACTACTCGAAAATTATGGTTTTTCGGGAATCACCTCTTATTCTGAGGTAGAATTGAGTCCAGTTGATCCCCTATCAAATTTAAACGATATTCAACAATTATCTCGTCAATTTCTAGAAACTCGACTAGAAGGAATAGTAATTTTAGATCGAGATAGAAAGATCACTTTTTTAAATCACAAAATGGCAGAAATGCTAGGAACATCGATAGAAGAAATGAGCGGTAAATCTTTTACTCTGTTCTTAGATCGAGAACATCCAGCATTTTCTCAGCTTTGCTCCTATCATAATCTAGCGAAAAAAGAAGAAAGATATGAAATTAAATTACACCATAAACGAGGAGATTTTATTTGGGTAAAGTTGTCTGTTAATGTTATCCGCGATCAAGAAAATCAGTTTAAAGGCTATCTTTGTCGAGTTATTGACATTACACATAGCAAACAGATGAAGCAGGAAATTCAACAACAAAATCGACGAGAAAAAGCTCTCAATCGTCTGACGCAAGTGATGCGATCTTCTTTTAATTTAGAGATTGTTTTTTCAGCAGCAGTTGAAGAAATAGGTAAAATATTTCCAGTTTTATCGGTGCAAATTGTTGAATATATTTCCGATGAACAATGCTGGCTAAGTCGAGCTGAGTATCGTTCTCCCGAGGCAAAATTTGCTGTCAATTCTCCAGAAAGTTTAGAACCGATTAAAAAATTAGTTCATCCGCGATTATTACGATTTGAGCCTCGACATCTCGTTAAACTTGATCGAGAAGGGTCTTCAATTCCTTTAAAAGCTCCCGCTCATTTGACAGCTAACACCACTTCACACAAAAAAGTCAAAATAGACGAAAATAAAATTGATGAGTTTCTGCACAATAGTCCAGGAGCTTGGCTACCCGTACCGTTGTACTCTCACTCAGAGATATGGGGAAGTCTAAGCCTAGTAATGAAAAATCCGGGACATAGTTGGCAAGAATCGGATTTAAAATTAATTTATAGTTTTGCCAATCAACTCTCCGTTGCCATCAATCAAGCTGAACTTTACCAGCAACTCGAGGAGGCAAAAAAGAAATTAAAATACTTATCCGGTATTGATAGCTTAACTCAACTGCTCAATCGTCAAAGCTTCAATGAGTACCTCTACAAAAAATGGGATCATCTCTCTCAAGAATCCTTACCTTTGTCGATGGTTTTGTGTGATATAAACTATTACTCATTTTATCGTGAAACCTATGGGGAACACGCAGCCGGACAATTCCTAAAACAAGTGGCTCAAACCATTAATACAGCCGTCAAAAATCCTCATCATCTCGTTGCTCGCTATGATGAAACTGAGTTTGCGGTGTTGTTACCCAAAGCCAATTCAGCGATCGCCATACAATTGGTTGAAACGATTCAAACTCAAGTTGAAAAAATTAAATTAACCCCAGAATCAAGAGATGAACGACAATACTTGTCAATGAGTTTTGGGATCGCCAGCACGATTCCTCGATTGGGGAGTTCTGCTGAACAGCTACCCGAAGCGGCTGAACAAGCCCTTGATCACGGAGCTTCTCAACTGTGTAAATGTTTACTCTCGACAAAACTAGGGTAAATCAAACAGAGAGCAGTTGTTCAGAAAATCGCAGACATCAGCATTGAACTTTTGAGAACATCTGGGAGTCTCTAAGGATATAGACCCGAAAAGGTAAAGGAGAATCCGCAGGTGTTCGTTAAGGATACCACCGATATGTTAACTGATGACGACTGCTCTGATGCCTTTTTGGTACAACAGTGTCAGAAAGGCGATCGCCAATGCTTTCGCTATCTCTACCAACGTTACCAGGGAAAAGTTAGATCAACTCTATATCAACTCTGCGACTCCTCGTCCCTTGATGATTTGGTGCAGGAGGTATTCTTGCGGGTGTGGAAAGGTTTACCATTACTCAAGCAACCTGCAACCTTTTCGACGTGGCTGTATCGAATTACGTGGAATGTAGCCACAGATCGACGCCGAATGTTAGCCAGACATCATTCATTTAACTCAAAACTTAAGACAATAGATCCGACAGGTGATTCTGATATTCTCTCCTCTGGGGGTGATTCTTCTGATTTAATGCACCTACACTATCAAGATCTGGTACAACGGGGGTTAGCTCACCTGAGCTTTGAACATCGTACTGTGATGGTTTTACATGATCTTGAGGAAATCCCCCAAAAAGAAATCGCTGAAATTTTAAATATTCCGTTAGGAACTGTCAAGTCTCGTTTATTTCATGCTAGAGCCGCTCTGCGGAAATTTTTGCAACGTGAAGGAGTCAACCTATGAGTAAGTTGCCAACTAATGATCAAGCGTTGATTAATTTTCTCAAGCAAAATCGTCCTACTGCTCCTGAAGCTACATCGGATTTAGAAGAGAGAATTATCGCTGCTATTGATACTGACGATCCTGTATTATCGGAGTCTATTTCGACACATCCCTCAGTGGCGACTAAGACTTTAAGATTAGTTTCTTCTTTGATTGCAGTCGGTTTAACTCTATTTTGGATGGGTTATCGCCTAGTATCTTCTTCCTCGCTGAGTCCTAGTGAACAATCTCAGTTAGAAGGTTTTATTGAAAGTAATTGGAATGGAGCGATGGAAGAAACTCAAGAAACCAGTTGGTTAACCATACCAGATAACTCTCAAGATTAACGTTCCCCTGTGATCAGATGAAATCCTTAAAGATTTGCGTGACTATGATTGATCGGGAGAACGGAAAAAACTTCTGACTTCTTTTCTTCTCCTTATACATAACATGACTGTTTCGATTTCATCTAAAAAGGGGTCACAGGTACAGATTGTTGATCAATGATCTTGACGGTGACTGCAAAAATAAGTCATGGTTCACTCTCTAATAACTTGCCCAGAATTAAATTAGTTTAAAAAATAGGTTAAATTATTAATTTTATGCTTAAGTCTTGGGTTTTTGGGTTAACTTTGTTATTATTCTGTGGCAAGGGAGCGATCGCGAATTGTGAGATTTTACCTCGGAGCTTCCCGAACGTACTCGCTCAAGCCAAAGTTTATGCCGGAGAACCAGACGACGATACTGAGCAGTTGCTAGAGCAATTAAATGCAACCCCTGAGCAGAAGCAGAAAATGGAAGACATTCGCGCTCAGTATCAAGATCAGATTTCCCAACACAAAAAACAAGTCCGTCAAACTCAACAACAATTGCAAGAGTTGTTATCGACGAATGCGAGGGAAAGTCAAATTCGTCAAAAATATGATGAATTGATCCGCCTGAAGCAAGAGATGAGCAAGTTACAGTTTGAGATCATTCTGCAAGTTCGAGAAGTGCTGACACCTGAACAACGCCGTCAGTTTGCCGATATTATGGAACAAAGACGTCGTAACCGTCCGCGCTAAAACCGCCAGTAGAACTGCTCAATTTTTCCGCCACCTGAGAAAGATCAGGGGTATCTTCTCATCAATTTATGAAGTTTTGTAAAAAAATGAGAGATCTTCTGATAGGATCTTAAGTTAAGTTTAATACCCCCATATTTATGACTATATTAATCGTGGGTGCGACTGGCACTCTAGGCAGACAGATAGCTCGTCGTGCGTTGGACGAAGGCTATAAAGTCCGTTGCTTGGCCCGTAGTTACAACCGCTCGGCTTTTCTCAAAGAATGGGGAGCCGAATTGGTTCCTGGGGATCTCTGCAAACCCGAAACCCTTAAAGCCGCTCTCGAAGGTGTGAGCGCCGTGATTGATGCGGCCACTTCTCGACCGACTGATTCTTTAAGTATCAAAGATGTTGATTGGAAGGGTAAAGTTTCACTCATTCAAGCCACCAAAGCCGCAGGAATTGAACGCTATATTTTTGTCTCCTTCCTCGATGCGGAAAAATACAGACAAGTCCCGCTACTTGATATCAAATACTGCACAGAGCTATTTTTAGCAGAGTCCGGTTTGAAGTATACGATTTTAAGACCTTGTGGCTTTTTACAAGGAATCATTGGTCAGTATGCCATCCCGATTTTAGACGGTCAATCTGCTTGGGTTCCGGGAGTAAGTTCTCCGATCGCTTATATGGATACCCAAGATATCGCCAAATTTGCCATTCGCGCCCTGTCTGTACCCGAAACTGAAAACCAAGCTTTCCCCGTCGTGGGTTCTCGCGCTTGGTCAGCCGACGAAATTATCCGCCTGTGTGAACGACTCTCGGGTAAAGACGCTAAGATTACCCGCACTCCCACGAGTGTATTAAGGTTTGTTCGGAGTGTAACTCGTTGGTTTCAGTGGACATTGAATATCTCCGATCGCTTGGCATTTGCTGAAGTCTCCGCCACAGGTCAACCCTTGAAAGCGTCTATGGACGAAACCTACCGTGTATTTGGTTTTGATCCCGCAGAGATGACCACTCTAGAAGACTATCTGCAAGATTACTATGGCCGGATTATGAAGAAAATTAAAGAAGTTGAATACGAGCGGGAAAAACAGAAAAAACGTAAACAAAAAAGAACCCCCTTTAAGAAAACTTAATCTCGTGCGTCAGAGCGATTGCCATTTCCGCCGTTTAATGTTCTCAGGCAGGTGGGGTTGAATGTTTGTCCAGGCGGACTTAAGTTATGGTAGAATTCACTCTATGCCATACGGAAGTCGGGCGGGAGTTTGATAGCTCTGTGATTTTCGCGTTCGAGGTCGAAAAACTTGCGGGTGTGAACTTCAACGAGATCATTATGCGGCTTTGAATATTCTCAAAAAAGCTATCAGTACGGCGGTAAACGTCGAAGCTACTCTCCTCAAAGTGGAACGCTGCTGGAGATTTGACCTATTGGTGGGTTGATTGTGATCACGGTTCTCTCGGATGCAGGCTCCGTCGTTGTACGGTGAACCAGTACGGTGAACCAGTGCGGTGAGTCCAGCGCGGGTTCGCGCGGTGCGACCCTGCTGCTTCTCAAGCAGCTCTGCGTAACGCGCACCAACAGAGGCGGTTTCCCCTGCGTGGAGCGCGAAGTCCGTTGCGGGGGTTCCCCCCGTTGTAGGAACTTCGTAATCTTAGCAACTGGTGAACCCGTTGGGCGGAGTAATCTGTGACTTCGTTAATCCATTCAGGTCAAATCCTCGACAGAAGATTTCCCTCCACTCAGGTCCCAGGAGTGTCAATGAACTCTCAACGGATTGAAAGTTGATGGGTTAGATTATATTGTTTTGAACCTAAGTTAAGTTAATTCGCGTGCCCAAAGCTGGGATTATTTATAACGATGCCAAATCAGCGGCTTGTCGAATCGCTAGCGAGTTGAAAGACAAGCTGACTTCTAATGGCTGGCAAGTTCACACTGCAACGGGTGTGGGAGGCTTGCTTGGCTATTCTAACCCTGATCGTCCCCTGTGTCATACACCTGTCGATCAGCTTGCGCCTCCAGGCTTTGATGAAGATATGGCTTTTGCCATTATTCTGGGTGGAGATGGCACGGTATTATCTGCCTCTCGCCAAATTGCACCCAAAGGAATCCCCATGCTAACCGTCAATACAGGTCACATGGGATTTTTGACCGAAACTTATATTAACCAATTACCGACGGTTCTCGAACAGGTCATGGCGGGAGATTACATCATCGAAGAACGAGCGATGCTTTCTGTAGAGATTTATCAGGAAGATAAGTTACTCTGGGAAGCGCTGTGCTTAAATGAGATGGTTTTGCATCGTGAACCCATGACCTGTATGTGTCATTTCGAGGTCAAAATTGGCCGACACACTCCGGTTGATATTGCTGCCGATGGGGTGATCATTTCCACGCCAACGGGTTCTACAGCCTATTCTCTGTCGGCAGGTGGTGCCGTTGTTACCCCAGATGTGGGCGTGTTGCAACTGTTGCCGATTTGTCCCCATTCTCTGGCTTCGAGAGCCTTAATTTATGCCGAGAAAGAACCCGTGACCATTTATCCGGCGAGTCCTAACCGCTTGGTGATGGTCGTTGATGGTAATGGTGGATGTTATGTCTTATCAGATTATCGGGTAAGAGTGACGCGATCACGTTATTCTGCTCGTTTTATTCGGCTGAAGTTGCCAGAATTTTTCCAGGTTTTGCGAGAAAAGTTGGGTTGGGGACTGCCTCATATTGCTAAACCCACTTCTGTTGAATTGCCGTGAGGTGTTCGTCGGACTCAAATTTGATGGGTAAGGAGGAGGGGAGATCTTGACCTCACGACTTCTGCCTTATGGGGAGATGCGGAAGTCTGTTGATCTCTCATCGTTCAAATTTCCCTCTAACGTGGTAAAACGGTTAATATCGCTGCGGGGGGATTTGTCAATGAGTGTAATTGCTGGCGAGCATCATCCATCAATTTTAGTGATTGAATCAGATGAACTCTTAGCCCAACACGTGAGCTTAGATTTAGAAGAATCAGGCTACTATCCAGTTGTGGTGTCTAATGTCACGGTGGGACTTCATCGAGCCACAGAAATGCAACCTGCTTTGATTGTGGTTGATCGGATGTTGGGAGGAGAGTCCGGATTAACGCTCTGTCGTCATTTGAGAAATCAAGGAAACCGTACACCGATGGTGGTGTTTATGGCGCGGGATACGGTTGAAGATCGGGTGGCTTGTTTAGAATCAGGAGCGGATGATTACTTCCTCAAACCCTATCGCACAGAATCGTTTTTGCAATTGGTGCGTCTGTATTTACAACCCACTGATCACAACACCGATCAACTCCGCTTTAGTGAATTGGGATTGGATTTAGCGACTCGATGTGCTTTTCGTAATGGTCGAACCATTGAGTTAACCATGAAGGAATTTGATCTGCTTCGATACTTAATGGAACATCCACGAGAAGTTTTAACCCGTGAACAAATCTTAGAAAATGTCTGGGGTTATGATTTTTTGGGTGAATCAAATGTGATTGAAGTTTATATTCGCTATCTCCGTCTCAAAATTGAAGAAGAAGGGGAAAAACGTCTGATTCAAACGGTAAGAGGCGTGGGTTATGTTTTACGAGAGTCTTGATTCGACAGGGAACAAATTAAGCCAAATTAACAACATGATCGGTAATTCTGTATTCGCTTGATCTCTGATTCGGTTTTTTAACGATTTTCTATGAGCAAATTTTTGGCTTTCTGTTTACTCCCGCTTGGACTGGGGGCGGTGTTGAGTGGTGTTGTTTTCCCCATGCAAACGGCTTCAACACTGGAACTTTTTTTCTTTTCTGATTTTATCGCTCAGTTTTCATCCCCATCTGAAGAAAATTTAGGTCAAATGCTCCCGATAACAGCCCAGACAACCCTTGGAAGTGAAGTGATTGAACTGGAAGTCGCTCGCACTCCTACTCAACAACAACTTGGACTAATGTATCGGACTTCGTTACCGGATAACCGAGGAATGCTATTTTCCTTTTCTCCACCTCGGGTTGTCGGCTTTTGGATGAAAAATTGTAAGATTTCTTTGGATATGATTTTCATCCGTAATGGCATTGTCCAAGCGATTCAGGTGGGTGCGCCTCCCTGTACAACAGAACCTTGTCCGACCTATGGCCCTCAGGTTCCTGTAGACCAAGTGATTGAAGTGCGAGGAGGGCGAACTCAAGCGTTGGGAGTCAAACCCGGCGATCGCATTGAGATTGAATATCTGAACTCTGATCGCCGGGAGAGTCTGAATCAATGATCGGAAAAAATTTTTTTTACAGAATCTTTACAAAGTTTAACTGGATTTGATAAAAATTTAATGATAAAGTCTATCCACAAGTCAAGAAATTTGCTACGCTATCATTTCTAGCGTCTAAAGTTTATCCGACTTCCATTGAGCCATTCGCTCAGTTGATTAAGGTGTGAGAGACAAATGTTTGCTTGAGCGCTATCGAGGTATTCTGATCGCGATCGTGATTGCGGCCCGGGTATTTGCTTCGATTTTTGGGTTAGGGTAAGAAGTCAAAGTTGATTGACAAGATACCCAGGCGGTGGATGCAGCTCGTTCTTAGATTCTGACCCCGGACAGATTCAATCCTTGGAAGAAGCTGTTGCAGTAGTAAGTTGCGAAATAGTCTCTAGATTAAGCCTATAACTACGCATAGCTAAACAAGTAACTTAATTGGGTTACTTTTGAGTTGCTGATCATCGGCAACCGTGAGGAGTGCAAAAGTTCAAAAGAGTTCGGAATTTGATTTACAGTGAATGTAGATCAACAATCAGTGTGAGTGTAGAACTCAAAAAAGTCTGACTTTTTAACGCTGAAATTGCAGGTAGACAAAAAACAAACTGGCTTAGTGTTGTTTTCAAAAGAACTATCTACATTACACAATGGTGTCTATTAAAGGGGAGGTGAATACCAAAATGACACCAAACACCTACTCTCGATTTGTGCGATTTTTACAAGAAGAGTTATGTGTTTCGCCAGCCCAGATCGCGTTTGCGGAGAAGGCTCAAGCTACGTCTGATGAAAAACAAAGATATCGTGATCCTAATCCACTATCAATGACTCTTTTGCAGTATGGATTGGTGACTTTAGAACAACTCGATAAAATCTTTGATTGGTTAGAAACTGCTTAATTAATGATCAAATACAAAGCTTCACACTTCAAATGTGGGTGGCTTCGTTGACCTTTTCAAGACAATTGAAAATGTAGGGTAGGGCAGATAAAATGGGCTTGCTAAGTCTTCGAGTTAGCCCGAATTTGATGCCCTCTAAACTGAATTTAGTTAGGCTGTAGAATATCTCCAACGATGAGCAGATTAGGGGAGTTCAAAATGGTGGATCGATCAGGCTTACAACCGGGCGATCGCTTACGAGTGATTACTCCCAGTGGTGCGCTGCGTGATCTCGAACGGTTTGAACAAGGCCTAGAAATTTGGCGATCGCGAGGTTATGATTTAGAACTGACTGCGGGTTACGATCAGCAGTGGGGTTATCTGGGTGGAACGGATCAAGCCAGACGTGATCAATTCGCCGAAGCCTTGAATGATCCTGATTGTCGGGGTATTATTTGTTCTAGAGGTGGTTTTGGGGCGACTCGTTTGCTTGAAAGTTGGCAATGGGAAAGACTCAAACCGGATTGCACTTCTAAGTTTTTAATCGGTTTTTCAGATATTACCGCTTTACTGTGGGGAAGTCTCGGGAAAACCGCAGGTGTACATGGCCCGGTGTTAACGACTTTAGGGGAAGAACCCGACTGGTCTATTAAACGTTTATTTGATTGGTTGGAAGGTCGTCCGATTGAACCGTTACAGGGAACCGGATGGGGAAATGGAACAGTGCGAGGACAGTTATTACCGGGAAATTTGACAGTGGCAACTTGTTTGCTAGGAACGGCTTACCAACCTTCGTTATCCGGTGCAATTTTAGCCTTTGAGGATGTCAATGAGGAACCCTACCGCATTGATCGAATGTTAACCCAGTGGCGGATGACCGGAGCATTACAACAAGTTGCGGGAATTGCTTTAGGGCGCTTTAGTCAGTGGGAGAAAAATATTAACCCCCATAGTTTTAAGTTAGAAGAAGTTTTGCGCGATCGCTTAGGAGATTTAGGGATTCCAATTGTTTCTGATCTGCCCTTTGGTCACGACGGAGCTAATGGGATCTTACCTGTGGGAATTATAGCAGAATTAGATGGAGAGAGAGGAATTTTAAATTGTTTGAGCGAATATTTTTAGGATTCAATGATATTAAATTCGTTTTCCATCTCACTATCAGTATCAGTCTCAGTATCAGTATCGACTAAAGGTAATAAAATTTCTACTGTTGTTCCTTGATTTCTTCCCGCACTATAGAGTTTAATTTGACCCCCCATCATCTCAACTAAGTGTTTAGAAATCACCAAACCTAGCCCCGTACTGCCGAGAGGATGAGAACGGGATTCATCTTCAACTTGAAAGGGTTGAAACAGTCGATTTTGAGTAGACGGATCAATACCAATTCCAGTATCTTGAATGGTAATAATTGCCATCAGGGTTTCTTGAGGCTTATTATTTTTGGAAGAAATGACTCGAGATTCAATTTGAGTGGAAATCGTGATGCTTCCTTTTTCGGTGAATTTAATCGAATTGCCAATGACATTAATAAAAACTTGTTTCAGTTTGGTTGGATCGGCTTTAACTCTAAGAATACTTTGATGATTTTTCCGATAAAGTAATAAGTTCTTTTGACGAATATTGGCGAGTTGTAAATAAATTGCAGCCGACAAACTCGAATGTAAATCAACCGTTCTAATCTCAACCGTGACTCGACCCGATTCTATCTTAGCGAGATCTAAAACTTGATTGAGTAAAGTCAACAAATGGATAGAAGATTGATAAGCTTGTTGTAGCATTTCTATTTCTTCTTCACGATCATCACACAAATCATCCAGTAACAACTGGAGTGAACCAATAATTCCATTCATTGGTGTTCTCAGTTCGTGAGAAGTCTGCCGAAGAAACTCATCTTTGCGACGGTTTATTTCCTGTAACGTTGCATTTTGAGCTTGTATTGTGCAACATCGATCATGAGTTAAGGCTAGCACTTGTTCAAGTTCAATTTTTTCAGCGTTCAACCGTTCTGTGGTTTGATCGAGTAACGTTGCCAGTTCAGCCTTTTCTTCTTGTAATGTATATTGTTGTTTATAACAGATGAAAGTAGTGACGCTAGCGAAAATAGCAATGAAAATACAAAAACCATAAGTCATCCAACTAAGAGATAAAAGAGATTGAGCAACCGCAGTGAGAAAAATCAATCCAGCTAAACCAGCAAACCCAATCGAGGTGTATTGCCAAATCTTAATATGCTGTGGTCGTTTTTTTCTCATTGATCACTTGCACCCATCTGTTGCCTGAAAAGTTTTACTGAGAGTCATCAATACTCTACTTACTCTATTCTATGCTATTGTCTCAAGAGATTAAACGGCAAGAGTCAGACTTGATATTTGAGTTCACAGGTCAATAAAAGTCCTTTTTCTTCCAGCTAGCTGAGTTCAACAGAATCAACAGGACTCAACCGATGCTCAACCCAATAGATCAGAAGTTTTGTCCCTAACATCACCCTGACAACCTATATAAACAACTATATAAACCATACAAAATTTAATCCCGATCTAGATTTTTCATGGCTGTGAGAGTTGACTGATATTTTGATATGATTATAGGCTGAATTACAGTTCAAGCTGTAAACCTTGACAATACCTAAAATTTTCAACTCCTCCATCTAGAATTCCTATGACTCAGAACTACCGCATTACTCTTCTTCCTGGCGACGGCATTGGCCCTGAAATTATGGCAGTGGCGGTAGATGTCCTCAAAGCCGTTGGTCAACAATTAGAGATCACCTTTGACTTTCAAGAGGCTTTAATTGGCGGTGTTGCAATTGATGCCACAGAAGAACCTTTACCCGCTGCATCTCTAGAGCAATGTCGCCAAAGTGATGCGGTACTCTTAGCTGCAATTGGGGGCTATAAATGGGATAACTTACCTCGTCATCAACGTCCAGAAACCGGACTTTTAGCGCTGAGAGCAGGGTTAGGGTTATTTGCTAATCTACGCCCCGCTACTATTTTACCCCATTTGGTGGATGCTTCCTCTCTGAAACGGGAGGTTGTAGAAGGGGTTGATATCATGGTTGTCCGAGAACTGACTGGCGGCGTTTACTTTGGTCAACCGAAGGGAATTTTTGAGACGGAAACCGGAGAGAAACGGGGAGTCAATACGATGGCTTATACCGAGTCGGAAATTGATCGCATCGGACGAGTCGGGTTTGAAACCGCTAAAAAACGAGGCGGAAAATTGTGTTCTGTTGATAAGGCTAATGTTCTTGATGTCTCTCAACTTTGGCGAGATCGGATTACACAACTTGCCGATCAATATCCTGAGATTGAATTATCTCATCTTTATGTTGATAATGCTGCAATGCAGTTGGTTCGCTGGCCGAAACAGTTTGATACGATTGTTACGGGGAATTTATTTGGCGATATTCTCTCGGATGCAGCAGCGATGTTGACGGGAAGTATTGGAATGCTTCCGTCGGCGAGTTTAGGAGAATCCGGGCCAGGGGTGTTTGAACCTGTACACGGTTCGGCGCCAGATATTGCTGGACAAGATAAAGCTAACCCCCTCGCTCAAGTTCTCAGTGCCGCGATGATGTTACGCTATGGTTTAGATCAACCGTCTGCGGCAGACAAAATCGAACAGGCTGTATTGAAAGTGCTGGATTGGGGATATCGTACTGGAGATATCGGATCAGAAGGAATGAAACTGGTGGGATGTCGGGAAATGGGAGAAATATTGCTCAAAGCACTCGCAGAACCGGACGCTTAAGTATTGGGAATTATTGAGGTAATTCAACAGTAAAAGTGGTTAAATTCTTTTGACTGCTGACTTTAATCTCTCCTCGCAGTTGTTCAACTAATTTCTGCACTAAAGCTAAACCTAACCCAGTTCCGCCTTGTTTCCAGGGATCAGCATTGGGAACTCGATAAAATTTATCAAAAATTTTGGGAAGTTCTTTTTCTGAAATTTCTGCTTGGTTTGTAATCGTAAATTTCACCCCCAATGGTTTTGAATGTTCTTCATTATTCTTCGGCTTCAAGGATTTTTTGGAAGAGTGGGTTTCAGTTGCCGTTTTGTTTCGGACGGTTAAACAAACTTCACCGCCATTCGGAGTATACTTACAAGCGTTATTGAGCAACTCTGCTAAAATTCGTTCTAAACTACTAGAATTGGTTAGAATAGAAGGCAAATTTTTAGGAGATTTAACGTTAAGGACTTGCTGGCGCTCTTGAGTTCGAGAATAGAAGGGTTTAAGAATCTGAGGTAGCCATTGGGATAACTCCACAGTTTCTAAAGAAATCGGCATTGAGGAGACTTCGAGTTTTTGTAAATCCAACAAATCATTAATTAAGTTTGTTTCTCTTGTCCACTCCTGTTCTAAAATACTAATATAGCGTTGAACTTGCTCATTTTGCGAGACTAACTTCATCATATGAATTGCCATTTTCATATTGGTTAGAGGAGTCCGTAGTTCGTGAGAAACGGTACTGAGAAAATCATCTTTCAGCTTATTGAGTTGCTGAAGTTCCTTGACTTTTTGTTGAAGTTCTGAGGTTCGTTCTTGAACTTGACGTTCTAGATCGGTATTCAAATCTTGAACTTGACGGTATAATTGAGCTTGTTGAATAGCGATCGCTAGTTGAGTCGCTAACTGTTGTAAAACCGTAATTTCTGAGGGCTGCCACTGACGAGAAGCCGAACATTGATGAGCCGCAATCATCCCCCAAAGTTGTCCATCTTGGAGAATCGGAACAACGAGATAAGCCTGTATTTGCTCTTTGTTTAGACGTTCAAGTTCTTCTGGTGTTAATCTGCTATTTTGTAAATTAGAAATCGCATAAACTGAATCCGTCTCAAAGGCAGTTAAATAATCTTTGACAATCTGTTTTTTTAACTTTTTATCGAGGAGGGGTTGCCATCCCGGAGCTACAGATTCAGCGACTCGTTGAGCCGCCTTATTTGCCATGACGTGATAAATTAGCACTCGATCTGCACTTAATACTAACCGCACTTCTGCAACGGTTGTATTCAGAATATCCTCAATATCAAGTGATTGATGAATCTGAAAAGAAATCTTGGCAAATAAGCGTTCCCGTTGAAGTTGTTCATACAGTTTCGCCGTGCGTTCTTGAACAAGGGCTTCGAGTTGGGCGGCTCGACTTTCGAGTAAATCAAATTTTTCAGATTGTAATTGATCAACAGATTGCTGTAAATTGCGAACCACCCGATACATTTCTGTCGGATCGAGCATTCGCAACAAACTCATCTGAGAGATAATTCCAATCAGTTCTCCTTGTTCACCACAAACAATCAATCGTTGCACTTGCTGGTGTTGCATCTCCTGGTGGGCTACCCAGAGAGAATCACCTGATTTTAGACTAAAAAATGAACTTCCGGCGATTACGGTTTCGGCTGTAATTCGAGATAAATCTAATTCTAAATATTGAGCTTGGACAATATCAAATGCCGTGACAATTCCAATCGGATTGAGTTGCTTCTTGCGAGAAGATTGATAAATGACGACACAACTGGCTTGATGAGCCGACATCATTTGCGCTAAACTCAGCAACGAAGTGATCGCAGGTGCAGTTACAGGCTTGCGAGTGACTTCATCCCCTACTCGTCGTAAACGCAAAATATTAGACGGTTGTAGCACCCTCCGAATCCGTTCTGGAGTAATCACTCCTCGCAAATCTCCTTGAGAATTGAGAACGGGTAAATGATAAATTTGATGCTGTCGAAACAACGATAAAGCGGTGAAAATATCCTGATCTTCAGATTCGACTAAATTCACAGTCGAAGGCGACATCACCTCACTAATTCGGGTTTTGTGTAAGCGAACTTCAGCCGGATAATCTAATAAACCCGTTGCCAATAGTTGCAAAATCTCTTGTTCGGTGACAATTCCCTGTAAAGTCGAAATTTCCGACGACGAAGTTGATTTTTCTCCGTCTACAATCAAAACACAGTCAGATTGAGTTTGATTGGAGTCCAGCAATCGATCTAATCCGTTACCATTCTCTGGGGTCTGAACAGTGGGTAAAGGGTTACTCCGATTAAGTTGACCGATTAACTGAATCACTTGATAAAGTGAGGTGTCTGGTGTAACGATAATCGGGTTCCGATCAATGGCCTGTTCTAAGGCGGAAGAATACTGAGGCAGTTGGTTGACGGGCATAACTCATCAAAAAATATGAATAAAAATTTGGATCATTTCACCGCTAAACCGATCTGTGGGGGAGCGCAGCATCCTCACCTCAATGTACTTTGTGGCGTAGATCTCCTGACTCCATTAAGATCAAAGCAATTCCAATGTAAAGTTTTAATAAGTTTGAAACCATGAATGAACCTTTAAGTCTAGAAACCATTGCAACTCAACTGGAAAGCGAAAACTCCCGAGATCGGATGTTGGCGTTAGCCTCTCTACGGCAAGTTTCCCCGATAGAAGCAGTTCCGTTGATCAAGAAGGTCTTAAATGATCCCAACTTACCGATTCGTTCGATGGCGGTGTTTGCACTGGGTATCAAACCAACAGAGGAGTGCTACCCAATTTTAGTCGAATTGTTGAAATCTGATCCAGATTACGGGATTCGAGCGGATGCAGCAGGTGCTTTAGGGTATCTCGAAGATATTCGAGCTTTTGAACCTTTGGTGCGGGCTTTTTATGAAGATACAGACTGGTTAGTGCGGTTTAGTGCGGCTGTTTCTTTAGGAAATCTCAAGGATATTCGCGCTCACGATGCCTTAATGCAAGCGTTAGACTCAAAAGAGATTGTGATTCAACAAGCGGCGATCGCAGCGTTGGGTGAGATCAAAGATAAAGATGCGATTGACGCGATTTTACGGTTTGCTCAGTCGGAAGATTGGTTAGTGCGACAACGGCTTTCAGAAGCGTTAGGAAACTTACCCAGTTCTAAGAGTATAGCAGCCTTGAAATATTTAGCTAAAGATAATCATCCCCAAGTGAAGAAAGCGGCGGAATTCTCACTTCGTCGTTTGAGTGAAGCCGAAACGCTGTAAACCCGAAACGGAGTTAGGAAGTAGGGCGTGGGGACTAGGCTCCCCATTTCCCGATCTTTTTTTCTTTTACACTGTTGATCAACTTGTGCTTAAACTCAGGTATTTTTTAATATGAACCTAGAGATTTTTTTCGAGATTCATCAAGGTTTACCGCGTGAGGGGCCAGGTGATTTTGAGTCTACACAAAAGGCTTACTCTCAGTTAACAGATTTACCTTCCCAACCGCTAATTTTGGACTTGGGTTGTGGCCCGGGAATGCAAAGTTTTCATCTGCTTGAACTCTCAAACGGTAAAATAATCGCCGTTGATAATCATCAACCTTTTCTCGAGCAATTACATCAGGAAGCGGTGAGAAAGGGAGTTCGAGATCGCTTAGAAATTGTTAATGCTGATATGTCTGCTTTGAACTTTGATCACAATAGTTTTGATGTAATTTGGGCGGAAGGTTCGGCTTATAGTATTGGGTTTAAAAATGCGCTTCGGAGTTGGAAACTGTTCTTAGATCGGAAGAGCAAGGCTATTTAGCAGTAACAGAGATTTCTTGGATGAATTCTAATCCACCCGAAGAATTAAAACAATTCTGGGCTGAAGAATATCCTCAAATGCAGGAGATCGAATCCAATTTAACCCTAATTAATCAAGCTGGATATCGTTTAGTTGATTATTTTGTGCTTCCCGAGTCGGCTTGGTGGGTGAATTATTACACACCGCTTGAACAAAAATTGATCACTTTATCTCAAAAGTATAAAGATGATGTGGAGAAACTTGCGGTCATTGAACTTCATCAACGTGAAATTGATTTATATCGCCAATATTCTACTTATTATGGATATGTTTTTTATCTCCTACAAGTTTGAAATTTAAAACCCGGTAACTTTCGCGAACCTGGGTTTTTGGGGTGTAGAATATTATAATATTTATAATAAAAATTCTAGCTAAACAAGGCTTATGCAGATTAAAGCAGTGAGGAAGATAGTAGAGTTAAAAGAGTCCGATCTTCAATAGTGTTCAATTTTTCTTTAAACATCCAGAAAGTTTATCGGGTTTGACTTCTATTTTTTCAGAAGATAAACTTAGAGGTAATTTAACAGTAAAAGTTGTTCCTCTCCCCAGTTCACTCTCAACACTAACTTCACCTTGATGTAAATCTACAGCTTGTTTAACAATAGAAAGTCCTAATCCTGTCCCCTTAATTTTACCAACATTAGTAGCCCGTTCAAATTGTTGAAATAGTTTTTGAAAGTAGTTGGGTGGAATTCCAATTCCTTGATCTTTAACCCGAAATATCACTTGTTGCCAATTACAGCTAATCTCTAAAACAATTTGCCCTCCATCTGGAGAATACTTAATTGCGTTTGAGAGTAAATTACTCAAGATATAATACAAAAGTTTACGGTCTAGATTCGCTTGATAATAATTGCAATTATAATTTAATTGTAAAGTGTGTTTTTCGGTGACAGAGGTTTTATATTCTTCAAATAAATTCTGGCAAAATTCAATCAGATCCATCGGTTGCGGTTGAAAGGGATGTTGATCCGCTTCTGAACGAATTAAAAATAAAATATCTTCGAGGATCTCATCCATATTGTCAATAGAAGTGCGGATTAAGTCTAGATGCTTTTGTCTTTTCTGAGTCGATAACTGCTCTCCATATTCATGCAAAATTCCTGCAATTGCCTGAATGACAGTCATGCGGTTGCGTAAATTATGAGAAGCCCGAGAAAGGTGTTGGGATTTTTCTTGACATTTAGTTTCCGCATTTTGTGCAGACTGTTGAAGTTGGAGCGCTTGTTGATGTTTACTCAGTGCAATTTGAATTGTTGCGTGTAGTTCTCGTTCATTAAAAGGTTTAAGAATATAACCATAAGAACCCGTACCTTGAGCGCGTTTTAAAATTTGATCATCAGCATAAGCGGTGACATAAATCACCGGAATAAAATAAGATTTATAAATCTCAGCCGCCGTTTCTATACCATCGCAATCTCCTTCGATTACAATATCCATTAGGATCAAATCTGGGTAAAACTCACGGGTTCGTTGAATCGCTTCTTCCCCCGAAGCTACAATATCAATGATTTTATAGCCTAACTTTTCTAGCTTACGGGCTAACCCCTGAGCAATCAAAAATTCATCTTCAACAATCAGAATCTTAGCCTGACTCATTACTCACAACCTGTTGATTCGTTTTTACAAAACTGTTTGTTAAAATGCTGATTGAACGTTGCTTTCTCAGTCAATACTGAAATGATGATCAGTTGTTTTATTTTGGACAAAGACAACGAAAATTTTCTGAAAGATTAAACGGTTAACAGGCAAAAGTTGAGCTGAACTTAACATAATCTAAAATACACGTTATGAAAAAAAGCGCATCTGTCTTTTGTTTAATTTTATCGTTATTGTAGCTAAATTATCGGTGATCCCGATCCTCTACCCCTCAGCCCGATAGACAGACACTACAGGTTGAAACCTGAAAATGTAACAAATTTTACAATTTTACCCAAATTCAAAATTGTAAGTTAATCTATAAATAGAGGAAATCAAGTCAGGGATCAAGGAATTCATACGATAAATGGATAAGTAGAAGTACAGGAGGCGAAAAAAGCTTTACTCCTGTTCCCTCTTTCTATGCAATCCTCAATTTCCTCTCTTTCAGTCTTCACGACACGCTAAGAGGTTAAATTCATGGTTTCATCACTACAAGTACCTGCGGCGGCACCGACACCGGCCTACATTTGTCCTTTTGATCGCACCTGTAGCTATTTACAGCAAGCCGCAGATGAACTCCAAATTGATCCAAATGTAATCGTCATCCTTGAACAACCCCGCAAAGTTGTCACCGTTTCGATTCCCGTTAAACTTGATAATGGTCAGGTCAAAGTCCTCGCCGGACATCGGGTGCAACATTGTGATGTTCTTGGCCCCTACAAAGGCGGAACCCGTTATCATCCAGCCGTTAGTTTACAAGAATTATCTGCCCTGGCGATGTTAATGACGTGGAAATGCGCCTTATTAGGAATTCCCTATGGGGGTGCAAAAGGCGGAATTGCTATTAATCCCAGTCATTATAGTTTAGGTGAACTCGAACGGATTACCCGTCGCTATGTGAGTGAACTCATTAAAGATATCGGCCCGGAATTAGATATTCCTGCCCCCGATATTGGTACTTCATCTCGGGAAATGGCTTGGATGATGGATACCTATTCAATGAATATGGGTCGGGCAATTCCAGGCGTTGTTACGGGTAAACCCTTGTCTATTGGCGGTTCTAAAGGGCGAGATTTAGCCACAGGACGGGGCGTAATGATTGCAGTACGAGAGGCTTTACTCGAACAAAATCGCAGTTTGAAAGGCGTTAAAATTGTGATTCAAGGCTTCGGAAAAGTCGGAGCGGCAGCAGCACAACTATTCCATGAAGCGGGTGCTAAAATATTAGCCGTTTCTGATGTTTCTGGTGGAATTTTTAACGAACAGGGGTTAGATATTCCGGCACTTCAACTCTATGCAGCCCAAAACAATTATAGTATTGCTGGATTTTCGGGCGGTGAAATGATTTCTAATGCAGAACTCTTGACTTTACCTTGTGAAGTGTTGATTCCGGCTGCATTGGAAGATCAAATTACTGAAGAAAATGCGGGTCAAATTCAAGCAAAAATTGTCGTAGAAGCAGCGAATGCACCGATTACGTTAATCGCTGATCAAATACTAGAAACAAAAGGCGTGATGGTGCTACCCGATATTCTCGCCAATGCGGGGGGTGTGGTTGTGAGTTATTTAGAATGGGTGCAAGGTCAATCCTATGTTTTTTGGGATGAAAAACGGGTTAACCGAGAAATGGAAAAATTGATGGTACACGCTTATCATCGAGTTAGTGAACGTTCACAAAAACAGGGCGTTTCTATGCGTTTGGCGGCTTATACTTTGGGAGTGGGTCGTGTAGCACAGGCGTTAAGCGATCGAGGGTTGTATCCGTAAGTCTTTAAAAGGTTTGTTTAGACTTAATTGGAGATGGGGTTGAGCGAAAAAACTCAATATTAGTTCAGCTTTTTTGGGTTTAAATCTCGTTCAACTCCACCGCAAATTTTAGAGCTTTTACACTGTTACAGAGGTTCAAAAGCGGTTACTTTTCCCCCTAAAGCATTGACAATGGTTTCAGTATTTGACACTAGCATTTTGATGTAACTATCGCCTTCACTTCCGGGCGCACCAATTGAGTCTGAATAAAGTTCGGTTGGGGCTAATTTTACTCCCGCTTCTTGGGCGACAGTTGTGATTAATTTGGGGTTAATTGTGGTTTCTGCAAAAATAGCAGGAACTTTACTTTTGCGAATCGAATCGGCTAATTGACTCACGGTTTGAGCGCTGGGTTGTTCTTCGGTACTAATTCCGATTAAAGTTCCGGTGATCTCTAAACCATAAGCATTTGCATAATATTGAAACGCATCGTGAGTAGTGACTAATCGGCGTTGGTTTTCAGGAATTGTGGCAATTTGTTGGGTAATCCAAGTATTGAGTTGTTGTAATTCTTGGATCAGTTTGGCTGCATTTTGAGTGAATATTTCTTGATCTTCGGGCGAAAGTTTGATTAAATTATCTCGAATCGTATTTACCATAATAATAACATTTTCTACATTTCCCCAAACGTGCGGATCTGGTTCAGTTTGTCCGTCATATTCCATCTCTAAAGGTGAGGCAATTTCCCCGACAGCAACTTTCTTTGCTCCGACTCCTGCCGCATTCATTAATTTAATTAATCCGGGTTCCAAATTGTAGCCATTATAAAAGATTAAATCTGCTTCTTCAAAGGCAATACTATCTTGAGGAACAGGTTCATAAACATGAGGATCAGCACCGGGTTCTAAAATTCCTTGGTGTTCAATTTCGTCGCCCCCAACAGTTTCGGTTAAATCCGCAATAATGGTACTGGTTGAAACCACTTGAGGTTTATCGCTATCAGAAGTATTCGTCACTTCATTTTGAGTACAACTACTTAATAAAGTTCCGAGTATAATTCCGACTGTCGTCAACCTTAAGACAGAATTTAAAGCCCAATCAATACTCACGTTTAACCTCTCTTTTGAATGATTTTCATATTCTTTTCATTTATTATTTCATAATTCTTTCATTTTGTGATACTCTATAGACTGTAGCGACGAATAATTAAGCGATGGACACCCTACGATTCTTTGACAATAGCGTTAGTTCTGCT
Organism: Lyngbya aestuarii BL J; assembly: GCF_000478195.2. GTDB lineage: Bacteria > Cyanobacteriota > Cyanobacteriia > Cyanobacteriales > Microcoleaceae > Capilliphycus > Capilliphycus aestuarii. The sequence goes on along the minus strand of NZ_AUZM01000067.1, from coordinate 5,244 downwards.
CAATTGGAATCTGTCTCTATGGGGATTCCGGAAATTACTGTAAATAACATCAGCGTTCAATATCGAGGCGTTGAGGCGTTACGAGACATTACTTTGGAGATCAAACCTGGACGTTTAACCGGAATTATTGGCCCCAACGGTGCGGGGAAAAGTACGTTGATGAAGGCAATGTTAGGGTTAATTCCGGCGACGGGTGATCCTGTTTTCTACGGAAGTCAACCCCTGAGTCAACAACGTCAGCGCGTGGCTTATGTTCCTCAGCGATCGCAAATTGATTGGACTTATCCGGCGACAGTTTGGGATGTGGTAATGATGGGAAGAATTCGTAAAACGGGGTGGTTTCGTCGCTTTTCTACAGTGAGTCATCGTCGAGTGGCGGAGGCGTTAGAAAGAGTCGGAATGACTGCTTATAAAAATCGTCCGATTGGTCAATTATCGGGGGGTCAACAACAGCGTGTATTTTTAGCACGAAGTCTAGCCCAAGAAGCGGAGATTTTTTGTTTTGATGAACCCTTTGTGGGGATTGATCAAAAAACCGAGAATATCATTTTTAAAATCTTTCGAGATTTAGCAGATTCCGGTAAGTTAGTGTTAGTAATTAATCACGATTTAGGAGAATCAATTACTAATTTTGATGATATTATTCTATTGAATAAAGAACTGATTGCGGCGGGTCGGCGTCAACAGGTTCTCCAAGAAGAAAACTTAAACCAGGCTTATGGCGGAAAGGTAATGTTCTTTTCTGGAAATGCAGCTTAAGTTTTAAAGGAGTAGCTGAAAGTTAGTAAAATCAGATGTGGGATATTTTAATAGAACCTTTACAATATAGTTTTATGCAACGATCTTTGATTGTTGCGATTTTAGTGGGTTTAATTTGTGCGGTTGTTGGTAGTTATTTGATGGTACAACGGCTCGCTTTATTGGGGGATGCGATTAGTCATTCTGTGTTACCGGGGTTAGCAATTGCCTATATTGTGGGTGCGAATATTTTTATTGGTGCGTTTATTGCGGGGGTGATTAGTACCGTTTTTATTAATTTAATTCGGACTCGCAGTAATATTAAAGAAGATGCGGCAATGGGAATTGTTTTCTCTGCCTTTTTTGCCTTGGGAATTACGTTAATTACTATTATTCAAAAAGATAATAAAATAGACCTCAATCATTTCTTGTTTGGTAATATTCTTGGGGTGACATTGGGAGATGTTAGAGATACTGCAATTATTGCTGTAATTGTGATTTTAATTGTTGTTTTAATCTATAAAGAACTACTGTTTTATACCTTTGATCCTTTAGGTGCAGAAGCCGTTGGTTTACCTGTAAACTTACTCAATTTTGGGTTAATGGTGTTAATCGCTTTAACCATTGTCGCCAGTTTAAAAGCCGTTGGGGTGGTGTTAGTTTTATCGCTGTTAATTACTCCGGCAGGAACTGCTTATTTACTTGTTAGTCGTTTACATCATATGATGTTTTGTGGGGTAGGAGTTGGGGTACTTTCGAGTATTACGGGAATGTATCTCAGTTATTATTATAATCTTCCTTCTGGCCCTGCTATTGTATTAGTTGCATCAGGATTCTTTACTTTCGCCTTTCTATTTAGTCCGACTCAAGGACTTCTCACCCATCCACCCACAACCCCCCAACAACCCGCATTTATCAGAGAGTTAAAAAGTTTAATTAAACGTTCTTAAATCGAGAGGGTGACAATTTCACTGGTAGAAGTTGGTTGAGGAATCGGTTGACCACTTTCTTGTAAATCTTCAAGATGAAATGAAATGGCTTCCTGAATCAATTGCAATACTTCCTCTTTTGTTTCTCCTACGGCAACACATCCGGGTAAATCTGGAACATAAGCCCCGTAGCTTGATGTTCCTTTTTCTAGAATTACAGTGTATTTTAACAGTTTGCTCATTAGAATATTACTCCTTTACTTCAATCCGGCTTGTTTTAAAACGCTGTTGAGTGTTCCGGGTGGCATATCTACACTTAATTTCCCGGAAACGGTAACTGTTCCAGCTTTATTTGGATGGTGAAATTGTCGATGACTTCCTCGTATCCTTACTTGATACCATCCATCCTTTTCTAGCAACTTGATAACATCCTTTACTTTCATCAATATTTTTTAAAAACAACCCGCTGTTAATTTAATGTTATCGGTATTTAATCAGTGGAGGATTTGTATTTCATTAAACTAGCTGGCCATTTTGCATCTTTCAGTAACGGACGCAAATCTTCAGCAACACGACTGGCTAATATTTCCTGTCCAACTGCATTCGGATGAATTACATCATCCTGTCGATGTTTGGGATTATCCAAAACTCCTTTAAAGATTTGGGGAATTAGATAAGCTTGGGTTTCTTGAGCAACTTTTTCAAACATTTCTTTGTAAGGATCATTGAGCAAACCGGGGTTAATTCCCAATAAAACAACTATCGCCCCCTGTTGTTGAATTTGAGTAATAATTTGTCGTAAGTTTTCTTCAGTTTCAGCAAGAGGAACTTTTCTCAGATAATCATTTCCGCCAAGTTCAACAATAACTAACCAGGGGTTTTGGGATATTACATCCTCTTGAAGTCGATTTAATCCCATTGCTGTGGTATCTCCGGCGACACCTTTATTTAGAATTGGTAAACCCAGTTTACGACTGAGAACATTCGGAAAAGCTTCCGCTTCTGCGACACCATATCCGGATGCAATACTATCACCTAAAACGATTATTTGTTCGCCAACACCCGCATCTAGATTTTTAACATAATCCAATCCCTGACTACAGCCCATCGCGACTATAAGCCCAGCCAAAAATAACAGAAAAGAACAGAACCATCGACGAGTTTTCATCGCAAATACTATTAGATTGAGAAGGTATAACTTGAGTTTAAATTATTTTTGGGGGTAATAAGCGACTCGCAATATCGGAAATTTTGGGATTACAAGCTTGTAAATAGTCTACCCATTCCCAAAACGCCCAATCCCATAATAAATTATAGCTTGTACTCAGATAATTTTGCCACTCGGGATGAATCAAAATTCCTTGATTCTCGACATCAAAATAATACAAGGGTTTTCTACTTTCAAAATAATCCTCACTTAACTCTCGGATTTTACGATTTATTTTTCCATCTTTTTCGCCGAATAGTTCCAATTCAAAAAAAGGTCTAATTAAACGATAGGGAACATATCGCATTAGTTGGGAAGTGAGAGCGTCTAAGGGAGATAACGCCAAATTTTTTCGGAGTTGGTTAAGGTCATTTTGAGTCAATTGTTGAGGCGGTTTAAATTGGAGAAAATTACTATAAGTTAAACCGTTTAACATCTCGGGAATTTTGTCTTGAGTTCCGAAAGAAAGCTGAGAATAAAAATGAGGATACCAACTCAGCGTTAACATTTCCACTGTCAGGGTTTGATAGAGCAATAAATTTACAGAATTGCCTGTTTGTTGATGAACAATATTTAAAATTGAGAGAAAAAACAAATATTTATAAGAATTTGTCGTCTTTTCAAACAGGCGACCCAAAACCTCAAGGTTCAACTGTTTTGACGGGGGAAATGATGTCATGTTCAACCGAGTTAATCTTTGTGAGCAATGACATAATAACGCCAAGGTGCGGGATAACCTTCTATTGTTAAAGACTGATTTTCAGGATCGAGAAATTCCGATAAACTATCAATCTCCGCCCAACTGGTGCGGCGTTGTTCTGCGGTAGAGAGCGGTTCAGCAAAGAAACAATTAATTTTATTAAAACCTGCTCGATTAATCCAATTTTCTAAGCATGATTGAGTCGGGAGAAACCAAATCCCTCGCGCCCGTGCATAACGTTTTTGAGGGGTTAATGCTACAGGTAAATCTCCGGGTATTCCCTGACAGTCAATAATAATTTCTCCGTTTTTTTTCAGAGATTTGTGCAGTTTTCGCAGTAAACCTACTGGGTCAGTATGATGATACAAAATCCCCAAACAGAAAATGGTATCAAAAAAATCGGGATAAAGGTCAATATGTTCAACCCCTAACAGTTCAAAGTGAAGCATTTTCTGTTGGACAATATTTTGAACCAGTTGAAAGTTCCAGAAGTGTTTAGCATAGGGTTCAAAACCAATCACACAGGCTGGTTTTTGATGCGCCATTCTAAACATAAAATAACCATTATGACAGCCAATATCTGCAACTTTACGGTCGGTTAGTGATTGAATATGCGGTAAAATTCGTTCCCATTTCCAATCAGAACGCCATTCGGCATCTATAAAGGTTCCAAATAGTTCAAACGGCCCTTTTTTCCAGGGAGAAAATACTTTTAAGGCTTGATTAAATCGTTGCTGTTGTTCGAGAGAGAGTTCATCTCCTTGACCAACTTTGACCACTGAACCCGAAAAATTAAACTCGTTACTTTGAATATCTCTAACCGCTTGAACCGCTTGATAATATCGCTTACTTTTGGGTTCAAATAGTTGTGTTTGTCGTTCCTGACGGATTGCTAAAATTGTTTCAGATTCAATATCATCATTGTATTGTTCAAGATAGTCAGGCGCGACATAACCCAGGCTTTCATCTAACATTTCACTTCGAGATAACACCGATATTTTTAATGATAACAGTAATCTAGACAAAACTTAGAAAAATATTGCATAATAAAAAGTAAGTATTTAGGAGAAAACCATGACCGTTACGATGTTTAAATGGTCATTAGACCGATATCACGAAGCGCTCGTTAAAGGGTCAATTCGAGAAGATGATCGCATAGAATTATTAAGAGGAGATTTAGTTGTTATGTCACCTGAGAGAGAACCTCATGCTTACTACACTTCAAAAGTTAGTGATTATTTGCGGGAACTGCTAGGGACTCAAGTTAAAGTTAGAGAAGGTCATCCGATAACATTACCGAATAATTCTGAACCCGAACCCGATATTGCAATTGTTCAACCTTTGGGTAAAGAATACCTCAATCATCATCCCTATCCTGAGAATATTTTTTGGATTATTGAATTTTCTAACACTTCCTTAGAGAAAGATTTAGGCTTAAAGAAATCCATCTATGCTGAAGCAAAAATTCAAGAATATTGGGTGGCGAATCTAAAAGGATCAGAGTTAAAAGTGTTTAGAAATCTAAGTAATGATAATTATACTGAAGAATTAACTTTAACAACAGGAACAATTTCACCTCTACCTTTTCCAAAGATTTTAATCGAAGTTCAACAGTTGATATTTTCTTAAACCCTATTTAGACTTTAAAGCCACAAACGAAATAAAGTTAT
>NZ_AUZM01000066.1 GCF_000478195.2 Lyngbya aestuarii BL J | reverse complement strand
GGTAGAATATTGTTGAGCAAAATGACGCAGATGTTGAGCCAAACGATGAGGAACAGCATCCGTTGTTCCATACATCCAGTTGTAATAGGGCGCTAATTGGTTGGCGATGGGAATAGTATCACAACGAGGATCAAAAGCATCTGGCTGAACCTGAACGGGTTGCTGTGGTTGTTGTTGTCGAGGATTAGACAAACTCATCACATCCAACATCGGTTGAATTTCAATACAAGTGGTTGTCCCATCAAAAAACTTTTTAATTAGTCCTAGTCGTTCTAATTTATCTAACATCATTCCTGCGGCGCGATCGCTTCCTCGTTCTGAGTCGCAATAAAATAATTTCGCTGCTTCTCTTTGAGTACAGGCGATCGCTTCTTGGGGAAATTCTAACTCAGCCAGCGGGGGTTTAAGGTGAGGTTGATGTTCTTGTTTTTGTTTAACTAATAAATAAACCCACAGTCGCACAAAATACTCAGCTCTAATACGAGTTAAACCGACTCGCTTCCTCAACAGAGAAGTCAAAGTTCGGCGCTGATCCCCAGAAAACCAGATATCAAGTTCTTCTAGATTCATAAGTTGAGTTGAGCATTCCCCAATGCGCTTTTATTTATTACTACTGTACGCAAAAACTTCACCCAACTTCAAGTGACTTCTATAAAGTTCTGTTAAGATCTGCTTGCTAGAGTCACCTCAACTTCCCTTCAGCAGAGTCATTGCAGCTTCACAACTGTGATATACACAATGGTAATAACTCAACCCAAAGGTCTTTGTTATGTGCATCTTGTACGCCTACCCTATGACAACTTTACAGTCTCTACAATCTGTAGTACCGTTTCATCCCCCCTAAATATAGAATGAACTTCAGTTTTGCGCCTATTGGTAATGGTGGAGTGAGCAGAAAATGATCATAGAAGTTTCAAGATTACTCAACCTAACCGATATAAAATTCCGCCTTGAGTTCGATGAAATGCTGACTGTATAACTCTCAGAGTGATGTGCAGATTTTCCAAACTGCATAACTGATATACCAAGATACATATATAAAGGAAGAGGGGAACAAGCCCCATGAAATCAGTCAGTCATTCATTTTAGGGAGTATCTACAATACTGACTAACTAATCGTATCTGATTCTACTCACTCTAGTTCTTCAATCAATACGATTAGCTCTTATTCAAGGTCAGCAAGTTCAAATTCAACCTAATGTAGTGTATCTGTTTTGTTCTCAGGGGAAATAGTTATGACGATTCAAGAAATGCTGAAAAAAGCCGTGACGCAAGTCGATGAGTCTATTGTCTTTCCAATTTTTAAACGAACTGAAGAATCTGTTGATGAGATTGTATTGGCATCAGATGTTGATGGAGTTCGTTACTATTTAGTTCGTTCACGTCCTCAAGATTATAACCCAGTTAATCTGAGTCCTCGTGAACAGTCAATTGCTCGGTTAGTGGCTCAAGGTCTACCTAATAAATGTATTGGCAAAGAACTGGGAATTAGTCCTTGGACTGTCGCGACTCATATACGTCGAGTGTTTAAAAAACTTGATGTTAATTCTAGAGCAGAAATGACAGCTCGACTGATTCACAGTAATTTACTAGAAGGTTAATTCATTTCATTTTGCTTTGATTTAAAAGGGATTACTCTCTCTTGACTAAACAAAAATTGCAATCTTTTTGCAAATACAATTGGTGTCACAAATTCACTCATAAACTTCACCAATGGGGAGCAAGTAATCCCAAAAATGACCAAGTTTTTAAATTTTTTTTGAGTTTGTCTCGGACGTGTTATTCGGTCTAATCAGCGGTAAATTTCTCTATCAGTTGATGCCTTTAGCAATAGAAAAACTATGCACTTTAAAGACGTACAAGCTACACTCATTCGATCTCTAACGACGCTGAAAGGAGCGATTTCTCTAATTACTAACCCCAGCAATACCACTTCTGTTTATGAGTTAGAGGATGGTTTACGGTATGATAAAGCAACTCAACTCTCGATTGAATTTATCACGTCACAGCCCGAAATTAAACCCCTACTCACTGAACGTTATTTAGTTGATGATCCGGATCTGGATACTTTGTTAAACTATCCTCAAAACTCTTTAGGTTATCGTTATGCGTCTTACTTGAAAGCTTCCGGTTTTGACCCTCATTTTTACCGGGATATCAAAGTAGAAGACGATACCAGTTATCTCTTTTTACGACGCCGACAAACCCATGATATTTGGCATATTGTTACTGGGTTAGGGACGGATGTTGCTTCTGAAGTTGGGCTGAAAGCTTTTGAACTCGCTCAAACTCGTAGTCCTTTATCGGCTTTACTTATTGCGGGTGCGTTAGTCCGAACGTTATTTGAAAGCCCGGAAGAACTGGGATATTTACTCGATAGAATTGCAGTTGGATATCGCATGGGTTTTCAGGCTAAACCCTTTCTTGCTCAAAAATGGGAGGAAGATTGGGAAAAATCAATTGAACAATGGCGCGAAGAACTAAATGTACAAGTTCCCCCAGCTTACACGCCTTAATCTATTTTAGATTAGCATTCTCTATTATCCCACAGAAAGCACTTTTCTGTAAACGCGATCGCAGCGTTCTGTTTCGACTCCTGTTGTCGGTTGGTAGCCATGACTTTCATAGAGTTGAATGGCTACTTTTAAAACACTTGCTGTTTCGATCCAAGCTTCTTGAAACCCTTTTGCTTTTATTGTCTCCTCTAAATGAGTCAATAAAAATTTCCCTAAGCCTTTTCCACGTACCGTTGGGAGTAAATACATTTTACGAATTTCAACGGCGTTTTTACCTCGTTTGATTGGATAATAAGCAGCCGTTCCCACGATTTTATTCTGATGTTCTATGACCCAGAATTCACCCCCGGTTTGCTGATAAAACTGCTCAACATGGTAAACATCTTCATCGGCACCTGTCGGTTCACATCCTAACCCATATTCGCTTAAAACAGATGCAATTAAGTTAAAAGCAATTTCGCGATCGCTCTTTTCCCAAGACCGAATAATAAACTGTTTATATTCAGTTCTCATGTTGATTTTTTCGACTCCAAAAGTTAACTATGAATTCTCGGTTTTGGAAACGGATTTGAGAGAATATTACTCTCGATTTCTGATAATTCTTCTAAGCGTTCATTCACAACTTCTGTCTCAAAGTACGTTGTGGCTAAAATCCAATAATATCCATAATGTCTCGCTTCCGATGCCATTAACCCGCGATAAAACTTAGCTAGTTCTACATCAGGACAGTGCGCCCCGAGTAAGCCTAACCGCTCGTGACTGCGAGCTTCAATCAAGCTATAAACTAATAGAAAATCAAGCATTCTTTGCGGTTCATTACGACGAATTTGTTTATTGAGTTCTGAACCATAGGGTGGTGCATCTAAGCGGGCTAAGGGAATTCCACGTCGTTCTAACCATTGATTAACTTGTTCAAAATGTTGCAGTTCTTCTTGAGCAATTGCGGTTAAAGTTCGGACTAATTTTGTACTGGAAGGATAGCGAAACATCAAATTTAAAGCGACTCCTGCGGCTTTACGTTCGCAGTGTGAATGATCGAGTAAAATTGTGTCTAAATTTGCTAGGGCTTGTTCCAGCCAAGCTGAAGATGTGGGTTGTTTTATAAATTTAATTCGAGAGACTGTGTTTGTATTCATAATGGTTTCCTTGCAAAAGATAAATAACGAAGGCAGAAGGCAAGAGGTAATTCTGAACGGGTGACTATTCTTATTCTGCCATGCGATCAAGTCGTTCTCGAATCGAAAGATTAATCAGCGATCGCAAAAACAAAAATAAACCGAATCCTGATAGGCTTAAAATTGCCACAGCCCAACCGTTATAATTGCCGATTAACAGAGCAATTCCACACAATCCAGCAAATCCAGTCCAACAGGCATGAATCAAGCTTTTCAGAGCTAAATTGACTCGTCTGAGCGCACGTTCGCCTTCTATAGATCGGACTCTAACGCGCAATTCTCCTTCTTCGATGCGTTGTTCAATGCGTTGAATTAACTGTTCAGATTTACTCGGTTGTTGCAGTTTAAATTTAACAAATTCTCTAGCTTGTCGAGCCAATTCTCCGATAGAATTAGTTTGACCTGGAAGTGTGGTTAAACTTTTGACAAAAGGACTTGCACAGACGACTAGATTATATTTAGGATCTAAAGCCCGAGCAATTCCATCTAATGTGGTGAGAGATTTTAAAATAAATGTCATTTCAGCCGGAAGCCGAAAAGGTTGTTGTTCAAACATGATATAAACTTCTTCTTTGAGTTGATTAAAGGCTTGAAAATCAATCGGTTTTTCGGTGAATTCTTCTAATAAGAAGCGAATCAGTTTTCGGATAGGTGTCATATCGGGAACCGGATCAATTAAACCAATTTTAATCAAACTATCGAGAACCACATCTGTATCTTTTCTCATGACTGCAAAAAATGTCCGAATCATTTCGCCTTTTTCCAGGGATTTAATCTCGGCCATCATCCCAAAATCATAAAAAATTAGATTACCTTGTTGATTGATCGCAATATTACCGGGATGGGGATCAGCCTGAAAGAAACCATCCTGCAAAATTTGTTTAAGATAGCAACAAATTCCAATTTGATTAATTCGTTTTGTATCGAGTCCACAAGCTTCGATTTGTTTCCGGTTGTCTATTTTGATTCCGGGTAAATATTCCATCGTTAAGATTTTATGACTTGAATATTCCCAATGAATTTTAGGAACAACAATTTCGGGAAAGTTTTTGAAATTTTCTCGAAATCTATCTGCATTTTTTCCTTCCTTAATGTAATCAATTTCTTGATAAAGGATAATAAAAAATTCATTGTAAATGGATTCAATATCATATATTTTTGCCCAATCAAAAAAACGATAACAAACATTAACAATTTTCCGAACGGCTTCCACATCGAGGTCAAATAATTGCTTTAGACCCGGACGTTGAACTTTAACAACGATATCTTCTCCGGTATGCAGTCGAGCTTTGTGAACTTGTCCTAAACTCGCTGCGGCTAAAGGACGTTCATTAAAATCTCGATATAAACTAAACAGCGAATTGCCTAATTCTGACTCAATAATAGCAATTGCTTCCGCCGTCGAAAAAGGAGGAACTTTGTCTTGTAACTTTTCTAATTCTTCTACATATTCTGTCGGTAAAATATCTGCCCGAGTCGATAAAGCTTGCCCAATTTTAATAAAAGTCGGGCCGAGATCGAGCATAGTTTTCACTAACCATTGAGCGCGTTTCCGCTTTTGTCGAGAGCTATTATTGATTAAAGTTCGATCCCACCACAGGAAGAAAAGATACTTCCCGGCAGCAGTAAATACATCAATTTGTCGAGTCAGAGGAGAATATCGGGTTCGCTGCCAACGCAGGGGCTGGGAAGACTTCTTGATGAGCATAGGTCGGTTGATGGGAGTCCGTAAAATTCTAAATCAGTAGAGGCATAGAGTTTGTGACGAGTTGTTATTCATTCGGGTAAACTCACTCAAAATGCGATACGTCTGACGACACATACTCGCTTTCGCCCAATTACCCGATTATCTCTAAATAGAGTAACCGTATCGCTCCAATCATAGCAGTCACTAGACTTGACAATCATAGTCAACCGTAAACCTGAAGTAAGGGTATCGAGGAGCAATTTCGTGATCATCAGTTTTTTCAGTCACGATCAGGATCATTGGCAAATGATTCTCACTGCTCAACTGCTGTGATCATAGCCTCAAACACCGATGCCATACTAAACTATGGACTGGGGCGGTAAATTTGTAACCCCTTTCATCCTCAACGATACCCCGAAGTTCAGCCTTTTAAGCTGGATAAGGGAAAGCATCGGTTTCTCAGGGGAGCCTCCTTGTTCAATGCCCTAATTTTCAAATCCTCTTATGAAGCTTCGTTCGTTTTTGACAATTTTAGCAGTCAGTTCAGTCTTGATCCTGCTACTGGGTATCGCGATATTTTACAAATTATTAGGCCAAAGTCCACTGGTGGCTGTAACCGGGGGAGTAACAACCACACCAAGCGCGGCTATTTTTGTCCCCAAAACGGTTCCGGTGATGGTATCATTGCTGGTGAATCCCGATCGCATTGAAGCCTTTGAACAGGTTCTCACTCCACCCCAAGACCGTCCGCGATCGCACGCTGAATTTAACCGCATCAAAAAAACTCTCCTTGCTAATACCAATCTCAATTACAATCGTGATATTAAACCCTGGTTAGGCAATGAAACGACTGTCGCGTTGATGACCACCGATATTGATCGCAACCTCAAAAATGGCGAACAACCGGGCTATTTATTTGCGTTATCTGCGGCTGATGTCGAACTCGCCACGACCACTTTAGCTCAGTTTTGGCAGCAACAACAGTCAGGGGGAGTTGATGTAGTTTCAGAACCCTACAAAGGCGTTAAACTCACCTATCACCAACCGGATCAAAATGGATCTCGTCCTTTAAGTACAGCAATTTTTAATCGTTTCGTATTAGTGGCGAATTCCCCAAAGATTTTACGAGAAGCAATTAATAATGTACAAGCGGCGAGTTTAAGTTTGAGTCAATCTCTAGCCTATCAACACGCCTTAGAACAACTTCCTGAAAGTCGAGTGGGTTTGGTGTTTGTGAATTTAGGGCGTTGGGGGTTGGAGTGGGAAAATCCGATTGTTAATCTCCCTTCTCAGCCCAATTTAACAATGTCTATGGGTTTGAGTCCTCAAGGATTATTAGCGCATACCGCTTTAGTCAAAGGAGAAGACAAAGATGGAAAATCAGTAGAACCTGCACTTTCTCAACCCATACAAGCTTGGCAATATATTACAGGTCAAAGTGGTTTGGCGATCGCGGGAACGGATCTCAATCATCTTTGGGAACAACTTTCTGTCACCATAGCCGGAAATTCTGGACTGGAAAATTTAGTGAATCAGCCAATTCGTGTGATTAAAGACATTTGGAGTTTAGATTTACCCCAAGATATCTTTAATTGGGTGACAGGAGAATATGCTCTAGCGATGATTCCGCCAACCCCTGAAAAGCAAAAACAAAAACCCGATTGGATTTTTGTTGCAGAACGATTTTCTCCTCTAGCCATTGACGCGATCAAACATTTAGATGAACTCGCCGTAGAGGAGGGATATAGTTTAGGAAACTTTGAATTAGGGGAACGCACCCTCAGCGCTTGGACGACGTTAAATCGGGTTCCTAATCTGGCTAACAAAAATGTTAATCCCCAGGTGTTACAAGCCAAACCCAAAGCCGTTCATGCCACGGTGGGAGAGTATGAGATCTTTACCACGTCTGTAGAAGCAATGGATCAAGCTTTGAGTCTGGTTTCCCAGAAAACTTTACTCAATGATCCAGAATTTAAAATAGCTTTTCAACAAATACCAACGGCTTCAGATGGCTATTTCTTTTTAGATTGGGAAGCCAGCGTAGGATTTCTCAAACAGCAAATTCCCTTGTTAAGATTATTAGAGTTATCTGCCAAACCGTTCTTTGATCACTTGCGTGCGCTAACGATTAGCAGTGCCGGAGCCGTAGAGGGAGTGGCTAAGGCGACGGTGTTTATTCGACTCAAATAAAATCTCTCCAAAATAATTTAGATCTTTTCCTTACCCATAAAGAGAAGGATGATTGGAACCACAATAAGTTAGCACCGGAGTTTGGTAGGGGAGTTTGGACATCATGGTTGCTCCGGCTTGGGCGGAGAATTTCCGATATTGGCTTCCCCAACCTTGCTCACTGTCAAAGATAGTGCTGAATAATTTTTCCACCTTGCGACTGACTCGATAGACCAAGAGGGAAATCCGAGAAGGAGAAGGATGAAGTTGGATCAGTCCATTGGCTTGTAATTGTAAGATAAAATCCATTAAATCGCGATCGCACTGACGAGGATCAACCTGATATCGAGATAAAATCGCCTCCCGAATTTCCTTAATGGTACGGGGTTGAGAGAGCAACATTCTCCAAATTGTGGCTCCGACTGATTGAGAGCCGTAGTATTCTTCAGTTGCGAGATCTAAAATAATAACTTCATGGTGAAGTTGCGAAGAACGCTGAGTTTTAGCGGTATAGATAATAGAGGTTTCTTCGATCATGGGCTGACTATTTTAATGAGGTGACTCGAGAATTTACTGTTATGACAAAAAGATGATTCCAACAATAAATGCGTGTGTCGCACCCTGACCGTCTAGTTTTATTGTATCTAAGCGATCGCCCAGTTTACAAGCCCTATCGAGTTCTCTCTAGAAAAACTTTAGAACTAGGGTGATCGCTTTGTTGACCAAAAGGAGACTCAAACGAAAAGTTAAATAAGGTCGGGAAATACATCTCGGACAGCCGGATGTACTAATTGATGATTTTCTACATTTAATCCTTTGGCTAAAGCCGGATTAATCGTCAAGGCTTTGATGCCATGATCGGCTAATTGTAGAACATAAGATAGAGTGCTATTATTTAACGCTTGTGTTGCTGTCCACGGAACCGCTCCGGGCATATTCGGCACACCATAATGAACAACACCTTCTTCAGTATAAGTCGGATGAGTATGAGATGTCGGATGTAGCGTTTCGACACATCCCCCCTGATCAACTGCTACATCAATGATCACAGAACGAGGACGCATCTGAGCGACCAAAGAACGGGGAACAAGTGTCGGGGCGCGTCGTCCTAAAACTAAGACGGCACCGATCAGCAGATCAGCATCAGGAACCATTTTCTCAATTTGAGAGGGGCTGCTGTAGAGAAGTTCTACTCTCGATCCAAACAGCGTTTCTAAATAACTCAAACGCTCAACATTAATATCCAAAATCTGAACTTGAGCACCCATTCCCACTGCAATTCGTGCCGCTTCCGTTCCGACAACACCACCCCCGAGAATCACAACTTTACCGGGTTTTACACCTGGAACTCCACCGAGAAGGACACCGCGACCCCCTTGTTGACGCTCAAGGAAGCGGGCGCCAAACTGCACCGATAAACGACCAGCAATGATACTCATTGGAGTCAGTAAAGGCAGTTTCCCATCGGTCAGTTCTACCGTTTCATAGGCAATTGCACAAACCCCGCTACCGATGAGGTTTTCTGTCAGGATACGGTCAGCCGCTAGGTGAAGATAGGTAAATAAAAGTTGACCTTTTTGAATCAGGGGGTATTCTGAGGGGAGCGGTTCTTTGACCTTGACCACCATTTCACGGTTCCAAACGTCTTCGGCGGTGGAAACGACCTCTGCACCTGCGTTTTGATAATCCTCATCGGTAAAACCGGCTCCCACTCCTGCGGCAGCTTGGATAAATATCCGATGACCTCTTTCAGTACAGACTCGAACACTACTCGGACTTAAACCGACTCGAAATTCTTGATCTTTTGTTTCTTTAGGAATACCAATTTCCATCGTGCGCTACCTGAACGGTTTGTCATGGTTAGATTGTAGAGTTGATCTGGAGAACTGGTTATCGATTACAGGAACAATCAAAATCTTTGGGCTATGACCCCTAGACATCTGACAGCTTTCCTGTAGAATCAGAACAAAAATTAAAGATTGTAAACTTACCGTTTAAATTATTGGAGGGTAGACCCATTAAACTCGCTCTCAGCTCATCGAAAGTCACATCTGCATCCGATCCGAACCAACCTGTCTTGCAGGTGTCAGGACGCACTCAACTGCAAGGACACGTTCAAATCAGTGGAGCAAAAAACGCGGCTCTGGTGATTTTAGCGGGTGCATTACTTTGTCCCTCTGATTGTCGCATTCGCAACGTTCCGTCTCTGGTTGATGTCGCTCGGATGGGCCAGCTTCTCTCCTCCGTTGGAGTGAAATTTGATCAACAGGGCGATATCATCGATATCAATGCGGCTCAGATTTCGACTTCTCAAGCTCCCTATGAATTAGTGAGTCAGTTGCGAGCCAGTTTCTTTGTGATCGGGCCGCTACTGGCGCGTTTAGGCGTGGCTAAAGTGCCGTTACCGGGGGGCTGTGCTATTGGCGCAAGACCTGTTAATCTTCACGTTCAGGGACTCCGAGCAATGGGCGCTGATGTTCATATCGAACATGGGGTGGTTCATGCGGCAGTTCCCGGAAATGGTCGCTTAAAGGGCGCGAAAATTTATCTTGATTATCCTAGTGTTGGGGCGACTGAAACCCTAATGATGGCTGCGACCCTGGCCGATGGGGAAAGTATTATTGAAAATGCGGCTCAAGAACCCGAGGTGGTTGATTTAGCCAACTTCTGTCGGGCGATGGGAGCGCGTATTAGCGGGGCGGGTTCCAAAACATTAGTCATTTCTGGTGTTCCCCGTCTCCATGATGTCGATTACACGATTATTCCTGATCGGATTGAAGCGGGAACTTTGTTGATTGCTGGGGCGATTACTCGCTCTTCGATTCTTCTTTCTCCGGTGATTCCTGACCACATTACGGCGGCGATTTCTAAACTGCGGAAAATTGGGGTTCAAATTACCCCCGAAGGGCCTAACGGCATCCGCGTCTCCCCCGGCGAACAGCACCTCGCAACTGATATTGAAACTCTCCCTTATCCCGGTTTTCCGACGGATTTACAAGCTCCTTTTATGGCTTTACTGACGCTCTGTGAAGGTAATAGTTTGATCACAGAAACCGTTTTTGAAAACCGTTTGCATCATGTTCCTGAACTCAGTCGGATGGGGGCAGATATTCGGGTTAAGGGAAATACTGCGATTGTACGCGGGGTACCGATGTTATCGGGCGCTCCTGTGATTGGTTCGGATCTACGAGCAACGGCGGCTTTGGTCTTAGCTGCTTTAGCCGCAGAAGGAACGAGTACAATTCAAGGCTTACAACACCTCGATCGCGGTTATGAGAAGTTTGAGGAAAAACTGAAAAAATTGGGTGCGAATATTGTGCGGATTGAGCCGAAGGTTGAACCTAAGTCGGACTGATTGTTCCCTCAGTCTGTGAAATTCGGTCTACACTAAATAAGGTAAAGAGTTAGTTGTTAGGACAGATGAGCTTTTCTTCGGCACTAATAGCTAACTCGACCCCCTATTCCTTTGAGATTGCACCGATTCATTCCTATGGCTTTTTCTACAGTTCCTTTACTTGGTTTGAAAGCTGACCATTTTCGTCATCCCCTCGACCAACAAGCGACGAGTTCTCTTAAGCAAATTCCGGGTCTAGATGTCTTTGTACGTCAGTTTCTCGGTTCTTTGGGCGAACGGTTTTTTTATTTGGAAAATATTACTTCTAGTGTTTTAGTTGGCCCACAGCAACTTCCCCATCTTCATGAACTGCTGTTGAATGCTTGTCACACTTTGGATTTGGAACCGCCTCAACTCTATATTCGCCAAAATCCGGTTCCCAATGCTTATACGTTTGCGATGCGGGGTGAAAAGCCTTTTATTGTTATCCATACGTCTTTAATTGAACTGTTGACCCCTGAAGAAATTCAAGCGGTTATTGCTCACGAATTAGGTCATCTTAAGTGTGAACATGGAGTTTACCTAACGTTGGCTAATTTGCTGGTTTTAGCCGCAGGACAGTTATCGCCTTGGGGTGCGGTTCTCACCCAAACTTTACAGTCTCAGATTTTAGAATGGTTGCGATGTGCTGAATTTACTTGCGATCGCGCCGCTCTTTTGGCTACACAAGACCCGAGAACGGTGATGTCGGTGTTGATGAAGTTATCGGGCGGTTCTCCGACTTTGGCTTCTCAATTGAATCTGGATGCGTTTTTGGCTCAAGCTTCTGCCTATGATCAGATGAGTCAAGATGAACTCGGAAGTTTGCTCAAAGAAGCTCAATCTTCCCAACTAACTCACCCTCTCCCGGTACTGCGGGTTCGAGAAATTGATCGCTGGTCAAGCAGTCCAAATTATCAAGACTTGTTGAAAGGGAACTTAAGGGTGTATAATGACAAAGTTACCCAAAAGGGCGGGTGGCGAAATTGGTAGACGCACCACACTCAAAATGTGGCGATGAAAGTCGTGAGAGTTCGAGTCTCTCTCCGCCCATAACCTTGATTCTAGCGTGACCCACTGTTACCCAAGCTCAAACAAATTAGAGGATTGGGTAATCAACAAAAACCCCACACTTTACAGCATGGGGTCGCAATCACTCTAGTTAACAAATCTATTCATCTACCTGTGTCTAGTCTAGCTGATAGATAACTCTCAAGATTGCTTGTACGGATTTATCCTCTAAGTCAAAACCTAGTCGTTCTAACTCATCCTTAGCCACGTTTAAACTTAACGGCATTTTAGAGTGATTGGTTAGAATGTCAATTGTTGTTTTGAAATTAGAGCGTTTTTTATAAGTAGTGTCGTTTTGAATAGTAGAGTGACCCATGCTTCTAGCTCGTATTTCTTGAGGTACGCCATACATTTCTCCTAATTGGTTGCCTAGATGACGAAAAACGTAAGCTTGACTTATTGGACATCCATAAGACTTTAGTCTTTCACGGTGATTATGATTAAAAGCTGTCACTTTTTTGCTTTTGGTTATTGGTAGACTAATATCTCGAATGTACAACCTGTTAATTAATGAAGTATTGGTAGTAACAGGCTTGCAGATTCTTCCACCTGTTTTAATTGATGCCCCAAAATAAGTAAAGTCATCTAACACCAATAGCATGGTTTTATTATTGGGGTCATTGATAGCAGGGATAGTTACGCCATCTTTGGTATAGGGTTTGTCAAGATTTACTGCTGCTGCTATTTCGCTAGGTCGTAGCGCGTATAAAGCACACATTGATGTAACCCACAACCATGATTTTCGAGCATTTCTGTTTTTTTCTTTAATCACTCCAGGAATACTTTCATAAATTGTTTTGTGCCAATCGAGAAAAGTTTTTAAATCAATTGATTGATTGTTTCTACCTTTTTTTATCACTTTATAATCAATATCATCAAAGAAAGGTAATAATTGTTTAGCATTAGCTGCTTTACCTGCTATTTTTTTGCAGACAAAGTAAGTATCTTTGAAAGTTTGCGTGCCTTGTTTCCATGAAAATAAAACTGATTTAATTTCGCTCCATTCTGGGTATTTGTCCCAATTTTCAAATTTTTTAAAAACGTGCAAGTAATAATCCTCAAATGAATCTACATCGTTAGATATCTCACGACTTCTAGGGCGTTTGGTAAATTTGTTGTACCCATTGAAATATTCAGTTTCTATCTCCTCAAAAATCTCACGATAAGTTTTAAGGTCATTAACAATCTCATTAATGCCTTCTATTTCTCGCTTACACCATTCGTCAAACTCTGAAGCGGTTTCAAATTTGTCTAGTGCTTCCTTGACTTTCCATGCTTTGTCACGTGCCTGATAGACTCCAGATTCATCAAATGGAACATTACATTTCTTCGAGCTATCAGACCCAGTAACGGGATTAATCCACCGTAGGTATAAATAACTATTTTTGTGAATCTTAAGACTAATGCCTTTCGGGAAACTACCTTTAATTTCCTTGTAAGTTTTCCTTACCTTGTCAGCAAGGCTTAGCTGACCTTCGTACCCCTCATAGCAGCCTGTTCCACCTATCTCAATTTTGTTACCCATTTTTTACCCAATCCTCTAACTTATTTGAGCTTGGGTAACAGTGGGTCACGCTAGAATCAAGGTTTCAGGTTACTAACAGAGTTCGAGTCTCTCTCCGCCCATAACCTCTAAAACCTGACTATTCCAGGGTTTCAAGCTTCTAACTCAAGCTTTCAGACCCCTTGATCTGAGCGCTGTTTTTCCCCGTTGGCGATCGCCAACATCTCATCGCCCGAAAACGGTGAAGTCTTCAGTTGTCAGTGTGCTGGTTTCAATATTGTTGAGGATAGCCAGCGGGGTTCCGTTCACCTCAATTACTGTAGAATTCTCAACGGAAGTTAAGGTTAATTGCTCGAAGGTTAAGCCACCATCAAGAACAATAACATCCTCACCGTCAATAAAATCAGTAATCAGATCAACACCCGATCCGACAACCAACACAAAGCGATCGCTTCCGTCCCCACCCGTGAGGGTATCAGTGCCTTCAGCCCCGACTAACAGATCGTTTCCAGTTCCGCCTGTGAGTTGATCGTCGCCTTCTCCGCCATCGAGGGTATCATCTCCGTTGTCTCCAAACAAAACGTCATCACCCGAGTTCCCGTCAAGTAAATCATTTCCCTGACCCCCGTAGATGAAATCTTCGTCAGAGTTGCCGGAAATTGTATCATTATTTTGGTTGCCAAAGAGAATATCATTATCCTCATTACCTTCCATCAAGTCGGCGCCGAGATTACCAAATAGGGTATCATGTTGAGTGCCTCCCCGCACTTGATCGTCATTTTTTCCACCGTAAATCTCATCCTTACCCTCGGCACCATCGATCAGATCGTCGTTTTCGTTACCGTTGATCCAGTCATCATCACGTTCACCGGAAAGGATATCATTGCCTAAGTTCCCGAAAGTCCAGTCATTTCCTGAACCACTGCGAATTTGATCGTCATCCTTACCTCCCATAATAGTATCATTTCCATCTTTGGCATCGATAAAGTCGTTATCTTCGTTACCATTAATTTCGTCATTATTTTCTGTTCCTTGAATATAATCTCCTCCTTGCAACCCGAAGACAATACCCGTCTCAATTGTACTTGCAACGATCGCATCGATGTTATCGGTAGGTTGCGACGAGGTGGAGATATTTAAGCTAGGCGGTTGTAAGTCTGGAAAAGCGATCGTTGCAATTAAATTACTCGGATCAAAGATCTCAAATACCCCATCACCATCGCTATCTAAAGGAACTTGAGAAGGTTCGGGAGTGGGTTCGGGAGTCGGTTCGGGAGTGGGTTCGGGAGTCGGTTCAGGTTCGGGAGTCGGTTCAGGTTCGGGAGTCGGTTGAGGAGTGGGTTGAGGAGTGGGAGTGGGTTCAGAAATAGGTTGAACAGTCAAGTCAAACTGATCGCTAACACTGGCGTTACTGGTATCTGTCGCCGAGACTGCGATCGCCAACGGACTTGCAGAATTAATGTTGATAATACCGCTAATTATACCAGTTGTCGGATTAATATTCAAGCCGTTGGGAAGTGCGATCGCCGAATAAGTTAAAACATCGCCATCGGGGTCATTAAAATAACCAGAAACATCTAAATTAAAGGCTTGATTTTGTTGAATATTAAACTGGTCGGGAATTTCTTCAAGCAGTTCAGGAGTATCATTAACAGACTCAACAGTTAGTTTAACTTCCGCATTGGCAACACTGCCTTTACTATCAGTAACGAGATACAAGAAACTATCTTCACCAAAATAATTCAGAGCGGGTGTGTAGGTAATGGTTTGACCATCTTGACTAATTTCTACGGTTCCGCCTTGAGTTGTGGTTTCAGGAAGAATAGCTGTAATTTCTCCATCATCATCGATTTCTAGACTATTGGCTGCGGTGATAGTGAGAGTGTCATTGATATCATCATCTTGATCATTTTCCAGTACATTAATTGTAATAGAAGTATCTTCCAATGTGGTAATATTTTCGTCAGTTTCGGCAACGGGATTTGTATTATTAAGATCGAGTTGGAATGTGGGGTCTTCAGCAGTAGCGGCTTGAATTTGAGTCGTTAAAGCTTCACCTGTATGGTTAGAAATTGCCTGTTCAATGGGTAACGTTCCGGCTCCAACTTGTTGCAGATCGCTGGCGGTTTCTCCTTGAACAACTTGCTGAATTTTAGCGATTTCTGTTGCTTGTTCAACTAAATTTAGATTGTCATTTGCAACAATTTGATCAATCCGAGTATTTCCTTCGGCGATAATATTGGCAACACCTGCGGCTACATTAGCTTCAATATCGGGGTTGATACCGATAATTACGGCTTGAATTTGAGTCGCATCGCTAACATTTAGGGTGGCGTTGGGTTGATTAATTTGTTCGAGGATTTCTTCTAAAATTCGATTTGTTGCTTCGTTAATATTGCCTTCTGTACTGCTTAAAAACTGACCCAATTGCACTAAGGTGTTATAAATTTGAGCCTGTTTTGTGAATACGGTTAAACCATCTGTATTCCCTTCGGAGATTTCTTTGAGTGCATCAAATTCATAGAGATTAACATCGGGAATATTTAAAGCGGTTTTAACCAGAGTTTGTGAGGCTTCGGGGTTAACGGGTTCGGCGAGTAAACGAACTAAAGTTTCAAAAGGATTGTTAACAAGTTGTGAGAAACCTGCTGCTAATTCTACGGGTTCAAAGGCGGAAACTTCGACAATTTCTCCTTCGTTGGGGTCGAGTCTTCCGTTGGTATTGGTATCAAATTGTTCGACGGGAATTTCTAGGTCATTGGTGCCGTCTGCTTGTTGATATACAAAGGGTTCGCTATCATCTAAAACGCCGTTATAGTTGGCGTCAAAGAACACCCAAGGGCGAATCATTTGTTGGCGGGCGGTGTCCGCATCCAAGAAGTTGGAACTGTTTGTTAAAATGCTGTCGATGCTTTGATTTTTATCGATAATTTCTGCAACGAGTTCGGTTAAGTTTTCCGCGTCTAGATTGAGATTGGGGTCGGTTTGTGTTAAAGTAGAAATGGCATTTTCAACTAAAGTTTGAACAACCGTTTCATCCGTTAAGTCTGGCGTTTCTCCGCTGTCGATGAGAGTAGCAACGGTTTGAAAGACTTCTTTGGCAATGGCTGCTGTTGTTAGCGGGGAAGACGGTTCGCCTTCGTCGAATTCTTCGTTACTATTGAGGTCAAGATAACGAACGCCACCGTTAACCGATGTATTAATAACTTGGGGTTCTTCGGTGTCGAATTGACCGTTATTGTTGCTGTCGAGATAAAGTAAACCCGCTTGATTTTTAACCTCGGCTGAATCAATTTCTAAACCGATAAACGGCGTTTGGGAAATTTCCCGCGTGGCTGCAATAACCAGGTTTTGCAGTTGAACTTGTAACGCCAAAATTCCAACCTCTACATCTAGGGGAATATCTGCAAACGGGTCTAATTCTGCGGGGAGACTAAAGGCATTTTTAACTTCTGTTTTCGCTGCTTCAAAGTCGGGGGTTAACTGTTGAGAAGCGATCAAAGTCAGAGGGGAAGCAATGGTTGCTGTGGGTGTGGTTGTAAGCGGAACAATTTGATTGAGGAACGTGGAAGTATCAACGCCGTTAACAACAATAATTCGGCCTTCATCGGCATCGATAACGCCGTTTCCGTTGGTGTCAAATTCATCGAAAATATTGAGATTGTAGCTACCATCGGCATTGGTAAAGGTGCTAGGTTCGCTAAACGGTTCGCTAAAGGGTTCGAGAAGTTGAACCGTTTCTCCGGTGTCGAGATCGGGGGCGGAAAAGGTATCGCGAATACCGTTATTATTGACATCTTCAAAGTCACGAACGCCGTTATTATTGAGGTCTGCGTAGTCTTGAATGCCGTTAAAATTCGCATCTAAAAATACAGTTCCTCCCGCAATATAACCATCCTGAACTTTGCCGATACTGCTGTTCCCAATTTTGAATGTTGCGAGATTAAAGGTGGCGAAATGTTTATCATAAACGGTTCCCCCAAATATTTTAACTTCCGCACCCAGAAAAGCGTTAACCTCTCCCAACAAACTCAATAAATCATCAAAACGGGGTACAATTTCAGAGATAGCATGAATGCGACCATCATCGGTTCCATTCGCTTCGCCACTATCAACTAAATCAAGGTTAAATAACCCTTCAATTCCGCCTTTTAGATAACCCGAAGCAAGACCAACATCTACACCCGCTCCTGCTGCAATAGTTGCATTGAGTTTCACTTCTGCAACATCATCGCCCGTACCATCTGGGTTTTCGCGATCGCTAATATAAAACCCATCTAAAACCCGGTAAGATTCATCAAAAGCAAAATCTTTTGCTCCCCACTGACGCAAACCAAAGGTATCCATTCCAATAGCAAAATCGGCAGAAGCGCCAAATTTTCCTTCTAATAAACCGCGAATTGGTCCGTAAACGGGGAAGGTTTTCCGCACGCTGACATCAAAGGCAACTTCGGGAACATCGAAGGTGAATAAAGAGACATCTTGACCCAAGAATAACGCGATCGCATTGGTGGGATTTTTCAGCAAAGGGAAGTCAAAAAGGGGTTCGTCGCTGCCATCTCCAAAGGTGACACTCTTGGTAAATTCTGTCACCGATTTCTGACTGGAATTACCGGGGTTTTGGATAATATTATCGAGTTCGGTTTGTAGGTTGGTAACTTGTTGTTCAATATCGTCTAAATTAATATCACTAAAATCAGCAAATTCCGATAAGGGTAAACGTTCTGCAAAGTCGGTTAGAAATTCTATCGCTTGTTGTTCGGCGCTATCTGTTGTATTTTGTAAGAGATTTTCGAGGTCGTCTTTGAGAACATCAACGTTTTGTTGAAAGCTGAGAATCTCTTGTAAACTCGGTAAATTAATATCTCCGGTGAAACTTTGAATTAATTCAACCGCTTGCTGTTTGGCGGTGTCGCCTGTGGTTTGGAGGATATTATTTAATTCGCCTTCGAGAACGTTAATATTTTGCTGAATTTCGGGAACATCTTCGAGGTCGGGTAAAGAAGTATCTTCGATTAAATTCTGGAGATATTCAACCGCTTGCTTTTTGGCGGTGTCGGCGGTGGTTTGGAGGATATTATCTAATTCATTTTCCAGCAGTTCGACGTTTTGTTTGATATTGAGAATATCGTCAATATCGGGTAAATTTAGACCCTCGGTAAATTCATTGATAAATTCTGCGGCTTGCTTTTTAGCGGTGTCGGTTGCCGTTTGTAATATTTGGTCAAGATTGTCTTTGAGGCTGGCTGTATTTAGGACAATATTTTCAACTTCACTCAGACTTAAATTGCTTAAATCCTGCAATTTTGGCAGAGTAAAATCACCCAACGGAATAGCAATATTTTCTCCTGCGGGTAAACTATTAATCTGTTCGATAAAGTTGCTAACTTTAACAAAAGTCTCTAAAAACTTAAAAATACTCGGCGGAAGTTCGTTACCCAAAGTTCGCAAAATCACATCAGCAAGTTCGATAGTTGCAACCTCACCATCGCCACCATCGGGAGTGGGTAACTTTTTATCAAAAAATCCATCTAAACCAATTTTTGAGAGTAATTTTGTATCTTTAACCAGAACATCAACGAGGGGACGGAAGGGGTCTAAAACCTTATCAACTTGTTTGACAATGGGTTTAAAGAAGTTGCTGACAAAAGTACCCAAATCAATCTCAACGTTTTGGAAACTAATTTTAGGAGTTTGGGGAGGAGTAACTTTAAATCCGTCTACTTTTAACGCATCAAATTCTCCGACTAACTCAAAGTCAAAAGAGGGAATTGCAGCGTTACCGGAGATGCTTGTCTTGGCATTTAACCCGACTTGGGCATCGGCTTCGATATCCAGTTCAAACAGATTTTCTAGGCTGGCTTGATTGTTGTTTCGGAGGGTGTTAAAGCCTTTTAATTCCGTCAAAGTTAGGCGGTTTCCATCGCCGGAATCTTCAATTAAATTCCCGTCGGAATCGAGGTCAATATCTTCTAATGCAAATTTAGCATTAAGTTCAGCTTGGGTGTTTTTTGTTCCGCCATTTTCCGCGTCTTCCGCCCCATTTTCTACATTTAATTCTAGGAAACCTAGCGTTGCTGTCGCGTTAAAATTATCGTCAAAACCAACAAACGCATCGGCTGTAATTTGGGTTTCTTCGGTGTCAACAAAAAAGCCAAATTCCTGATGATAGCCAAATTTTAAATCCAAATCATAGTTAAAATTCGCTTCGGCTTTTCCATCAATTTCTAACCCCAATGCGGGTAAACCAAAATCTTTGGATAAATTTGCTGTAGTTTCATAACGATTACCCAAATCAATATCAAAAGCAATTTCTTCGGGAAGGGAAGATGAAATCACCTCGACATCGGGGAAAATTGTCTCTAATTTTTCTTTCAGTAAGTTTTCTAACTTGTCTTGGGTGAGGTTTGCAGTGCTTTTAATGGCGTTAACAATGTTGTTTTTTAACGTCTCGATAAACGTCGGTTCTGAACCGCTGAGAGAACCAATAATCGGGAGGTTTGTATCTTGAAACATCTCCCGCAAGCTTTCGGCGATCCGTTCTAAAAGCAGTTCTAAACCATCCGCAATTTCTCCGGAATCATAGGTCGGTTCGCTAATTTCGACGGTAACTTCTGGGAGGGGTTTTCCATCTATTTCTAAGCCGTTATTGTAGGGAGAATTTGCATCGGTACTGCTGGAACTGTGGGTAATAATTTGTTCGGGTGTTCCCGCTTGGCTATCATCCAAACCGACAACAGTAATGGTTTGAGATTGGTTCCAATTTGTCTCATCAAAAGTAATTTCGCTAATCGGATTTTGACTGGAATCAAGCAGTTGTAAGTTAGTATTATTAAAGTTCGGAGTAATAGTAACAGTTTCGCCAACTCCGGGTGAACTCGTCAGAGAAATTTGATAACGATCTGTTTTATTTGTGTCTACAGTTGCGGCGTTTTGTTCGACAACTTCAGTACCGTTTCCGGTTTCAAGAACTCGCACGCCCGGTACATCATCATCGGTTATAATTACACTCTGGGGGTCAACTGTTCCGATGTTATATCCGGTTCCGGTTTCTAACTCAATGGTAACAGTTTCTCCGCCTAGTTCTGTGATTAAATCTTGAATGGGGGTAACGTTAATGTTAACTCCGGTTTCTCCGGGTGCAATATAAACAGAACCGGATTTTTCAACCGTATCTAAGCCCACAATTGTATAATCTGTTCCCGCAGTTGCTACTTCTAAATCTAAAATAGTAGAATTAGAAACGGTATAATTAACGGTTAATCCCTGACTGGATGCGGGATGATCTAATGCGAGTTGAAATACACCCGGAATGATACTTTGTTCGCTACCATTTCCAACCGCTTTTAGGCTAACGGTGGGATTATCATTATCTGCAATATCAACATTAATTTCCCCTCCCAAACCCGCATAAAGCGGATCGTTACTGTTGACAATATAGCTAATCTTGCTGAGATGTTCGCCTTCTACAGCGTCATCATCAACCGCTTCTACCGTTACAATTTGTGGTGTACTCGCATTTTCTGGCGTAAAATTAAGGGCGATGGGTTGTCCAATTCCATTCCCGAGATTAACTTGAGAGTCTGGCGTAATATTAACAACAACGTCATCAATGGGAAAACCCGTTAATACAACTTCAAAGCTATCTGTTGTTCCATCTTCGCTAACTTCTGTACTTCCGTTTGACTGAGTAATTAAAACGTTTTCGGTTTCATTATCAATATTTTTAACCTCGATTTCTTCAACGTCTAACTCGCTATATTGAACGTCCTCAGTGCTAATATTGGTTTGAATGGTCAAATTGCGATCGCCATCTCTTTCGCTATCATCAACCCCCGCCACGTTAACCGTTTGGAATTGATTCCAGTTGCTAGCATCAAACGTAATAGAAGGCGTTAAAAGTTCTCCTTCTGTGGTATCCGAACTGGTAAAATTCAGCGTAACGGGTTCTTCCGGTTCGCTATCAAGTTTAACGGTAAAACTCGCTTCTCCTCCCCGTTCGTTTGTATCGCCATTAATTTCAGAAATTGTAATTCCAACGGTATCGTTATCGGTAATGGTTAGGGTTGCGGGAGTAGTATCAATGTTATAAATTGCACCGTCTGGCTTGTCATCAGAAAGAGTAATTCTAACCGTTTCATTCCCTTCGTCGATGAGATCATTTAACGTTTCTACCGGGATAGCTTGGCTGGTTTTTGTTGCGGGAATGGTAATAGAAGATGTTAAAATAGAAGAATAATCTTCTCCGTTATTTGCCGTTCCGCTAACTTCAAATAAAACCTCTAATTCTAACGCTTCTCCGTCGCTTTGAATGGGCGGATTTTCTAACGGTTCGCCCGTCTCGGGGTCGGCTAAAAAGATGCTAAAACTTCCCGAAGTCGGCCCATCTTCGGAAGGATTGCCGATTGTTCCAAGTTTAACAACGGGGAGTTTTTCGTTATCAATAATTGACAGTGTTGCTGTTTCCGCATCATCTTGAACCGCGTAATTTTCTAAATCAAGGGGTTCAAGTAGACTAATTTCTAGGGTTTCTTCCCCTTCAATTAAAGCATCATCAACGGGTTCAATATTAATTTCAGCCGTCGTATCTCCCTCTGGAATAATAAGAGAACCGACCGTAATTTCTTCACCGTTTAACGTGGCAGTATAATCATCTAAAGAAGCGGTTCCTTCGAGCGTATATTCAACCGCAAGTCCGCCATCGGGTGCGGGTTCACTTAACGCAATATTAAACGCTCCCGTAACTTCATTTTCTTCTGTTGGATTCGTTCCGGCTGTAATACTCACTTCCGGTTCGTTATCATCAATGGTGAGTGTTGCACTGTCAGAAAAACCAATGGTATAAAAATTAGGATTTCCGGGTTCTAGCGTTAAAACAATTGTTTCATCCGGGTCAAAACGAGTATCATCTAAAATTGTGACTGGAACTTCTACTTGAGTTTCACCCGCAGGAATTGTAACACTTTCAGCAATTGTATAATCTGTTCCCTCCGTTGCGGTGCCAGCTATGTTATAATTAACTTCTATATCATTATCAAAAGCTTGATTGAGAGTTAGGCGAAAAGCTCCATCTGTACCCGGTTCAACAGGGGTGGTTAAGTCAAAAACTTGCAGGGTGGGAAGGGTAAGATTACCAATTGTTCCGAATATATTATTATCGCCTGTTGAGGCAGAATTTCCATTATAAATTGTACCCACATCGCTAACGGTCGCACCATTTCTAACAAAAATTGCCCCGCCTCGACCTTCACCGTTATTCGCCCCCGTTCCTCCCTCCGCACTGTTATTATTAAATGTTGCATCAATCAGGTTTAAAGAAGCACCAGAATTAACAAAAATTGCCCCACCTAAACCTGCGCCGCCGCCGCCTCGACCGCCATTTCTGCTACCGCCGCCCCCAACACCCGCACCTCCATCTCCTGCAAATTCTCCTCCTGTTCCTCCGGCACCACCGCTACCATTTTCGTCACCACCAATAATGTCTATATCTTCACCACCGCCACCACCGCCACCGCCACCGCCTCCGAAGCCGCCGTTACCTCCATTACCGCCATTACCTGCTACATCTGGGGCTGTAGTTCCGCCACCGCCACCGCCAGCGCCACCACCGCCAGCGCCAAATTGACCCTCACCTCCTGGGCTACCGTTATTTTCTGTTCCTCCTCCAGCACCTCCTGTACCCACTGTCTCATCTTGACGACCATTTAAGCCGCCTCCATTACCTCCTGCAAGACCGCCGTTTTCGTCGCTACCTCCCTGTCCTGCACCGTTGGGTGAACTTCCGCCAATGGCTTGGTTATTGTTAAAGGTGACATTCTCAACCGTGACGTTTCCGCCGTCGAGATACAAGGCACCCCCAGCGCCCAAACCTCCGCCGCCGCCATCGGTTCCATCGCCTCCTGTAGCGCGACCATTTTGCAAGGTGAGGTCAGATATCAGGACTGTTCCGCTAAAAATACTAAAGATTTGAGACCTGTTACCGCCATTAATAGTGTGACCGTTTCCATAGATAGAAATCCTATCATCTGTCCCATTTGTTGGGTCGATATTCAATGACTCGATTGGTACGTTAATTTCACCAATGATAGGGAGATTTATCGTATTAAAAAAGTCTATATCCCCTTCGATAAAAATCTCATCACTTTCAAATGTATTGTTAGCTTCTTCAATCGCATCTTGTAATTCAGTAGCGGTGTCAACGGTAAACTCTGCTAACACGTTATCATAAGCTTCCATCGCTTCAATTTGTAGGGCGAGAGGCGCATCAATTAACCCGGTTGCATATTCTAATACCCAGTCTCCGCCAAGGTTTGCATTTCCGGTTAAATCCTCTGACGAAGCAACATCCGCCCCGGTAATTTGGCTCAACTGTTGTACGAAAGTTTTCCCGGTATCGGAAGCGGCAATATTACAACCTAAAAGTAAAATATCTCCGTTTTCTGTTAGCGCATTTCCCCACTGACTCAACTGTTGAGAGTAGGTGTTAATATTTTCAGAGGTTAATATTCTTGCGCCCAGATTTAACTGTCCGTCGTTCCCGTGAGAAATAATTTGAACGCTCTCAATATCGGTTCGTCCGGCTAATGTTTGGGTAATTTGTTCGATACCGTCTTGAGAGGAGTCCAGAACGATAACTTCTGTGTTGGGTGCGGTTTCTTCTATTAAGCTTTGATAGTTGTCAACCCGAGCATCAACAAAAACTAAATTTGTTGTGTATATATTAATACTCATTTTCTTAAATCGGATTTTTAACAGTTAGATATGAAAGGTTTAATTTACTCTACTTTTTCTATTTTTTCTTGCAAAATTGGCATTTTTTAATCTTTTGTTATATTTTTTATGTATAAATGAAAAGATTTTCCTGAAAGGGGAACAAAAAATACTCCTTATAAGTCTGTATCGTTTATCCGAATTCAGGCTCCCATTTATCGAAGTCGGTAGGTCTGAAAAAATTAGTAATAAAATCAGAGGGTTAATAAAACTTTTTTAAAAATCAATTACTAATTTAGTCTAAACCCACTTTATAAACAGCAAAAACTTCCTTGAAATGATCATCTTAGACAAGGAAGTGTTAAGGATTGAGAATGAGTTTTAGGAAATTAGGTGATGTTAGAAAGTTCCTATTATAAGCAAGAATTATCGAGTGATGTTTGAGAACTTATTCATCTGCAAGGACGCTGGAAATCATGCACAATATTAACAGCATCACAAGAGGAGGAATAAACGGCTTGTAAGCGTAATTTTTTGTCTCCACAAGATTCATAATCTCCACATTCTAATGCTTCTTCTGTTAGCGCGATTTTGGGATGAACTGTACATTTGAGGCGATAATCTCCAGTAAAGTATGTACAGCGACTACAAGGAATACTATGTAAGCGTTTGAGATGAATAATTCCATCTCGAAAAGCACGCTGTAGACTCCAAACAAATATCGCAGTTAATCCCAAAGCTGTAATTGAATAAAGCAAGCGAACAGGATGGAAAATTACACTCAGTATAACCACTTGAATCATTTCGATGATGACCTCAAAATTAAACAATGATGGTGAGATGATGAATAATTTAGCTTCTTGTTGATAATGGAGTTCTGACTTCACCTTGACTGGAGAACCACTCCATTTCCGACCAAAAGTTAAGAATTTTATCGTAGACTAACTGAGGATAAAAGTGATGGAAAAAATGACCCCCTTGAGGAACTTGAACAACGCGATCTCCGGGTTTTAGTAAACTTCTCCAACCTTGTAGTTCTTGACTATCGACAATCACATCATCTTCGCTTCCACAAACCATTAAAGGAACTGAAACCGGAATAGGAGATAAACTCATTCGTTTGAGTACGGAATGAACGGAGAGAGATTCTTTTAAGTCTCGATCTAGCATTAACATCAAACGGTGTTGAGTGGTCGGTTTCTGATATCCAAATAAGGTTTCAACTGTTTGTTTAAGTAGGACTTGACGACTACAAGGAAGCAATTGAAACTGCACATAATAATGGGCTTTCCAGTCAACGGTGGGATGAACTCCAACGGATAATAGAGTTAATGATTTGACTCGTTCAGGGTGTCTGTTAGCGTACATTAATGCTAATAGTCCACCTGTACTATGACCGATTAAATGAATGGGTTGATCGTTGGATTTGAGATAATCATGAACTAATGTTAGGGCGGTTTCTAGACAACTGGGTTCATCTAAACTTTGACGATATTCCCAATAAGCTAATCCCATTGTTTCAGAGAGTTGATTGACTAATTTTTGGTCAAAGTGTCGTAAACTTGGACTGGTATTCAACCACAAAACATTTGCAAAATTAGACATGAGATTGACTCCAATAGAATAAATGGATAAGTTCAGTAACAGACTATTTTGATATTCAATTGTTGAAAAACTTAAACAAAGCGGGAAGCCTTGTTAAAAAGGTGAGAATCTAATACTAATGAGAATAAATCTTAATTGACTCGCAACATTTCTCCTAGTGGTTGATCTGAGCTTTTTGAGTGATTTGAGTGAGTTGTAGAATTCTCTTCAATTCTAAATTAACAGATCTAGATGCTTATTGCAAGTCTTTTGCAATAATTTGTCAGACAGAAAGTATTTTTTGGCTTCAACTCTTTCTAGGAGGTTGTTTCAGGTGTTCAAGGAGGGGTAAAGTTAGTTTTTACATCACCCCATCTATTTCTAATCCTCCGAAGAAAAAAAAGGACAAAAAAAAGAGTCGGGAGGTTTATTCCCGTCTCTAGTGAACACTTTGTCTGAGTTATAAGCGATCACAACTGCATTGTGAATCATTGCACTTCCTGTCAACTTCTTTTCGCTTCACCAACAGAGAGGTTGTTTGATCCAGTGTATTGCTTCTCTTTATCAAGAGTTATTTTCATTAATAAAGCGATTAAGCCTTTAAAGCTAGTCTAACTCCTTCAGGATCAGACCGACTCCAAGAACTCACACTGACCTAACTGTTCACCTCAATTCTAGAGTAACAGAGCTTGAAAATTAT
Organism: Lyngbya aestuarii BL J; assembly: GCF_000478195.2. Taxonomy (GTDB): domain Bacteria; phylum Cyanobacteriota; class Cyanobacteriia; order Cyanobacteriales; family Microcoleaceae; genus Capilliphycus; species Capilliphycus aestuarii. The sequence continues at coordinate 5,212 of NZ_AUZM01000066.1, read as the reverse complement.
TGCAACTAATTTTCAATAGTCTAACTAGGCTTCTGCATTCTCCCTGGACTGAGAGTCTTTTGACTTAATCAGAGAATCGAGTCAATATATTCACATCACAGCACCCAAAGCCACAATCCGACTGATCTGATCCGTCGTTAAACCCGTGACCCCGGTAATATTCATCTGTTCATAAGCACCCAAAGCCCTCAACGTCTCCTGATACTTGGCAATCTGCATATTCCAAAACTGAATTGTCCCTTCACAAGTTCCAATCGCCAAAATCTTACCATCGGTACTAAAAGCTAAAGCCCGAATAGGATCGGGCGTGTGGTGTAACGTTCTCAAACACTCTCCCGTGTGTCGGTTCCACAACTTCACCGTACCATCATTACTACCCGTGGCTAAAATCGGTTCATCGGGACTATTGGTAATCGACTCAATCCGATGTGTATGTCCCCGCCAGGTTTGCAAACAAGTTTGATTGCTGACATCCCAAAGCTTAAGCGTACAATCATCACTACCACTGACCAAAATCGGTGCAATATCAGGTCGTTTAACCGTCAAGTCCGAAGTCGAACCTTCATCTCCAACCAGCCAGTCTGTGGCGAAAGAAGAAGTTTCCCCAGCCAAGGCTGTTCCCACTTCTAAACCTTCCCAGGGAGAATGAACCGGGACAAACATCACACAATTGACTCGTTCAAGATGTCCGATACACGTTCTCAAACACTCTCCTGTATTAACATCCCACAACTGAATTGTCGAGTCTTCATTGCCACTGGCTAGAATCCCATTTGAACTAAACGTAATCGCAGCCACTCGACTTTTTGCTTCCATCTCCCGATAAACCCGACCTCGGCGAACATCCCAGAGACGAATCATCCCATCTTCGCCACAAGTCGCCAACATCTGTCCCCGATGACTCCACACAATCCCATTCACACCGCCATGATGTCCTGACCACACCTGACGACAATTACCGCTTGGGATATCCCATAATCGAATTGTGCCATCCTTACTACTACTTGCTAGAGTTTGTCCATCGTTACTCCACGTCACTGCTGTCACCTCCGCCCGATGAGATGGACTCATCAACTGTTGGTGATTTTCAGATTGCAAAGACCACAACCGTACTTCTCCCCAAATATTCCCGGTGGCTAAATAAGCATTATCATGACTAAAAGCGATCGCCGTAATTTCACCAATATTAGTCGTAAAAACAGAATGGGAAAGATTCGCATAGGCAAAATTTACCCCATGCAAATTCACCTGTTTTAAGTCCGCGTGCCAAACCGTCAAGTGAGAAAAATCATAACCACTCAAGTCAATTTGCAATCTGACACAGAGGTTTAACCAATTGCCGACACCATATCCAGAACCCTGCTTTTCCAGGTCTCGCAGTCGCTCTAAAATATTTTGAAGTTGCTCTAATAAAGCCCTCGAAGAACTAAACGTCATTTGTAACGCTCGGGCAATGGGTTCTAAAATCGAAGCCCGTTGATGTTCTCGCACCACTCGATTTCCAGTTGTTTTAATCAAAGTATGGGTGACAAATTGCTTGATCTCTCCACTGGTTAACTCACTGACAATTTGTTCGGTCAGACAATGGGTGAGATATTCCATCACCATCGGTTCGATGGTGTAATAGTTTTCTTCTGTCTTTTTCTTGCTGGTTTTTGAGTCTTCACTATTTGAGTTTACTTGCTTCTTTCGTCCTTCTCTTTTCACAAGCGATCGCCAAGTCAAAGCTTCCAACGCCTGTAAAATACTAGCCTGAGAGACAGGCGGAATTAAGTCTCGATGCAACCGTTTAACCGTTGTCTGTCCGTGATCAATTGCCAACCAAAACATAATCGTCATTTCTAGGGGCGATAACCGTTGAAATTGAGGATCAAGCAGTCGGCGAATACCGTTGAAAATAACAGAACGATGTTCTAAAAATTGAGCGATTTCCCCTTCAAATAAATCTTGAATCGCTGTGGAAACAATCTTTAAAGCCAGTGGACTATAACCATAAAGTTCACACAAACATCGTTTTTGTTCTGGCGAACCGTAGACCGATTCTAGCAATGTGATCGCCGCATCCGGTGAACCTTCTAATAAAAACGAACGCACCGCCTGTCCAGTGCCTTCTAAAGCCGCAATTTCAGGGGGTTTTTCCCGTGTCGTTAGCAGTAAACAACTTTGATGAACAGTTTCTCCCATCGCTCGAAAGAGTTCACCATAACCTTCGCATCCTGAGCGATAGCGTCCGGTTGTACCTTCATGTAAAATTGTTTCTACATTATCTAAAACAATTAAACAGCGATAAGTTCGACATAAGCGGATTAATTCTCCAATTTCACTGAGAGAATTTGAACCCGTAGAAGCCGTTAAAGTCGGTGATAAATTTGTATTCGTGTCAGAAGTATCCGGGGCAATAAAAGAGAGAAGCTGAGTTAAAATGACTTTAGGTGCAGGGGCGTACCGCAGCGATCGCCAAATGACCACATCAAACTCAGTTTTAAGCTGTTCTACCAGTTTAACCACTAATGCACTCTTGCCGATGCCACCCATTCCCATCACCGCCAGGAGTCGCACGCAGGAGGTCGTCCGTTGGGTTGATTCCCCGAGTTCTATGGACTGAGGTTCAGCTTGAATGTACTCTCGAAGTTGAGCCAATTCAGTCTTCCGCCCATAAAAAATCGACACATCCGGGGCTTCTCCCCAGTCCCAACGCTTTTCAAACAGGGATGAAGGGTTTTCGAGCAGTTGGGGGGCTGCTGCGGAGAAAGAACTATTGGTACTGACGGGGTTAGCAGTTCGTGAGAGTGAAGCCGTCGGAGTCGGGGCTTGAGAACTGCTATATCGTTGAATGAGGAGAGAGCGGAAATTTTTCTTGGTCACTTTTTGGCCAAATACTTCCGAGAGTGAATGCCACAACCCTGCTGCCACCCCTTTGATATAGTCTGGATCATAACCTGCATCTTCGGCGATGTCTGCATAGCCTTTACCTTCCCAGGAATGCCGAAAGACAAGCGTTTTTACTGTATTTAACGAACCTGGGGGTAAAGTTCTCTCTAAAATGGCTAAGGCTTCCTCAACTTTCATTCGCGCTCACGCTTTCTCGCATCTGTTTTCTCTTTTTCTGATTTTACTTTACTCACCCTGACCAGAGATTGTCCGGATCGAGACAATCAGACAAAATGCTACATCTAGATGATCTCAAGGTTTTAGCTGATTGATTTGTATCAAACTTACTGACCTCAATATGTTTAAATTGCTACAGTCTGGCGGGGTTGGGCTGGAGAATGACTGAGTTAATGATGATTGTTTTCCGGTTGATATCTAGAATCTCGATGGGATTGATCTTTCTTAAATAGAAGTTAAAAATATTTATAGTTTTCGTGACAGTTGTCAAATATTTTGATTTGGGCAGTGAGTTTCAGTCCTCAGTCCACAAGGAATCAACGGTTAGATAAAAGTTGAGAGACTCGTCAAACAAAATCTTAAGTTTTTGATCAAAATCAACCTTAATATTGGTCAGGAGAGGAAAAGAAATGAAGCTGGTAAAATTTTGATGAGCTAAACAGTTAATTTTTCAAAAGTAGTTTAAACAAGCTCTTGGTATTCAACTAGAAACTCCTCGTTTATTGGGAGAAATACTCGTTGAAGTCGAATTTATTCAAAAACAGGACTTAGAATCAGCGTTGTTAGAGCAACGTTATACCGATCAGACTTTAGCATGATCAAAAAAAACAGCGGTAAGTATTTTCTCGTAAGTGTTGGAATGAACTCAAAAATTTGGGTCTTTAATGGCATCACAGACTAGAGACTCGGTTAAAAACTCAAAATCTCTCACTTTCGTTAGAGGCCTACTTCCGAAAGCATCGCTAATATTAAGATATGTTTCATATATTTTCATTGACTTGAATAGCATAGCTAGTCTGTGATTCAGGTGAATGGGTCAAATTCCGAAACAACAATGGAAATATGAAAAAAGAACTACAGGAGTTTTCTCATGATCAATTTCATTTCTGGAATATATACTCACATCAGCACTTGGCTGAATAAATTTCAGGTTAAACGTTTTTTAGCCGCTATCCTTGTTGGATCTCTATTGTTAACAACAGGTCTTTCTGAAGGTACTAACCGATCATTGACCAATAAAGTTGATAATACTATACATCAAGGCGATTCCCAACGCCCGAAAACCACAGGTGAATGGAAAGCAGAAGCAAGGGAAACTGAAAATGCTCCCGGTGAACGGATTCAAAGAATCGCTGGAGAATCAGCAGAAGCGGTAAAAGATTGGGCTTCATTGTATCCAGAAGTCGCAGACAGTACGTTTGAGGACGACTCCGTACAAACAAAGTAAATAATCTTTAACCCAATGTAATTTTAAGCATTTTTTAGACACTGTTTCTAAAATTTGTTCAAATAAACTACGGAGTTATAGTCTAGGGGCTATAGCTCCCAATTTGATATCTTGAAAAGTATTTAAACAAATCTTCTCGGTTTCTGGCTATAGATACTGACCGCACCGAAAACCCCCACCATGATCAAGTAAGGAATTTTGACATCCTCCCCCGGATAAATCACGGGGGAATCCAAACATTACTGTTTGGGCTTCCTCTTTCTACGAGTTGACTTACTTGATTGAGTTTCCCCGCTCAAGCAGAGGTCGGTCTCTCCGAAGGCGTTAATAACAGTGCTGCCCGACGGTATTTGATAGCTGTTTTAGTGCAGATTTAAGAATGTTTTTAGCCGCATTTTCATCACGGTCGGCTGTGTATCGGCATCTGCGGCATTTATGAGTCCGGGTGCTGAGAGTTTTAGCTACTTTTTCGCCGCAATTTGAGCAGTGAACAGATGTATATGCAGGTTCAACGGCAATCACCGGAACCCCATAAACTTTCCCAAAATACTCCAACCATTCTCGAAACCGATACCCTCGCTGCATCATTGATTGACTTGGCTAAACGATGATTTTTAACCATGTTCCGTATCCGTAGGTTTTCAATCGCTACCAAGTCGTTAGACCGGATGACGTGTTGAGCCAATTTACAAACCCGATTCTGACGCCTGCGTGAAACCTTGAGATGCGCTCTACCTAATCTATTCCTGGCTTTTTTACGGTTTTGACTCCCCTTTTTTGTTCTTGATAGTCGGCGTTGCAACTTTTTAAGTTGGCGTTCATCCTTTCTCAAAAACCGAGGATTGTCTGCTTGATTACCACAACAATCAGTGTAGA
>NZ_AUZM01000065.1 GCF_000478195.2 Lyngbya aestuarii BL J | reverse complement strand
GGCTTTAACCAAGACTTCAGTGACAGTTTTGCCGATATCTTTGAAAGCTTTTTCAGTGGTTTTGCAGGCGGTGTCGGGGGTCCTCAACAAGGAAGACGGCGAACTGGCCCGGCGCGAGGTGATGATTTACGGCTAGATTTGCCCCTTGACTTTAAAGAGGCTGTTTTTGGCGGTGAAAAAGAAATTCGCATCAAACATCTCGAAACCTGCGAAACGTGTAACGGCAGCGGTGCTAAACCGGGGACTCGTCCTCAAACCTGTTCAACCTGTGGCGGAAGTGGTCAAGTTCGTCGTGCGACTCGTACTCCTTTTGGGAGTTTTACTCAAGTCTCTGTTTGTCCGACTTGTAATGGTGTCGGTCAGATGATCGAGGAAAAATGCACCACTTGCGCGGGTCAGGGTCTTAAGGAAGTCACCAAAAAACTGAAAATTAATGTACCGGGTGGTGTTGACAATGGTACACGCTTGCGCGTTGCCAATGAAGGGGATGCCGGAAAGCGAGGAGGCCCTCCTGGAGATTTGTATGTGTTTTTGTCGGTGTCGCCTGATTCTCACTTTAAACGAGATGGGATTAATATTCTCTCGGAGGTGAAGATTAGTTACTTACAAGCCATTTTGGGCTGTAACTTGGATGTGGAAACGGTTGACGGGGAAACGTCGGTGAAAATTCCCGCCGGAACTCAACCCGGAACGGTTTTAACGCTAGAAAATAAAGGCGTTCCCCGTTTAGGAAATCCGGTGAGTCGAGGCGATCATTTACTAACGATCTCTGTTGAAATTCCCACTCGGATCACCGCTAAAGAACGAGAACTCTTAGAAGAACTGGCGAAAATTCATGGTGAACGGACTGGAAAAGGAGGCCTAGAAGGCTTTCTGGGGAATCTATTTCACCAAAAATGATCCGTGAACAAACCTGTAACTTCACAAAAGACTGCATAATTGTTTTGATGCTGAACCGAAAACTAACATGACCCATTCCACGACTTCTACACCCGATGCTCAGATGGATTTGCGAGGGACTCCTTGCCCTCTCAATTTCGTGAGAACTAAATTAAAATTAGAACAAATGGCTCCGGGGTCACTGTTAGAGGTTTGGCTAGACTCTGGTGAACCTATTGAACAAGTTCCCGATAGCTTGATGATGGAAGGCTACCAGATAGAACAAATCGAAGATCGATCCGGTTTCTTTGCGATTCAAGTTCGCCGCCCACAAACTCCAGCATGAGTTTAGTTGAGCCGGATCACGTTGTCAACCGAGAGGCTCATCGAGTGATGGGGACTGTGGTTGCTGTACAGGCGAACTTCTATCAAGTGCAGTTAGCACTCGCATCTTTAAGCTTACCGGAAGCCCAGGGATTGACTGAGCCTTTTTTGCTGTGTACTCGCCGCACTCGCTTGAAAAAAATTGGTCAGAAGGTGATGGTGGGTGATCGGGTGATCGTTGAAGAACCAGACTGGACAGGGGGGCGAGGGGCGATCGCAGAAGTGCTTCCTCGTCACACTGAACTGACTCGTCCTCCCATTGCCAATGCTGACCAAATTTTACTTGTGTTTGCGGTTGCAGAACCGGATCTCGATCCACAAGCTTTGAGTCGATTTTTAGTGAAAGCCGAATCCACAGGTTTAGAAGTTTGTTTGGGTTTAAATAAGTGTGATTTAGTCACGCCCCAACAGTTGCAACATTGGCGTGAACGCTTATCAAGTTGGGGTTATCAGCCCTTTTTTCTGAGTGTCTATCAAGGTTTAGAATTTATTCTAGAGCATGACAACGAAATCCAAAAGTCTTCAATTTCTGATTTTACATCAACTATTAATCATTCTTTGATTGATCAGCTTACAGACAAAATAACGGTCATTTGTGGGCCGTCTGGAGTTGGAAAATCAAGTTTAATTAACCTCCTCATTCCTGATATTGATTTGCGAGTTGGGGCGGTTTCCGGGAAATTAGGACGAGGAAGACATACCACCCGACACGTTGAATTATTTGAACTTCCCTCCAAAGGATTATTAGCCGATACTCCGGGTTTTAATCAACCGCTATTAGACTGTGAACCCCAAGAATTAGCCGATTATTTTCCTGAAGCCAGACAAAGATTAGCCACCGGGAGTTGTCAATTTAGTGATTGTTCACATCGAGATGAACCTAATTGTATTGTCAGAGGAGATTGGGAACGTTATTCATTTTATCTTGATTTTTTAGCCGAAGCAATCAAACGTCAAGAAGCACTACAACAACAACCGGATGCAGAATCGAGTTTTAAATCAAAAACAAAATCGGGTGGAAAGCAACAAGACGAACCGAAGTTAGAAAGTAAGAAATATCGTCGAGATTCTCGCAGATTTAAACATCAAACCTTACAAGATATTTGTGAAGAAATGGAAGATATTTAATAAAAATTATTAATTGTCTAGTTATTTTTACTCAAGATGTTCAGGTTCTCAGAGAAACCTAATTTTTTAGCCTGACAACCCGTGAGGTGACGCACTTCAAAAAGTAGAATATAATTGAGCTGTAGGCAGATACAGGCGGAGAAACTATCCTCTAGTGACGGGTTCTAACAAATACCATACCACTAGGAATAATTCTTAGAAGACTCAATTTCATCACTTCCGAAGGGCGATGACTGATATTCAAAGACTGAAGAAAAAACATCCGTCTGTCAAACAAAACCTGTCCGAAATTAGGGCTTTACATCGGTATACACTATTAATCAATCAAAAAAAACTATTGCTCTTTAATTTCCTTTAAATCAGGGAAAAACTATTATGTTCTTTCTGAATTTATTGTCTAAAGATTTGGATAAAACTTGGAATCAACAAACCATTAGTCGTCGGTTTAAATTAGCATCAGTTACCCTGTTGGGGTTGGTTACTGGGGTAACGTTAACCAGTCTGATATCGTTTCATTTTGTACGTCAGAAAACTGAATTAGCGATGGTCAAGTGTGTTGAACTCCAACAGTTAGTTTTTAAGATGAATCAAGAGTTAGAAGAAACAAATGAGCTTGAACAAGGTTTTTTTCAGGAAATTCTAACTTTAGGGGTTGAACGCGCTCGTCAAAATCATCTCAAAGATCACGACAACAATATTGCTCGGATTCAGAACATTAGTCAACAAATTAGCCAGTTGATTCGGGAACAGAATTTGAGTCAAAATTTACATAAAAGTCACGATGATTTATTAGCATACAATCAAGCAATTGAGCAGTATCATACTGAATTTAAGCAAGCTGATAATATAGCAGAAGAATTAGGAAATAAAAATATTGGTTTGATTACAGAAAATCAGAAAATACTTCGGCTTTTGCATAAAAACATAGAATATACAGAGAATGTTGATGTTATCGACGTTTACCATGATTTAATTGCTAGCGCACAAGCTTACTTTTTAACTCGTAAACCGATAGAACAACAAAATCTAAATCTAGTTATTAATCAATTAGAAGAATTAATTAAACAGGATGTATACCTGACTGCTGATGAAACAGAACAAGCGCTAGACCATCTCTCTCGCTCTGAATTATACTTCCAAAAAATTAGTGTATTAGAAAATAATATTAATCAAATTAGTGAACAGTTTGAAAAAGAAAGTGAAGTCATTTCTAATCAATTGATCTCTCTGTCGAATGAAGAGATACAATTTGCTCATCAAGAAATCAAAAGAACCTCTCAGCGAATGACTGTTGTTTTACTGAGTTCTGTCATTGCTATGATGACTTTATCGGTTGTCATTTGGCGCTCATTTCAGTCGGCTTTAAAACAGTTAGAAGTTGAACAAGAAAAGTCTGAACGTTTATTATTAAATATTTTACCAGAATCCATTGCTTTGCGTTTAAAAAATACACCCGGAACTATTGCTGATAATTTTGAAGAGGTGACAGTTTTATTTGCCGATATTGCGGGCTTTACTCAGCTTTCCGCTCAAATCTATCCGACAGAATTAGTGAATCTTCTCAATGAAATATTCTCAGAATTTGATCAAATCACAACTCAGAATAACTTAGAAAAAATCAAGACTATTGGAGATGCTTATTTGGTTGTCGGGGGTTTACCCAATCCTCGTAGTGATCATGCAGAAGCGATTGCAAAATTAGCCTTAGAAATGCAAAATAAATTAATTAAATTTAATCAAAAACATGATCACAATCTTCAGATAAGAATTGGTATTAATACTGGGCCAGTTGTTGCGGGAGTGATTGGTGCCAAAAAGTTTATTTATGATCTATGGGGTGATACGGTGAATATAGCAAGTCGGATGGAATCTCATGGAATCATCGGTGAAATTCAAGTGACTGAAGCCACATACCAACGCTTACAAGGTAAATATAAATTTGAAGAACGGGGCTTGATTAACGTTAAAGGAAAAGGAGAAATGAGTACATACCTCCTTAAAGGAACAGCATAACCAAAAACGATTGAGGAAGTATCTGGTGTTTTCACTTCTCTTTTGTAAAATCTAAGTACCGCTATTCAAACAAACTTAACCCAAATTAATTTACCCTTTCTATTCTCGGTATTCCTTCCCCATTCACCCAAACAATTTGATGAATTCCCCGACGGCGAGCATAATCTCGTAAATCGTCTACATTTTCCCGATGACCTAACTCCATTTCCACTCGAACTAATTGGGTAGATTCTCTTAATTTATCCGCATAAACAAAAGCCGCAGCATAGGCTTGAGGAGTTTCGGGGACAACCAACCAATCACTTGAGGGGGCTTCTTGAGGGAGTTGATTCATCCCCAATAAGACTTGATGCAAGTCTTCAATATTAAAAGAAAAACCAATTCCCGGTTGTGTTTCTCCTTGAGGATGATAAAGTCCTAAAAGTTCGTCGTAGCGTCCTCCCTGGGCTAAAACTCGCGCTCCAGAGTCAGTCTTGCTCACCACTTCAAACACAATACCCGTGTAATAATCAAAAGTTTGAATTAGACTCAAATCCAGGATAATTTTCGGCGGAGAAATCTGAGCATAATCACAGTTTTGCAGTAACTCAATCAGAGACTTGAGATTATTTAAAGCCTGTTGTTGCTCAGAGTCTAACTCTAATTGTGCTACCTGTGAGAGAACCTCCTCGGGTTGTCCCCGCAAGTCAAATAGAAATAGCGCCCGTTCTCGCAACTCCTGAGATAAGGGTAAGGTTTCGAGAGTGATTCGATCTAAATTAGCGATCGCCTCCCGTACAGGCTCTTGGAGCTTGGCTGGAAAAGCAGATAAAAGCGATCTCGTCAGTCCGGCTTCACCTAAGATTAAATGACAATCACTGAACCCCACACCCTGCAAACACTCCAGCAATAAGAGTAAAATCTCTCCATCGGCAAGCAAACCCCCTGCGCCCAATAACTCAACGCCTGCTTGATAAAATTCCTGTTGACCGCCGTAGTTGGTTTTGCCCCCCTTGCGGAAAATATTAGCATTGTAATATAGGCGTTGCGGCCACCAACTTGCACCCGCCATCCGAGTCACCATAGTACGAGCGATAGAAGCGGTGAGTTCTGGTCGGAGTCCAAGTCCCTGCTCTTCGGCGTCGAGTAACTGAATAACAGTAGAACGTTGAACCGCTCCGCCCGCCATCAGGGTATCTAAGCGTTCCAGGGTAGAGGTAATAATGCGATGATAGCCCCAGCGGTGAAAGACTTGCTGTAAGCGGTGTTCTATCCAAAGTTTTTGAGTAACGTCAAGCGGAAGTAAATCTCGCGCACCGAGAGGGAGTTGATGAACCATAACCTCAGTTTTAGAGTGTAGTAGATAGGAGATGTTAGCAAGGGGAAGTTCGGTGTTAGGATATCATCTTTTGGGTGTTCTCTCCGTCTTATTTCTTCTTGCCGCCAAATAAACCCCCAAACAAACCACTCCCTGATTTTTGTTGAGATTGTTTAACTTTAGTCGCCGTTTTTTCGAGTTGTTTTTTCGCGTCTAACGCCTGGGGTTGCTTAGGGTTAAGCTGTAACGCCCGTTTAACGTGAGGAGTGGCTAACTTGGGTTGATTTTGTCCGAGATAGGCTAAACCCAGTAAACCATGACCCCGACTATTTTCAGGTTCTTGTTTGAGTGCATCCTTGAGTTCTAAAATGGCTTGAGCATAGTTTTTAATTGCCATTAACTTTTCTGCACGATTACAAGCTTGTTCAACCACAGAGTCTTTTTTCGGGGGAGCAGGTGTTGTCGTTGGAGTCTCAGATTTAGGTTGAGGTGTGGGTGCAGGCGAGGGGACTGCTGAACCGCCTTTTGATACTTTTCGCAGTAAATAGACTTGATTTAATTCACTAATTTCACTAACAATATCTAAAACCTTTTGAGGAGATTCAAACTGTTTTTGAGCAAGTTGTTCGAGTAACGTTTCATAAGTTTGTTGATAATTTGCAGCCGATAAGAGTTGTTTAGCAATTTCACTCTGAAGTTGTAGGGTACGCTGTTCTTTAACGACTCGTTCGCCAATGGTGTTTAAGAGTAGCTCGTATTCTTTACGCTCACTTTCCTTAGAAAATCTGTTATAGGCGGGACTGACTAACTTCGCTAATAATTGTTTAGCTAACTCTTTTTCCTCGGGTTGGTTGAACGGACAAGTATCGGGGTGCAAACGACGAGCAATTCTGGTATACCGTTTACGAATAGTAGAAAACTCTGCATTCAAGGGAACCCCTAAAATAGCATGACTATCGGTGAACCCCAGTTGAAATAGTCCTTGTTTAACTTCAAAAGACATCATACCTTGCCTTCCTTACTGATTTAGTAATATTAACTGATTTCACCACTTCAAACCTACATATTAACCTGCTCTGATCGAGAAATTAGTACAACATCAGACTTCATCGGTTAAGCAGGCTAAAATTTCCCGAATTTAGGGAGAGTCTAAAGCTACAGCCTTTAATAATTTGTTGTTTCTTATCGATACACCAATCAAGTTAGTTTTGTAATCTTAGACCTAACTTGCTGATTGCTCTATAAGATCCTAATCGCATTTTAACTAAACTTGGGTCATTTTAGTGAGGTGTTATGGCGATGACCATGACGATAAGGGTGGCGTTTCCACTAACGCTTGACTGAGACTCCGGTGTAAATGACCATTTGTGGCGAGAATACGACCGGATTTTAAGTCTAGAGGGCTGCTATCATAGGCGGTAACTTTACCACCAGCCTCCTCTAATACCACAATCCCCGCCGCCATATCCCAAGGAGACAGTCCCCGCTCCCAATATCCATCTAAGCGCCCAGAAGCCACATAAGACAAGTCCAAAGCCGCAGAACCCCCTCGCCGCACGCCTTGAGTTAGATGAGTCAGATAACAAAATTCAGCATAATTATTATCCGATGTTTCTCGGCGATCATAAGCAAAACCCGTCACCAGTAAACTATTGGCTAAATGATCGGTTTTGGAAACCTGAATGGGTTGATAGTTGCGAGTTGCACCCAAACCTTTAGCCGCTCGAAAAAGTTCACCCCGCCAAGGGTCAAGAACCGCTCCGACAGACGGAACACCGTCAATCAATAAAGCAATAGAAGTCGAGAAAAAAGGATATTGATGAGCAAAATTTGTGGTTCCATCTAACGGGTCAATTGCCCACAGAAACGAGCTGTCACGATTTCCTAATTCACCGGATTCTTCTGTGAGAATAGCATGATCCGGAGCATGACGTTTAAGAATATCAAGAACCGCAGCTTCTGAGGCTTTATCGGCTTCTGTCACTAAATCTCCTGAACGACCCTTTTCTTGAATATCTTTGAGATTTCCTAAACAAGATTGTAAGACAGCGCCTCCAGCTTCAGCCGCAAGAGTGGCAATATCTAGGAATGTTTGGAGTTGATCGGGAGTTGTTTTTGTTGTGTTCATCTGGGATCACTGTTGCTCATTCTGACGGCGAAACTCAGTTGGAGTTAGACGTAACGGTTGTTCGGGGTTCCAAATTCCTTGACCTAAAATTCGGGCTTCATACTGAGCATAGAGCAAACGTTGGCTATATTTTGTATTGGGAATGTGTTCGTCAGCTAGAACATAACCCTGTTTAACCAGTTGTTCATTGATCAGTATCCCATCCAACCACACATAGGCTAACACGCGATTGTAGGGATCGCTTTGTTCACGATCAGACTCTAACAACACTTCTTTTCCGAGAGTAATTTCTTCTAGATAACGTTGCGCCAGCAGTCCCCACGGGTCTTGCTTTAAGTCCGGTGCAGCAATACCAATTAATCTTACTGCTTTTAGTGCCGGGACAACACTACGAGGATCAATAATTTCTAGGGTTTGTCCACTGACTACTCGTTCGACTCGACTTATTACCCCAAGTGGTGGCGGTTGAGGCGTTGAACAACTCACCAGAAGGAAGCCCAGAGCGACTAAAATCACAGACAACAGGGAAAAGATCTCTCTTTTTTGAGATAGTAATGTCCACTGTCGATTATTCTTCATCTAAAGGCAATCCTGCTTTTACCTTCCCTTTTCCAAAGTAGCGTCCAAACTGGAGTTCATAAACTTCGTCTTCGTCTTGGGTTTCTACTTCCAAGTCCGAACGGGGATAACTGACGCACAGTAAAGCATAACCTTCTTTTTGTAGTTCTGGCGAAAGTCCCATCGCTTCGGGTTGATAGAGTTCACCGGAGATCACTCGCACCGCACAGGTGGTACAAGCACCATTTCGACAGGAATAGGGTAAGTCAACGCCTTGATTTTCTACACATTGGAGAATATAGCGATCTTCTGGAACTTTAGCGGTGTAGAGTTGGTTCTTCTGACGGTTATGAATGCGGATGGTGTAATGACGGGACATAACAGGTTTTTTGTCGCTTTCAGGATAAATAGTCGATAGCAAGATTTAGGATCTATTGTCCCCTCGTTATTATATCGGACTGATGTAAGTCCTGGCTCAGAATGGGTATCAGTTTCAAAATTCTGGGTTGAAAATTTTTTGGCGATCGCTCTTGCAAAGTCTATTGCGATTCTGCTACTATATGTATCTTGTGAGTAAATAAAAAAATACTTGCCTCTGGAGAGGTGGCCGAGTGGTTGAAGGCGCAGCACTGGAAATGCTGTTATGCAGTAATGTATACGAGGGTTCGAATCCCTCCCTCTCCGTTTCCAGTAACAATCTGATTTCAAGAATTTTGTCATTGTCAGTATGACATTTTGATTGACACCAAAAAAAGGGAGCCGTTTGGCTCCCCGCAATGACTCAGACTATAGACAGAAATCGCAAAATTTAAGCTTTCTTCGCGTTGCGCTTGGCTGCTGCGAACAGTCCACCGACAGCCATCAAACCTAACATTGTAGAGGGTTCGGGAACTGCTGCGGTTTCACCTGCTTTGTTCCAAGCGTAAATACCACTGTAAGATTTACCAGCGACATCATCTAAAGCAACGAAGCCAGAGTTAGTCGCGTTGAAGCTATAGACATACTCAGACTGACCGTTAATTGTTACTTTAGCAATTTCGCTGATTTGCAGAGCATCAATTTCGTTTAATGCTCCCAGGAAAGGATTGACCTGACTGTTTACAAGACTCTTGGCAGCCAAATCTGGAACACCTAAGCCTTTTAATTCATTTATGGTTTTAGTTGTATACTGATTAATCATCATGTTAACGCGAGGTTTCAGGTCAAAGAATCCCATTGTTTGCATGGAAATCGCGCCTGTTTTATCTAGAGAGAATTCAGCAACGTTAACATCTCCAGAACCTACAGCGCCCGTAAACATATTTTTGGCAACAGTTTGTACATTAGAGCTTAATCCACCCCAAACTGTTTTTAAAGGAGCGTAAGCATCTAATAAATCAGCAACCCATTGGTCTTGGAAGGTGAGAAATTCTGCGTCAGTAACACTAGAAACGTTTACGGTGTAGTCTCCTGCAACCGCAGTAAAACCAATATTTTTATCATCGTTTTCACCGGTGTAGTTCAGTTCAACATTAGTAGTTAAATCACCATCCGTTAAAGCATTAATTGCAGCCGCTTCACCATCGACCCAGAGGTTTCCGGTTTGGTGAGTGTAGGTTTTGTAGTCAGAACCGTTCATTCCGAGGACTCCGGCTTGAGCAGGAGCAACAACTGCACTCATTCCAACAACTACTGAAGCACCGACGATAAATTTATTTAACAATCCAGACATGATTTTTTCTCCTGAGTTTTGTATGATGTAATTTGAATGAACTTGTTCGGTGATGATGAATCTGTTTTAACTTAGATTTTCCTTGTTTTTTTGTGATTCATATCACCCGTTTTTGTGAGAATTAACGAGTTTGTTTAGAGATGACCCATAAGAGTTGGTAGGGAGAGTGACTAGGCTTAAAATACAGATGATTGAACATCTTTGTTACTTGTTTCTTGATTTTTCCCTTTCGGTCTACAGCCATTATAAACAGACTTTTACCGAGAAAGCTATAAACTTTCCATGAATTTATTGTAGTCTTTGTGAAGCTAAATTAAATCAGTAATAACACGTAAATTTAACTTTTTAAAAGATCTACGTGAAATTACTGAGAAGTGAAAAAATAGACAATTATTAATAATTGAATTTCGCTAATATAGCGCTACTTGAATCGGGAACAGGGAACACCGGATCAGGGAACAGTAGACTGTGAAAGGGTTTTAGGATCTAGAAATGTCCTAACTTAAATGCGTAGTGCTATAATGCTGAGGACTTCCTGAAATTAGGGAAAAAAAACCCGATTTCTCAAAGAAACCAGGTTCCGGGGATATCCCTCACTCAGATAAAGAAGGGAGTCATTAGCAAGATTTCTGCAAAAATTGGGCGATTCTCTCAACTGCTTGGGTTAACATCTCGGGTGAACGAACAAGGGCGAAGCGAACATATCCTTCTCCCGATTTCCCAAAGCCAACCCCCGGAGAAGCTGCAACCCCAGTCTGTTCAACAAGCTGAGTACAGAACCCCACTGAGTCTTGAGTCCAAGGTTCCGGTAACTTTGCCCAAACATACATTGTCGCCCGAGGAGTCGGAACATTCCAGCCCATATCCCGCATCGCCCCCACAAATACATCTCGCCGTTGTCTGAACGTATTAACTGTGTGTTGGACAAACTCCTGGGGTTCATTTAAAGCCGTAATCGCGCCGTTGAGAATCCCCTGATATTGGTTAAAATCAATCACAGCTTTGACTTTTCGCAACGCTTGAATGATTTCCCGATTACCAATGGCGTAGGCGATCCGAAACCCCCCCATATTGTAGGATTTGGAGAAGGTAAAAAATTCGATAGAAACGGTTTTTTCCCGATCGGCTTGGAATATAGAAGGTGCGACTGCATCCTCAAACACAAAGTCACCGTAGGGAAAGTCATGGACAAGAACTAAATGATGCTGCTGACAAAACGCCACGGCTTTCTCAAAAAACGATAACGGGGCGATCGCAGTTGTGGGATTATGAGGATAACTCAATACCATCATTCGGGCTTGAGTCAAAACCGCTTCGGGAATATCTTCTAAGATCGGTAAAAACCCGTTTTCTGCTAACATCGGCATGGTGTAGACTTGACCGCCTGCTAAATATACGCCGCCAAAATGAGAAGGATAGCCGGGATCTTGTAACAGCGCAAAATCACCGGGATTGAGAAGGGCTAAGGGTAAATGGGCGGTTCCCTCCTGACAGCCAATGAGTTGTAAAACTTCGGTTTCTGGATCAACGGGAATATCATATTTGCGTGTGTACCAGTTTGCTACAGCTTCCCGAAAGGTTTGGGTACTATGAAATAAGGCATAGCCATGAGTAGAAGGATCAGCAAGTGAGTCTCGGATGCGATCTAAAATGCGATCGGCGACGGGTAAATCAGCCGAACCGAGAGAGAGATCGATGATATCTCGCCCCGCAGATAATGCTCTGGCTTTGGCGCGATCCATATCTGCAAAAACGTTAGATTGCAGCAGTTGTAAACGGTTAGAAAAGTGCATAGCGCTCTGGACTGATGAGACAACAAATCAGGAGAAGGTTCAAGAGAATGGGTTTCTCTATCCTCTATAGAGTAAGATAAAAAATTCTTCCCTTTCCTGATTTAGATTGATTGTTAATCTATTATTTCACCCGGTTGAGTGCTGCGCCACTACTGGAATTTATACGTTTTTAATCAGGTCTGAGTTGCTTTTCTCGGTTGAACTTACGGGTTAAATTAACTATTTTTGTCTAAGTCTTCGATGTATTAGCTTGTCTGAATGCCACTGAATCAATAATAAAAGACGCGCCATAGCACGTCTAAAGACTTAAAGATAGAAGATTTTAAGACTCAGTATTAGTTCTCTATGTTGTTGTTATCTTCTTCGGGTTGGGCTGGAGCAACAACAGCCTGATTATTGACAGACTGAACTCCTTTGATCTCTTTCGCTAAGGGTTCAATTCGCTGTAGCTGTTCTTCTGTGGGAACCGTTCCTGATACAATGATCATTCCTTCTTCGGCTTTAATCAGTAATTCACTCGCGGGTAAATTGGCTTCTAATTTACTGCGAACTTCGCTGGCAATATCATCACTATCTCGGCTTTGTTCAGCAC
Source organism: Lyngbya aestuarii BL J (assembly GCF_000478195.2). Lineage (GTDB taxonomy): Bacteria > Cyanobacteriota > Cyanobacteriia > Cyanobacteriales > Microcoleaceae > Capilliphycus > Capilliphycus aestuarii. The sequence goes on along the minus strand of NZ_AUZM01000065.1, from coordinate 19,256 downwards.
CGTTATTAAAAGCATTATTACGCTGTTCCCTGGCTCGGATATCAGAATTTAGCTGATTTCTCCGAACTTCGCTTTGAGCGTCTTCTTGAGCGTCTTGTACTTGTTCGGCTTCGGGAATATCTGGAGTTGTTTCTACAGTATTGGGAGCATCCGCACTGGTTTTAGCATCATCAGCACAAGCCACCGTACCTAAGAGCAAAACACTACCGAGTAAAAAAGAAGTTAATTTTTTCATGGTTTTTATGACCTTATCGGTGAGAAATAAAAGTTAAAAACTCGTGAAAACTTACAAAAAGTAGGGAGTGAAAAGGAGCAAGCCATTCGATTACCTTGCCCCCAAAATTTAAGGTTTTAGAAAGAGAATAGTTTTCTCAATCTCCTCTAGAATTTGCGATCGCGATGATCAACGACTTTCACTTTAGGATCGCGACTGATCACTTGAGCGTGTTCGCTATCGGTTTCAATTCGTCCTGAAGTTGAAGTGTTGTGATTGATCGTAGTGGGATCGTAAATTCCAAACTCTTGAATTCCTTGACGGTTGAGAATAGATTGAACTTGGCGCAGATCATTATCCGTACCTTCAACAATCACTAAATAATGACCTTGACCAATGTGATTATGATAATGTTTGGCACGATCTTCAAAAATTCCTAAACCTGCATAGTTATCCACACGATCCATGCGATTAATATCAGGAATCCGATTCATTTGATTAGAATCGTGAGCCACAACAGAAACATTCCTCATCGGAAAATCAACATTTTTGAGTTCTGTCAGGGCATATTCAGCTTCTTGACGAGTAGAAAAGATGCCGACACCATGTTTGTAAGGAAGCGACTCAGAACCGGTTCTAGCTGTGCTAAAAGTATGAATATTGGTATCTGATCGCTCATTTTCAGGTCGTTTAAAAATAGCCCATTCTTTAATTTCTCGACGATTGAATAGGGTTTCGGCGGTGCGGATTTCTTCTGGGCTTCCTTCAACAACGATTAGATAGTCTCCTCGTTCAAAGCGATCATTGAAGAAACGGTTGCGATCGCCAAGAAATCCTAAAAATCGGTTATCAAAGCGGTTATGAATGTGAAAACCGTGGCGGTTGGGGTGATGGTCATAGTCGCGCCCGACGAGATAAACTTGACGAGCAGGAAAGCCTGCATTGATCAGTTCATCGAGTGCTGCATCGGCATCTCGGCGACGGGGAAATACACCAATTGCACGATAGTCGTGATATTGAGGGGTTAGAGGTTCATCCGTTTGATCACGATACTCTGAGGCGGGAATGTCAAAAACACCCCAATCTCGAATTCCTTGACGGTGTAAGACGGTTTCAGCGCGATGGATTTCATCGTCAGTTCCGTCGATCATCACCAAGTAATGTCCCTTTGACACTCGTTCGTTGTAGGTTCTAGCGTGTTCTTCCGGGATTCCTAAACCAACGAGCGCCCCAATTAAACCGCCTGCGGCTGCCCCAATTGCCCCGCCTGCTGCTGTTGTTGCAATCGTTGTTGCGGTTGCACCTGCAAGCATAATTGGCCCGATGCCCGGGATAGCCAAGGCACCCAGACCGACTAATAAACCTGTTAAACCGCCTAATGCACCGCCTGTAAGCACTCCTGCTTTGGCACCGTCATCGGCTTTATTTCCATGATGGTGATCGTGAACTTCTGTTTCACCGATGCGGTTGGGTGCTTCTGAGTCTTGGGTAATGATGGATACTCTATCCATCGGAAAGCCAGAATCTCTCAGTTCGTGGAGTGCCTTTTCTGTATCTCTGCGGTTGGGAAATGTACCAACTGCTCTTTTATTGGGTCTTAAAACCATTTGTTTTCCTCCCTGAAGGGAATTTTATTTTAGAACGCCTTTTTTTAGGAGTTATTCTTACAATTTACTGGAGGAAAACTGAATTGACCTCTATCTAAATAGACAAAAATCTTTCTCTTTATATATATCTTTTGATAGACGGTGAGTCATCTAATTTAACCGGAATGATTCTTTAGAGATCATCTTTTCTATTTTAAAAAGTTTGATCTGTTTTAAAGAAGTATGAATAAAATGATTATTGTGATATTTTTTATCTTGATTCGATGGTTTTTTCCAGTCCTCAGATTTGTTAAAACTTAATTATCATACAAATTCTATGGTTTTGTATCTATCTTTGAGATTAATCCTAAAGTTTAGCTTTAGTTTTTTTCTGACTTTTCGGCTGAACTTTTAACAGCCATCAAACGTGCATAGCGAGGACGACAAGGAGTTCCGATACAAACTTGACCGGGGGGCATATCGCTAAACACACTACTCCGGGCGGCTATCACAGCATTAGAACCAATCACGACTCCGGGGGCAATAAAGCAGTCTGCGGCAACCCAAGCACCATCTTCTAGGGTAATAGAAGCGGTTTTCAGTCCAAAAGCGGGGTCTGTAATCTCGTGACTTCCGGTACAAAGATAACTTTTTTGGGAAATGACGCAGTGTTGACCAATATTAATCTGATCTAAACTATAAAGTACAACATCATCGCCAATCCAACTATAATTCCCGATTGTTACTTTCCAGGGATAGGTAAAACGAGCAGTCGGACGGATGAGAACGCCTTGACCAATATTCGCCCCAAACCGCCTCAATATCCAACAGCGAATTCCACTCAAAGAATGTAACGTTAGTGGAAAAGTAACCGCTTGTACAAACCACCACAATAAAATAAACCAACCGGGTTTTCCTCGATCAAAATTCGATTGGTCGTATTGACGTAAATCAACCCAGGATGTTGTTTGTTGAGTGTCGATCATAATCAATAATTAGGTGGAGAGACGTTATCGATAACGCCTCCAAAGGTTACTATTTCTGAACCGCTTGGGGAACAGAGGGGACTTGATTTGTGTTATTTTCAGTTGGTGCTTTGCTAACGTTTAAATGACCGCCAAATGTCCGCAATTCATAGAGTTTTACGCCGATTTGATATTCATATTGACTGAGTAAACGACCATAAATATAACCCGCTCGACCATCTAAAAAACCGAGTCGTAGGATATAAAACAATACAAATCGCAAAAAGGGTTTAAACGGAAGTCTGACCCAAACTTTTTTTAAGAATCGTTTGCGTTGAACCGCATCTCCAAACAAGTTTGCGCCGATAGTATCACTTTCATCTTGTCCGGTCAATATATTATAGTAGACGCGAGCTTCCCAGTTAGAATAACGATTATGTCGAGCAATCCAGTGAAACATATCTCGGAAGTCTTCATGGAGCATATCATTTTTCAGATAGCCGACTTTTTCGGAGCCTGACATGACAACGTGTTCGTGAACTTCGTTATCTCCAGTATTACGAACTCCTTCTGTTTTTAGGTTTTCGTAGCAACCCTGTTTGTGCTTAAATAAACGCAGATTCCAATCGGGATATTTGCCCCCGTGACGAATCCAAGCCCCTAAAAAGAAAACCCGTCGATTGATGTAATAACCACAAAATTCAGGATTTTGAGTCATCACTTCGATTTCATCCCAAAGTTCGGGAGTAATGCGTTCATCGCAGTCTACAATTAAAACCCAATCATTACGAAAGGGTAAGTTTTCTAACGACCAATTTTTCTTTTTTGGCCAGTTTCCGTTAAAATGAAATTGTACAACTTTCGCACCGTGACTTTCAGAGATTTCGACGGTACGATCTTCACTTTGAGAGTCTACCACAAAGATTTCGTCTGCTCTGGCAACACTGGCTAAACAAGCGGGTAAGTTTTCTTCTTCGTCTTTAGCAGGAATCAGAACGGAAACCGGAATCTTAGATGCAGTTGAGGTCATGGCGAAAAGTTTCCAGTAATAGTTTTACAAAAAAATTAGATGCGTGTCCACAGTGTCACAAACTGTAGGATGTAGAGAACAATAGAGAATATATCAAGAGAATATGAGTATTGAACCTCTCTCCTTTCCACTGTGAACTACCTACGCAGACGCTTCGCTTTCTAGCGTAGGCTTCCAGCTTTTTGATCAACCTTGGTCGAAGCATCATTAGATTGATCATTGATCGGAAGTTGCCGCACAGAGGACTTTCGTCCTTTGGTTGGTCTTACACTTCCTCCACTGGCAGTCACCCCCGTCCCAGGGGCGAGGAATTGTCGATCTGGGTCTGCGGCGATAACTCTCAATCCCTCATCTCTGATATTGAGAGCCGCGTTGATATCACGATCATGTTGGGTGTGACAATGATTGCACTCCCAACGACGAACATCAAGTGGCAGACTTTCAACAACATTCAGACAAACATTACAAGTCTTTGAGGACGGAAAAAACCGATCTATTTCTAGGTAGGTTTTTCCGTCCCGTTTTGCTTTGTAATTGACAAAATTCAAGAACTTTCCCCAACCACAATCACTAATTGCTTTGGCTAGATTGTGGTTGCGTACCATACCCTTTACATTAAGATTTTCAGCGATTATCACTTGGTTCTCGTTGACAATCTTGCGAGACAGTTTATGTAGGAAGTCTTGTCTCGCAAAGAAGATTTTCTCGTGCGCTCTTGCTACCAATTTCCTGGCTTTATTCCGGGAATTGGAGCCTTTTTGCTTGCGAGATAATTTCTGCTGCTTTCGCTTTAAATTACGTTCATGCTTTTTAAAATGCCGAGGATTTTCGTATTTAGACCCCTCACTTGTAATCAAAAAGTGGGTGAGTCCCAGGTCTAATCCTATCGCTTTTCCCTCGTCAGAAGTCTGCGGTTCGGCTTCCTCGTTCTCAAATAAAATTGAAGCGTAATACTTCTCCGTTCTTGTCTTTGTTATTGTGACTGTTTTGATATTGCCATCAAATTTTCGGTGAATATTGGCTTTGATTTTGCCAAGAACAGGAAAACTTAAATGACTGTCAACAATCTTGACATTTTGAGGGTACTGAATCGATTGCTTTTCATGGCGACTCTTAAATCGAGGGAACTTGGCTCGACCTTCAAAGAAGTTGACAAAAGCTCTGGAAAGATTTAAAACAGACTGCTGTAAGCATTGTGAATAGGTTTCCTTTAACCAGGCTGTTTCTTCTTTCTTCTTAAGAATTGGTAACTGTTTCTTGAGTTGCATTCCTGAGATTCCCTGACCTGTTTCTTTATAGGCTTGGTTGTTTAGCGCAAGACAGTAATTCCACACCCAACGGACAGAGCCAAACGCTTTTGCAAGAGCTTGTTTCTGTTCATCTGTTGGATATAGTCTGACTTTTGCTACGTTTCTCATTCGGCAAATTAGAGCGAATGCAATTTATTATAACTTAATCTGGAGAATTAACAACCTCAAGGGCGATTCATCCCACACTGACACTGCGTTTCAGGTGTGGGGCTTCTCGCTGTGAAGCTAATGCTCTTGGGATTTTGAGGTGATAATTCCAGCAATGGCAGCCCCTAAATAACCAATCTGACCGTAAGCATACACGAAATTATCAAACCGTTGTGCAGGATCGCTTAAATTCTTAACGGATTTGTACAATCCTCTGACAATTCGTTCTCCCCCACGACCTAACTGACCCCAACCGGCTTCACCTGCGAGTTGTTCTCGGTAACATTCACTAATTCCTTGCCACCAGCCTCTTTCCATAAACCAACTGCGGTTTACTCGATCTGGGGCGACGTTATGGGCGACTAAGGCTTCAGGAAGATAGGCAACTTTCCAGCCTTTTTTTAACGCCAATTCGGTCATGTGAAGTTCTTCGTTAGAGAGTAACCGTTTTCCCACACGGCCTAAGTTGGGGTCAAACCCGCCTATTTGGTCTAAAAAGGTACGACGCAGGGAGTAATTTAACCCTCTAGGCGTTAAACCAGGCTTGGTAATGGAAACGACTTCATTTCCTAAATCATAGGCCCCGAGATTACCTGCTAAACCTTCCGATAACCATTGGGGGGCGTGAATCCCTTCTGGCCATAATAGCGTTACTTTACCGCCTGCGATCGCTAATTTCTCGTCTTGTTGATAAGCTTGATGTAATATCCCCAACCATTGTGGTGTGGCGACAGCATCATCATCAAGATAGGCGATAATTGGGCTTTTGGCTTCTTTTGCCCCTCGGTTGCGGGCGACGGATAATCCTGTTACCCCTTCGTAAACGTAGGTTAACTTCGGATGATGTTGTCGGGCTGCGGTCACTTCGCGTGTGCGATCGGTGGAGGCATTATCGACTACAATCACTTCATAGTCTTCAAAGTCCTGTGTGAGTAAACTATCAATCGCCGCTCCCAAATAGAGATCACGATTGTGTGTACAAATAATGGCTGAAATCTGAGGATCTGTCATAGCTTAGACTCCCAAGCGTAGCCTTTTTCAATCTTAAGCGATTATGGCTCAGTTTCAGGTGTTTTTTCTGTTTCTTCTATTTCTTCTATTTCTTCGATAGGAATTTGAATTTCGCTGCGTTTGAGGGCTTCGGGTATAAAGGGCGAGTCATAGAAAAACCGTCGGGGTTCTCCAACCACGCTATATTGAGGGTTTTGTTTTAACCAATTGTGTAGTTTTTTGATATTGTCTTGATAACTGCTGTAGTCGTAGCTTCCTCGCAGTCCCAAACTAACGACAGTCATCGGGGGAATATCTTCGACTTCGATATTGTCTGCTATTTCTTTGGGGTAAGTGTCAGTGTCACGGTACAGGAAGGAAACCCACGCTTCACCATTTCTGTTCGTATTGTTGGGGTCTAGGGTAGAGATGGGATAACGGGTTTCTACTGGAGAGGTCATGGAAATCTCGTTATCATTGATATGGCGAAAAAGGGGATCAAATGCCCGAAAAGTTGCCATCGATAAATCACCTGTATATCGAACTGTTGCTGCTCGATAAGCCGGATAACGCTTCACTTCGATTCGACCTTCATCTGTGGGCGCTGGAAAGCCTTTCGGTAAAGGGGCAGCAATAGCACTATTGTAAGCATACAGTGCGATCGCTCCAATTGCTACAATTCCTAGAGGTAAGAATAATTTTTCGAGTTTAAGGGGAAACATCAGTCTAATTCTGTAAAAACAAACAAATTGAGTTCAGGACGATTGAACTTTTTTTAGGGTATCACAGTCTGAGGAGTAAGCGTGTTCGCTCTTGCCGCGAGGCTTACAAAAGTCATAAGTCGTGAGGTCATAAGTTAGAAGTTCAGAAGTTCAGGAGTTAAAAATTATTTGGGTAAACTGATAACTGAAAAAACGGGTGACTGCTGACTGATATGAACCTTCCCCTACAACATGATTAAATTACCTCACATTTAACTTCAAATGAAACGTTTATCTTATCTAAAATCAGGTTTAACTCTCCTTACTGCTTTGGGAACCATTACGTTAACCTTTTTACCCTCCATAGCTGAAAATCCTCAAGATCCCAATAATCGATTTAATCGCGACTATTCAAATCCTGTTTCTGAACCTGTTTCTGAACCTGTTTCTCCACCCGGAGTTCGACCTCCAGACTCATCAGAAGACCTCGGAAAACAACTGGTTCAAGAACTTTCTCAATGTATGAGAAATGCCATGCCCAACAACGAACCTGAGTCTTTAGAGGCACTACAAGCTGCATCCATGCAGTGTACAATTCGGGTGATTGTTCTCACGCCTGATGGCAAAGTCAGAACTGATGCTAATGATCGGATGAATGCCATTTTAACGGCGATGAATGTCACCCTTCCGGCGACAGTCAGTCAAGGACAAGCTTCGGTCAAATTAGAGGCGGTTCCTGAGAGTTTTGTTTATACAGTTCCGGTCATTGTGGGCGGAAAACCGCAAAGATTTTTATTGGATACAGGGGCATCAAATTCAATTTTATCTGAACCGATTGTTCAACAGTTAGGACTAACAGGCACAACCCTTCCTAGTGATATTTTAGCTTATTTTGTAGTGGGTGATGACTGTTCTAATATCAAAGCGACTTTACACAGTTTACCCGCGATTAAAGTTGATGCGGCAACCGTAGAAGGAATGAACGGAATGGGATTACCAAAAACGGCTATTCCGGGAGATGTAGCGGGAGTTTTGGGGTTGGATTTTCTTAAAAGTTTTGATGTTGTGATTAATCCTAAAAATTCTAGTTTACAACTTTTACCCCGTTCAAATACTGTTGCGGGAGGTGTTCCGTTAACCGGAAAAATGGGTGTAATGACTACAGAAGTGTTTGTGAATGGTAAAGGGCCTTATAATTTTTTATTAGATACGGGTGCAGATGTGATGGTACTTTCTAACCGTTTAGCTAATACTTTATCAATTGATTTAGATAATGCGGAAAATATTGATGTTCGCGGGTTTTGTGGTCAAGAAATGGGTCAGAAAGTTAGCCTATCTTCTATCAAGTTACAAGGTTATGAGTCAACTAATTTAGATGGAGTTGTTTTAAATAATGAGTTGTTAGATTTATTAGGGGTTGATGGAATTGTGGGTCAAAATTATCTCAACCAATATCAACAACATTGGCGGTTTGGTGAACCGAATAGTCTGGGTTTTCCGGAAACTGGAAGTTTGATGTTGAAACGGTTGTAAGTTCGCGCCGGATTTTGAGGTAAGCTAGGTCAAGAGACTCCCTTGACCTTGTTTTTTTTCTGAACTATGTCTTCTGACCCCAAACCAGATTTAGTCACACGAATTTCACAACTTGAACAGCAGCAAGTTCAACTCAAAAAATACATTGCGACCCTCAAACTTCGTCTAGATAAATACACTCAACAGTTTAACACAAGACCCGAACTCCAACAGTTAGCAGAATTACAAAAACGTCTAGATGAATTGTGTGAAAATCGGGTAAGTATTTCCTCCTCTCCAGAGACAGATAGACCCATTTCTGTTGATATTATCCCGACAATACCGTTATTAGAAACTGAGGTGATTGTTTCTCAACCCAAGTCAGAGTTAGTGTTTGATCGTTCGGGAAGTCGGGAAGTTTTAATTGAAGCGTTAGAAACCGCAGAAGAACGGTTAATTATAGTCTGTCCTTGGTTAAATTGTAACAGCATTAATGAGCATTTGCTACAAAAAATCCGAGATTGTCTTAACCGCAATTGTCAAATCGATATTGGTTGGGGATATTTGGGCGATCGCAAAAAAATTGGTAAAGGTTGGCGCTATAATGCTCTGGGCGATTTACAAAAGTTAGAACAGGAATACCCCGATCTATTTCACTTGAAATTGTTGGGAACCCATGAGAAGTATATCGTTTGTGATTTTAGCTTTGCGATGGTTGGAAGTCACAATGTATTAACCTCTGGGGTTCAAAGTGCGGAACGAGAAGTGGGAATTAGAACAACAGATTTGCAGATTATTCAAGGGTTAATTCACCGTTTTGATGAGACTGAGGAAACAGAGAAAAGTGAGATTATTCAACGGTTTTCAGCCAATATTGAACGGTTAAATGAAGCGGAATATTTAGAAGGAATTGTTGAAACTGAAGATTTTGACGAGGATGACGAAGACGAGGATTTTGAAGAAAGTCAAGAACCTCCTGTTACTGCTGAGGAGTTTTTAAGGCGTTATAACGAAGGCGAACGAGATTTTACCGGGATTAATTTAGCAGGTGTTGATTTGAGTGGACAGAGGTTAGGTAGTCACATTAATTTATCAGGTGCAAATTTAAAAGATGCCAATTTAAGCAACATAAATCTTGGGGGAGTAAATTTGAGCAAAGCTAATTTAAAAAGAGCAAAACTTACAGAAGCTATTTTAACTTCTACGAATTTAGAGCAAGCTAAACTCATAAGGTCTGATTTAAGATATGCGAATTTAACATTTGCTAACTTAAGTAAAGTACAGTTATGTAACACTGATATCAGCAAAATAAAAATTTCAAAAGAAACAAACTTTACCGAAGCAAACTTAAGTCAATCTAACTTAAATGGGTTGAATTTACGCGAAGTAAAATTGATGCAAGCCAACTTAATTAATGCTGATTTGAGTAATACAAATTTATTGTGGACAAATCTGACAGGAGCAAAATTAAATGGAGTGAAACTTCAAAAAGCTATTTATAATGCTCGGACTATTTTTCCCGAAGGCTTTGATCCGGTAAAAGCTGGAGCATATTTAATAGCTTCTGGGGTGTCCCTAAAGAATATTAGCTTAGTTAATGCAGATTTAAGTGGGGTCAATTTAAGTGAAGCAGACTTGAGTGGAGCTAATTTAAGTTTATCAAACTTGAAGAATTCTGATTTAAGAGATGCTAATTTAAGTTCAGCAAAACTGACAGGAGCATCTATGAATTCAATCAATTTGAATCGCGCAAATTTGAACAAGGCTGATTTGAAAGAAGCTAGTTTAACCCAAGCCAATTTAATTACAACTAACCTAAAAGAAGCTGATTTACGTCAAGCAGATCTTGACAGTGCGAAGTTATTAGGAGCAGAATTAAATTCAGCAGACTTGCGTGCATCTAGATTGCGTAATGCTGATTTGTCTGGCGCAGACTTGACAAATGCTAAATTAGGTGGTGCTTACTCAGAACAAATTAAGTTAGCAGGTGCAACAATGCCAGACGGAAAAGTTCACGAATAAAACAATATTCTATTTTTGTGTCTTCGTGTTTTTCCTGACAAAATTAATAATCAACATCGAGAATATTACTTAATGCAGATTTGTCTGTAGAGTGTTCAAACTTTTGCTTTTTAATAATCGTAATATTTCCCACAGGTTCCATAATAATGGCTTCCACATCCTGCAAAGAAACAACCCCCTGCTGTCGAACTGTTTCTAATAGATTCTTTTTCGTTAAACGTTGTTCTCTCATCGCTTTGTTGATAAACTGTCCGTCAAAATAAAGCAAAGAAGGACTCGCCATGACTAAATCTGCAAAAGCCGAAGATTTAATTGTCAGCCAAGAAACAATATATTGTAATCCAATTAAAACGCCAAAAGCAGTGATACCTTCAGCCAAAGAAACCCCTTTTGCGGTTAATAATCGACCAAAGGTTGAACCAATTGCCACCGTAATCACAAAATCAAACGCATTCATCTGGGCGAGTGTTCGTTTTCCTGATACCCGCAACAGCAATAACAAACTAATATAGGCTAACGTCCCAATAATAATTATCCTGAAAATGGGTTCTAAACCTGTATAAAAGAAAACAATTTTATTCATCTAAATTGTGTTGAATAGATCTGTATAAATAAATTAAATTTAGAGTGTTCAAGACTTTTGAAATAACAAAGGTGGGTTTTCACTTGGATTGACATTGTAGATGACCCCCACCTTTTCTTTTTAATTAAAATCTGTTAAACTTTAGCAAGTTCTTTTTGAGTAACTGGATATCCTTGAACGTCAATTAAAGCAGAACTCGATGTTTCTTGATTTTTTTCTATGACGCTGAAGTTACCATTGGTTTCAAGCACGACAGCTTCCACATTTTCTACGGCTGAAATTCCGTGAGAACGAATAGCTGCTAATACATCTTCTTGTGTAATTCGTTCTTTTTTAAGCGTTTCTGCAATCATATTTCCTTGATAAAGCAATAAAGTTGGTTTTGCTTTAATCAATGCTTGCATCTGTTCAGAGTTCACTGATAGCCAACTTACAGTAAGTTGAAGAATGACTAATAAACCAAACCCAACGATTCCTTGAATTAAACTGGTATCCTCTGCTAACAGAATCATTCCCAGAATCGAACCAAATGCAACAGTAACGATAAAATCAAAAGCATTCCACTTAGAAAGTGTGCGTTTTCCTGAAATTCTGAGTAAAATAATCAGAACGACATAGGCTAGCGTTCCGATGACTAATGTATGAAATATAGTTGTCCAATTACCTGACAAAGCGGTTCCTCCCTGATAAACTAAAGTGATAGGAATACCTCTAGCTTAAGGTGAGAACCTGTAAATTACATCTCCTCTAAGATAGACATCGCTCAGAAATTCAGAGGAAAAGTAATATACCCGAATTATTATGATCGGGGAAAATAGCAACAACTTTCCGACTTTCGTTATTCATCTCCCAAATATAACGAGTGATAGCTACATCTGTCTATCCCTCAATATTTTTGTAAAATATTGCTTATTTTGTGGGGGCGAGTTGATTACTTTTCAAGATTCCATCTTCCATATAAACAGTGCGATCAGCAACATCCAATATCCGGTTATCATGGGTAACAAGTAAAATTGTACAACCTTGTTCTTTGGCGAGTCTTTGCATTAACGTCACCACATCTCGTCCAGATTTACTATCTAAAGCTGCCGTGGGTTCATCTGCTAGGAGTAACTGAGGATGATTGACTAACGCCCTGGCAATTGCTACCCGTTGTTTTTGCCCTCCCGAAAGATTATCAGGATAATGATTTAAACGATTTCCTAATCCGACTTCTTGGAGAATATGAGTTGCCATTTCCTCCATTTTTTTCACAGAATATTGGGGATGAATTTCTAACCCCATGCGAACGTTATGCAAAGCGGTTAGGCTACCATGTAAATTGTGGGCTTGAAAGATATATCCAGCCTGCCGACGAATTTTAACTAATTGTTTTGAAGTCGCCCCACAAAGTTCTTGTCCTAAAAATTTCAGGCTACCTGATTGTACAGATCTTAACCCTCCAATTAATGTTAATAGTGTTGTTTTTCCTGAACCAGAAGGCCCGGTCATAATAACAATTTCACCTGCATTAATCTCTAAGTTAATATCAAACAAAGCCTGTTTACGTTGTTCCCCTTGACCAAAAAAATGATCAAGATGTTTAATAGAAAGAACTGGAGTAGAAGAATCTGTCATCATCATTAATTGTTGCTTTTGGAGTTGAGTAATATCAAATCTAATGAAATCAATAACTTTGATTTAAAACATATCAGCCGGATCAGCCGATTGTAGTTTTTGGGTGGCAATCGCCCCGGAAATAATACACATAATCATCGTTAAAATCAACACTGTAATTGCTCTAATCAGGGTCATCTGAATCGGTAATGAAGTCGCTTTTGCTGCTCCATAATATAAGCCAATTGGTAAAATAAATCCAGGTAAAAACCCCAGAAATGCTAAAATAATCGCTTCTTCAAAGACAATTGCTAATAAATAACGATGACGATAACCCATTGCTTTAAATGTGGCATATTCTTGGATATGAGCGCTCACATCAGTTGATAAAATTTGATAAACAATCACCACACCCACGATAAACGCCATCGCCGTTCCTAATGTAAAAATAAATCCAATTGGACTTTCTTCTTGCCAATATTTCTGTTCATCTTCGATAAATTCAGCAATCGTCATCACTTCCACATCTTCGGGAAGATGCGATCGCAAAGCTTCAGCCACAATGACAGAATCAGCTTCGGGTTCAACCTGAATTAACCCTAAACTTACACTTCCTGCATCACGACGGGGAAACAACATCAGAAAGTTTTGATCGCTAGTAATCAAAATCCCATCTGTACCAAAAGAAGCCCCTAATGAAAATAATCCTTTGACTGTAATTTTCCGTCCTTCTGCTTCTGTAGAAACCCAATTATTCTCACTAACTTGGGTAATGACTTGATCATAATCACCCCGAGATTTGCGATCAAATAACACCACATCAGGTATTTTAATTTCATCAAGCTGTTGATTCACTTCAGGAAGATTAAAAGCTGGATAATTGGGATCAAATCCAATCAGTTGTAATGGATTATCTTGACGAGTTTGGGGATTTTTCCAGTTAATCGTTTGAGAATAAAACCCATGGGCTGATTCCACACCCGGAACATCCATCGCCTGATACAGTCTTCGTCTGGCAAAAGTAGACAAATTTTGTGTATTTTTGGCTTTGGGACTCACTAACACAATATCAGCATTTAAAGCCCGTCTTATCCGAGTATTACTATCAAAAAGAGAGGCTTGAAACCCGAGTTGCATAAACATTAATACATCGGCAAAAGCAATCCCAGAAATTGCCACAAACAAGCGACTTTTATGGTGAGTGAGTTGTAACCAACCTAGCGGTGTTCGTCGTTGTAATTGTTGCAGCACTTTAATCATAATTCCACCTCAACTTGGACTTGCAAATTGGTAAATTTTGCTGCGGTTTGACTGGAGGTATCATCTAAACGGACATGAACTTCCACAACTCTTGCATCGATGTTTTCACTCGGATCAGTATTAATCACGCTTTGTTGTTGCACTTTGCTATCAATTCGTTCTACTTTTCCTATTAATATTTCCGGTAAAGCTTCACTGGTAATCTTGGCAGTTTGTCCGAGTTTAATTTTTTGAATATCGCTTTGATAAACTTCGGCGATCGCATACATTTGTTGAGTGCGCCCTAACTCGATAATCCCTTCATTAGAAACAACTTCCCCCGCGCGAGTATGAATATCCATCACCACTCCATCTTGGGGTGATCGTACATAAACTTGGGCTAAATTGGCTTCAGCTTGCTTAACTGCGGCGATCGCTTGATTGACTTCTGTTTGGGCAACCTGCACATCAACAGGGCGAACTTCTGCTAAACTTTCTAATTGTGATCGCGCTTGACTAATTTGTTGACTTCCGGTACTTTGGATGCGACTCAGCGTAACTTCGGCTTCGATAATTTGTTCTTTTGCAGTGCGATTAATTCGGTCTAAATTCGCGACCGCTTCGATAATTTGTTCTTTTGCAGTACGGTTAATTCGGTCTAAATTTGCGACCGCTTCGGCAATTTTTTGGCGACTGGTTTCTACGTTTAACTGTTTACTATCAAACGAGGATTGAGAAATTGCGCCTTCTGCGTACAACTGTTGATACCGTTGATATTCGGCTTCGGCGTTGTTGAGTTCCGCCCTCAACCGACTGATAGTGGCTGCTTGGGCTGTGCGTTCCCCTTCCCACTGGGCTTGAATACGGCTAATGGTTGCTTCTTGGGCGCTGCGTTCTCCTTCCCACTCAGCTTGTATCCGTTGGAGGGTGGCTTTTTGAGCGGCTTCATCCCCTTGTAATTGCGCTTGAAGGCGGCTAATTTGCGCTTTTTGAGCGGCGAGATCTCCAGATTTTGCCCCTGCTTTAACTTGTTCTAGACGGGCTTTCGCCACTTCTACGTCTCCTTGGGCTTGTTCTAACTGGGCTTGTAAGCGATCGCGAGAATCTAAAATCGCCACAATCTCTCCGGCTTTGACTTCATCTCCTTCTTGGACTCGTAATTCAGCAATTCGGCTTTCTTGGGTAGAAGTCGAGGCTTTGAGTTGAATCACTTCTCCATCGGGTTCTAAGCGCCCCAAGGCGGTGACGGTTTGGATTTTTGGGGTAATCGTCGTGACGGCGGGCGTGGTTGGGGTAGACGGCGATCGCAAGGGGAGATAAATCGCTACACCGCCTATTCCTAAAAGGGCGACACTGGCGAATGTGATCCACTTTCGCAGGGCTGTTTCTGTTATTCTGGCTGCATCCTGCATGAGAAGCAACTCCTTTAATTGCAAAAATTTAACTGAACCGTTTAGTCTCGTTACTAAACAGTTTAGTTAAAATAAAAGAGACTGTCAACTGGAAAAAAATGATAGAATCCTCAAACCCCCAAAAATCGCCTCGCCCCAAAGCATCTGAAAAAGCGGAAGTCATCCTCGAAGGGGCGATGCAAGAGTTTATGCTGTCTGGGTATGCTGCTGCGAGTATGGATCGAATAGCCACCGCAGCAGGTGTGTCAAAACCAACGCTTTACAATTATTTTCAAGACAAAGAAGGCTTATTTATTGCCTTGATTGAACAATTAGTTGAAAAAAGATTTCAGAATTTGTTTACCCCCCAACATTTCCAAGAACCTATCTCTCTAGGAAAAGGAGAAATTATTCTGCGTGAGTTGGCTAAAAAAATTGTTGAAGATTCTACTAATGATCCACAATTTCTCGACTTTATGCGAATTATTTTAGGAGAGTCTGGACGTTTTCCCGAGTTAGCCCGTAACTTTACTCGTACAATTAAAGCAACTGCTTTTCAAGCCATTACTCATTTATTTGCCAGTTGTCCCGAACTTCCAATTGATGATCCTGAAGTCGCCGCCCGAATTTTTTTAGGAACGATGGTTCATTTTGTGATTACACAAAAGCTGCTGTATGGTGAAGATATTTTACCGATGGATAGTGATCGTCTAATTGATGGGTTGATGAGTTACTTAACTCGTTAAATGCGGTAATATTTACACTAATCTCTTGAAAATTTATTCCGATTGACACAGATTATTGAGAAATTCTTGACCCGCTTGTTCCAAGTCTCCATCGATAGAAAACGTTAGGCTGCGAACCCAAATGTTACTCTCGCCCGATGGTTGATTTAATGGATTGATTAAGGGTTTGGGATATACCAGAACCGCTTCAGAACAAATTTTAGAAGCTGCATAGGCTACTACTTGTATTTTATCATCCGAACTCGATGAATTTTGAGGAACTTTATATTTTGTATCAATAATATAGACTGTTTTTCCGGTCTGAGTTTCGTAGATTTCTACATCAATAATAAACCCAATATTGAGTTTACTTTGTCTCCGAACCGATAAATGAGAGGGAAGATTCAATTTCAGCCATTCTGCAACAAACAACTCATACAACTTTGCCATATCTACCAAAAAGGGGAACATTGTATAGTTTCCAACTTGGTGAGACGCGCCACAATTATCGAGGAAAAATCGACAAAGTGAGTGCATTATTTGATAATCTTGATTCAGACGATTATAAGAACGGTTAACACAATCTTTTCCTTGAAATGAACGGTGAGTAACAAATCCATTAAGAACGTGATAGGCTTTTCTAATTTTCGGAGAAACTGTCGGCGAACACAAGCCAGTCCGACCAATAACGTACAGCGTCCAAAGCAAAATCTGGTTATCTTCTATATCCGCAGTCTGTTCATCGTAGTGACATTTTAGCTTAACGTTCCAGGGTTTTTTAACCGTTTCTCGCAGGTCAATTTTTCCGCGAATAGCGGAGAGATGGCTACTAACAGGAATATAAGTTCGGTAAAGTCCCCGACGACTTCGAGACAGAATTTTATCCGCGAGAATAGCCGCAAGTCTGCTATAAAAATCGTCTATGGTTTGACATTGGGTAAATTGATGATCAAAGATTTTAAAGCTTTTCAATTGATAAGCATATTCTAACATTCCGAATAGATTGAAAATGGGAACTTTTGGCTTGATGTAAATGTGTAGTTCGGGTGTTAGGGTAATTTGACCAACCCATCCTCTAGGCTTGAGTTTATATTTGTTGTTGGTTTTAATAGAGGGAAAGTCTACATCAATTAAATCTTTGTAATTTTTCCAAACGAGTTCAGCAATTTCTTGGTCAAGTTCATCCCGTTCAAATAGTTTGGGTTGGTGTTCGGTGAGTTCTATGATTGTGGGTTGGTTCATTTAAAATGTGTTTAACATCGATTTCCCTTATTACCCTGAATGATTTATTTCGATAAACCCTTCTTAAAAAGGATTACCTTCCAAGAAAATTTCATCTTCAAAATCTTTAAGTTTAAATTTTAAATTGTTCTTTTGTATTTCAGACCAGCGAAAATTTTTAATTTTATCTGGATTATCATAAAAATATTCTTCTAAATAGGGTTCAATTTCCATCGTCCAGATATCCTCAATGTTATTTTCCAAGTCATCAACCAAGAAAAATGAAATCCCCAGTTCGTGATGCGGGTCATCAATTGTTTCATTCAAATCTTTTAGAATACCGATTAATTTTTCTATAAAAGATTCACTAAAACTAGAACTTCTATGATATTGACGCAATACATCATAATTGGGAGAAAGCGTAATAAAAGAAAAGCGGCGACGAAGTGCATTATCAACCAACGCAATAGAACGGTCAGCAGTGTTCATGGTTCCAATAATGTAAACATTTGAGGGAATTCCAAACGGTTCATTACTACCCGCCAAACAAATTTTTTCATCTCGATATTCCAACAAATACATCAACTCTCCAAACACCTGAGATAAATTCGCCCGATTAATTTCGTCAATAATAAGAACACAAAATCCTTTACAAGATTCTGCTTTTTTACAAAACTCAAGAAATCGACCTGGAACCATTGAATAGGTTAACTGTCCGTCTTCTGTCTGAGGACGAATTCCCTGCATAAAGTCTTCGTAGGTGTAGGCGGGATGAAACTGAACCAATTCAGAAAAACCGTCGTTACCTCCTATTAAATGTTTAGCGATTTCTTTGGCGATGAATGTTTTTCCTGTTCCGGGTGGCCCTTGAAATATTACCTGTTGTTTCCGTTTAATTATCTTTACCCATTGTTTTAAGATTTCCACTTTAAAGCCTGTATATATTGAGCATTGAACTAGAATATATGGAGGCTGATAATTTAGATATGTACATAGGTTATAAATAGGAGCTTCAGGCATCGAAATTAACATTAGAGGAAATGTATTTTTAAAAATTTTGTCAATGCAAGACCTAAAGCAATCAACGGACATATGAGAGGCTATTTCCTTGTTAATTTCCACATCATAATTAAATTTAGAGCTTATTTCCCCATCAATTCCAACGGATTGAAAAATTTTTTTAAACATTATATCTAATCCCCAACAGTATCTTTTATTTGTGTTTTTTAATCTTTCTACTCGACCTTTTAAAAAAGCTATATTATCTTTGGTGTTTTCAAGCAAAATCTCTGATTGTATTTTTAAGTTGTGAGGGCTTAAACTTAATGAAAAAATAGTGACATGATCTGTATGAATATACGATTGGTCTGATACACGAATTAAAAAGTATAATCTAATTTCATAGTCAGGTTTACTTGACTTATCAAGCCATGCTTGACTAACCGAAAAATTAGGATAATGCTTTAAAGATTTTTCAAGATAGTTGTATGTAAGATTTGAAATTTTTTTTAAGTTTGAAAAAATTTTTGAAAAAACTTGTGTTTTTGAAGAACTGAATTGTTTACCTTCTATTTCTGAAAATTTATCTATAAAATCAGGTAAATGTTCAAACATATCCTTAGTAAAAAGAAATTCTTCTTGTTTCTCACTCATTTTAATCTCAATCCCTTTAACACTTGCTTTAACAGTCAACCAACCAAACGTGCAGTTATTAACCATTGTACTCTCAAAACAGTCGCTATCAAGCAGAATTAAAGATGTTGATGTAGGACTTGGAAAAATGCGACAACAACGGTATAATTAACTCGGATAAATTCAAAAAAAGTTGGTATATTTTCTGATTTTAGTTGTAAAAATGATAACATACTGAACTGTATATTTCTCTGTATCGTCCTTAAAATCCCCCTGCCCCCAAAAATTCCCTGCCCCCTAAATCCCCCAATAATGGGGGACTTTGATTAATAGGTGACTTTGATTAATGAAGAACTTTGAAAAGGAAATTCTAATTCCCCCCAGAATTGGGG
>NZ_AUZM01000064.1 GCF_000478195.2 Lyngbya aestuarii BL J | reverse complement strand
CCAATTGCTGCACGATTTTGTGTTCAGAAACCACAGGTTGTATGCGGATGGAAGCCGGCGGAAGCGCCCAATCTTGTCGCACGGAACAGGTGACAGCGACTTCTGATCAAAAAGCAGAATCTCTAATGACGCAACAATTGCAACGTTGGGGTCGTGATGTTTTGTATGAAGAAAGTTTAGCGTTAACGGCTAAAATTCTTCAATTGCGTTAGTTTTAGAATTGTAATTCAATCTTTTGGGGCGCAAGGTTTGCGCCTCTTGTTGTTTTATGAGTTATAAAAACCGGGTTTCTATAGCGCTAAATTTGATGTGATGGAAGCCTTACCACAAGCGTTCGTTTATCTGTCGAATAGTCCGAATAGGGATAAACCAACCTTTGGTTTTTTAGTGAATGGTCGAGAGTTTGTATTTGTGAAATGGGTTAAAACTGAACCGCCTAAATCTGGTTGTTCTTATGCGTTATCTATCGAATGATACAACTAAATTGAACAAGTTTTAGCCGCACTCAAACAAATTAGTAAAATTTTAATTAATTCCTAATTGGCTTTTTTTCTAAAGTTATAGCACTTCGCCCAGGCAATAGGAAGTTGAAAAACGCTCTCAATCTTCGGTTTTAGAGTTTCTGCATTTAATCAATTTATGAAAGCTACCATTCTGTTAATGCGATCGCAATTCCCTGTTTTAAACAGGGATCAAGATTAGGATGTTGGGCAAGTTGTTGAAGTCGTTCATAGACTGAGGGAGAATTTAAGGGAGAATCTAACTGTTTTAAGGCGGCGATACAATGAAATTGAACAGTGGTTTCCGAATCTGCTAACAGTTGTACCAAAGGATCAAAAGCAGTGATATTTCCTAACTGTCCTAAGCTTAAAGCAACCAGTTGTTTAATCGTCGGAATTTGCAGAGAGGGATGTTGACTTTGGAGAAATTCAACTAAAATTTGACTGGCTAGAATTTTCGCTTCAGGTTTGCTCATTCGTCCCAATCCTTGAATGATTTCTTGATGAATTGAGAAGGATGAGGGGTTAGAAGTTGGCTGATCTAAACTCGTGAATAAAATATGTTGAAGTTGATCAATAGCACTCAGAGTTTCTATCCAACAAAGCGATCGCACGCCGTTGAGTTTAACCGTTAAAGGAGTTGTTGTTGAGAGAATTTGCTCAACTAAAGCAACCACTGCTTGATCCGTACCGAGACGAGAAAGGGCTATTTGCGCCTGTTGAGAGACTTGGGGGCGAATATCCCATAATAGAGGTTGCAGTTGCTCTACTAAGTTCAATTCTGCCACTAAATCTCCCCGCCGACTTAAACCGATTATCGCTTCTTTTCTAACCGAGGCGGAAGGATCATTTAAAGCCTTAACTAATACAGGCGGAATACGCCAATCATGAAAACTCCCTAAAGCTTCAATCGCGCAGGCGCGAATTTTGGGGTTAGAATCATTTACGACACTCAATAGAGGGGTAATCGTTTCTGAGTGTCGAATTTGAGCCAGGGCTGCTGTTGCAAACGGTTTTAACTGTTCATTTTCAAGTAACGCGCCCAGAGGTTCAACTGCTGAAGTTCCTAAATTGGCTAAAGCAGTTGCTGCCATTTCGAGTAATGAGGTTTCTGAGGCGTCATCTGTTATTTTTGCCGTTTGTAGAAGATTGACTAAAGCAGGTACAACTGCATCGCTGTTAAACTGTCCTAAAGTTCGGGCAACAAACCAACGCACTTCGGGATCGGCTTCTTCATCTTCGAGAATAGCAATCAATGGGTTAATCGCGATGGTTCCCATTTTAGCTAACTGTTTGGCTGCATCCCAACGGTGTTGAAAGTCTCCACTTTCTAACTGCGCGATCGCTTGGGAGAGTAAGGCTGGAGATTGATTATCATCGGATAAGTTGGAAAACTGATCACCCATAGCATAATTTGATCTCGTAGGAGTGTAAAGCTTACGCCCACTTACACCCAAAATGGTTGAAAACAATAATTGGATTTTAGTCTAGCAATCGGTTGATTCTCATGCAATCCTAGATCTAGAATAGTTCAAAAATACCAATGCTCCATTTTCGATATTCTTCTTTAATTAATGCGCCTGTTGAGGACGTTTGGAACTTCCACGAACGATCAGATATCTTACAACTATTAACCCCCCCTTGGCAGCCTGTAGAGATTATCCGGCGTGAGGGAGGGTTAGATGTGGGGGCGATTACAGAATTTCGCCTCTGGTTAGGGCCGATTCCAGTACAATGGCTAGCGGTGCATACTGAATGCGATTGCGCGGAGCGCAGTGGCGGAGCCAATCGCTATCGACTATTTACTGATGAACAAAAACAAGGACCGATGGAAAGTTGGGTACACCGACATCAGTTTTCCGCAGAACAAGGTCAAACTCGCTTAACGGATGCGATTTCCTATTCTCTCCCTGGGGGATGGTTAGCGGAGAATTTGTTGGCTTGGTGGGTCAATAGCCGTTTAGAAGATATGTTTCGCTATCGCCACGAAGTCACCAAAAGAGAATGTGAGAACAAATAAATCGTCCAAACTCTTGTTAAAATACCGAGTAACTTTGAAGTTCAATATCTATTTTAGGAGGATTGACGAGAGAAACCGGGTTCTGAACGGAACTTTTAATTTTTGTCCCTAACATTCCCAAGAAACCCGGTCTCTGAACCTCTATTTCGCTTCAGTATTAACGGTTTCTGCTTCTGTGTTTACTTCTTTTGTATCTTCAGAAATAGTCTCTGTTTGTGAGGTTTCTGCTAGGTTTTTGGGGACAGTTTCAGACTCGACGACAGGTTGATCTTCTGTTTTGGGAGAATCTACTGTTGAAACAACTGTTTTAGAATTGTTGGTGTTTTCTTCAGTATGAATTTTTTCGACATCTCCCTCTAAGTCTTGAATTCGCTGTCCTTGTTGATGAATCTGTTTAAGATCTTTCTCTAACTCCTGAATTCGTTGTTCTTGTTGACGAAGTTGACGGATATTTTGACGGGCGGTTAGCATTCGTTGCAGTTGAGAGAGTAAACTAAACAGCCAAGCTAGTAAAGCCCCAATTCCGGTTGCTGCAATCAATTCAATCGCTAGGGGTGCTTCAAATTCAACCCCTTCGATCACTTGAATTGTAGCGAGTTCTGTATTCTGTAGACTAAATAAAACTAGGCCGATACAAACGATAAAAATTAACACAAAGTTGAGCGGTCGCATGAGGAAACTCCAGACTGCAAGCAGATTACTGTTTCAATTTTACCGAATATTGTTCACGATGACCGGATCTTTTCGGGGGTTTTTGCTAACTCTGGGCGGTCGGGATTGTTCGTCAGTTAATCAGAGTGTGGGGTTTTTAGCAATGAGTAAATTAATCAATTTCTTGCTCTCAATCCGTTTCCTGAGGGCAACTTCCATAAGTCAACTCTGTTGTCTCGTTTATTTTTCCAGAATCTCGCAAACCTATACCCATAATACTGTTTCCACCTTGGGCTTTTGATAAACGCATTGCTAATGCAACCTCTGGTAAAGTTTTACCGTATCCTATGCTGCCAGTCAATCCAGTTTTCTCTTTATAAATTATTTGCAAATCATTAAGATGAAGCGTATTTTATAGCGAGATTTGAAGAGTATATTGTCACCTTCCGCAAAAATTACACTTTCATGATCCTTTGTGTCTTTGCAGATCAGCTTCTTCAATGTCTTAATCGCTTCATTGACTATTTTACTTCGTTTCTTAACTTCTTCTTCGCTTGATTCTCCAAAAGCTCTATCTAAATAGTCACCAGTAGAATCACCATCAAACCCAAAGTAAAAGACAGTTTCATCTTCTTCAATAGGAGTTTCAATAATTTGAATATTTACAAATTGACCATTTTGATCAAGGAAGGCACTTAATGTCTTAGTCGTATATTGGAGAAATGCAAATGCCAATTGAGAAGATAAACGGGATTGAATAGCTGTTATTTCTTTGGAATATCCATTTGTACTAGAAGGATGGGCAATGTCATTGCGTATTGACTTAATTAGCTGAGTGAGATGCCCTAGCATTTCTGTATTAACAAAGTATTTGGGATTTTGGGCAAAAAAATCTCTAACTTCATCTAACTTTTTACCAAGTGTTTTATTTTCTAAGTCAGCATTTTTAACAATAGTAAGAATGATATTTGCAACTTCCTCAATGCCAGCAGAGGAGGCAAAAATGGAATGACGGTAACTGTATGATTCTTCAGTAACTTCACCAAGCAAACGAGAATGCACCCCAGACAACAATGATTCTCGCAAATGCTCAATATCAAGTCTAGAAGGCAGCAAACGTGTTAAACTCCCTACAAGTTCATCAATAATTGAACGATGTCGTAAAACTTCTGTGTAATTAAGTTTGCCAAAAGTATCAAACTCTCGTATTTGTGGAAACTTCCGATATTCTATATTTACGCCCTCTGATTCAAGGTCATGATAAAAAAGATTGGCTTGCTTTTTTCTTGTAGCTGGATCATTAGAAAACTCTATTTCTAGTGAATAAATATTTTCTATATCAAGTACATAAGCAAAAACAGCAAGGATAGATTTGAGAGCTGAAATACCGTTTGTTAAATCAATATAATTCTGTGCGTTTTCAAGGGGGTTAACAATCGTTCTTAACTGTTCTACAAGATCTCTAAATCTATCAGCATTAGAATCCTCTAGTTTTGCTATATGATGTACTAAACTGGTTGAAGAAATCTTATATTGCTTCAAAGCTGTTTGCCAAGATGTTGAAGCTGTTAAAGCTTGCAAAGATTGTTCTGTATGAAAAATGTGTATCTGGCGAAAAGTTAAATCACTATTTTGTGTATCACTTCGAGCTTGAAGGGTAGCTCTAATAATAGCATTTATCATTGCAGATACATTTATATTTCCCGCTAAGATCAATTTAAAGGATTGTTGATAGACATTCATTTTTACACTTTAAGCCTTTTAATAAGGATTGATTTTCATCCGTAATAGCAACAGCTAATATGGACAATCATAATCTGTAAATTTTCCCTCACTTTGTCTTAGGAGAGACGCTTCATGCAACGCCTCTACCCAATTCTTTTCTCTTAATTGAAAAAGTTGGGTTTCACCATGTTCAACCCAACCTACTCTATAAGAAACACGGAATTCACTTATCCGTTTCTGATTACTTGGCAATTTTTGCAGAACCGGGATTTCGCCAAGAAACTTTCGGTAAGATTTCGTTCTTGTCCACCCGACCCTTATACTTAATTGCAAAATTCAACAACGAATCTAACAAGGAATCAGACAAATAATGCGGTTGTAATCCCAAATCCAACAAATTGGTATTTTTAGCGTTGAAATAATGGTCTTCGAGTTCAACCCGAGGATTTTCCATGTTTTGAATATCGACATCTAAGCCAACTGCATTTCCGGCTTTTTTCACCATCATTGCTAAGTTGCTAACGCTGAACATCTCAGTGAACTGGTTAAAGACACGGAATTGACCGGGTTCTGCGGGAGTCGCAATCGCCAGTTCTACACAACGTACAGTATCACGGATATCGAGGAAGGCGCGAGTTTGTCCGCCTTTACCATACACTGTCAGGGGATGACCAATCGCGGCTTGAATACAGAAACGGTTTAAAGCAGTTCCAAACACACCATCATAATCGAGACGGTTAATCAACATTTCATCCATCCCGGTTTCATCGGTGAGAACCCCATAAACCACACCTTGGTTTAAATCTGTCGCCCGTAGACCCCAGATTTTACACGCAAAATGAATATTGTGGCTATCGTGAACCTTCGACAGATGATAGAAGCTTCCGGGTTGTTTGGGATAGGGTAGGGTATCTTTACGCCCGTTGTGTTCAATCGTGATATAACCTTCTTCGATGTCAATATTCGGAGTCCCGTATTCACCCATCGTTCCCAGTTTCACCAGATGACAGTCGGGGAAATGTTCACGTATTGCATATAAAATATTGAGGGTTCCCACGACGTTATTGGTCTGGGTGAGAACTGCGTGTTCCCGGTCAATCATGGAAAAAGGCGCTGACCGTTGTTCTCCGAAGTGAACCACCGCTTCCGGTTCAAACTCCAGTAAACTCTCAATCAGGAAGCTATAGTCGTTGATATCGCCGACATACAGGTCGATAGACTTCCCGGTTAAGTCTTTCCAGCGTTGAATGCGTTGATGAATGGGCGCGATTGGAGTTAGGGTATCAATACAAAGCTGTTGATCCCAGTGTCGCCGAACTAAGTTATCTAAAATCCCAACTTCATAGCCTCGGTTGGATAAATGGAGGGCTGTCGCCCAACCACAGTAGCCATCACCACCAATTACCAGAACTTTCATAAACTCAATTGCATCTCGTTTTGCTGATACTGGGTTAATGTACATTGGTTGTGCTATTCTGTCTAGATACGGGCAATTGAAAGTTTTGAAAAGAGTTCAAGTCCTGTACTGATTTGTAAAGGCTTGAGCGTTGCGAACAGATTTAGATTTGCTTCCTTCTTAAAGCCGTTCTAGTGTTTTGTTCTAATGTTTAGCAAGCACGCAGAGTGTACACCAATGAACCCATCACCAAAATCTAACAGTGTAGAAATCTCCTGCAACACTTTTAAATAAATTTAGCGGAGAGAAAAAGCGACTAAGTTAAACACCGAATCCACTATTTAAAGCTGTGAAGTGTCAATAGGCGGTGATCGCATTAAGATAAGTTTGATCAATTATGGGTCGCCTGGGATTTGAACCCAGGACCAATCGGTTAAAAGCCGAGTGCTCTACCGCTGAGCTAGCGACCCGTTAATTAACTTTCAGTCAATCCTTTACCATTATAACACAACGTTTTGTGAAATGAAAAGAGATTTTCAAAAAAATGTGGCATTTAGGTGAACTAGCGTCTCATAACTGGCTCCGGGCTGGAGATAAGTCAGTAACTTGCCCGTATTCATGGCATTTCGGGGAGCCGTCCAGGGTTCAAGACAATAGTAGTTTTTGCCCTTAACCGTCCAAAACACCAAATTCGAGTAGGCAAAATTATAACCCAAGGCAATTCGCAACTTACGACTCGAATCCGTTGCAATTGCTGCCAATCCAGTCAAAGGCCCAAAAATTCCATCAATTTCATCAATTTTCGGGTCAAAGCAACCGGTAAAATCATGGAGTTCTTGAGTAATCTGATCCCGATATTGCATCGCCGGGATCTCAAAATGCAGTTGAGTTTTATCAGAAACGGAAAAATAGGGATGCAACCCAGTTGAAAACGGCATCACTTGTGCGGGTAAACCCTCCATCGTACCCGAGAGGTTCGTAAAGCGCTGAAAGATGATCAACTCTGACCCTTTCAACTTGTAGGTAAACTCCAACTCAAAATCAAACGGATAAACAGAGCGAGTTTCCCCATTACTCGTTAGAGTCAGGGTAATGGCAGCATAATCAGTAGCCGTTTGGTTCGTCACCGTCCAGGGTAGATTACGAGCAAAACCATGCTGTTTGAGCTTGTACTGCTGACCATTGTATTGGTAAGTATCCTCCGGCAAGTTCCCACAAATCGGAAACAAAATCGGAATTCCCCCCCGCACAGTCAAGTTAGGATGTGCAAATCGTTCTGTATCCAGGTAGAGTAATTCTTGACCTTTGACTTGCCAGCGCGTAATCATTCCCCCTCGTTCGGGTACTACCTCTAAGCGAGACTGATAGTGGTGATCAGACAAGCAGTAGGTTTTGTATTGTTTTTGTTCTAGAGCGATCGCAAACACAGTGATTTGTCAGTAATATAAAACTGAGCCAAAGTTGTTCAACAGAAGAATGCCTAGCTATTGTCGCACAAAGCCAGTCCGTTGAGAGTAAACCTTAACATTCTAGGCCTATACTCTCACCTGAGCTGAGTTCTCGAATCATCGGAGAAAGAGAACTTTGGCGATTTACTCCTCAATCGTAAACCGTCGAGTTTTGAACCCGTCGAACCATCGGAGGTAAATCAACCCTTCCCTTGTCAGAGGCAACCGTGACTTGAGTTTGTGCTGGAGGCCCGTCATCAGTCTCAATCTCTGACTTGAACAGAGCAAACGAGATCGAACCGATGGAATCATTGTAACTGTCAGAAGTGGATGTGGGTTGGGGAGTTTCTTGGGGAATCGAGATAAACGGATCTTTGATAAAAGGATCGTGAATATAGGGTTTAAGAGAATCAGAGCTGGAAGAAGCTGCATCTAACCGAGGCGGTAAATTCACCGTTTCAGGTGGAGTCAATGGAACCTCAACATCATCTCCAGTATCCTCTAAAGTTTCCGGTGTTACTGATTGTTCAGTGGACTCAGACAAATTCGGAAGCTGAGGTGCAACCGGAGTAACAGGTTCTCTCTTAACTGTACGCAATCCCGAGCGAGGAGCATCCAATACTATCGGAGAGTTCATCGGTTGGTCAAAAATGCGAGATAGACGCTCAACGTTTTGTAAAATCTCATCTCCCTTTTTACCTCTGACAATTTTCGCCTGATATTGCCGAACTTCTACCGGTAGAAATTCAACTTTCATCTTCTGATCAGCTTTCAAGGAAACTTTCAGTACAGCCGTATCATAATCGTTGCGACTATTCCCCCCAAAAATAAAGTTTCCCAAAGAATAAACAATCGGCCGACCTTGATAAATTTCCGCGCCCTGCAACACATGGGGATGATGTCCGACAACCAAATCTGCTCCTTGGTCAATCGTAAATCGAGCCAGTTCGATTTGCCAGTCACCGGGATAGTTCGCCAATTCCACTCCCCAATGATAATTCACAATAATCCAATCCACCTGATCGCGAACCGCTTGAATATCGGCCGCTACTCGTTCATCATAACGAGGATTTGTGCCAGGACTGTCTTCACTCGCCGCATGAAAATCAGCATCATAATAACCAAAGTAGGCAATGCGCTGACCTTTAACCTCAAGAATCTCCGGACGTCGTGCTTCTGTGAGATCCCGACCCGCCCCAATCGCGTGAATTCCAGAATTTTCTAAGGTTTCTAGAGTTTCAATCAATCCCTCGGCTTCATAATCCATCGCATGGTTATTAGCCAGGTTAACAAGATCAACTCCCCCACTGGTCAGCACTTGTACCGCCTCTGGGTCGGCTTTAAAATTAAACTGCTTATTCGGACGGCGTAGCGTTGAACGGGTTAAGGGATTTTCTAAATTCACCATAGCCACATCGACCTCACGGTATTCATCCAGTTTTTCAAAGGCCCAAGTATGATCATCACCGACAACAGTCTCAAAATGGTCAGAAAGAGTCACATCTCCCCCAAACATTAAAGTTACGGTAGAGTCATGGGGTTTTTGAATCGTGGTCTGCTGAACGACTGGAACAACTTCCAAAGCCGCTTGAACTTGCTCCGGACGCTTCGGAGGTAGTGTCGGGGAAACGACGTTTTCTTGAGCTGGTGTAGGAGCTTGAGGAAGTTGAGCCGATACTTCATAATAGCTCACCCAACATCCCAAGATAAAGGCACTCAGAGCCGAACCCATCATCAGTAGAGTACGGAATGTTCTGAATTTGAGGGACTCAATCGTTCGACTGCGAGGGCTTCGCCGCACCTGGTTGGCGGGGGTAACAATCCGAACTGACTGTTTCCATAAAACAGCCGGATCTCCCGTATAGCGGCCAACAATTTGCACACCTTCGACCGTCGGAGAGTTCAGCTTCCAGAGAAGATGACAAATAAATTTAATAATACGTTCAGCGACGGGTTCAGTTTGAAACTCGATTAAGACCTGCAAGCGTCCTTGTCGTTCTCGACCAACCCGAGCAGAAATCCCTTGAGGTCTGAGATAACTGTTGATCAGGTAGTTGATCGCTTGAAAATCACCCGAGCGAGCTAAATCAAAAATAGACGGTTGAGATAAATGTTCTGCATACACCATATACACGCATTCCCTAACACCAGTATTAAACTGAATGGAGCCAGAAATCTCTTGCGATCGGATCGATCAACACCGATATCAGGCTTCTAAACACCAAAAACTCCTTCTTCTGAGCAGTCTTTCAGTCATTGTTACCGATTGAATTGGGATTCTCAAGCCCCAATTTTGGACTGATCATTCCCAAGCTAAATTCGGTTTGGATCTACAATACAGGTTTTATCTGTCTCTAAACAGATGTTTATTCCTAAAATATCAGCTAGTCTACTCTCCTCGTCAAGTTACTGATGTCGGGACAATCCAATAATTGTTATTCCCCGATGGAAAGTGACCCAGAAAGCTCACTTTTCCAAGCACTCGGCTGAGTTCTTAGGATGTGATCCCCAAAACAGATCCACATCCTGAGAACAAGGATTATTGCTTTACCATTTATTTGGATGTTAAGCGGAGACATCCAAGTTGACACTCACCAGTACCAATGCGATCGCTTGAGCAACACACTCCAAAGGATCAAGTTCTTCTGGAGTCAGTTGACAAGGTTGTTTCCACTGAAGGGAAAGGAGGGCGACATTTTTCTCTCGAAAACTCACCGGAATCGTAATGTGTGATTGAATTTCAGAAGTTTGGTAATGTTGTACCTCGGAGATCGCCCCATCTCTAGGAATATTAATGGAGGCTTGTATATTTCCGGTGGACAACGCAGCAGTAACTAGAGGATCATCTGACAACCAATTTTCCGCTGTCCCACTACTGCTATAGATCCCCTCAACTGTTGTTAAGGTATTTTCGCTCGTTTGCTGAAGAATACACACATCCGTTTGAAAATTCTCACCAATAGCCGTTGCCATCGCGGTGAAACTCGCCGCTAGAGGTTGAGACTCTTGAGCGACTTGCATAATCGTCCCTAAGAGTCGAGTTTGTTTTTGGGCGTATTGTAATTCAGCAGTTCGTTGGTTTAACAGTTCATAGGTTTCGGCAGCCCGTTGAACTACTGTTTTGAGTTCATTGGGGTCCCAAGGCTTGGTAATGTATTTATAGACTTGGCCAGAGTTAATGGCATCGACTAAATCTTCGATGTCAGTGAAGCCTGTCAGGATAATTCGCACCGTGTTGGGAAACGAGCGCACTGTTTTGCTCAGAAACTCTGTTCCTTTCATTTCAGGCATTCGTTGATCGGAGATAATCACAGCGACTTCTCCTTCAGCTTCTAAGATTTCTAGGGCGCGAATGCCGCTTTCTGCCTTAAAGACGTTAAAGTTCCGTCTAAAAGTACGATAGAGCAAATCAAGATTATCTGGCTCATCATCGACGACCAGCATTTTTGGCTTTTTCGGTCGATTTAGACTCATTAGCTGGTGCTTGATAGTCTCTAGGTCTGGAGTTTCACGTTCCATTTATACTGACGTGACGATTCGGATACTAATTTAGTCTATCCCAGTTCAATCGTTATTCCGTATCCCAACGAAATTAGTAGAAAAAGAATAATCCACTCAAGATCATGATAATGGCGGCTAAGGCGATCCCCAGAAAGCCATTATCTTGAGTATTCACCTGAGTCAGATCAATGGGTTCAGGAAATAACTCTGGGGTAGAGGATGAACCCGAAGTTGAAGGACGAGTTTTTTGTAAAATTTTGATCGGGCGCTCATTATCTTCAATCCCACTCATATCGGGAATATTAATCAATCCTTCCAGATTACTGTTCAATTCTGGGGCTTCTAGAATTTCGAGTAAACGACGCGATTGTTTGCTAGTCTCCAGACTCGGATGACGAATCAGTTTTCGGCAAAGGGCGATCGCATTTTGGTGCTGACCCATTGCTTGATAAGCAGTTGCTAGCCAAATTTGTACTTCTCCACCCAAACGAGTATTTTTTTCGACTAAATCTCTTGCCTTCTCCAAATGTTCTACAGACTGACGATAGCGGCCTCGTTCAAAGGCACTTTTTCCGGATCGGTACTCGGTTTGAATTTGTTCTAAAGTCTCTAAACTCACGCTGACAATCAATGATGGAGTAACAAACAACACTTGAACTCAAAGTGCTGGGATATTCTGTGAATGAATTAAATTGGAAGTTGAATTCAAGCCGAGTTAAAATTCTTCATAGCTGGCTTGTGCCATGTTCTCGTTATTATCTCGCTTAGATCCCAATAACTCAAGTTGCTCAACTCGAATCACGGGCTTAGAACGTTGTACTCCGGTCGCCCGATCTTCCCAATAGTCAAACTTCAGCGAACCTTTAACGCCGATTAAACTTCCTTTACGAACATAGTTAGCCGCGATTTCTGCGGTTTTATCCCACATTTCCAAATTAAACCAGTCGGGTTCATCCGTGCGGCGAGTACGACGGTTAACTGCTAAGGTCAGATTACAAACAACTTTCCCCGACTCAAAATATTTAACATCCGGGTCTCCACCGACACGACCCACAAGAGTAACGATATTCAGACTCATTTGACTTCAATCTTGACTTGAATTTTTGTGACACTTGAGATTGTATATCTATTCTAAAGCAGAAGTCGTGAGGTCATCCAATCAAGATCTCCCCACCCATCAAATTCTCAATCGAGAATAAAACTGCCCCACCTTTCGGTGGGACTAGACTATGGCCACAAAACATAATACAATCCACATCGATTCCCTTAAGTTGTGCGAGTAGCTTCCGGTATCACTTGAGCGACCTCAGAAGTAGAAAGCAAAGATGGCAGAAAAAGCTTTGCACTCTGCAAGTTAAGGGAATTCCATCACAAACTTGGGGTGAGCGAGTTTATTTTTGACCAAATGAAAATCTGATTAAGGCATCTGTTGGGATTGAGATCAGAAACTCAGTCGGCTATTAGGGTACGATGTGGTCTAGATCGTCATAGAGTTGGACTGTAAAAAAATTTATTGATATTGACTAGAGGGGCAAAAAAACGGTGGGTCTTCTAAATCGCTTTTCCTTGTCACGAGATATGGGTATTGATCTCGGGACTGCAAACACTTTAATTTATGTTTCCGGCCAGGGTATTGTTCTTCAAGAACCCTCTGTAGTTGCTATCGATCAAGAGGATAAAATTCCCCTCGCGATCGGAACAGATGCTAAAAAAATGTTGGGTCGAACACCCAATAACGTCATTGCATTACGACCCCTGCGGGATGGTGTGATTGCGGACTTTGACTATGCTGAACAGATGTTGAAATATTTTATTCGACGAGTGCATCAGGGAAAAACTTTGATCGCACCTCGAATTATCATTGGCATTCCGAGTGGAGTCACAGGGGTAGAACGACGGGCGGTGATGGAAGCGGCTTTGCAAGCAGGCGCTAGGGATGTGCGCTTGATTGATGAACCGATAGCGGCGGCTATTGGGGCGGGACTGCCTGTGACTGATCCGACTGGGAATATGATTGTAGACATCGGTGGAGGCACAACAGAAGTCGCGATTATCAGCTTACAAGGCACAGTTCTCAGTGAATCGGTTCGTATTGCTGGAGATGAACTCAATCAGGCCATCATCCATTATATGAAGAAGGTTCATAATTTAGTCATTGGCGAACAAACGGCGGAAGAACTCAAGATTAATATGGGTTCGGCTTATCCGACCTATGAAGATGAGGAAAGCATCATGGAGGTGCGGGGAATTCATTTGTTATCGGGTTTACCTCGGACTGTCACAATTAAAGCCCCGGAAGTTCGTGAAAGTATGACAGAACCGCTTTCTATTATTCTAGATGCGGTTAAACGCACCCTCGAACGAACTCCACCCGAACTCGCTGCCGATATCGTTGATCGAGGCATTATGTTAGCTGGAGGGGGGGCTTTGATGAAAGGGATTGATACTTTAATTAGTCACGAAACGGGAATTGTGACTCATATTGCGGCTGATCCGCTTTCCTGTGTTGTTTTGGGAACGGGACGGGTTTTGGAAAATCCGAAGCAACTTGAACGGGTGTTTAGTGCGCGATCTCGTAATGTGTAATTTATAAAGACTGAGGTAGAGATACGCAAGGTCGTGTCTCTCCGACAAACAAGCGATTAGCGTAAAACAACTGATATTTATCAGTTAACCCTAATCCGTGATCCGTTTTTGAGGAAAAAAGAATCAGGAATGAGTCACAAATCCTCAAACCCCAAGATTTGATTCCTACTAAGATTAAACGGTTGACGGTGAGGATGTTCTTCATGAAAGAGATGGATTTCTCATTCTAATATTGGAGAATGCTGGCTCAGATTTAGGAGAAAGTTTGATGAATACGAGGAGTTGGTGGAATCGACATGGATCGCAATTAACACTCTTGAGTTTAGCAGTGGCAACAGCCTGGCTGGTACGGCAAACTCAGGGAGCGGCATTGTTTGAAATCTATTATTGGGTGAGTCGCCCGTTTCAGCAGTCTGAGGAACAGCTTGTGACGGTTCAGGAACAGGCGAAGGTGTTAAATGCCCGTATTGACGAGTTAGAAGCCAAAGTTAAGGATTTAGACAGTCAAAATCAAAATCTGCAAAAATTATTGGGCTATGTTTCGTCTAAACCGAATGATAAAGGGGTTGTCGCTCCAGTTATTGCGCGTAGTGCTGAACATTGGTGGCAGCAAGTGACCTTGGGACGAGGGAGCAAAAGTGGCATCAAAGCCGATGATTTGGTCATGGGGCCAGGAGGGGTTGTGGGTCGTATTGTTAGCGTTACGCCCAATACCAGTCAGGTTTTATTGTTAAGTGATCCTACTAGCCGAGTCGGGGTGGCGGTGAGTCGCACTCGTCAAATGGGTTATCTCAAGGGTCAAGGGAGTAACGAAGGGGTGATGGAGTTCTTTGACAATGTTCCCAAGGTGAAACCGGATGATGTTGTGGTGACTTCTGCGTTTAGCCAAATTTTCCCGGCAGGTTGGCCAGTGGGTAAGGTGGTTTCGGTTGATATTAACAAAGCTCCTGCACCGGAAGCGGTGATTGAGTTTTTTGTGCCTTTGGGTTCGTTGGAATGGGTTGTTGTTTATCCGAATCCGAAATCGACTCAAAAAGTGGGAAATTAAAATTTTTGGAAAAATTTATTCTCAACTTTTTTATAGAGATTGTCTAATTCTTGATTATATCGGAGTAGTGCTTGTGTTGGCTCGTCAAATTATTAATTATGCTGTCACCGTTATTTCTATAATTCTTTGTGTATTGGCGATCTTAGCTCCAATACCGGGTATGGAATTGTTGGGGATTAAACCGAACTGGCTATTAATTTGGTTAGTCGCTTGGAGTTTGAAGCGATCGCTATTGTCTGCTGCAATTGCTGGGTTGGTTTTAGGATTAATTTTAGATGGAATAACGGCTTCTGACCCGAGTCATATTTTTTCGTTTATGCTGGTTGGAGTTTTGACTGTTTTGATTTATAAGCATCTGATGAAGAAAATGCAGGAAGATTTTATTTCAGTTGCTTTAATTGTGTTTGGAATGGCAATTTTAGTGGAGACTATTAGAGCTTTACAATTTAGTCAAATGGGTGATCATACTTTGGTTGATTTATGGTTATATCAACAACAGGTGGCTCTAAGTTCAGCCATTTTAAGTAGTTTGTGGGCGCCAGTTATTTACTTTCCGCTAAATCGTTTATGGGAATTAATGAAAAGTTCAGGTTCTATGAATTACTTTTCTTAAAGTTGGCAGAAGACAAATGATAGGAAGCCAAAGGAAAATTTTTAAGTGAATTTCCAACAGTGAAAATTGCCCTAGAAACTTTACCCCCAACGTTAGACGTTAAAATACCCTTTAAAATCAGTCAATGTTGACAGACATTGCTAAAATTTGATCTTTAAGCTTAGACAACAGAGAGTTATGCTCAAACAGAGTGATTTTGATAGCACCGATGAAATGAGCCGGGTAAAAGTTCTTAGTGAAGCCCTTCCTTACATCCAAAAGTTTGCCAACCGGACGATTGTCGTCAAGTATGGCGGGGCGGCGATGAAGGAAAGTCACTTAAAGCAGCAGGTGGTCCGAGATATTGTGTTGCTTTCCTGTGTCGGTATTCGTCCCATTGTGGTGCATGGCGGTGGCCCGGAGATTAATACTTGGTTAGGAAAATTGGGCATTGAACCCCAATTTAAAAACGGTTTAAGGGTGACAGATGCGGCGACGATGGATGTCGTGGAAATGGTTTTAGTGGGACGGGTAAACAAAGAGATTGTTTCCCTGATTAACCAAGCAGGTGGTTTAGGGGTGGGGCTGTGTGGAAAGGATGCTAACTTAATTGTGGCTAGACCTCAAGGTGAAGAAGGAATTGGTTTTGTTGGAGAGGTCAATAGTGTTAATACTAAGCTGATAGAGTTGTTAGTCGATAATCACTATATTCCGGTGGTTTCCAGTGTGGCGACTGATGATAGCGGACAGGCTTATAATATTAATGCAGATACCGCAGCCGGGGAAATTGCAGCAGCTTTGGGGGCTGAAAAACTGATTTTAATGACGGATACCCCTGGGATTTTAGAAGATTATCATCGGCCAGAGACATTGATTGCAAAACTCGATATTCAAGAAGCCCGAGATTTGATTGACAAGGGAATTGTCGGTGGCGGAATGATTCCCAAAGTAAACTGTTGTGTTCGCAGTTTAGCTCAAGGGGTACGGGCGGCTCATATTATTGATGGTCGTACACCTCATGCTCTACTTCAAGAAATTTTTACCGATGCGGGTATTGGGACAATGTTAGTCGCTTCGGAATTTTTATCCTAAAATTCGCTACCCTTCAGTGCGGTTAGAGTTGAGGGTTTTATATTCAGATTTGGGGTAGGGTGGTGTTTCCGGTTCCCTACCCGATTCTTCATAAAAATCTTCTGGGTTACTATAACTGTAAGGTGCTTCTAACTCTCGATTAGAATGTTTTTTGATCGGAGAAATGGGGGGAGTCGAGGGGGGAAGGCGATCAACGGGGCGACGGTTTGGTCGGCGAAATGTGTTCCACGCCACTTTAAACCCTGTGAAAATATTGCCTGTTGTGCTTTGAACCTTCTGAGCTTGTTTTTTGGCACTATCAATACTGCGATCAACTTGTTTAACAACTTGACCTGCACTTTGAACGCCTTCACTGACATCATCGGTCAGTTCGCTAATTTCTAATCCGGTCATCCGAATCGATTCTAGAGTCGGCGGAAATTCTCGAGACAACGTATCGGCGAGCTTTTCGAGACTACGAGCAGCTCGGGCTAGAGCTTGGAAGGCAGGCAAAGCCGCAATTAACACAGCACTCAGACTGGCAGCAACCAGTAGGATAGACAAGCCAAGCCAAAAAACGGGATCGGTCACGGGAATAACATCCAGGATGCAAAGAGGTTAATCTAACGGAGTTGAGCGGTTGAAAACAACTTAGCTCTGCGTTCAGCGCGCGAATCTGTTATCTATTACACTTTTCCGGGCTGCGATCGCAAACCGCAAACCGTCAGAATCGAGTATAAAAGCCAAAAATGCAACACAGATGGCGGTTATTATTCTATCATGCTTAATTTAAAGCCTTGATTGCTTCACTCTTAGGAGAGAGATAGGGAAAGGGCAGGTTCTCAGATGAGTTCTGCTGACGCACCTGCCCAAACCATCCACTAATTGCGATCGCCAAGGGGATAAGATGAGTCTGTATTCTGTACCTTCTCAGAGAGAACTTGACGTTCTTGTTGACTGGCTTCCATACCTGCCGCCACCGCTTCTTTGAGTCGGAGTAAAGTATCTTCCCAGTTTCGCAAAGCCGACTCAGAGAGCCGATCAGCTTGCAGTTGTACACTGGTTGAAAGATCCTCGACCAAATCAGGAAGGGCTTGAGCAGACTTTTTCAAGACTTGTCTCGTTTCCTTGCCTGATCGGGGTGCGACTAATAAACCCACCACTGTTCCTACAGCAGATCCGAGTATCAAACCCCCAAAAAACGATCCAGATCGATTATTTGACATAAACTAGAACCGAATATCCCTTACTATAATTTTAGACAGCTTTGGACGTACCGTTTCCTGAAATCTGGAATCATCTTAACTGAGTCGAGAGGATTAACTCTAAGATGAAGTCATCGGTACTCCGTTGCGCTCTCGACTATTCCGCCAAGACCACTGCTGTGAGCGTTGGTCAATTTCTCTTTCAATATCTTTTTCGCAACAGTAACAGTTGAGTTAAGCGGACAATCGTGACTATTTTCTCAAGCTGTTGCAATTTTTGTTGCAGCGAATCATATTTCTGTTTGAGTTGAGAACTGGTTGAGTTTCCCCGCTCGACGAAGTTTCGTGTTCGACACAATAGCATATTAGCACGATGTTCGAGGCGGACGAGAACTCGGTCTATTCGGGCTAATCCTCTACGCAGTTTCCAGACTCGACGAGCAACATATAGACAAACAAGTGAGATTAATACATTAATACATATAACGGTAACAACCATAAAAAACAACCCTAAAAAGTGTGTTCTCTTGTTCAACTCATCAATCTTGGAGTGAGTTGCTTTTGTTGATTAAGATAACAAAAAGTTGAGCTTGTGGTTAATGAGGACAATTTTTTAAAGATTCTCACAAAAATCTCAAAATAAATGATGGCTGTGGAATAGCCACTGTAATCCTAATTGAAAAAGGTTGCTGACTAATATGAGCATCAACACACTGTACAGAGAGAATCTATTTTTGCTGTTCTCTGAAGCTTTTGTTGGGGGTGGAGTAGACAGGTTAGAACTAGAGATTAAAGGTTGAGAGGCTTTAGCAATGACTCCTGCTCGTTCCTCTTGCAGAGAGCGAACTTTGGTGGCAGCATAGGGAGACCAACCCCGTCGCTCTGCTTCTTCGTAGTCTTTGACAGTCAAGCCGAGGTGAGGAACGGAAATATCGCGCTCAATAGCCATATCCAAGGCGATCCGCAAATCTTTGTGTAGGAGTTTGATAGTAAAAGCGGGGTGTTTAGAGAGGTGATCACAGCGTCGTGAAAACCAGTAGTAGGGTAAACCATGAATATCTCCAGGATTTTGACCAAACGAGCCAAAGCGCAAAGCGTCCCAAATAGTCTGTAGGGGGATGTCTTGAGCCAAACCCAAGGTAATTCCTTCACTCACAGCTTGCACGGCTACAGCATTCACCGCATTGTGGATCAGTTTACATCGAGTTCCATTGCCAATTTCTCCACAGTAGAGAACCTGATCGGCCATGAGTTGTAGGATGGGCTGCATTTGCTCGAAGGTTTTCTTTGATCCGCTCGCTAAAACGGCTAAACCCATTCCTGCCTCGCTTGTAGCCCCTTCAGAGCAATCATTAAAGGGGGCATCTAACATCTCAACTCCGAGAAGATTCATCACTTTGTGAAGTCTGTAGATTGTTTCTGGAGAATTGGTGGTAATATCAATGTAAATACTGCCGGGTCGCAATCCTTGACTGAGGTTTTGTTTACCTTCTAGGACGGCTTTGATCACGTCAGAGGGAGTGGGTAGGGCGGTAAAGATCACTTCACAGTGGGTTGCCAGTTCAGCACAACTTTGGGTAATGTGGGCGCCTAAAGAGTGTAACTGAGTCATTCGCGCAGGATTGATATCGTAGACATAAACCGAGTAGCCGTGGGCGAGAAAATTAGCGGCTTGTCGCTTGCCAATATTGCCACAACCGATAATGCCTAGAATGGGATAATTGAGGGGAGATTCAGTGTGTGAAATGCTGTTGTTTAATAACATATAGTGCTGATTTCCTGGCATCCTGTCCTAGCCGAGTGAATGATCGGCCAGAACGTTGAGAATACTCAGGACTGATCGGACTGAAAAAACCTATAAAACTTGATCTGCTTTAGTATACTTAAACAAGGATCGACAAGCGACCCGAGTTCGCCCGGCCGCAGAACGCCACAACTCCAACGCCACATCATCTAAATTTTGTCCATCGGCGATCAACATTCGCGAAATCATGCTAATTTTGCCAAAAGACCAGAACAAACCTGCCTCAAGCAGATAGGGTTCGTTAGTTTCGGCGTGTACTCTGAAATCATACAACGAATAATCCCTACAGCCCAAAGCAATATGAGATCGTTTGGCAGCCGAGGCGAGTTTCTCAAACAGTTCTGGTGCAACATTTGCTGGACACACGGGTTTGGCGACTGGTTTTTCGGGTTGTTTTTCGGGCATTCCATCAGATTGCAGTTGCAGTTTATCTTGTACTGTTCTAATTGGGTGTTCTTCGGTAAATAGATATTCTATCATCGGCAGTACACACAACTTACCCGAGCGTTCGACGACAGCAACCCGTATTTCTCGACCGGGGATATAATCTTCGACTAACAATGTTTCGTCTAGTTCAAAGCCAATTCGCAATGCTTCGGTGATTTGATCTCGGTTCTGAACTAACGTCACCCCGAGAGAGTTGTCTTCTGAGTTGGGTTTGACGATAAATGGAGGTTGCATGGTGAGGGTGTCTCCGACTCGGAGTTGTTGGGCTTGGGCGACACGAACCCCGGATGCGGCTACAACACTTCGAGTTTGGGCTTTGTTGGTAGCCAGGGCTGTACAATGGGACGGTGAACCGACGACGCTTAAGCCCAGGATATCCTCAAAAAACGCCCGAAAACTGGTCATCCCTGGAAAACAGAACAGATGAGGAACAACGACATCAATCTCCGGGAGTTGAATCATCATCTCCTGAAGTGACATTTTCTCCGAGAGGGTGTCTAGGGATGTCCCCAACTGCCAATACCCGTTAGGATGAATGACGGCATAGTAGCTGCTGACCCCGACAGGTTGCACGACTTCTTTGGCATAGACGATTGATAGGTTGTAGTAGAAATCTGAGACACAAGACCCTGCTAGATGCAAGACTCGCAACGTGGGTATGGTGTCTGAGGATAGGGATTGAGTTTGTCGAATTGTTTCTAATTTCATGATTGAATTGATCTGTTTTAATCTACTGATTGAACTTCAATGTGTAGGCGTGGGGCGCGACTATTTTTAACCTAAAAAGCAGGATTGAAAAAAGACCTTTAATTCCAATAAAATTGAAGTCTTGATTGATAAAAACTATTACAATAATATCATATTTTTATATTGCTAAGGTTTTATTTTTAAACTATTTCATCTCTAAAATAGTCTTAAGTTTGTTGATATTTTACCGTGGAATTAATTAGAATTAGTTTAAACATCTTGATTACTTTCTGAATTTTGCGAATGAAATAATTGAGAGATGAGATAAACTAAAATTCCGGCTAACATTCCCGGTAATACTTCGTAAACCGCACCGGAAAGTTTCAGTCCGACATTCCAAATTAAAGCACTTAGAATTCCGACAATCATCATGGTAATGGCAATAGGAGTTGTGATCGGTCGTTGTAAAATTCGCACCAAAAATAACGGCCCTAAACCTGATGCCAAAGCTGACCAAGAAAATGTCACTAACGCAAATACACTATCATTTCCACTCAATGCGATGGCTAAAATAATTGCTGTTACTGCTAAAGTTCCGCCTTTTGCCCAACGATAGGACTTGGCTGCTGCGGGAAATAAATCTTGGGTTAAAGCAGCCGAACAAGAGAGAATTTGAGAGTCTGCTGTGGAAATTGTCGCAGAAAATAACCCCGCTAACATTAACCCAACTAAGAAAACAGGTAATAATTCTAATGCCAAAAAGGGTAATGCTAATTCGGGATCACCTTCTGTTAGTAAGTTAGGTAATAAAACTCTTGCAGCCAAACCAATCCCAATCGCACAACAAGAATTTGTTAAACCAAATGTAATCTTAATATTGCGAGTTTTGCCCATATTTCTCGGAGAGTTTAAAGCCATCGCCCGCACTAAAATATGAGGTTGACCCACAACACCAAATCCAGCGACAACCCAACCCAATACAAAAGGAAATAAACCCAATTGTAAGTTAGACGGACTCCAACTGACTAAATTTGGATCAATGGCTTCTAATTGTGTCCAAAGTTCACCGAAACCGCCACAGGTGAAAATTGCAATGATAAAGAGTAAAATGAGAGAACCGATCATAATTGTGGCTTGTACTGCATCTGTCCAAATGGAAGCCCGTATTCCCCCGGAAAAACAGTAGATCACAACAACGACAGCCCCGATAATAATTCCTAAGTTGTAATTCCAGCCAAATACTGCATTGAGGGCCTTACTTCCGGCGACGAGTTGGGCAGCAGCATAGGAACCTAGAAATGCTAAAGTAATTAAGGCAGAGGCGACAGTAATTCCTCTATTTTCCGTGTTTTGACCTAAGAATGCCGAGACGGTTTCGTTGTTGCTTTCTTCTGACATTTCCCTCAGTTTACGGAAGAAGAATAACCAAGCGATATAGTCTCCTATTGCCCAACCTACTGTTAACCACAATGCAGAAATTCCGACGGTGTAAGCAAAGCCGACTTGTCCGATAAATAAGAGTCCGCTTTGACCCGTCGCCATCGCTGAAAGTGCTGTAAACCAGGGGTTAACGTTACGACTCGCTAACAAATAATCTGAGGTTGTACTTTGTTTTTGAGTGGCTGAGTAGATGCCAACCCCAGTAAAGAACAGTAGGAATAGAACGAATGTTATTGCAATTAAGACTTGATCCGCCATAAACTGAGAAAGTTAATGATTCTTGTGAGGACTGAGTAAAAACTCTAATTCCAATGCTTTTAAGAGTATACCAGCCTGTTCAACTTTAACCAAACTTTATCAGGGTATACCGATCCGAACAAAGGATCATAATCAGGCTTTTAAAAAATTGACTTATAAAAAAGATTAAGCCTATTTGTCGTAGATTGGGCAGTTTAAAACCTCAATAATATTTATTTTTGATGGCGATCGCTTCTAATAAAGCAACCTATTTTTAGCGATCGCCACTGTTAAAAGCGGATTTTCTCTGACTCTAAACTCTTAATCCAATGGGAGTGAGTTTATAGTATCCTGCGGTTTAACTGCGGAGTGACTTTGTAAGGTGACATAAATACCGATTAACACACAAGTAAAGCCGATCCAGTTATCCGCAGTTAAGACTTCCTCAAAAATTACCCAAGCCGCTATTGAACCCAAAATGGGAGTGACTAAATGGCAAGTGGAGATAAATTCTGCTGAAAATCGCTTTAAGGATATTGCTTCTAAACCCAAGCCGATAATTTGACAAATAACAGCTAGGGAAATAACAGCAAACCAACCCTGAACGGTATGCGGAAACAGTTGCTCGCTGTTGAGAAGAACTACAGGTAAGGCGACTAACATCCCGACGATTGAACAACCTTTAATAATTTCGTTTGAGGAAATTCGAGTTTTTAGCTGTTCGATAATTAGGGGATATCCTCCCAGTAATGAAGCTGAAAGTAATGCCGCTAAATCACCTTGAAAACCGCTTTGAGAATGGGATAAATCGTCGAATCCAATCACCAAAGTTCCACCGACTGCGATCGCCATTCCGAGTATAAATTTACGATCAATTTGCCGTCTGAGGAACAACCATCCCCATAAGGCGGTAAATATCGGAGTTAAACTGTGAATAATTGCTGAGTTGGCTATACTGGTTTGAGTCAAAGACCAAGCCCACAACATTAATGATGTTGATAACAGGCTTCCCAGTAAAAATAATAACCCGATTGTTTGGATAGAATAGGCAGGTTTCTCGACTGATAAGGGGAAAGACTTTTGAGGGCGAGTGGCTGATATTCCATTCCACAACCCTAAAGTAACTGTGGCAATCCAAAAGCGATTAAAAATCGTGGAATAAGGGCTGATTTCTCCCTCACTTAACCGGATAAAAATCGGAGAAAAAGAGATGGCAACTAGACCAATAACGAGTGAGAGAATAACTCCAAGCTCTACTGGTGCAGACCACTGTTGGCGCAGTCTTACTCTGTAAAACATTTTGAGGCGTTAGGGTGATTGTTTTAAGAAATGTTAATCTCCTCCTAATTCTACCAACTTTCCTATATTAAAGTCAATGCGAATCCAGCCTTTTAGTTTTCGTAAGTTGTCCAGCACAAGTAAGGGAATTTGCCAGTGATGTACCATCAAAAAGGGTAGCGGGTCATTGACTTGAAAAATGGCATCTGTCCCCTGAGTAATTTTACGAATCCAGGCTTGGAGTTTTTCCCCAGAATTGACCTCTGATAACCGCCAGAGTTCGTGGTATAACCAATAAGTCGGTTTACTCTCGGCTAAGGGTGTAATGGGCGGTTCGTTATCGTTTTGACTGTCGGTAAGATAGGCATCCGCAACACCGGGATGATTGTAAAACATGGTAATTGCTGAATGAATTCTCGGGTTACATTCGAGCGGATAAACTTTACCATCTGGGGCTTGAATAAAGTCAAAAGAAACTTGTCCAGTGAGGTTTAACGCTTCAACAAACGTTTGCACCCAAGCTAATATTTCCGGGTTTTCGATCTGTTCATAGTTGACCTGAAAAGGCGAAGATTCCGAACAACAATGTAGTCGAATTTTACCCTTTCTTACGGTGCTATGAGTGCAGTATTCCTGTCCGCGAATAAACTCCTGCATAATCCAGGGCTGATCTTCGCTAATAGGTAATCCCTTGACAAATTCTTCTAATTCTGATTGAGAATTCATCGGTAATTTTGTTAAATCTAAGCGATGAACTGAATCATAGGGAATACTTTTCAGGATATATTGACTCCCATCGGTTGCAAAGTCAAATTCAAGCACCTGTTCAGGTTTCGTAATTAAAAAAGACTTGGGAACCGATAACCCCAATTGTCTTGCTTGATCGACAAAACTAAACTTATTATCCAAAATCTCGGTAATATTGGTATCAAAATGAATCACCTCACAATGGGGTAAAAGTAGCGGTTTAGCTAGAGAACAATAGTAACTTTCAACTGGACTTGTCACCGGAATAAACACATCAATATCTTCCCGTTTGACAATCTCAAGTAACCCGTGAAAGAACCCCTCTTGATCTTTTTTGGGGGCGGGAATGGTATAAAACCCTTTAACCGCGTTAGAAAATCGATGTCCAGATAACCAATATTTATGAGTTTCTACTAAAAAAACCGTATGTCCAGCCCCATGAAAACACCGGGCGAGTTGCAACGCCTTGGTCATTTTTCCACCCGTGATTAGAATTTTTTTCGGATTTTTAGCAATGACTTTTTTCTGAAATGGTTTACGGAATAAATTCACAAACCAAGCACTGAGAACGACCGTTAAATTAAACGGAAAAGCCAATAATAATAACAACAATGTTCCGATATTTTGAAACAAAGCAGATGCCCGTTTGGGTTGAATAAACAAAAGTTGTGACATATTCTAAACCTATTAATTAATCGCGCTCAATTTTTTTACCTCTCCCCCAACCCCTCTCCAATCCCCCCTTTATCCCCCCTTAAAAAGGGCAGGGCCGTTTCATTCTTAGTTAAAAATTGTCGGGGGTGATGGGGTGATGGGGAGGTGGGGAGAGGATTTTTTTCCGATGAAAAATAGCTTTTTATTAATAAAAATTCCCCCCCTGCACCCTACCTCCCGCGCACGGGTTCGCCACTCCCCTCAACGCGCTTGTTCCCGCGCACGGGGGTGGACTCACTACCTCCCTACCTCCCCACAAATCAAGTTTTCGGGTTAGAACGCGCACAGCTCTGCCTTAAAAAGAGGGTGGGGCGAGGGGAGATGAATTTTTAACATTAAATTGGGAGAATTAGCATTTAATACTATTAAATACTATTAAATACTGCCTATTTCCCTATCCTCGCAGGAGAGGAGTAGGGAGAGGTTTTTCTTAAATTCTACTTGCGTCGAATTAATGTTAGACCATCCCGCAAGGGTAACAAAACCTGTTCAACGCGGTGATCATTTGCGACAGCGTGATTAAACTCTGCAATGGCTTGTCCGTTAGCTGTTCGTTGATTTTCTGGTAAATAAGGCTGTCCTTGCAACAGACTATTATCAACACAAA
This sequence comes from Lyngbya aestuarii BL J, assembly GCF_000478195.2. GTDB lineage: Bacteria > Cyanobacteriota > Cyanobacteriia > Cyanobacteriales > Microcoleaceae > Capilliphycus > Capilliphycus aestuarii. Next base: position 8,643 of record NZ_AUZM01000064.1, on the reverse strand, counting down.
TTATCCCATTTTCGGCTAATAAATTTCGGTCTAAAAGCAGATTAAAATAATCAACATATTCCTTTTTATCCGCATCAATAAAAACCAACTCAAAAGATTCACCCGCATCCGCCAATTTTTTCATCGTTTCCAAAGCCGGGGCGACTTCTATTTTGATTTTCTTGCCATCGGGGGAAGCATCAAAACAATCTCGGGCAAATTTGGCGACATATTCATCGACTTCACAAGCAATTAATTCCCCATCATCGGGTAATGCTTCCGCCATTGCCAAAGCTGAATATCCGGTAAACATTCCCACTTCTAAAATGCGTTTGGCATTCATCATCTGAACAAACAGTTTTAAGGTTTGTCCTTCGATGTGTCCCGATAACATTTCCTGTTCCAAATGACGAACCGTTTCGCCATCGGAAAACCGCAAATTCCAGGGTTCTTTTTGGGTTTTTTCCGCCAAGTTTTCTAATGCTTCTGACTCAGAAGTTGTGCATTTTTCTAAGTAAGGATCTAAACCCGAAGCGAGTTGATAAGCTTGTTGAATAGTTTCAGCAATTTCTGGGGAAATATCCGCTTTTTCGATCAGTTGAACTGCTTTTTCGAGTTTTTCCGCTAATATTCCGAGAGGAGTAACGGGTCTAGCTTTGGGAAGGTCTAAAATACTGGTCATTTTGATGTTTTGAGAATTTTACAGCAAGAAGTTCAGGTCAAGGGAGTTGATAGAAAAGAGAAATTTTTCGCCCTTCCTACCAACCCCCCTTTTAGAAAGCAGGGGGATCGAGAAAGGTTGGTGAGGGTCAAATCATTAACGACTAACGGCTAATGCAGGTTTTTCGGTTTCTGCGGGAATGTAGGCATCTAAACCGTCACCAGAACGAGGATAATCAACACATAAGCGCTTATGATCGGCGATCGCATCTTCGAGTTCTTCGTAGGTAAGATCGTTGATAAAGTGGCAAGTTCCGATGGGACGAGGTACAGCCGCCCGCAGTTTACCGTCACGGGTTTGCATGATGGACTCGGTGGCTTTCCACATCAAGTCTGCTTCCATCAGGGAATGATCGAGGGACAGTCCCAAACGACTCATTAAACTGAGAATGCGATCGCGATCTTCGTTTGTGATATAACCCCGTTTGGCGGCTAATGTTGCGGAGAATGCCATGTCAATATTAACGGCATGACCATGATATAAAGGCACTTCGGGGGAGAGTTCTAAGGTTGGACTCCAGGTATGTCCATAGGCGATGACGCGATCGAGATCGAGTTCATGGAGGTTAGGAACTTCCAACTCTAGCATCCGTTTGATGGCTTTGTAGTTGAGGCGATGACCGACTTCTTGGAGTTCGGGTGTACCGTCAGCGAACCCAAAATGGCTGTATAACAGTTGTTCGCCGTGTTCTTCTAGCATTTTAAACACTTCGGCTTCGGAAACAACGGCTATTTTCACGAGTTCTGCCATTCCGTTGCGAATTTGGGCCACAGGTAGGGTACGCAGGAAGGAGAAGTCAAGGATCACTTGTTTAGAAGCGTGGTAGGCGCCGAGACGGTTTTTGAGTTTTTTGTGGTTAACTGCAACTTTGATGGCCACACTGGCATCAATTAGACCAATTAAGCTTGTGGGGATGCGAATGTAGTTGGTACTCCGACGATAGGCTGAACACGCGAAACCTGCAACGTCGGTGGTTAAACCGCCACCGATAACCAAAACGGGTTCTTTGCGAACTAAGCCAAAGTCGGCGAAGGCGTCGATGATGGTTTCAAAGGTTTGTATGGTTTTGGCGGGTTCGGGAATGGAAACCGGGAAGATGCGAAGATCGATGTTGTAGTGTTGGAAGTAGGCCTGCATTTGCTTGCCATACAGACGGTTAATGTTCGCATCGACAACCGCTAAACAGCGTCCGAATTTTTTGTAGGTTTCAGCCAGTTGAGGGTTTTTGATGTCGAAGGCACCGTCAACGTAGGTTAAACTGAATTCGATTTTTTCGTATCCTTCAACGTGAAAAGCAGTGTCGGTTGCTTCAAATTTAGCTTGAACGTGACTCATTGAATTTTACCTGATATAGATATGTTGGTTGGTCAAACGATGCAACATTTCACACCAATGCCACGTCTTCAAGTTTGATGAGTCTGTAGCCTAAATCTTGAGCTAGAAGCTTAAATCTGACTTGGAAAAAAACGGCAGAGATTTTCTGGAGAGTGACTCGCGCGAGCATCCTCCTGTTGTCAGATTTAAGTTTTCTGTGCTAAGATTATCAGCTTAATTAAGTAATTAAATCCTTCCCGAATTGAGTCTTGACTCGATTAGGGGAATTTTTTTGCATTGCTAGTCTGTCAACAATAGGAGAATTCAAAAGCTGAAGATAACACTGAATGCGTTAGTGGAAGTTTAGCTTTGATTCTTCTTCAAACGATTCAGAAGTTGGAACTTTTAACAGAGATGTTTTGGCAAGCGATTACCTGAGTTTAGCTAATTAGCAAACCACTCTAAATGATTCATCCGCCAAGCATCAAATTATGTTTTCCATCTTCTACCTCATCTCAAACTTTAGCCTGTAGCCTGAGATGACTCACGACTACTTCGGCTTTTGTCAGACACGACTGGATAGCTCAAGAATTAAGATTTGAGAAGAATATTATTGTTGGCTATTACTAGCAACACTCACTTGAAGTTGCAATTGGTGGAAATGTAAACTAACTTGGGTCGTCAAATCCGAGTAAATATAACTAGCTCGGTTTCGGAGTTATTCGACCGAAGAAAAGAACTAGAGAAGAAAGCAGCTCGCTTTTCTCTTGCCCGAGTTTCCACTTCAGTTGACACCCATGATTAACCTGCTGATCGGGATTTAAAAGCCGTCCAGCAAGTGCAATCTTAAGTAGCAATTCTGATTTGTTTCTACTCACAAGCCTATGATCGGGATCTACTCCCCTGCTGAATTTAATCTTGCTTGTTAGTAGTTTAACGCTTGATCATTACTTTTAATCAAAATTAATGTTAAATATTGTAAATAAATTAACGTCAAAACTGTTAACATTGATAAACAAAGGGACTACAACAGCTATAATGTCGCTCCGTTCTTAAAGATTAGTTTTTTAAAATCAAGTCTTAATACTGTTAAAAAAATACGATACAAATAGGGATTTCTCAATGCTCAATAGGGAACAAAACCTATTCCTTTTATTTCATTCATACCTTTATTAATTTGTCAACATCCCAAAGTCCGATGACACAGTTATCCTTTTGCATCTACCAAAATTTCCGGAATCTGCTTCCCCCAATCGGTAAAACCCCAAGAAGCTGTTAGGCTTAAGCAATCAAGATGCACAGAAGTGCCACAACACAGACTATTGAACTAGGCATTTTGCGATAAAATTGTCCACTGCTACAGTCATTCGGGATGTTAATGCTGTCCAAGCTACCCAAAGGGTTAACTCGTCACTGGCATATTTCTCTTTCTCTCCCTCTAATCTTGTTGGGAGCGTTGTTAACGCCATTAGCACTCCGTTCTTACGTTGAAGCGAGTACCTATACTCGTCGCTATACCAATATCAACCAAGTTCCGTCTAAACCCGTTGCCATTGTTTTTGGGGCGGGTGTATGGGAGGATGGAACACCGATGCCGATGCTTGCAGATCGCATACAAGGTGCAATTGACCTGTATCATCTGGGGCGAGTCGGGAAAATCTTAATGACTGGAGATAACGCCACACCGGAATACAATGAAGTGATTGCCATGCAATACTACGCCCATGAGCAAGGAATTCCTCTAGAAGATATCAAACTCGACTATGCAGGGTTTAGCACCTATGAAAGTTGCTATCGAGCTAGAGAAATCTTTGGAATTCAACAAGCAGTATTAATCACGCAACAATATCATTTATCTCGGGCGGTGTACACTTGCAATCAATTAGGTATCAATGCGGTCGGTTATGGAACACCAGACTGGGGTAAATATCAAGATGAGTCTATGCGGTTTTATACCCAACGAGAGATGCTAGCCATCATCAAAGCGTTGGTGGAACTTCATATTTTACGTCCTAAACCGACCTTTTTGGGGCCATTTGAGGGAATGTAAAATAACGAATAACAAGCTGTTCGATCTTTAATCAAATGAATCTTCTGTTTCTAAGCCCGTCGTTCTCTGCTGACCAACTGGGCCCCGCGGCATACATCCGGGTTCAAAGAAAACGAAAGCAATTGCCTCGAAACAGACTCCCCGAGATCAATCGAACCGAGATTTCAGTTTCTCAGCTTCTGAGTTTGTTCACATTTGCGAGCCGATTTGAGTGATCTTGAGATCGGATTAATTTTTATACACAGCTTTTCTATCCAAATTTGAGGGATTACCAATATCCGGGGTTCAAGCCCTGGACTTGCGACTGCTGAATTTGTATTGTTACAGTGTAGAACACAACTTGAATCTCCTCATTTGGAAATCTTACTGTTATTGGGGGTTGCTCTGTTTTTTGGGATTCCTTCTCTATAAGGATTTGATTAACTTTTTCGGGGGGTTAATTTAATAAATGAACACTTTTTAATCTGAATTTGAGCAACATAAGGAATCTTTCCAATGTTCAATTTTAGAGGTTGAGAACTGTATCCAAACTTCATCTGAACAGACTGCTATTTTAGTCGATCTCGATGAAACGCTGTTGCTACGAAACTCAACCGAAGAATATCTCAACACGCTACAACCTCAAGTTTTAGGCGCACTACTCCTCTTGGGGTTGGATGTTCTCAAACCTTGGAATTGGCTTCCGGGAAGTCTTAAGGGAGAAGTCTCCCGTGACTGGCTACGGGTAATCATCGCCACTTTGCTCTTTCCTTGGACTCTGTTGTTTTGGCCTGAACGAGCCAAGAAACTGGCTCAAGCCTACAAGAATTCACAACTGATTGAGATGCTTGCTCAAAAACCCAAGGCGCGAGTTTTCATCGTTACTTTGGGATTTAACCGAATCGTAAATCCGATTATCCAGCATCTTCCCCTAGAGGTCAGTGGTGCGATCGCCTGTCGGTTTTGGCAAGGAGGTGTAGACCGAGTTCAAGCTAAATATCAATTGGTCGTGAATGTATTGGGTCAAGAAGAAGTTGCACAAGCCATTGCGATTACCGACTCTACCAACGACAATCCTTTACTGGCTGCGGTTGCCAAACCTTGTCTGCTGACCTGGCCTCTGGCTCAATACATTCCTGCTCTTTCCAGTGCTTACATTCCATTCTTCTATTTAGAACGAATTAAACGGCCAGGTGAACGCTATTTTTTGCGGGTGATTTTGGGAGATGATTGGCTGGTTCTCATCCTGGCAACAAGTTGGCTGAGTCACCAACCCGGGTTGCACGCAGGTATGATGTTATAGCGCTACTTGAATCGGGAACAGGGAACACCGGATCAGGGAACAGTAGACTGGGAAGGGGTTTTAGGATTTAGAAATGTCAAACACGTATTCGCGTAGTGCTATATCTTTCTTGTTGTCCTTTTGGTGTATTTATGAAGTGGGCTATATTGAAAATGATCGGGTTGCCGAACGCTTTGAGAAAAGTCCAGTCCTTTCAGAGACTTACTCACTTTATAGAAAAGAGATAAAACTCGGACAACCTTGGATTTGGGCTGGAATTTTTGCCATACCGGGATTAATTTTACTCAATTACAGCGATGATTGCCTTCTAAGCCTCGATTTGCCCAGTCCCCTTTTTTCCGGAGTTATCAATATTACTCTCTGGTTCGGTTTTCTCTTATTGGTGCGAACCAGTTATTGGATGTACAACCACATCGATAAGCAAACCCGAGTCGGTCTGTATCTAATCTTGCAGATTTACAAGACCTTTGGCTTTTTGCTGATTACAACGACAAATCTAGTAGGGATAGTGCTGTAAACAGCTCAAGTTCTCGCCCGTTGGATTTCCTATTTTACCTATCGCTATGTTCGCAAAGGCTGGTTAGGACTTCCGGGTGAACTGATTCGTGCCTTGCTTTTCGGTTTTCTGCTGTTGGCGATGACATTGGGAACACAGGAGGCTCATCTAATCTGGAATGGACAAGCTTTGGCGATTTTGATCTGGTGTCTCTATCGAGGACGATACCAACTTCAGGAGGTTCTCACTCAAGTTCGTTTGATCAATAATGATCAATGGGATATCAAGTCTTGAGTTCCTGTTTAATTCCGTTTAAATCCTGTTCGCAAGGCAATTTGAGCTAAAGTTCGAGATTTCCAACGCCAAAACTGTTGATTCTGTTTTAAGCTGTCAGTGGGGAATTTATTAAGGGCGGACAATGGCACTTTACCTAGATTCAGCGATTATTGAAGAAGCAACACAAGTGAGTCAATGGGGTTGGGTCAAAGGAATTACCACGAACCCAACGTTACTCGCTAAAAGTACCCTTTCGCCCTCAGATACGCTCAAGCAACTCAAACAAACGACATCAGGAGAAATTTGTTATCAACTGACTGCTTCTGACTTAGATGGGATGATCGCAGAAGCCAAAGTCGCTTATGCACTCCTGGGAACCCAAACCGTATTAAAAATTCCGGCTACCGCCGTTGGGTTTCAAGCGGTTGCTCGTCTGTCTCCAGAAATTCCCTGTGCGGTTACAGCGATTTATAGTCCCGCTCAAGCAGTGGTGGCAATGGAAGCGGGGGCGAAATATGCTATAGCTTATGTGAACCGAGCGACTCGATTGCTAGGGGATGGAATTAAATTAGTAGAGGAGATGTCTGCTGTACTAAAGGGAACGGATACCACCATTTTAGCGGCGAGTATTAAATCCCCGGAAGAAGCCGCAGCAACGTTGAAAGCCGGGGCTACTCATTTAACTCTACCGTTAGAGATTTTAACTGCGATCACCACTCACGAACTCTCGGAAAAAACCGTTGAAGAATTTGCCCAAAAGGGCATTGGTTTAAAGGTAGAATAATTAACTCAAGTTAATCTACTATCTATTTTTGAGTTAGTTTCAAGATTTGGCAAATTTAAAATTATCCCATTGTCGATGAGAAAAGAAAGATCGACTTTTCGGGGGAAATCTGAGCAAAACATTGGGTAACGGATTTACCTCAAGCTCTCGAATATTGATTTCATATTGTTTAAATCTGAAGGCGGCACCCGGATTTGAACCGGGGATGGAGATTTTGCAGACCTCTGCCTTACCGCTTGGCTATGCCGCCGTATCACGAGTCTTTATCTTACCAGAGAAGTGCTTTGAGTGGCAACCTGTAAATTCTCAACGACAGTTTTTAATTTTGCAGGCAACCCCGAAATATACTGAGGATAGACGGGTAAGCGTTTTTTTAACTCCCAACCTTGAGGCTGAAGAAGATTTGCGAGAGTTTGAGCATCCGGGTGAGGATAGTCGGGATTAACTTCATCGTGGGGGCTGATACCGCCTAAATCCCTGGCTCCGGCTGTGATACATTCGATTAAGATCTCAGGATGAGTGACTAAATTCGGGGGAATTTGTAAGGTAATTTCTGCCGGAAGCAAAGAACGGGCGATCGCAACGACTTGGGGAAGTTGATGGAGATTAAAAGCTTCACCCTCCCAACTTTGCTGTTGACCAGGACTGTGAGGTTGTAAGATCACTTCTTGAATATGTCCCCAAGATTGATGAACGGTGGCGATCGCTTCTAAGGTTTCTCGCCAGTCTGACTCTTGTTCACCTATTCCGAGTAATAAACCCGTTGTCAAGGGAATTTGCAACTCTCCAGCCCATTCAAGCTGTTGTAACCGCAGTTGAGGAACTTTACTCGGGGCGTGGCGATGAACGGTTTGCAGCAATTTAGGAGTCAGTTGTTCTAACATCAACCCCATTGAAACGTTAACTTGTTTCAGTTGTGCCATTTCTTCATATAGAAGTGGGCCAACGTTGGTGTGGGGTAAAAATCCCATCGACAACGCCAATTCACACAGTTGATAAATTCGTTCAAACCAGGCGGGGCGTTGAGAACTCTGAGGATGAACTTCTCCACTTAAGATTAAAATTTCAATCACCCCTCGATCTAAAAGCGATTTTAAGATTTGTTGAGCTTGCGCCAGAGTCAGCCAAGGACGGGTTCCGGGTTCATCTCGAAAATTACAGTAACGACAACGATTAAAACACTCATAGGTTGGAACAACTGTATAAGCGGGACTGTAGGTGATTACAAAAGACATCAATCAAGGACAGATACATGACCTCATCTACTGTACAAGACCTGAAAAGAGTGAGTCGGAAGCTCTAGTTGGACAATCATTAGTTTTCTTTATACTTTAGTTAAGTAAATCATTTATGAAAACCCCTTTACAAAACTTCATTGACTGTGTAATACTAAAGTCATGGTAGAAAACACCTACCGACGAACCTCGAAAAACAAATAGCAATCATACATACTATGACAACTACCTTACAGCAGCGCGAAAGCGCCAGCTTATGGCAACAGTTCTGCAACTGGGTAACATCCACCAACAACCGGATTTACATCGGTTGGTTCGGTGTTCTGATGATCCCAACCCTGTTGACAGCAACAATCTGCTACATCGTAGCCTTCGTAGCAGCACCTCCGGTGGACATCGATGGAATCCGTGAACCCGTAGCTGGTTCATTAATGTATGGAAACAACATCATCTCTGGTGCTGTTGTTCCTTCTTCCAACGCAATCGGTCTTCACTTCTACCCCATC
>NZ_AUZM01000063.1 GCF_000478195.2 Lyngbya aestuarii BL J | reverse complement strand
ACCATATCTTAAAGGAGCTACTGAGAGTTTGCAGTTATTAAAATACTCCGAAATATCGGGTACATGACCTGTGATGATTACATCCTCAGATGATAAATTCAAAATTTCTTCCGGGGCTTTACTCCCGATAACAAAAATTTTAATATCATTCACTTGTTGCTTGATTAGAGGAAACACATCTTGCACAAAATAAAGCACTGCATCTACATTTGGAGGATGTTGGAATCCACCTATAAATAAGATATTTTTTCTGTCCTCAAATCCTTTAGCTGCACCATATATATCTCTGGGCATATTAAAAAATTCTATATTTTGTAAGTCAGGATTTTCCCGTTCCAACATTTGTTTTTCCATCATACTAACAACCAATGTGCAGTCTGCTTTTGCCATTAACGCTAATTCTCGCTCTTTTGTCTTCATTGCTTTTTCAGATAGTTCAAAACTATTTTTGAGCTTGGCTTCTCTTTCCTCTCGTAGATAGTGTAAATCAACTGTGTCGTATATTATTTTTGCTTGAGGTGCAAATTTTCTGACGTTATCTATGTGTTTTTCAGTAAATTCTAATCTGGCTAAGTAGACGACATCATACTCACTACCATAAGCTTCTAAATGAGATTGAATCGAAGTAACATAAGAACAATATAAACACTCTACTCCTAATCGTTGTAAATCTTCGGTATACTTTTCAACATACAATAAGTTGTCCGGCGCAAAAGTAACTTTGTAATTCAGAGATTGAAAGATTTTAATTAAGTTAAAAGCTGTAACTGAACCTGAATCTTGGTCTGGGGTTAACATACAAGCGTCTATCATTAATAGTCGCTTTTGTACAGGTCTTTCTCGCTCTAAATGAGGTTCAACTGCATTGGGTCGATGAAGCTTTAAAACATCCTGCCATTTTTCAATGAATTTTTGATGATTAACAACCTGATATTTTTTTACCCCTTTTGTTACGTCTTTTCCTGAAGATATTCCTTCAAAATGAACAATTTTTGCCAAGGGTTGATATAAGACTTTATATCCAGCCTTTCTTACTTCAAATGCTAGGTCAGTATCTTCATAATAAGCAGGTTTATAACGAACATCAAAACCTCCTATTTCTCTCCAGAGTTTGGTGGGAATCATAATTCCAGCACCCGAACAATAATCTACTTCCCGTAAATAACAATATTCGGGTTTATTTGGATGATCTAATCTGCCATAATTCCAAGCCGAACCATCTTGCCAGATAATCCCTCCTGCTTCTTGCAGTTTTCCATTAGGATATAAAAATTTAGCACCGACTAATCCAGCATTGGGTATCTGCTTGAAGGTGTTTAACAGTTCTTGAAAGCAGTTAGGCATGACGACTGTATCATTATTTAGAAAGAATAAATATTCGCCTTTCGCCAAACTTGCTCCCCGATTACAAGATCCGATAAAGCCCAAGTTTTGTTCGTTAAAAACTGACTTAATTCCAGAGACTTTTCTCAGCACTTCTTGAGTATTATCCTTGGAGTGATCGTCCATTACAATCACTTCAAAAGGCAGAGAACCATCCAAAGTTTCTGCTAGGGATCTTAAGCAATTATAAGTGTGTACAATTTGGTTGTAAACCGGAATAATAATTGAAATAACGGGTCGTTCACTGGTATTTAAGGTTAAGGGTTGGGGTTCTACAAGACGTAGGTATTCAACCATTTCCAATGAATAAGTAAATTCCCGATTTTGTATGGCTATAGCATTCTGTAATTGCCAAGAAATAAAGTCATTATCTGGATGATTATTTAGGGATTCTTGATAAAAGAAAATCGCTTCTTTTAATTTTCCCTTTTTAACACAGGCATTTCCCAACTCCATTAAGTCAAATTTTTCAGATATCTCTGACTTTGCTGAGTCAGCTTGCAATCCCATATTATAAAAAATAATAGCTTCGTCTAATTCATTTTTTATTACTAATAGCTGACATAATTGCAAATATAACTCTGCGTTGTTGGGTTGAATTTCTAAAGCTTTATGATAGAGTTCTACATCATCATGATTTTGCTGTATTGCCTGATGATATAAATTAATTGCTTCTTCTGCATAAAGTCGCATTTGCTGTTGCAAAGCATCCCCTAATTTTTCATAGATTTTTGGTAAATCTGACTCTAGCTTTAGGGCTTTGCGATAAGCTATGACTGCTTCATCCCACTTTCCGAGTTGAGCTAATACCTCACCTAAGTTATAATAAGACCAAGGAAAATCAGGATTAAGTTCAATTGCTTTTTGATAAACTTCTACTGCTTCTTTCCACTGATTTAATCGCAGTAAAGTATCTCCTAAACTGTTATAACTCCAAGAACACTTAGGATTAAGTTCAATCGCGTCTTGATAAGCTTTAACTGCTGCTTGAAATTTTTCTAACTTGAATAACGCATTGCCTAAGCTGTTATGACTCCAAGAAACTTTTGGATCTATATCTATCGCTTTTTGATAAGCTTCTATCGCTTCTTGCCACTGCTCTTTTTGACTTAAAATTTCACCTAAGTTATGATAAGCTTTAGCTAGTTTTGAATCAATTTTAATTGCTTGTTGATAAGCATTAATCGCTTCTTCTAATTTACCTTTTTTAGCTAAGGCAAGTCCAAGATTATAATGAGATAAGGCGGGATTTAATTTGGGTTGTCTGCTATGCTGACTCAAGACAATAGATCCTTTATCGACCAACTGTTTTTCTTGAAGAGATTCGGAAACTTGATCAGATTGACTCAAAGGAGAGACGAGTTGAGCTTGACTGCGGTTAGACATTGAAGTATGGCTCGTAGAGGGTATTGAGCGGACGGGTGGAAAGTCAGTCAGGGAGACCTAAACTTTTAGAGCATCTAATTAATTTATACAGACCCGGATATCGGAATCCGGATCGTTTTTCAATTTTTTGTTTCGACTTCAATATTTTCAACGGATGAGGATTCAGTTTCCGTCAGTTCAATGGCTTGACGATATGCCTCAACTGCTTCATCAAGTAGACCTTTTTCTTGAAGAATATCTCCTAATTTATGGTAGGCTTCCCAATTTTTAGGTTCTAACTCGATTAACTGTTGATAGCAACGAATGGCTTGATCAAACTGAGCCTGAGCGACCCAAATTTCTGCGAGGTTATGATAGGCTGTGGCTAAATTTGGATCGAGATCAAGAGCTTGCTGATAAGCGGTAATCGCGTCTTCCCAATCTTCAATTAGAGTCAGAACTTGACCTAATTTACAGTAAAATTCTGACTTTTGAGGATGATATTCAATCGCTTGATGATAGATAGCGATCGCTTCTTCCCATTGTTGTTTTGTGATGAATATTTCTCCTAAATTTCGATAGGGTTCGAGTTGAGATTGATCGACTTGAATCACTTGTTGATAGCAGAAAATCGCCCAATCAAGCTTTCCTAATGTAATCAAAGCCTGAGCAAATTTTACCTGTTCTTCAATCGGAACATTCTCGGGTTCTAAAGTTAAAGCTTGATACCAACAGTTAGCCCATTCCTCAGCTTTTCCTAAGTGTTTCCAAACTTTCGCCAAGTTGCGATAAGTAGAAGCTAAATTGGGTTTAAGAGAAATCGCTTTTTGATAGCAAGAAATCGCTGAATCCCATTGTTGATCTTTGGCATATAAACTGCCTAAATTAGTATGTACTTCAGCAAAACTAGGATCTAGATTTAGTGCTTGATTGTACTGTTTTTTGGCTTCTTCAACTCGATCTAAACCTTGCAAAGCATTTCCCCACAGTTTATAAGCAATTGCTAAGTCAGGCTGAATTTTAATCAACTTTTGACAAGAAATAATTGCTTTATGAAACTGCTTTTTTTTTAAATAATCTTCTGCTTCTTTGAGATAATAATCAGCATTTTGAAGGGTTTCAGAATATTTTTCAGTTGCGAAAACTTCAACTTTTTCTGATTGTTCTGAAAACTCTATCGTATCAACTTTTGAGTCTAACTCGTGCTTTCCATTTAGATGACCATTGTGACCATTCAAATGTATTGGTGAAATTGAAGTAATCTTATCTAACTCAGAACTCTGATGACCATTATATCCATTCAAGAAGTTATGGTTATTATTCTGAGGTTTACTATCTTTTTGAATTGAGATTGTTGGATAATGAAGTTGTTCTAGTTTTTGTAAATAAAATTCTGCTTCATCAAGTTTACCTTGACGTTTTAAAGCCTCACTCAGATGTTGATAGGCTGCGGTTAAAGTTGAGTCCATTTCAATCACTCGTTTATAACAAGCAATCGCTGATGTAATCTGATTTTGCTTGAGTAAAGTATTTCCTAAGTTAAAATGGTCTTTAGCAGTCGCTCGTTGTGGCTCTAAACTATAAGCTTCATACAAACATCCCGCACTTTCTAAAGGTTTATCAAGTTGTTTCCAAACTTTTGACAAATTCTGATAAACAACTATTGATTTGGGATTAATTTTTAGAGAATGCTGATAATACTTAACAGCATCTTTCCATTGTTGTTGTTGAGCGCAAAGTGTTCCTAAATTGAGATAAACTTCTGCATCTTTCCAGCCAAAATCAATTGCTTTTTCATATAAATTCTGAGCAGACTTTCGATGACCCTGAGCTTGTTCAATTTGTCCTAATATTTTATAAGCAATTGCGGTATCAGGTTGAATTTGAAGCGCTTGCTGACAAGCTTCTATTGCGGCTGGTAAATTTCCAAGTTGAGCCTCTGTTTCTGCTTGTCTAATATAGTATTCAACTTGGGATTTTTGCGAGAGTGATGGAATATTTTGTTGAGGTTGACTTTCTAGAAAAGATTGATGGAGTTGAAGTTGAGAATTAGATAATATTTGGTGTTCAATGTGGTGAGACTGATTGGTACTTGATTCTTGATCTTCGGATTGATGATTAACCTCTTGTAATGAAGAAACTTGGAAAACTGTGTGATTGTTTTTTCCTCGTGTTGGTAACGTTGCTTCTAAAATAGCGGATGATACTTCGGGTTCAGAATTAAATGGTGAAAATAAATTATTAAAGAAGCCTCGTAAACCTTTGAGAGATCTTTTATCCTGTTGAGAGGAGAGTGAATTGATCTCCTCATTTTGCATCTCATATTCGGGCTTGTAACCGGGTAAAGAACCTACCGCATTCAAAGCAACTATACTCTGATATTCCAGCGCCTCTTGACTCAACTGCATCTGGCGTTTCATGGCTTTACCCAAGTATTTATAAGATTCTTGAGAATAAGGATTGGATTGAATCGCCTGACAATAAGAAGAAATTGCTCGTTCAACTAATCCAATCTCAAGTAATGAATTTCCTAAGTGTAAATATTCTTCGGCAGATACAGCTTCTGGATTCAGCGTATAGGCATGAAACCAACATTCTGCGGCTTCTTCTTTTTTCCCTAACTGAGTCCAAGTCCGGGCTAAGTTACGGTAAGCAATCGCTAATCTCGGTTGTAAAGTAATCGCTTTTTGATAACAAATAATTGCGGGTTGCCACTCTTGTTGTTGGGCGTATAATGTACCTAAATTACAAAAGACTTCCGCAAAATCTGGCTGAAGTTGAATGGCTTTAGCATAACAATCTTTGGCTTCTTCAAGTTGACCTTGATTTTGTCGTACATTTCCCAGGATTTTATACGCTTTTGCATTCGGTTTAATGCTGATTATTCGCTGACAAGCTACTGCTGCTTGTTCATATTGTTTCTGAGTATAAAGGGCTTCGGCTCCGTGTAGATAAATATCTGTATCTTCGGAGTTTAAACACAATCCAGATTGAGTGGAAGCTGTAGATGTTTTGATCGCAGGTTTTGCAGGTTGAAGGGTAGAATTGGGTGTTATTTTGTTTTTGTTAAGGTACATAACTGGGTTCGAGATTGGGGGTTTAAAGGAGAGCATGGTTGGGTTTTGGATAATGTCAGCTACTTTCATAACTTTTTCAAGAGATTTTAAGGAAATCAGAATATCTTCAGTTAAAGGGTTGGGATACATCAGCTGTCGAACGGGATAACAGCCAAACTCTTCGCCTTTTATGTAGAAATGTTGCAATTTTAGTTGCTGACTAATGACCCAATAATAATGGCGAATATAGTGGGGTGAAACCAGTTCAATCACTGTTGTTCCCGGACAACAAAACATAATATTTGTTAAACCACTACCATGAGCCGATACAATAATCTCAGCATTGGCAAATAAAGTGGCTTGTTCTTGGACTGACATCGACTCTAGTTCAACTCGAACAAATCCCCATTGACTGAGCCAAGAAACCACCTCTGTTTCGTTGATAATTCGACGATAACTCGCCTGTTCTCGACTGATATAAATGCGAGTGGGTAAGTTCGGAGGATGGGGTGTTTTTGAGTTTAAAAAGAGGCTTCGATGGAAGGCTAATGCTTCAGAAGATAGCCATCCTAAATCGCTCGAAAAAGAGGGAACGATTAATTTTTCAGCTTCGAGATAAGGACAGCGATCACTTTCAATAATTTTTGTAAGAGGAATTCCTAACTTTTCTAAAGTTTCTCGCTGAAAGGGTTGCTGAATACTATTTACAACAAACCAATCTATCTGATTCCAAGCATAACCTCGTTTTCGTAAAATTTCAAGTCTAGGTAAAATATCAACCATCCAGTGAAAATAAACATTTCCCGATAAGCCGGATAAAACGGCAACATTTCCCTCGATTAATTCTAACTTAGATTGTTCTTCTGGCTGAAAATGATTGGGATCAAAATAGGAGTTTGGGAAGCTGTGTTCCTGTTTACAGAAGGGTAATTGACCCGGATAACTCCGAGAAAGTTCAGGGATGAATTGGTGTTGTGCATTCCAAATAGCGATCTGATCACAAACTAACCAATTATTTTTTTGAGGAGCAGCCAAAACTCGTCCATACTGAAATTTAGAGAGACTAACTTGAGGCTCTGAAACTAAAGATTGATCAACAAATTCACAAGAAAAAAGATTTTCTCCTAACGGTTTAATATTGAATTTACTGAAGACTTCTTTGAGACAAATTTGACAGTTTAATCCCTCACATTTTTCTAGATTTGAGTTAGATTCAAGAAGTCCAAGGTTTTGATGATTATGATGATAATTATACTGTTTTTTGGCAGTATTTATCTTGTAACTCTCATCATCTAGTGTAGGATTAATTTCCTCAAGCACTTGTTTAATGACTTGAGTAGCATTCCATTTTCCTTGCTTTTCTAAACAAAAGTTTAGTTGAAAATATGCCTCATTAGACCGAGGATTAATTTGCAGCGATTTGTGATAATAAGGTTCTGCTTTTTGATATTGCTTTGATTCAACTAAAGTATTCCCAAGATGGATATAGGTTTGATTAAGATAGTCAAGAATGCGAGGAAAGTCACTATCAACCTGCAAAGAATTTAAAAAATTGGCACAAGCAATAATTGCCTTTTCAAGCTCATCTTTTCCCGTCAACGACTGAGCGCGACTACAATAGTCATCAATAAATTTATTTTGGCTAAAAATAGCAATTTTTAAGCTAGCGATCGCTGACTTAAATTGACCAATAGAGATTAAACTTTCACCCAAAGCACTGTGGGCAAAAATAGATTCGGGTTGAAGCTTAATTGCACGTTTAAAACTTTTAATGGCATCCTGATGAAGATTTAAAGCTTGAAATGTTTTCCCCAAATTTTGAAGAAAAATATCATTTTTTGGCTCCAATTCAACCGCATTTTGAAAACAAGTTAACGCTTTTGATTCTTGCTTAAACTCCAGTAAAGCCTGACCTAAATTATTGTGTAAAGTTGCTTCCTGTTTAAATTGATTAATTCCACTTTCAAAAATATAAATCGCTTCTTGTATTTCCTGAACAGAAATGAGCAGATAGCCCAGATGATTATAAATATCAATCAAGTAATGACTCTGAGCTTCTGGCGGTAAATTTAATTTTTTTGAGACTTCAATCGCTTGTTTATAGGTATTGATTGCTGAATCAGTTTGACCCTCTTTTTGATAGGCAATGCCTAAATGATAATAAGCTTGAATATAATTTGAATTTTGTTCAATTGCTTTTTGATAACTGTAAATTGCACCCTGAACCTGATTAAGATTATCAAGAACTAAACCTTGGTTCATATAAATCTCTGGCCAAATCGGTCTTTGGCTCAGAGCTTCCTGGTAGTAATAAATTGCAGTCTCAAACTGTCCTTGCTGATAGCAGTTTAGACCTCTTTTTGCGAGAGCTTCAGCGGTATGATGCATGGTATTTAGAGAGACTTAATGAGTGTTGTTGATAGAAGATAGATCTAAATGCTCAGTCTATGTTTTAGAAATTAGATGATTTCAAAGTCATCGAATCCCAGATTAGGTTTGTTTTCCCATTGAGCAATCGGTGAAGCAACGCCTAATTCATCAACGTAATATAATAAACCCTGAGTTTGGTCGTAGATTAAGTTAGCACCTTGAATTTGACTGTTATTTGGATTGTTTGGATCAAAGTTATTAACAGTGGTAAACTTGCTCGGGTCAATGCTACCGTCTAAAGCACTAAAGACAGTATTGGAGAGTTGAATAACATCTTCAGTTGGATCAAAATCTGTCAGTGTATCTGTATTTTCCGATCCAAAGAAAGAGAATGCAAAAGTATCCGCACCTTCACCACCCGTCAGCGTATCATTTCCCTGACCACCGACGAGGAAATCATTTCCAGAACCCCCTTCAAGAAGATCCTGACCTAAACCCCCGAACATTGTGTCATCTCCCATTCCACCCCGGAGAATATCTTCTCCTTGATTTCCAAATAGGAGGTCATTTCCGATGCCACCATCAACGGTATCATTTCCTTCACCGCCAAAAGCAGTATCGTCACCCTCTCCGGCACTGAGGCTATCGTTACCTATATCGCCGAATAACTGGTCATTTCCTTTACCTGCAATTAGGGTATCGTTGTCTTGTCCACCAAATAAGAGATCGTTACCTTCTCCGCTGGAGATCAAGTCATTGCCTTTGTTACCGATGAGGATATCATCGCCTTCGTTATCAATGAGGGTGTCATCTCCATCTCCCCCAAAAGCGGTGTCGTTACCTTCTCCACCTCTGATCAAGTCATTTCCGTCGTCTCCGAAAAGAAAGTCATCTCCTTGATCGCCACTGATTGTATCGTTATCTTTACCGGAAAAGATCAGATCTTCATCAGCCCCTCCATAAATGAGATCTTCATCTTGATTTCCTAAAAGGGTATCGTTTCCACCCAGACCTCTGATGGTATCATTACCCTCAAAGCCAAATATGAGATCATCAAGATCCCCTCCTGAGATCTCATCACCAAAATTTGAACCCAGGAAACTATTAGGTTGTTGAGTTGCGCCTCGAAATAGAAAGCCACCGCCAGGTAATGGCGTAATTTCAGGGGTTGTAATTATTTGGGACATTATTTTCTATAGGAACTTACAGAATTCACACCGTTATGTGCTAAACCAAAGCGTTTATGCAGTAAGCTGTTCCCTGATCAATTTGATAAGTTGAATTAGAAAGTTAATTGGACTACCCTGATATTCTTAAATTCTGCTGCTGATATTTTTACCCACACCTGTATCTATTCTCCAGGATTCATCTCTATAATCCGGATAGTTTACAGATTAAGAAAAATCTTATATTACTGAATATTTAAAAGCGTGTGTTCTGCCCGATGGGCATGGATTTAAGGAACTATCTCCCTACACCTGTATCACTTAAACTCACTATAATTTATATGAGTTTTAGGGAGGGAGTAAATTACTTTAATGTTTTTTATGATAACACTTAATCAACTCGTTGCCACTGTTGAGGAGTCACTTTAAAATTTGTACTCTTGGGGGCGCGAATTATCAGTAAGTCTTCCCAGACGGGATCGAGTTTTAATTGTTCCCGCAATAGCGGTTTTTCTATGAATTTGGCAGTAAAGCGTATGATCGCTTGCGGTTTGATTCCTAAACGACTTTTATCGATCCCGTAATTGCGATCCGGAATCTCCTCTAATTTCTCAGCTAGAGAGACAATTTCTACTGTGGCATAAGTTCCGGCTTTTTTTCCGGAAACCCAAAGCGCGAACCCCCTGACCGATGTTCATTTCTTTACTGTAGCCCGTCACTAACCAAGGCATCTGTTCAAAGTCAGCGATCGCATCGAGGACTCGATAATATTTAGGATTTCCTTTAAATAGCTAGTCTAGCACGATTCTACTTTTATACTTGACTTTTGTAGGGTAACTGATTTGAGTCGTATTGTCACGGTCTGATCTTTTTCCTCTGCCATAAACCCCCCTGAAATGAGTCTGGACGTTCATGGATCAATTCATGGATCAAATATTATCTGTATTTTCTCTGTGATCAGATTGTATTCAAATATTGTGACTCACTCAACTTCAGTCAATAATCTTTCTTTTGGGGGATGCTTCGAGTTGAATAGATGCTTTCTTTTACTTTGCTCCACAGCATTTGTTTTCCTAATTGATCTCTCTTACTCTAGGAGGATGAGAAGATAATTTATATTTATTAAGATATGTGACAGGTTGGTTAAATGACAACTTTTTAATTTTTGCTTTTGACCATATTTCCAATTTTTTTGATATTAAACAGGAGGATGTTCTATGACATTTGCTCAACTCAAAAACGATGTTACTCCCGCATTAAACGAGTTTAAAGGATTCAGCACCGATACTCAACTCGCGCTGTTGTGGTTCCTGTATACTAAGATGGGAAGTTCGATCACACCAGCGGCTCCAGGAGCAGCCGAACCTCCGATTGCAGAAGGATTGTACAATCAAATCAAAGAACTCTCTCACGACGATCAACTCCAAATTCAACGGGATTTCTTAGAACAAAGTAACAATCAAATTGCCCGTGAATATGGAGCCTTAAGCGATAATACTAAACTTTTATTGTGGTATCGTTTAGCTCAGGGAATGGAAACCGGAGAAATCATTCCCATGCCCGAAGGTTATCAATTTGATAAAAAAGCTGATACCTTGTTAGCGGCACTTGAAACCTTAGACTTTGAGCAACAAATCACCTTCTTGCGTAAGGTTGTTTCTCCGACGGGTTCTCAAGAAACATCTCAGGGAAATATATAATTGATTACTCTCACTTTCCCAAATGGATAGATTCTGAGGTTAGATATTCCTAAGCTGAGAAGTGTTACCTCAAATTCTTCCATTAGAATTGTAGAATTTAATGCTCATCACTCCCGGTTTCCTAGAGAAGCCGGGAATTTGTTTGCTGTCTCATCCATTCAATGACAAAACATCGGGCGCACTCAGTAGACACTATGAGTTTGATGGTGATCCAAAAACTTTCAAGAGCGTGAAATGATTGATTAGGCAACAATAGAGAATTCGTTAGGGCTGAGAGGGGGGTTTCCATTGAGAGTCCTCGCAACAGAGAAGTCGGAGAATTGATACCCTCAAATATTTTTACAGAATCTTTAAGTTATAGAGTCTGGAATCAAGTTATTATAAACTCAGAAAAAATACTGAACTCATTATTGATCGACTTGTCTGTAGAGTTCCATCTTTACAAAAGCTTTAAACTTGTCGCTGTTTTTAAAGTTATTGTAAAGTATCTGCTTGAATAAGCCTGAGTTATGAGTTGAGCAACTTCACATCGTCAAACCGGAAAACTATCAACTGTAAAAAATATCTCAAGTTTGTTATAATGTTTCTCGAAAAAAGTGTGGCAGAGAAAAAGGAGTTGTCCAATTAAATTCTGATAATCAGAGTCAAAAGTCCTACACTTCCCACGGTTGAAGATGTTCAAACAATTAAACAGAGTTGACAATCCACTTTTTAATGACAGTATCCCAAGGACGGCTTTCAGCGTTAGCTCGAGAGGTTCTATCTTGAAACCAATTCTAAATCGTGATTTGGAGCTATGAAAGATTTGGAGTAAAACAGAAATAAGGGATTGGGATTCAGTTGAACTCTTGCAGCATCTAGGCAAGAGCTAAAAACTCTAAGTTATTGATCAGAGTTAAGAGACAGGGATTATACATCACCAATAGACTCAATAGAGATAGTGCGGATCATCGGTTGATTTGGCTTTACAGTTCCAAAGTTGGAAAAGGCTTGCACCGAATGCGTGAGTTTCAAGTTCATCATCAACTTGGTATAGACATCCTAATGTACAACAGCAAATTTTTATTGAAAGACAGTTCAATTAAACAGTGGCTTCCCATAACAATCGTGATGGGATTAGCGATTGTGCTGCGTTTCTATCAACTCGGTACCGAGGGGGTACATATTGATGAAATGCTCAGTATCAGAGATTCAGAAGATTTTCAATTCAGCTTTCCCTACAATCGTCCTCTGTTCTATATGCTGCTCAATTTTTGGATGCAGTTTGGAAGCAGTGACGCTTGGCTCAGATCAATGTCTGTGGTGTTTACTATTGGTGCAGTTTGGCTGACCTATCGGCTGGGCTGTCGGGTCGTGGGTGAATCAACGGGAGTGATTGCGGCATTAATGATGGCTTTGTCGCCCTTATTCATCAATCACGCTCAGGAAATTCGGATGTATGGGCTGATTACCTTCTTGAGTGTGGCGGGTAGTTTGGCTTTGTGTCATTTCCTAGAACGTCCAACCTATCTGGCTCTGGGTCTATGGATTCTGGCGCGAATTGGTTTGCTTCTCAGCAATGCCAACAATGTCTTGATTTTATTACCCGATACGATTTTATTAGCCTGGCAGTTTCGCAAACAACTCCATTGGTTTGTGGTATCGGCGGTGAGCATGGGGGTGGTTAGTCTTTCGTTTTTTCCTGTGGTGTTGTCGATGACGGCTGGGGGCGCCTATGGCGAGTATATGGAAACGACGGCCGGTCAGTATTCCAGACCGGGTTTGCTGGCGGTTGTCGGCGAACTGGTTCAAGTGACGGTTTACTGGCCCTTGAGAAACTTAATCAACTCAAATACAATTGCGCTAGAAAACGAGGGGTTGAGTGATACTTCATTATTGAACAAATTATTCTCGACCCAAGCGTTGAGTCTCCTGTTTTATGCAGGTTTTACACTGGTCTTAATTGGGATTTTGGCGGTGGCATTGTACTCCCTCGTCGCCGATCAGCAACGCTCGGAAAAATTGCGCTGGGTGGCATTTTGGGGACTATTGCCTGTTACTTGTACGCTGATTCTTTCCTATATTTCCGATCCGATTTGGAAGTCGCGTTACTTGCTATTTGTTGATCCCTACCTCTTGATTCTCCTGGCGGCTGGTTTTGTAATGATTTGGTATTGGCGGCGATTATTAGCTATGGTTATAGCAGTGGCCTATTTTGTTGCCGTATCGGGAGGCTTATCGGCTTACTACACGACTTCGTACCGTACTGACTGGAAAGGGGCAGTTGAGATCATTGAAGAGAATAAACAGCCCAACGATGCCATTTTAGTTTACTCCATACCTCTGGGGTATGACTACGCCTTCCAACGTTACTATCAGGGTTCGCTACCCGTCTACCATGTGGAGTTTAAAAATCAAATTCCCCAGTTTCAAGCCGATAAACAGTCTTTTCGAGTCCAAGATGGGGCTGAATCTTCCCAAACTCCAGATCGCCTCTGGTTATTGTGTTGGTCTAATTGCAACAAGCAAGCTGCCGAATTGGATCGAATGTCTCAAGTTTTGCTGGGAGAATCCTTTGAGATTCAAGACCGTCAAGTCTTAAAAAGTTTAGAATATGTTTGGATCGATCTTTCTTTGAGAACGCCAAATTCTACTCAATCTTTCTCCCCGCTAGCCCCAGATCAGGGTTCGGGTCAGATCTCCCCAGTTTATACTCGCAGATAAGGCGTTGCTAGAGTCGGAGAATGTAATGGTTCCTCAACCTTTTAATCTAGAAAAAATCTAGTTCTGGTTAGCATCAACTCACGGCTTTCTTTAATACAGATCAGCCACTTTTTATAGACCAAGTTTAACTTAATTATGAATGTAGAATTCTGAATGATGAAAAGGGGAAAAAATTATCAATGTAGAATTGCCGAACTTGTCCGTTCACTTGAATTCAATTCAAGTCCCACAGTCGAAGCCAAATCGCGTTCGGAAGCACCAGATTGATTGAGGCAAGGATAGAGATCTCTTTTGTTCTCTCAATTCTTCAATTTTCATAATTGATAATTGATCACTGATAATTCGTTGGATTTCCCCCAAACTTTCAGGTCATCAATTTGTAATTGATAATTCATAATTGATAATTCTGTTGAACACCTAAACCTCAACCCATCATTAATTGCTGAAATAACAACTTATGGATAGTTTACACACCTCAGTAGAGCCATTCTCCTCTCACCCTCTCTCCCCAGAAACTATCGAAACCCCTCAAATTTCTATTGTTGTACCGATTTACAATGAGGTTGAAAGTCTTCCTAGACTAATTGAGGCGATTCAAAACAGCTTAGAGCAAACCAGTTTAACCTATGAATTGATTTGTGTTGATGATGGTTCCCGAGACGGATCAACCGATCTTCTCCGAAAACTCGCCGCGACTAATCCCATTTTGAAAGCGGTGATTCTCCGACGCAACTATGGACAAACTCCGGCAATGTCGGCTGGATTTAATCATTCTCGCGGTGAGGTAATTGTTACTCTTGATGGGGACTTGCAAAATGATCCGGCCGATATTCCCATGCTGCTAGATAAACTCAATGAAGGCTACGATGTGGTGAGTGGATGGCGTAAAAACAGACAGGATAAGGCTTTAACACGATTACTGCCGTCAAAAATTGCCAACTGGATCATTGGACGGATGACAGATGTCAAACTTCATGACTATGGCTGTTCTTTAAAAGCTTATCGGGCTGAGGTGGCGGCCGATCTCAAACTCTATGGGGAGTTACACCGATTTTTACCCGCTTTGGCTGTGATTGAAGGGGCGAGAATTACAGAAATACCTGTGCGTCATCATGCTCGTCAGTTTGGTCACAGCAAGTATGGCTTGGATCGCACCTTCCGAGTGGTGATGGATTTGTTAACGATTTCCTTTATAAAAAAGTTCCTCACTCGACCCATGCACGTCTTTGGGTTACTGGGTATGCTTTCGCTGTTAGTTGGGGTTCTGTCTGGAATGTACTTGACGTTCCTCAAATACGGTTTAGGTCAGAGTATTGGTGATCGTCCTCTGCTGATCCTCGCTGTTTTACTCACCCTAACGGGTATTCAACTTTTCAGCTTTGGCCTCTTAGCTGAGGTGTTGATGCGAACTTACCACGAGTCTCAAAATCGACCCATTTATCGAGTTCGAGAAGTCGTGACGACAAAAAACTCTAAATCTCAGCATCTCACCCCGCGTTCTTAGCTGAGGCTCAAGGCTTAAGAATCTAAGTCTGAAGTAATGGGAAAGATTTTGCAAGCCATATTACGAGGTGGAACTTGGGGAGAGTGTTCAGATTGTTTCGATGAGTCTGAACGCTCTACTGCTTCTTGGGAAGGAGCAATACATACTCCAACTTGTCCTATACCTGCCATTAGGGTGCTGACTCGCTGCAAGATGATCCCGATCTCTTGAACCAATTGTTCTGCAATTAGGCGAGAAGGAGCGATGATCATAAAGGTCATCGGTTCCCCGCCTTGAAAAGGCGGGGCTTGCCGATGACCGCGTGCTGCGGTCATAACTCCAGTTGGACTCGGAACCATACCATAACTACATTCTCCGAGTCGGCTTTGGGTCGCGAGGTTCAAAGAGTCGTGAAAACGATTGATTAAAGCTTGATAGAATGATTCGTTGAGAGCGCGATTGTCGAAAATCGGTTGAGGTAGCATAGTCAGTCCTTTATGTAGTACGTCCTCTGTTGCCGCTCCTTCGCTTGGCTTAGGGACAAGGTTTTCAGCTTTTACTTTTTTTACTTTAACATTTATTAACAAATTAGAGAAACCCTCGATTGAACAATCTGTAATAATTCTGTAATCAGTGACTACTCCCACATCAAATCAGAGATTATGATGTGGGCTTCTTCAAACTCACGAATGAGACTTGCTGCTCCTCAATATCAATAATTGATTTACCACAGCCATTGAGCGGCAGTCCAACCGCCATTAATGCACGATTCAAAATATTGAGACCACTGTTCCAGTCCCGGTCAATCGAAACACCACAACTGGAACAGTTGTGAACTCTATCAGCCAGATTTTTCTCAACTCTCACTCCACAATTGAAACATTCAATGCTTGTCCTTCGTGGATCAACTTTCTCAACTATCAGACCGCGTTTGACCGCCACTGCCTGTAAGATTTCCAGAAATGCTCCCCACGCCGCATCATGTATTGATTTTGCTAGCTGAGTTCTAGCTAATCCTTTGATGTTTAAATTTTCATGACCAACAGTCATACTTACTACATAACCAATGTGCAACCTGGTAGTGAAATTCCTTTCGGCAACGGGTTAAATGCAGGTGCAACAAAGCGACTTTCTGTTTAGCCTTCTCCCAATTTTTAGACCCCTTCACACGACGAGACATGACCCGTTGAGCAGTCGCCAACTTATCAGTCGCTTTACGGTAAAACTGTGGAATAGGAACAGCCTCACCATCTGATGTGGTCAGAAACTTCTCTAAGCCAACATCAATACCAACAGCAGATTTAACCTCATCGACAGGTAACAACTCAGGGACGGTATCATCTTGCACGGAAAAACAGGCATACCAGCCGTCTGCTTTTTTGATGATGGTACATTGTTTGAGAGTAAAACCGTCCGGTATGGGTCTGTGCATCACCACAGGTATCTCACCAATCCGACTCAGCTTAAGCACTCCATCTTTGATATGCGCTCCTGCTTTGGAGTTGTTTACTCGCGGAAACACAAATGACCGTAATTGACCTTGTTTTTTGAACCGAGGTCGCCCTCCACGTTTTCCGGTCGCATCCGGTTTTCTCCATCGTTCCCAGGCTTTGTTAAGCCGCTGTAGGTTAACCTGTTGCGTCTCTGCGTAGATTTTTTTGTACTCCGGGAACAACCGCTTAGTTTCTTTTAAAGCTGATTGCTGAGTGTAGTATGTTACTGGTTCAGGTATATCCCCAATCGGCTCACTGATAATACTGCACCTATCACTCTGACAACGAGTCCTATTTAACCAATCAAGCCTTTCACCGAGCGCGTAGTTCCAGTGACGACGCAACAGTTCTAACCACTTTTCAATCGTGGCTATCTGTTCGGTACTGGGCTTGATTCGGTAGACGTAAGTGAGTATCATGAATTAATTGTAGCACTTATCGTGATATTTTGAAAGGTAACTATACTAAAAGCAATAGGTCAGTTTATCGTCTTACTGTACATATTGTATTCGTGACCAAATACAGGCGAAAAACTATTACAGACGAAATATTAACCAGACTGAATCAAATCTGTGCTGATACCTGCATCCAATGGGAGTGCAGTCTGATTGAGTTCAACGGTGAACTTGATCATATCCACCTTTTAGTTGACCTTAACCCTAAAGTGGCTCCGGTTAAACTGATAGCAAATATCAAAACCGTTACCAGTCGTCTGATACGTCAAGAGTTTGCAGGACACCTGGAAAAGTTTTATGGCGACAAAAAAGTTTTCTGGACAGGTTCTTACTTTATTGCATCTTGTGGCGGTGTAACAATAGAACAATTGAAAAGTTATGTTCAAGATCACGCATACCCCGTCGGGCAATTCCCCTCCCGCTAAATCGGAGATTATAACGGGAGACCCCTTGCCCGTTTAGTTGGATCGGTCAATCCCCCAGTCAGTCGCCTATTGCACTGCAAAATTAAATAAACTGATGGTTTTGATTAGATTAAACTCATTTTCCTGATTCTTCTAGAGTAAAACCGCAAGCACTCGTTGAACTCAAATTTGAGGGATGGGGAAATCGGGAAAGTAATCTGTTCAAATTGGACTGTATAACAGTTGATTGGGATCGCTAAATCGATATCATTGACAGAACGGACAAATCCTGAAAAGCTAATCATAATAGCCGTTCTTTTGGCGAACGCAACTTGAAACAGTCGTCTTCTTACTGGCAACTTCTCCCCTTTTTCCGTCCCCACTGGCAAACGATCGCCAAAGCTTTAGCGTGTACACTCGGTTTTACGGCATTTTGGCCGTTGCTGGCTTGGCTGGTTGGTGAAATTGCCGGTTATATTGGTCAGGGTGATGTCAATGCGATCGCCCAATTTGCAGGTTTAGCGGCAATTATTTTTCTGGTTCGGGGTACGGTTCAATATGGTCAAGATACGTTAATGGCTTCTGCGGCGTTAGCGATCGCCCTCGATCTCAGAAAACAGGTTTATACCCATCTCCATCAACTCAGTGTCGGTTATTTTGAAACCGCAAAAACAGGCGATCTTTCTTACCGTCTCACCGAAGAAATTGATCGGGTTGGTGAAGTTATTTATAAATTCTTTCATCAGTTTACCCCCTGCATTTTACAGCTTATTGTGGTGTTGGGGTACATGATTTATATTAACTGGCAACTCACTCTCGGCACTTTAATTGTTGCTCCGTTAATGGCAGTATTAATTGGCTGGTTTGGGGAAAAGTTGCTAACTTTTAGTCGCCATAGTCAAACTCGCACTTCTAACCTCGCTTCTCTGTTAACTGAAGTTTTCAATGGGATTCGTTTAGTACAAGCTTTTTCCGCTCAAGACTACGAAATTTCTCGTTTTACACTGGAATCAGAATACAACCGACGCGCCAAATTTAGGGCTGAACAAATTAAAGCAATTCAGTTTGTGGTGGTTGGTTTTTTAGAAGCAATGAGTATTGTGTTTTTGTTCTTGTTGGGGGGGTGGCAAATCTCCCAAAATAACTTAACGGGAACTGAATTTATTAGTTATGTGACTGCTGTTGCTTTATTAATTGATCCGATTGCGTTAACAACCAGTAATTATAGTGAATTTAAACAAGGTGAAGCCTCTTGTGATCGCCTCTTTGAACTTTTAGCGATTCAGTCCACAGTTAGAGAAAGATCAGACGCGACTATACTTCCAGTGGTTAAAGGAAAAGTAGAATATCAAAATATTAACTTTGCTTATCTTCCTGAAAAACCGATTTTAAACCACCTAAATTTAACGGTTAAGCCCGGAGAAATGGTGGCGTTAGTCGGGGCTTCTGGGGCGGGAAAAACAACGTTAGTAAACTTGCTTCCTCGATTTTACGATCCCCAACTCGGTCAAATTTTAATTGATGGTGTAAATATTCGAGAAGTGACTCTGAGTAGTCTACGAAAACAAATTGGGATTGTTCCGCAAGAGGTGATTTTATTCTCAGGAACGGTGGCTCAAAATATTGCTTTTGGTCAAATTTATTATGATTTAAAAGAGGTGAAAACTGCCGCAGAAATTGCCAATGTACATCAGTTTATTTCTCAACTTCCCGAAGGGTATCAAACCTTAGTTGGGGAACGAGGGGTAAATTTATCAGGAGGACAAAGACAACGAATTGCAATTGCTCGGGCAGTATTATTAAACCCTAGAATTTTAATTTTAGATGAAGCCACTTCTGCTTTAGACTCAGAATCAGAGGCTTTAGTTCAAGAAGCATTAGAGCGATTAATGAAAAATAAAACTGTATTTGTCATTGCTCATCGTTTGGCAACGGTACGACGGGCAAATCGCATTTTAGTGATAGAAGGGGGTCAAATTGTCGAGTCAGGAACTCATAATCAGTTATTAGAAAAGGGTGAACGATATGCTCGCTATTATGCTCAACAATTTAGTTAAATATTTATTTTTATTTTTTAAACTGAGATGAAAATTTTAATCTGTACAGGTGAAGTTTCGGGTGATTTACAAGGGGCGATGTTAATTGAAAGCCTTTACCGTCAAGCCCAAAATTTAGATCTAGACTTAGAAATTATCGCTTTAGGCGGAACTCGGATGGAAAAAGCCGGAGCAAAATTGTTAGGAAATACAGCGAGTATTGGTTCAGTAGGCATTTTAGAATCTTTGCCTTATATATTTCCCAGTCTCAAAATTCAGCGACAAGTTCAGAACTATTTACAACAAAATCAGCCTGATTTAGTTGTTTTAATTGACTACATGGGGCCGAATATTAATCTTGGTAATTATATCCGTCGTCATTTTTCTGAAATTCAGATTATTTACTACATCGCTCCCCAAGAATGGGTGTGGTCTTTGGGGTCTAAAAATACGGCTGAAATTGTCAAAATCACAAACCGACTGTTAGCTATTTTTCCCGAAGAAGCCCGTTATTTTCAAACAAAAGGGGCAAATGTCACCTGGGTAGGTCATCCTTTAATTGATCGGATGCAAACCGCTCCCAGTCGAGAAGAAGCCAGAACAAAATTAGGAATTCCACCCGATGAAATTGCGATCGCGCTTTTACCTGCTTCCCGTTGGCAAGAAATCAAGTATTTAATGCCTGTCATGTTTAAGGCGGCAAAAATTATTCAGTCTAAATTGCCTCAAGTTCGGTTTTGGATTCCTCTCTCATTATCAGAATACCAGGATTCCATTGAAAAGTCAATTCAAAAATATGGTTTAAAGGCTAAATTAGTCCCGACTGACATTGATCCTAATCAGACTTTAAATGTTTTAGCCAGTGCAGATTTAGCGCTTACAAAATCAGGAACAGTTAACTTAGAGATTGCGTTGTTAAATGTTCCGCAAGTTGTCATTTATCGCGTCAGTCCGGTGACAGCTTGGATCGCTCGAAATCTCCTAAAATTTTCGATTCCGTTTATGTCACCCCCGAATTTAGTTCAAATGAAATCTATTGTTCCTGAATTACTTCAAGAAGAAGCCACACCAGAAAGGATTGTATCAGAAGTCATGGAACTTTTAAATAATCCTCAACGTCGTCAAAAAATGCAAGCAGACTATCAAGAAATGCGACAATCTTTAGGAGAAATAGGGGTGTGTGATCGGGCGGCGGCGGAAATCATGAACCGTGTATTTTAAAAACAATAATTGTTTTTTATTCTCTTGATTATATTCAATTTTGATATTGATTCAATCTTGATATTGAGGGAGATCAACACCTAGAGGGAATCGTTTTTCAGGGCAATAACCTTTACCTCTAATCAAAAATTTTAACCGTGATCTTTTCGTGACCGGATTGGATTATACTACTCCCAGTCGGTGATCGCCTGTTGTCTCTACTTCTAAAAACAACACTGAAGATTGAATTTAGATTTTTCTTCCGGTAAGACTCAATATAACCTCGAAGTAGACAGAAAGTTTAGCAAGAGTATCTGTTGAACAAACAAACTCTCTTACCCCCTCAACCCTCAAAAAACCTGAACTTATGAGAACTCTAGCGACTGTTCTTTTATTGCTGATCTTGTCGTTTACAACTCCAGCCTTAGCCGATCAAACTCAAATTCGTAACTACAGTAAAGCCCAAGATTTATTTTGGGGAGAACTGTATTCAAAAGGTGGAGAAGAACTTTACTGTGGGGAAAAATTAACCCCTGGTGATCGTTCTTTTAATATTGAACACGTTTATCCCGCCTCTTGGATGAAAGAAGCCGCAGGGTGTGCAGGAACATCTCGCAAAAAATGCCGAAAAGTGAGCGATCGCTTTAATCATATGGAAGCAGATTTACACAATCTCTATCCGTCTTTAAGCTATTATAACAGCAAACGATCCAATTATAGCTTTGCAATTATCCCTGGAGATTCAATCATTCAAGGCTGTGATTTTGAACTGAATGGTAAACAAGAATTAGTTGAACCTCGCCCGATATCCCGAGGAAATATTGCTCGTTCTATCTTTTATATGAACAAAGAATATGGCGCTAAAATTGCCCCTCCAGGTGGTGATGATCAACTGAAAGACTTATTAACAGCTTGGCATTGTACTGATCCTGTAGATGAGACTGAACGAGTTCGTAATGATCGCATCGAAGAACTGCAAGGAAATCGCAATCCTTTTATCGATAATCCCAATTTAATTTCTTGTAAAAATATCAAGTCATTTCCAGAAGACTAACTGTTAAACTTTAGAAAAGCACCGATCATCTTAATTAAGCTAAAACGATGAAACCAGAAAAAACAGAACAACCTTTTAATCTTCTAACTCCCGATGAAATCTGGTTAGATATTGAAAATCATTGGGCGGAAAACTGTCTAAAAGAGTTAGGATATTCAGGTTTATTTAATGGTTATCCTGATGGCCAGTTTAAACCCGATAATTTAATGACTCGGGCGGAATTTGCAGCCGCTTTAAAGAAAGCCTTTCCTAATACTCCAGCCAAACGAAAAGCGATTAAATTTGCTGATGTTTCCTCCAGTTTTTGGGCATTTGAAGCAATCCGTTGGGCTTATGAACGGCAGTTTCTTTCTGGTTATCCGGGTGGAGTATTTAAGCCCCAACAAAATATTCCCCGAGTGCAAGCTTTAGTAGCGCTAGCCAGTGGCTTAAACTTAGAAGCAAATCCTCAACTGATCAACTCTTTGAATCAACTATTTGAGGATTCCGCAGAGATTCCGAGTTATGCTAATTCTGGTGTTGCAGCAACTTTAGAAAAGCGAATTGTTGTTCGTCATCCTAACAGTAGTCTAAAAAAACTTACCCCCAATAAACCTGCAACAAGGGCGGAAATTGCCGTTTTTATCGCTCAATCTATTTTACAACCGGGACAAATAGATCGAGTCGATTCTCAACTCATTACTGAACCGCTAATTTCTCCTGATTTTCCTCCTGCTAATCCCTGGAAAAACAATCAATTTGAGCGCAAATTATCTGAATCT
Organism: Lyngbya aestuarii BL J; assembly: GCF_000478195.2. Taxonomy (GTDB): domain Bacteria; phylum Cyanobacteriota; class Cyanobacteriia; order Cyanobacteriales; family Microcoleaceae; genus Capilliphycus; species Capilliphycus aestuarii. The sequence goes on along the minus strand of NZ_AUZM01000063.1, from coordinate 11,910 downwards.
GCAAAAGCCATTGCTTGGAGTTATAACGAACAAGTTATAGGAACTTATCAGCCACAAACTGGAATCACACTCTGGGATGTTAAAACAGGAAACTCTATAGAGATTATTGCAGAGGAAAACAATCAAATCTATCTGAGTTTTGCCCTCAATCAAACAGCAGAAGTTATCGCCTTCTATGTTTATTACACTGAGACAAAAGAACTTAGCATCAAACTTTTAAATCGCACGAGTCAAGTAATTCAAACCTTGGAAAAGATCCAATTTTTAGATTATTTTATTTTAGATGAAAAGTTTTTAACTCTCTTAGAATTTAGCCCAAATGGAGAGATTTTAGCAACCTTTGCCGGAAGTATTGATCCTCAACGGTCTGATTATGGAGAGATTCAACTTTGGAATATTCAGCAGGGTAAAACTGTCCAAACTTTAATTATTCCTCCGAGATTATCACAATTGGTGTTTAGTCACGATAGTCAAAAATTTGCGACTTATAATACTCAAGGAGAAGTGAAAGTTTGGAATGTTAGCACAGGTGAATTACTCTATACATGGAAGGAAGAAACGTCTATTGATGACATCACTTTTAGCATAGATAGTCAATTTTTACTGAGTGCAGTTTTAGGTTTTGTTGGCGGTTTTCCCATTTCTACTAATGTTCGAGTTTGGGATATGTCAACAGGAATGTTACGATTTAACGTTGACTTACCTGTAGATCGAACCAGTGAAAACAGAACTCTTTCTGGGGATGGAAGAACTTATTATGCTAGTGGTACAGTCGCGGGGGCTAACTTTTTTTATGTCGGAAACAATGATACTTTTGAGTTGGTTTTTCCGCCTAATGTTTCTCCAATGACAATTTATAGTGCGAAACAGAATTTATTTAGCCCACAGGGGAATTTATTTGCAATGGCAACTTCTGAGGGGGCTTTGATCTGGAATTCATCTTATTAGCATCATCGGGTGTATTCAATTGATTTATTTTTCTGAAGACTCGTCACCATCAAAAATTAATGCACCCACCCATTTCTGAAGACTGACGAAAATAATAGTTTGATGTACCCTACCCATTTTTAAAAATATGTTTTAACCTTTTCTAATAGTGCTATAACACCCAATCATGTCTGAATCTCAAAACTCTCATCCTCAAGCTTTATCGCCAACTTTAACCGCTTTACAAGGTTTAATTGATGTTGTCGCCCAGTTGCGATCGCCGGATGGGGGTTGTCCTTGGGATCTCGCCCAAACGCCTCAAACCTTGACTCCTTATGTCATTGAAGAAGCCTATGAGGTGGTGGATGCTATCCGTAGTGGCGATGTAGAAGCGATCGCGGAGGAGTTAGGAGATTTATTGCTTCAGGTGGTTTTACAAGCCCAAATTGCTAGCGAGTCTCAACAATTTTCGCTTGAAGATGTCGCCAATTGCATTACAGAAAAGTTGATTCGTCGTCATCCTCATGTATTCGCAGAAGTTGAGGTGGAAACGGTAGAAGAAGTTCACGAAAATTGGGAAAAAATTAAAGCAGTAGAAAAGGGAGAAAACCCAGACACTCAACTGTTATCGTCTAAACTGAGTCGGTATGCGCGTCAACTTCCCCCGTTGATGGGTGCGATGAAAATCTCTCAAAAAGCGGCATCTGTAGGGTTTGAGTGGGATAATATTGAGGGAGTTTGGGAGAAGTTTCACGAAGAATTAGCTGAGTTTGAACACGCTCTTTTGCATGAGGAGAAAGCCAACCAACAAGCGGAATTAGGAGATATTTTATTTACTTTGGTGAATTTAGCGCGATGGTCTGAACTTGATCCCGAAGCAGCGTTACAGGGGACGAATCAGCGATTTATTCAGCGATTTTCTTTACTGGAACAAGCTTGCGATCGCCCTTTATCAGACTACACCTTAGAAGAATTAGAAGCCCTTTGGCAAACCGCTAAAGCTCAACTGGCAAAATAACTACCCATTTTATCTTTCTAGTTACAGCTTAACACAAACCTTGAGTGGATTGCCACTTTGAGGGGGAGAAACTTTGTGTTAATAATCTTAAAGTAAATAGATAAAAATGCTCAAGCTATAGGACAATTGAGTTGGAAATTGAATTTTGATTTCCAGCCGTTTTGTTCTTGAGTTCTGTTCAGAGTTGAAATTGTGCTGGATAGTTGTTTTAATATCAGGGGAGAGAGATGAACAATGCTTCAAACCAAAGTTTATTCAATTGATCTCATCAAAGATGAAGCCCGTCAGCTAGTTTGTCAGGGCGTTGTATGCTGTCATCAACCGATTTACACCCTTTGTCAATATATTCCTTCCCGAGACTGGGAATGCGTTGAGTGTGAACTAGAAGATCACGACTTTTTACTGCGAGATCGGATTATTGATTTGATTGGCTCTGAGGATTGGCACGAAGACTAACCCAATTTTATAACCAGAAGATTTTATCTGTCTAAAGAAAAACAGTCGATAAAATTCTATCAATTTGTATAAGTTGAAATTATTCCTAACCCAGATTTTTTGGGTTATTTTTTTCTTTTATGAGAGAAAATTATCAGCCTTCAATCCTGAGAGTTGTCATTGACTACTACACAGTATAGGTTTTGGCAAGAATTTGTAAATAAACTGAAAAATAGCTATCTAAAATCTCCATTTTCGGCGACAATGAAGATAAGTTATAAATGGATCTGTAGATTAGGCTACCAATTATCCATCGAAATCTGAATTTATTCCTAAAAAATCTCCTTCCGGTCAAACCCGCTCACAAACCCAGTTTTTCGTTAGATGTCCGGCTCAAATCTAGAAGTAAAAATGGACATCGGGTATTTGTATAATCTCACCTTGATCAAAAGTTGACATTTTTAAAGATAGAGTTCAAGATCAATATCTAATATTAAGAGAGGAAAAAATCATGGCTTTTCAGAAAATCTTAGTCGCCTTAGACTGTTCAAGCTTAGAAGCAGCAACAGTTTTTCAAGAAGCTCTCAAACTCGCCAAAACTGAAGGAAGTAAATTGATGTTATTTCATTGTATTTCGTGGGAAAACGAAGAAACAATCAATCCTTTAGTGGGAATTGGAGCATTAGGAAATATCAACTTACACAAAACACTACAAAACTTTTGTCAAGAAAGTTGGGTCGAGGAAATAGACAAAGTTCGTCACAGTTTACAAGCTTATCGGGATCAGGCAATCTCTCAAGGGGTTTCTGTAGAATACAAATATCAAGTCGGAAATCCGAGTGGATCAATTTGTGAGCAAGCTGAAGATTGGGGTGCAGATTTAGTGATGATCGGACGACGAAACCGCTTCAAATGGTCAGAATTGTTCTCAAGGCGCGTCAGTAGCTATGTCTTGAATAACGCCTCTTGTTCTGTGTTTATGATTCAAACGGGAATTTATTGTGCTGAAAACCTATCAGTTTCTAACGCTCAAGCGATCTTTAGTTAATTGTAAGTTCAGATCCTTTAAAATTAAACTAGAAAGTATTGATTAAAGTGTGATTCCCCCACCAACAATGGTGACAATTTCCAAAACATCTCCCGCTTTCATTTCTGTAGCTTCCCAAAATTGTCTGTGCAGAATTTCGCCGTTATATTCTACAGCCACTAAACGGGGATTTAACCCCATCTGCTCTAAAAAATCGGGTAATTTCGTGTGAGGAGAACAGGTTTTTACGTCTCCATTAACCTGAAGTTGTACTAGCTCAGACATCAGAATTTAATGGTTAATTTGATGAAGGATTAGGTAAAATATTGTAAGCCCGTAACGTTTGAACACGAGTGAGTTGAGACAGAAAATACTGCGTAACCAGTGTCGGTTGTTCAGCTTCCATAATCGCTCTAACAACAGCAATTCGTTCGCCGCCAACAGACATAACATCATCAAAATTATTCATATCAATTCCCCCAATGGCAAACCAAGGAATTGTACAATTTTGAGCCGCATGACGCACATAATCTAAGCCCGCAGCAGGTTTGTCTGCTTTGGTTGGGGTTGCATAGACAGGCCCAACTCCAATATAATCCGCGCCCTGTGCAATTGCCTTTTCCATTTCTTGGGGGTTCGTGGTTGAACGTCCAATAATTCGTTGAGGGCCGAGTAACTGACGAGCTAAACTAATTGGAATATCTTTTTGTCCGAGATGAACCCCATCAGCATTAGAAGCGATCGCCAAATCGACGCGATCATTCATAATAAATAAAGCATTATACCGATGACAAAGTTCACAAAGTTTTTCGGCATTTTGAAGCCGAATTTCATCATCGTTTTGTTTGTCTCGATATTGTACCAATTTCAGTCCGCCTTGGAGAGCCGCTTCTACAATCGAGAACATTTTATCCGAGGGAGAAGTCACTAAATACAAATAAGCATCATCAAGGAGTTGATACCGTTGATAAGCCAATAACCGACTTTCGAGGGTATAAACTCGATAGCGCATTTGCTTAAACGATACACCCATATCGGGATGATAAATTTTGCCGTATTCTTCTAGTACCCGTAAGGCTTCTTCTACGCGGCAGAAATTCGCCTGCAATACGCTATCAATTCCCTCCCGTTTTTCTTCTTGGGGATGAGTTAACTCCGTCCCTAAATCGCCGGGAGTATCTCTAGATAGACGCAATTTCATTGTATGCCAGTGAGCCAGTTCTTGTCGTAACTGTTTGCACTCTTCCGCCAATTCGGCGCTATCGAGTCCAAAGCGACACCATTCTTCAATAATTCTCAACCCCTCACGAGCGCGATCTAAATTTGCGTCTAGAATGCGATAGAGGGCGGGCTGTACCCGTTTATCCCAACTTTGTTGATCGGCCATCAAACCCACCTCAATCTGTATTTACCTTGCCCGATTACAAAAGAACCGCAGGCTACTATAGCGCTTTGCGTAGGCAACAGGGAATAGGCAATCTTGCAAAAGGGATCACAAAGTCTCCAAACTCTCACGAATAGCACTGAACCCTTCGCCTTAATTTATGAATACATGAGGAAGTCTGTTATCTATCATCAGATTTTGAATCAGATAGACCTTAAAAATTCTTAATGATATAAAATGACTGAAGCTTTTAAAGCGTCCCATAATAGGGCATACTTGACGCAATTCCAATTTTTCGTTAGATTTTGCAATTCTACAACAGTTTGTCGGAGTACAGCCGTGAATTCAGCATCCCACCGCAACTGTGAATTTACCTCACACAATCTCAATCTCAAGCTTGATCATCAAAAGTTGAGCTTGACTAAACGTTCTCAACGTTATCGCTCTGATCTCAACGATGAGTCTACTCATCTGCAATGGAGTTCTCGATTTCAAAGACTCTCGCTTTTGCTCGTTGCTCTCACAGGTTTTCACCTGGGTATAGCTCCTACAGAGACATTAGCAGAACCATTGCTCACCCAACAAGTGGCTCAAACCCCTCAGTCTCCCAATACTCCCACTAACATTATTTACGTGAGTGCTTCAGTCGGAGATGATACCGGGGACGGTTCCCAACAGTCTCCCTTGAGAACCATTACTCAAGCCTTAACCCTGGCTCAACCCAATACCGCGATTATCCTCGCACCCGGAACCTACAGCGCCCAAACCGGGGAACAATTTCCCCTGATGCTGCGACCCAATATCACCGTTCAAGGCAATCCTAACACTCGCGGAGAAGCCATTATCATCTCGGGTGGGGGGTTCTATACCAGTCGCACTTTTGCCAAACAAGATATTGCGGTTCTCGGCGCCAACGGTGCAAGAATTAGTGGGGTGACAGTCACAAATCCCAATCCGAGAGGGTATGGATTATGGGTAGAATCGACTTCGATGATTGTTTCCAACAACACGTTTACAAGGAATACCCATGATGGGATTTCTGTGGTTGGGACAGGGGCGCCTTTAATTCAAGAAAATAATTTTAGCGAAAATGGCGCCAATGGAATTACCGTGTTTGGTTCCTCTCGCCCTGAAATTCGCAATAATGAATTTCAAAATACTGGGTTTGGAATTAATATCTCCCAAAATGCCGCTCCGTTTATTGCCGGAAATCGGATTATTTTTAATAAAGATGGTGTGGTTATCCAAGCCAACGCCCGTCCGATTTTAAGAGATAATTATATCGAACGCAACGAACGAGATGGGATTGTGGCGATTGCAACCGCCTTACCCGACTTGGGAACGACAAGCGAACCCGGTCAAAATGTGATTCGGAGTAATGGCCGTTATGACATCAACAATGGGACTAAAACCCAAGTCATTCAAGCCTACGGAAATCAACTCACCCTCGCTAATACCACAGGTTCAGTTCAAGTCAGCGGTAATTATACCGCCCCAGATGCGCCCTCTCCCATCGCCCAACAACTCCTTGCTAGCCGCATTAGTGACGACTCTGCTGACCGTTCAACCGCTTCTAATAACCCCTCTGCCGTTTCTCCGATTAATACTAGCGCCGCTTTACCTGTTTTCGTCCCAGAAGCATCCACCGCTCGCCCTCCCGTCCGTAATACTCGTCGTTCCGCCACCCGTCGTCCTGTGTCTATTGCGGTTCCCCCTCCGGAAACTCAACCGATTTCCACTCCGCCCCCAGTCACTCGTCGGTCAAATCCTTCTCCTAACAAACCCTTAATTCTCTCTAACCTCTCCTCAAGCCCCACCAATGAGTCTACCGCTATTCCCATCGCGGTTCCGCCCCCAGAAACCGGACGAGTGTTGAATCCCTATCCCGGCCAAAATTCACCCCCACAGGCTTTATCTTCGGGTGTATTACCTGTTCCGGGTTCTCGCATTCCCGTTAGCGGTGAGGGGCATCTTCCAACCGGGTTAAATACTGGCCCTTCTGCGAGTCCGGCTACACGTCAGTTAACCCCTCTGAGAACGGCTTTAAGAGGCAGTTTACAGTATCGGGTTGTAATCGAGGACAATAGTGAACGGGTTTATCGACAGGTGAGAACTGTGGTTCCCGATGCGTTTCGGACAGTGGTTGGAGGACGTTCAATTATCCAAGCGGGCGCTTTTCAAAGTCGTTATAAAGCCGATGAAGTGATACAATTGCTAAACCGAAATGGAGTTCGAGCTAAACTTGAATCCTACAACTAAGTCTCTTGTTATTCTAAGCAACGCGAAGAATCTCTGAAGATGCTTCACGGAGTTCAGCATGACATTTGAGCTTTTGAGTTTGTTATCTATATCATCGATGAGCAACGCGAAGAATCTAGAAGTCTTTTGAACCAGTTAGCTGAAAATTCATCTATTCTCAATTGATGAAACTCTCGGGTGTCTTTTTACTTTTTTTCTAACCTATGAATGTTAAAATAAAACCAGACTGGGCGGGGGGCGATGTATTATCTCAATTGGTGAATGTGTTGATTAAAACTCCACCCATTTACAGCGTAATGAAACATCAAGCCCGACAGGTTTTAATTAAAACAGCCGAAAAAAATGGCATTCCCTGGCGAAAACATTATCAACAGTTAGAAGCCTCTGAAGTTAAAAAAATATTCTCAGAAATTAACGATAAAAATATTATTTATCCCGACTATTATCACAAACCCTTTCATGCTTACGACGCGGGAAACTTATGTTGGAAAGCTGCATTTGAAGCCGAGTCTGCAACCTATTCAATGGGGTTGAGAGTTTGGAAAAATGAAAAGATCAGTTGGGAAACCGCCCACGAGAGATTACGTTATAGTTTTCATCAAGTTCTCAACAACTATCTCCCAAAATCGGTTAATCATGTCTTGGATATTGGCTGTTCGGTGGGAGTTTCTACCCGAAGTTTACATCATTATCTGAAACACAATCATAACCCAAACGTTCAGACTATGGGTTTAGATTTGTCGCCCTATATGTTAGCCGTCGCTAAACACCAAGATACTCAAGCAGACATTACATGGAAACACGCCAACGCTGAAAAAACAGACTTCCCCGATGATTTTTTTGATGTTGTTACCCTCCAATTTCTCATCCATGAACTTCCCCGTCAAGCCACACGAAATATCTTTCAAGAAGCCTTGAGAATTCTTCGCCCTGGTGGATGTTTAGCCCTCGTTGATAATAATCCCAAATCTCCGGTTATTCAGAATTTACCGCCTGTATTATTTACCCTAATGAAAAGTACCGAACCCTGGAGTGATGATTATTATACCTTTGAGGTAGAAGCGGCTTTAAAAGAGATTGGTTTTGAGTATAAAACAACTGTTGCGAGTGATCCGCGTCATCGTACAATTATTGGGATTAAACCCTAAAAGTCAAAGTTAGCCTTGACGTTTCTTGTCGCCTTGAATTCTCAAAAATTCACCAATAAAAGCCATTAATCCCGAACCGATAATTAAAATCACACTCAAGGCATTAATATCCGGTTTAACCCCGGTTCTAATGCGGCTAAAAATCTCCATTGGTAAGGTTGTTGCGCCACTTCCGGCTGTAAAACTGGCAATTAAAAAGTCATCCATACTCAGAACAAAAGCCAGTAAACAACCTGATAAAATTCCCGGCATTAACTCTGGTAATAAAACCTGAATAAACGCTTCCACCGGAGTCGCCCCTAAGTCTAAAGCTGCTTCTTCTAAATGAGGATTGAGATCCGCTAAACGAGTCGAAACCACTAACGCCACATAAGCCAAACAAAAGACAACATGAGCGGAAACAATTGTCCAAATACTTAAAGGAATTGCCACCGCAGCTAGAAAAACTAATGTAGAAACAGCGATCGCAATATCGGGAATAATTAATGGTAAATAGGAAACCCCTTGATATAAACTTTTTCCTCGAAATCGAAACCGAGCCAATCCTACCGCCATTAAAGTCCCAATCACGGCTGAAACTCCCACCGCAGCAAAGGCAACAATTAAACTATTTTGTAAAGCGGATAAAATCCGAGTATCTTGAAAAAGTTTAGTATACCATTCTAATGTAAACCCCTGCCATCCCGCACTATACCGAGATTTATTAAAGCTATAAAACGTTAAAACAAAAATCGGCAGGTACATATAAAAAAACATCAATCCCACAAAAATGACCTGCCAAGAAACCTTGAATTTTGGTTTGGTGTCTCTCATTTCTATCGGAATATCCTCATTTTGATGATGTTGTTTTGAATCTTGTTGCATGAGAAAATTATCAAGTTAGATCAAATCTGGCAATCGCCCATCGGAAAAATTCAGAAGTAATTGTTTCCCATCTTCCTACCTCCCCATCACCCCCTGCACCCCACCTCCCCCTGCACCCTATTTCGAGGGTCTACCATCGCCATATTTCAACAGCAGTGCAATCGCGATACTCACCCCCATAATTAACACCATACTTAATGCCGAACCAAAGCCCCAATTTTGAGTTGCTCCTAAAAATTGATTGTAAATTAACCGAGAAACCGTCATACTCGAAGCGCCGCCCAACAGTTCAGGATCGACAAAATCTCCTAAAGCGCTAATAAACACCAATAACGATCCCGCTGCAATACCCGCCCTAGATTGAGGTACAGTCACCTTCCAAAACGTTTCTGTTGGTTTTGCTCCTAAATCAGCAGAAGCCTCCAATAAACGCCGATCTAGCTTTTCTAACGCCGCATACAGAACCGTGACAATATAAGGCAAATAACTATAAGCCATCCCAATTAAAACAGCCGGAGTTCGGTTGAGCAACTCCAACGCGGGTAAACCTAAAAAGCCTAAAAACGAGTTTAATACCCCTGTGGGTCGTAAAATCGTAATCCAGGCATAGGTTCGCAATAGTGAAGACGTCCACAAGGGTAAAACAAAGCCCAACAGCAGCAAATTTCGCCAACGAGAAGGAGCATTAATCGCGATCCAGTAGGCAACCGGAAACCCTAATATTAAACAGAAAACCGTCGTTCCTAAAGCATAAAATAGCGATCGCCCAATCACCTGTAAATTAATCGGATCAAAAACTCGTAAATAGTTCGCAATTCCATCGGGAATCACTACATCACCGGGTCGAATATTCTCAACTAAACTCAGTTCAAAAATAACCAACGTCGGGAGAACGAGCAACAGCAACAGCCACAACCCCGCCGGCCCCAACAATACCAACGGGCCGAGTAGATCCCCTGCTTTTTGTTTTAAACCCGTTTTGGGGGTCGGATGGGGAAGATTTGACGGATTTTTACTCGATACAGCCATGTTGATTAAGCACTGGTAAGTTTCGTCCAATAGCGATCATAAATTTCGCTCACCGCAGCAGAAATCGGAGCTAAAGATTCACTTCTTTCAATCACAGACTCAGGCGGAAACAGGGTGGGATCATCTCGCAAACTTTTCGGAAGTTTTCTAAAAGCCAGTTGGGAAGGAGTTGCAAAACTGAGGCGTTCGACAACTTGAGCCGCAATTTCTGGCTGAAGCATAAAATTCATCCACTGATAAGCCCCCTCGGGGTTGGGAGCGGATTTGGGAATCACCAGCGTATCCGTCCACAGCGATGATCCGCTTTTAGGAGTAATGTACCTCAAATCCTCGTTTTCCGGCATAATTTCCGCCGCATCTGCTGAATAACACATCGCAATCAACAAATCCCCGACAATAATCTGAGGACGCCAAGCATCTGTGGTAAACGAAGCAATTGCAGGTTGGAGTGAGGCCAGTTTTTCATAGGCTTGGCGAATGTGTTGAGGATCAGTTGAGTTGTAGGAGTAGCCCAACATTCGCAACGTCGCACCCATCACCTCACGAACATCATTGAGAAGGGTAAATCGCTTGGAGATCTCCCGTTGATGTTCCCACAGATATTCCCAGTCTTGAGGAACATCTTTCAGCAGACGACTGTTGTAAATTAATCCCGTTGTTCCCCAACTGATGGGGACACTGTAGCGGTTTGCGGGATCATAAACTGGATTTTGGAACATTGGGAACATATCTTCCAAACCCACAATCAGCGAGTGATCCAACTCTCGGAGAAAGCCCAGATCTGCCATCTTCTGAACCATATAATCAGAAGGATAGATGATACTATAAGCTCCTGCTCCCCCGGCTTGAAGACGAGCCAGCATTGATTCGTTGGAGTCAAACACATCTGCAACAACTTTTAACCCCGTTTCTTGGGTAAAGCGATCTAGTAAATCGCGATCGGTGTAACCCGTCCAAGTGTAGATATAAAGGGTATCTGAGTCTACTCTAGTATTAGGTGTGGTTTTGACCTCAGCCAGAGTCCAACCGCAGCTAGAAAGGGTAGAAGCCGCAGCAGTCGCCAGCGTGGTCTGAAGAAATTGACGTCGGGTAAGAACCGCCCTGATCATATTGGGTAATGGTCTAATGATTGGAGGCACTGGAGGCACTGTCTCAGCACAGTTCGAGTCGAACTCATTGAAACTAACAGATTTTATTTTCCCACAAACGGCTGTTGCTCAAAAGCAGGTAAACTCAGCAAAGTCGGATTTTAGTTTTGTTTACTCAAAGCTAAACAGTCTGTTGGCTGCCAGCAAACGTATATTGGAGTATCTCCATCGGTGATCGCTTCATTGGTTTTCGACTGTTGAACGGTCAGTTGTTCACCGGAGATTAATTGTACAATGTATTGTAGGTGAGTTCCTAAATACATGGTATTGATCACTCGTCCTTCAAAACAGTTCACCGCACCGCTAACCGGATAGGAATTTAAAGAAATTTTCTCGGGTCTTACACTAACAACAACTGCATCTCCCACTTGGATATCGGAGTTGGGCGGAGTCTGAGTGTGTTGTTTGGGGTAGGCTTCGATTTTTAAACCTGTTTCTGTAACGATCAGTTGACTGGTTTGATCGACTGCTTCTACTTGTCCTGTGAATAAGTTGGTATCACCAATAAAGTCAGCTACAAAGGGAGTTTGAGGATGTTCGTAGATTTCGTTGGGTGTTCCAATTTGTTCGATGCGGCCTTCGTGCATGACGGCAATTCGATCTGATAAACTCATGGCTTCTTCTTGGTCGTGAGTAACCATAACGAACGTTAAGCCAAGATTTTTGTGTAG
>NZ_AUZM01000062.1 GCF_000478195.2 Lyngbya aestuarii BL J | reverse complement strand
CGAAAATATTTGGATTTGTTGGCTTGATTATAGGAATACTCTCTCTTTTTTGGGCGGTTTTTGCTCGACCTGAATTTGGAGATATTCCTACTAAAACCGAATTTTTTATTGAAAATTTAATGAGTAATCGCGTTACGATTGCTTTTTGTGTTGATATGGTTTTATTTTATATTTTTCAAATCATCTTGATGGGAAGTATTGAACCCTTTAATCGTCAAAAGCGATGGCTAAGATTTGTTCCTTTTTGGGGTTTAGCAATCGGGTTAATTTTATAAGCAGTTTTATAGATAGCAACCCATAAAAACATCATCTGAATGAGAGAAAGATCTTGACAACCTTTGACTTTCTCATCCAGATGAGTAGGATAAAAACTATTAACATATCGAAAGTTAAAACTCAGATTATAACTGATTTTAATTGATCTCTAACGAACTCCTGCACAGGATAAAATATCTCCAATCGAGTTAATAATTGAAGCACGACCATAAAGCCGAGGAATGCGAATTCCATTCGGTCGTACAGCCGGATTATGCAAATGGTTTAAATAGCTGTTGGGATCTTGTTTGACTAACCCAATTAAAGTCTCTGCAACAATACTACTTCCTACAGCCCCTAGCGTGTTTCCTCCGGTTTGTAATGCGGCTTCTTTGAGGATATAATACCATAAAGGTGTTCTGTCTCCAAAATTCCCATATTCAAGTGCTTGCTTCAGTTTTTCATTCGGTTCTTTATCAATTAAATCTTCTTTTGTTAGGGGTTGAAAACCAAATGCTTTAGCCATTTTTTGTCCGGTGGGTAGACTCAATGAATAACCTCTGACTAGATTTCGTTGAGCTAAATGAGACATGAATGTATTCGCTCTTACTCCGTCGAGTTGAAGATCAAATAAGCCTTGAGAAATCTTCGGATCGATTTTACGAGCGACGTTAGGAATCGGTTCATCCGGTACAAATCTGACAAAGTTTTCCCAGTCAACACTAAAACTTTTCTTGAGTTGATAATTGTCACCGTTCTTTTCTAGCAAATCAGACTCTTGAGGTCGATCTTTGGAAACACCCAAGAGATTCATAATTTTGACTTGAGACTGACGATTGAGTTGATAAAACGGACGAATCATTGAGTGACCAAACCGAAATCCGGCGACGGAAAATTCTAGCGGCATAAAAACCGAATTTCCACTAAAGCCAGGGAGATAAAAACGCGGCCCGTTGAGCAGGATATCGTCTACAATATTGGGGTCGCAAACTGCTCTGAGATAGTCATTAATGACAACATACTGATAACACCAACGCACAAACTGACGAGCATAAATATACCGACTCTGGGGAGATAAATGTTTCGGTAAAGTACAAGCAATTACATTATGAAATTTCAAAAAAGCAGCATGAAGCTGACTAATAATCACGTTTTCATCATTACGCATATCTGCAATTTTGGCTTTGCGATCAGCCCGAGGTAAATCCACAAATTTACCCAAATCTTGAACTTTTAACAGTAAGCTTTCATCCTCATAAAGAAACTGAGCTTCTGTATTTGCTCCAACTTTTCCGCCCGGTATTAATGCTGGCCCGTCACCATAAAGACTATCGAGATCAAGCTGAGGACGCCGCCCATTTTTGAGCTTATTTAAAATAATTTGTGGGTCAATCGGCTTTAATTCATCGTTAGCATTATCACCAATACTAATCATGCTGATCTCTGTTTCCCGATCTGTTCGAGCGGTAATATCGTGATCGACAAACTGACCCAAATAGGTAAAAACTGAAGGAATAGTGGAGTTGAATTTCTTCATTTCTGCCCCCGCTTCTCCTAAGTCAGCCATGGCGTCTCCTAGCATCTTTAAAGCAGGAACCGTGTTGCTGGCTACAGGTAATTTATTCGCCTCTGTATTTTCCCCCATTACCAAGTCAGGGAACATATAACCAAAAGGTGTACTAAATAGAATTTCTTCGGTTTGTTCCCTTCTCTCTTTTGCTTGTGGGTTGACTCCCCCGGCATGACTGATATTTTTTAGCATTTACTTTTTCCCTAAAATCAGAACAAAAAAGATTATGTCTCATTTTAGTCAATAATTGTCCGATAGCACATCCCCCGTTTGTGTGTCACTCGTTTATAGTAAGCTCTTGTACTTAGCCCGATCATGCTAATCTATTTTTGAGACGCTCGACGATCAGAACGCCTCTATAATTCTTAACTAATTTCCCCGTAATTTTGTGGTATTCTCCACTAAACTTTGAGCAAATCCATCAAACCGTTGAGATAACTTTTCATCGAGTAACTTTCCTTCTTTGTTAAAAGCACCCCAAGCTTGACCAATGGCAATTTGTTCGGGAATAACCCAAGCATGAACCCATCGCATAATTAATCTCAGGTCATTTAAAGCATTACTATTAACTTGACCCCCCAACACACTCATTAAACCCGCTACTTTACCGTCAAGCTGGTCAAAACTCATTAAATCTAAGGCATTTTTAATCACACCACTCACGCTACCGTGATATTCTGGTGTTGCTAAAATTAACCCATCGGCTTGCTTAACCGTTTCTCGTAATTTTTCTACGTCGGGATAGTCGGGATATTCTTTTCCCCCATCACAAAAAGGTAGACGCATCTGGCGCAAATCTAATATTTCGACTTCCGCACCCAAGACTTCCACCCGTTGCGCTGCTATTTCTAACGCCTGCTGACTATAGGACTCTGAACGCAGACTTCCACCAATTCCGACAATTTTTACCATACTATTGTCCCAAACTTGATTAATAAGTCGTACTCATTCCGACTACGCTTAATGTAACACAAGTTTGTCGTTGCGCTATCTCTACAATTAACATCTATCTAATCATAGAAAAACCCCCTCTCTTGCTGTCCCTCAGTGGACATAGATTTAAGTTAAACTTACCATAAATCTAGCAGACCTTAGATATCCTTTTAGGAAGATTTTCTGATAAAAGCCTATTTAACCGTTAATTTTGATTCATTTATTCAGAGAAAAACTAGACATATTTGGTAAATATTACTATAATCTACTCAAGATAGAGCCAAGGAGTCATCCCATGAGAACCAAGCCCGAACGTTTGTCCTCAATTCCGCAAGAGGCGATCAACGAAGACCAACAACTCACCCTCACCTGCGAGGACAATAACCTGTTAACCGACCTGTACGAGTTGACAATGGCCGCTTGTTATGCAGGAGAAGGAGTTGATCAACAATGGGCGAGTTTTGAACTGTTTACCCGCAAACTTCCCGAAAACTACGGCTATTTAATTGCAATGGGACTCGCCCAAGCCTTAGACTTTTTAGAGCATTTTCATTTCAGCAGCACTCAAATTGAAGCATTGCGATCGCTAAAAATCTTTGCAAACGCCCCTCAAGCCTTTTGGTCACTCTTAGAAAATGCCAAATTTACCGGAAACGTTTGGGCTGTCCTTGAGGGAACCGCTATTTTCCCCAATGAACCCCTCTTGCGTGTAGAAGCCCCGTTGTGGCAAGCTCAAATTGTGGAAACCTTTCTCCTCAACACCCTCAACTATCAGACCTTAATTGCGACTCGTGCGGCACGTCTGCGGGATGTGGCAGGCTCAAAAGCAAAATTATTAGAATTTGGCACCCGACGAGCATTTAGTCCTCAAGCCTCAGTCTGGGCGGTTAGAGCGGCTTTAGCGGCAGGACTAGACTCAACCTCTAACGTGTTGGCGGCGTTAAAATTGGGACGCGAACCCGTGGGAACAATGGCGCATTCGTTAGTGATGGCGGTGGGTGCTTTAGAAGGTGGAGAAGATGAAGCGTTTGCGGCGTTTGAGCGCCATTTTCCGGGTTCGACACTGTTAATTGATACTTATGATACTGTAGAAGCGGCGCGTCGGTTAGCGGAGAAAATTAACCAGGGTGAAATGGATGTAAAAGGAGTACGATTAGATTCGGGAGATTTAGCTTCTTTGTCTAAACAGGTGCGATCGCTTTTACCGGGAGTTTCTATTTTTGCCAGTGGAGATATTGATGAGTATGAAATTGCTCGACTGAACGCTGAAAATGCAGAAATTGATGGTTATGGAATGGGGACGAAACTGGTCAGTGGAACTCCTGTGAATGGGGTTTATAAGTTGGTGGAAGTTGATGATCATCCGGTTATGAAAAAATCCAGTGGTAAGGTGACTTATCCGGGACGAAAGCAAATTATTCGCACCTTTAAGCAAGGTCAAATACAAGCAGATTGTTTGATTTTAGCCGATGAAGAAAGATTTGAGGTAGAGTCAGAAAATGGTCACTCTATTTCTCAGGTGGAATTAATGCAGCTTATGGTTAAAGCGGGTGAACGAATGGTTTCTCCCGAACCGTTGGAGACAATTGCCAAACGAACTGCGGCTTCTGTGGCGAGTCTTTCTCCTGAAGTTCGGCGTTTAGATGATCCGATTTCTTTTGAGGTGAATGTTTCAGAAGCGTTAACAGAATTGACTGAACGGGTTCGCGATCAAATTTGAGTATTTATGGCGGTTTGAAAAATTGAAATTGAATGATAAAGTGGAGGTGCTGTTTTCAGATACCTCCCGATTCTAATTTTTGAAAAGATTATATGAGTTTACCTTCTGTTCTCAATATTGCTCTGGGTTTATTTTTTGTTTATTTGCTGTTAAGTTTATTGGTTTCTGATCTACAAGAACTTTTGTCAACTTTATTTTGGGATAGTCGAGCTAAAAGTTTATATAGTTCGATTCATTCTATTGTGGGTGAAAAGATGGCGGAGTCTTTATATGATCATCCTTTGATTAAGTCTTTGAAAGATTATAAAAGCGAACAAGGGAAAAACTTTGTTGGGCCGTCTTATATTCCTAAAAATATTTTTGCATTTGCTTTAATAGATAGTCTTCTGGAAAAATATTCTGTTGACTCTAGAATTGTTGATTTACAGTCAGAACAGTTTATTGAAGCAATAGAATCCTCTCAAATTAAGGCAATACTTTCTAGAGATCAAATTAAACTGTTTAAAGTTTTAGCTGTACAAGCCCATCTCAAACAAGACAAACACGACAGTTATATCAAAGCCTTAGAAGCAGAAATAATGAATTGGTTTTCTCAGGCGATGGATAGGACTTCTGGGGTTTACAAACGACAGGTTAAATGGAAGACATTACTATTTGGCTTTCTATTTGCAGTGATTTTAAATGCTGATACTTTTAATATTGCTAGTCGCTTATACAAAGAACCTTTTTTACAATATCAATTGTCTCAAGAAGTTAATCAATTTTATGAGATTCAAACTTCTCTGTCTGCTGATGAATCGGTCGAACCTTCACAAGATTCTTCTGACCTAACTCAAGATTTAACACAATTAATCATTGATTTTTCATCCTTACCTCTAGGATGGAATCAGGAGAATATCAACGAACAATTTAATTTAAAACCAGAAAATAGTACAAGTGAAAGAGAAGTTCGAGGATCACAAATTAGTTTTGTAATTGCTCAAGCCATACTCGGATGGATACTTACGGCGATCGCAATTTCTATGGGAGCATCTTTCTGGTTTGATCTGCTCAATAAATTAATTAATGTGCGAAATACAGGCAGTCAATAACAGTCACCCGTTATGAATTATGAATGATCAATTATGAATGATCAATTATGAATGATCAATCTCCCCAACTCCCCATCTCCTTTTTCCTTCCGGGTTGCACTAGAATTCTCGCAACCGACTCCCCATAGAAATTTCAGCAAAAATCTGGATAGCGATGTAGACTATGTACGGCGACCTCACAACTCAGATGACTCAAACAAAATCGAGACGGTAGTATAAGGGGGAAAGTTGGCATTCAAGCAAATGAGTTCAAAAGCTGAAACCATCCTGAACAATGGCCAATACAAGATTGAGCGTGTATTGGGTCGGGGAGAGTATGGAATCACCTATGGCGCAGTTGATACTCGTCGCCAGCAAAGGGTGGCGATTAAAACGGTTAACCCAAATTTACGCCATCATACCGAGTTTGCTCAGTTTCAGTATCATTTCAAGGCTGTCGCTCAACGTCTAAGCCAATGTCAGCATCCAAACCTAGTGAGGGTTTTGGCAGTGTTTGAAGATCGAGGCTTACCTTTTATGGTAATGAACTATGTTTCAGGTCAGCCTTTAATCGACTTGCTGCGGCTGGGTTCGCAACTCTCTGTCACTCAAGCGGTTCGATTTATTCGTCAAATTGCGGTTGCTTTGAGCGAGATTCATCAACAAGGAATCATTCACTGTTACCTCACTCCAGAAGTCATTGTGCGAGCCGAACAAACCGATCAGGTGATTTTAACCGATTTTGGAATCGCCAGTCGGTTAACAGATGCAATGGCTCAACCCTATCTAGGAAGCCGTAGCCTATCGGGAGGATATGCAGCTTTAGAACAATATTTACCTCACGAACAGTTAACAACAGCCACCGACATCTATAGTTTGGCTGCCATCTTATATTGCTTATTAACAGGTACACCCCCTTTAGAAGCGCCATTATGTTTGTCTCAAGTGACAGAAGCGTTGCTGAGTCCGTCCAAACCGAGTTTGAGACAACTGCGACCTGATCTGAGTCCGACCTTAGAACGAGTAATTTTATGGGGATTGGAGTTAGAACAGCAACATCGACCCCAAAGCCTAGAGCAATGGTTGGCTTTTCTCCCCGAATTAGAAGATTATGCTGAGGTTGAATCTGCGGTTACTGAAGATGAATCCGAGCAGGTCACTACCTCTGCGGGTTCTAACTCCTCAGACGATCATCAAGAAACATCATCACGGGAGCAGACCGACCATGAACGATTCACCCCTATGTCTAGATTCTCCTCAATTCCGGGGTTTGTTCCGTTTGTATTTGTGATCACCGCCATGTTCTCCGCTTGTATCGGATTTTATTTAACGCGAGTTTATGGTGGAGTTCACTCCCAAACAACCGTTTTACAATCCGAAAAATCTTTTGATCAGCAATTCCCCGACTATGACCCCTCAAAGCCAGTATTTCAAGAGCCATCTGTTAAGAGTCAACTGGTCATCGACTCAATGACAGGTGAGAGTGAACGAGATTTTGACTACCGCGACTCAGATATATTGAACGGAAAAGAATCGACACGACAGATGGCCTCAGAGGAAGCGTGGACAGAAGATTATGCGAGCGACTGGGAAGTAGAATCAGACTACAATACTGTTGTCGAATCTCAACCGAGTTCTATTGACGGTTATTACTCAGAGTCGCAGACCTCAACAACCGATTCCTATTCATCCGATGCTTATGGCTATTCTTCTGAGTATTCTCGTGATCAGAGCTATCCGAGTTCTTATTCCTCCAACTCCTGGCAATATTCGACCCCGAATTATCCCCAGAGTTCCTACTCGACCCCGACTCCTGTGAGAACGACTGCTAATGATTATCCCGCTCCGGCGACTTTAGACTCACCCCGTTATTCTTCAGAGGAATATCCTCGCCGTGAGATCGAGTCTACAACTTCTCCCTCGTCGGTGGAGTCGAATGAATATGATTCTCCGAGTTATCCGGCTTCGTCTGAGCTATATAATTCAGTAGAGACGGACTCCAACTTCCCGAACGATCTCCCGACATCTTCCGAACAGTCATGGGAAAGGGAGTCTGTTCCTGCGAGTTCCGATCCTGACCCTTACTTAGAAACAGAGATGGAATATAAGGTTCCTAATGATTCTCTCTCAATTCCCAAATTTGAGACTCAATCAGAACTTCCTCGCTCAGAGTCGGAAACAGAATTTACGTCTGGGGGTTCAACATAAAATTAAGTTTTTATGAGCAATCGCTAGCGCGAGGGGGGAAGGATTAGGTTGGTAGTAGAGCCACAAAGTCAATTCATCCGTGATCGGGTTTGAAGACTTGTCTTGCCTCCTTTTGAGTCAACTTTGATCCTCATCAAAAGTTCACTCGATCAGTCTGAGTTTATTATCTCCCTTTCTGGGAGTCAGCACGTTATAATTTGTTACGGAAGTTAGTAAAACTTTTTTATGAGTAAGCCAACGGTTGACGCATTTTTTGTAGGCCGAGCAGTTGCAGAAGGTCTTTACGAACAATTAGAAAATCTTTTTACCAATGCTCTGAGTGAATTGGGTAAATTTGATGCAGAGCAACGAGAAAATCTGCGACAATTTACAGAACAAGTCTTAGAACGAGCCGATCAAGAAGCTCAAATGACCAATCAGGGAACAACTTCTTCTTCCTATGGAAGTAGCCGAGTCAATTCCCAATCGATTGATTTGCAAGCGACGATCGACGAACTGCGAGCAGAAATCGCCGAACTGCGATCGGAACTGCAACGTTATCGTAATCGCAATCAGTAAGTCGATAGCAGACTGCACTGATTAATATGACTTATAAAACACGAAAATTACCGGAAACAAAACTTGGAAACTCGAGTGTCTGTCCCTATTGATAACTCGACTTACCCCAAGCGGCACGCCGAGCGTGTTGCTGCTTCTTCCGTCGGAGCGACGAATCGGAAGTTACGTGGAGGTAAAGCCTATCGTTGGAATCGCAAAAACTACTCTCGTCAGCGGCGTTTTGTTGACATCTGGACTTTTGTCCTGACTTGGTTAACTTGGTTGTGGCTCGATAAGCAGCAATGGAGCTATTGGGGAGGCTACACCAAAGAAAAGAAGGATAATCGACGCCGCGCTCAAGCAAGCTGGGTTCGAGAAACTTTCTTAGAGTTGGGGCCAACCTTTATTAAGCTTGGACAGCTCTTTTCAACTCGGGCGGATTTATTTCCCGTCGAATACGTTGAAGAACTCTCAAAGCTACAGGATAGAGTACCTGCGTTCAGCTATGAACAATCTCAGGAAATCATTGAACAGGATTTTGGGAAAACCGTTGACCAGCTTTTTCGCAATTTTGACCCGATTCCCCTAGCAGCCGCAAGTTTGGGTCAAGTTCACAAGGCGCAACTGCGTTCGGGTACTGAGATTGTGGTCAAAGTCCAACGACCCGGACTCAAAAAGCTGTTTGAGATAGATTTAGCGATTCTAAAAGGCATTGCTCGCTACTTCCAAAATCATCCGACATGGGGTAGAGGTCGAGATTGGTTAGGTATTTATGATGAATGTTGTCGCATTTTGTGGCTCGAAATTGATTATCTCAATGAAGGTCGCAATGCTGATACCTTTCGGCGCAATTTTCGCTCCTGTGATTGGGTGCGGGTGCCGCGAGTTCATTGGCAATATTCATCCCCCCGTGTATTGACTTTAGAATATGTTCCTGGAATTAAAATCAGCAATTATGAAGCACTAGAAGCCTCGGGATTGGATCGCCGCAAGTTAGCGAATATGGGAGCTGAAGCCTATTTACTCCAGCTTCTCAACGATGGATTTTTTCATGCTGATCCTCATCCGGGTAATATTGCCGTCAGTCCAGAAGGAAAGCTAATTTTTTATGACTTCGGGATGATGGGACAAATTACCTCAAATCTGCGAGAAAAGCTGATGCAGACCTTGTTTGGTATTGCTCAAAAAGATGCAGATCGGGTCGTTAAGTCTTTGGTGGATCTCGGAGCTTTAACGCCAACAGGCGATATGGGTGCCGTGCGGCGTTCCATTCAGTATATGCTGGATCACTTCATGGATAAGCCCTTTGAAGAACAGTCTGTGGCGGCGATCAGTGATGATCTCTACGAGATCGCTTATGATCAACCCTTTCGGTTTCCGGCGACGTTTACCTTTGTGATGCGAGCTTTCTCGACACTCGAAGGGGTGGGTAAAGGCTTAGATCCAGAGTTTAATTTTATGGAGGTCGCACAACCGTTTGCGATGCAACTTATGTCAGAAACAAATCTTTCCGAGACAACCAATAGTCTTTTTAATGAGTTTGGACGTCAAGCGGCTCAAGTCAGTTCAACGGCTTTAGGTTTACCTCGACGCATTGAAGATACACTTGATCGACTCGATCAAGGGGATCTACGGATGCGAGTACGAGCCACAGAAACCGATCGCATTTTGCGCCGGGTGAGCAATGTTCAGATGGGCACCAATTATGCGCTGCTCATGGGTGCATTTACCATCTCGGCAACGCTGTTATTCATTAGCGATAAGGTTTGGTTGGCTGGAGTTGTGGTTTTCCTGGCCTTTGTGATGGGTATTGCCTTCTTCCGCCTGTTAAGACGGATTGATCGCTTTGACCGAATGATGTAAAAACGGCAAACAGAGAACCTGTAAACCCTAAGTACAGTTGACTCTTGCAGAGCTTAACCTTGAACTCAAAATCTGGGTGGCAAGTGGTATCATAATAGACAAAATTGATGCCGAGTCTGGGATAAAAGCAAAGTGTTTTCTTGCGGTTGCCTAACCGCTAAGGGGTGATTGAGTTAGGAGTCTGCATCTGTATTCTCCTAAATTTAGGTTAAGATTAATACTTCTAGGGAGCTAGCTGAAGCAGTTAAACTATTCGTTTATGAAACTCGATTTTGCGGGTCTGACGGATACAGGAAATGTTCGTGCCGTTAACCAGGATGCCTTTTATATCGATCCTCAAGGACGGTTCTTTATCGTGGCTGATGGCATGGGAGGACACGCCGGAGGACAGGAAGCGAGTCAGATCGCCGCTCAAACCATTAGAGACTATCTCAATACTCATTGGGATAATCGGGATGTTGGTGCTTTGCTCAAAGAAGCTTTTCTGGCAGCAAATGAGGAAATTGTGCGCGATCAGCACGCTCATCCTGATCGATCAGATATGGGAACAACCGCAGTTGTGGCTTTGTTTCGAGAGGCAGGTCAGACTTGGTGTGCTAATGTTGGTGATTCTCGGGTCTATCAACTGCATCAACAAGAACTTAAACAGATTACAGAAGATCAAACTTGGGTCGCCCAAGCGGTCAAGCGTCAAGTGCTGACGAACGATGAAGCGAGGATTCATCCTTGGCGTCATGTCTTATCTCAGTGTTTGGGACGAGAAGATTTATCATTTGTTGAGATCGAACCTATTGAGGTTGAAGTCGGCGATCGCTTACTGTTGTGTAGTGACGGACTCACAGAAGAACTCGATGATGATGTGATTACAACCCAACTGAAATTGGCTCAAAGCTGTGAACAGATTGCCAATGTTTTAGTCAAAGAAGCCAAACAACTTGAAGGACGAGATAATATTACTGTGATTGTCATTTCGGTTGAACCGACTTCATCGGATCATAACAATTCGTGATTGAGAAGGGATAATGGTTCGTGTCATTGGTCTGATTAGTGGTACCTCTGTCGATGGAATTGATGCCGCTTTTGTCGAAATAAAGAGTTCTTCAACTTCGGTGCAGATCCAACTGATCGCCGCCCAAACTTATCCCTATTCACCAGAATTGCGATCGCAAATTCTCCGTCTGTGTGGGGGTGAGTCGATCTCTATGGCGGAACTGGCTCAACTCGATGATGCAGTCGCGATTGCATTTGCTCTAGCTGCACGGGCGATTCAAGGTGGATTTGAACCGGGGGCGACATTAATAGGTTCTCACGGTCAGACGGTTTTTCATCGTCCTCAAAAAGAAAATCAGTTAGGGTATAGTCTTCAGTTGGGTCGAGGCGCTGTCATTGCCCAACTGACAAATCTCACAACAGTGAGTAATTTTAGAGTTGCAGATCTTGCTGTCGGAGGTCAAGGAGCGCCGCTGGTTTCTCGGGTTGATGCTGATATTTTGAGTCATCCCACCTATTGTCGTTGTGTGCAGAATATTGGTGGCATTGGCAATGTCACTTATCTACCTCCTGATGCACTCAATTGTTCAGAGCAAATTATCGGTTGGGATACAGGGCCTGGAAACAGTTTATTAGATTTAGCGGTACAATCGTTTTCTCACGGCACCAAGACCTATGATCAAGATGGGGCTTGGGCGGCTCAAGGAACACCTTGTATGAGCTTAGTCGAGCAATGGCTCAAACAAGACTTTTTTCAGCAACCTCCTCCGAAGTCTACCGGACGAGAACTTTTTGGTCAAGATTATCTGCAACAGTGTTTAACAGCAGCTCAACCCTACCATTTAAGTGAGGCTGATTTGTTAGCCACTTTAACGGAACTCACAACTGCATCGATAGAACAGAGTTATCGCCAGTTTTTACCTCAAATGCCCGATCAAGTTTTACTTTGTGGGGGCGGGAGTGATAATCTTTTTCTCAAACAGAGTTTACAAAAGCGATTAAATCCAATCCCGGTGATGACAACTTCTGAGGTGGGAATGGATGCAAATTTTAAAGAAGCAATTGCGTTTGCGGTGTTAGCCTATTGGCGTTCTCAAGGAATAGTGGGTAATTTACCCGAAGTCACGGGGGCGAAAACTGCCGTTCTATTGGGGGAAATTCATACAGCCTGGGGAACCCGCGTGGTACGATAGAGGCGCAAGGATAGGTCAGTATCAAGTAGAAACTTCTTGGTGTGTCTTCCTTTTGTTTAACTGGCTAGAACCCTCGCGTGCAGTAGAGGATATCATTGTGGTTCACACATTTCTCATCCAACCAGGTCAGTGGATGGTGGAAGGAAGTTGGATAGACCGAAATCAACTTCCCATCACTGTTAAAGGAAAAACTCTTGTGGCTTGGAATCAAATGGAATGGTTCAGTATGGTGACAAAGCTGATTTTTCCCGATAGCGATCGCGATGATATTATCCTACAATATCGGGGACGACTTGATACGAATGAACGCCAATATACCTTTGTTTTACAACACAGTGAGTTGGGAAATATTGAGGGTGAAGGATTAATTGGCCCTGAGTCGATTGTGCAGCGTTATTGGGTATTAGGTGATGAAAGCCAGCGACGTAGTGGTTTTGAGACTTTACGCCAGATCAACTCTAACCGATATTATTACTCTAGTGGTATTATGGCGGGTCATCATCTCAATCTTGTGAGTGTGATGGAAACGGTTTTAGAGCGTAAACCCTGATGAGTCAAGCTAACTTTACAGATTTGCGAGTAGTGAAGTCTTAAAAGTTAGGTGAAATGATTCAAAGGTCGAGAATTGACAAATACACTCAGAAAAAATATTAATTTGAATGTAAAATCACTTCAGTCCTCAGAAATGGTCAACCTTACTGGAAATAAGATGCCAGTTGATACCCCAGTACCCCAACTTGTTTCTACCGTGAGAAAAAAGTAAGAGATAGAGGTTGCTCAACGGCAAACTTCAAACTCTACTCTTGGTCAGAGCCAGGTTCTAGTCCCCATTGATACTTGAGAAAGTGCTGATACATATTCTCTCGTACCATCATTTGTTCGTAAAGGTTAACCAAAAATTCTTGAGCCTGTTCTCGACTCATTTGATTAACCTGCATTTTGAACGAAGACAAATTGAATTGTTGTTCGATAGACAGTTGACTGGGTTGGTTCATCTTGGTTCTCCTCATTAAACTTAGAGATAGTTACTCCTGATGGAGTGGGGTGGATTTTGTCGTTTAATCACAGTTGAGACTAGAGGGACGATAGTCCAAATTGGATATCGTTGATCCTATTATTACAAAAGGTAACAAGAGTTTGACAAAATGACCACTTTTCCTAAAAAAATAATCTACCCCTAACATAGCAAATACTATTGGCGATGTTGTAACACAGGATACTTGCTTTACCGGACATCCTATCCCCCCAGACAGTCCTACCGAGTTGAGGGGAGTTAAGGAGACAGTAAACAGTAACCTGTTTTAACTTCTAACTTCTGACTGATCTGAAAAACAATCATTTATTATGGAGATCATCATGCAAAAATTGGTTACACCTCAAGAATTAAAACAAAAATTGATAGCAACACTCCAGTCGGTTTCTTCTCAATTCCCAGGCGTTGAGGGTGCGCCAATTACTAATCAAAAAATAAAACCCGATCTTGTCCAAGAAATTGAAGAAATGGTTGTGGAGTTAGAAGCAATTAACCCTAACTATCGTCCTTTATTGTTTAACCCTAAACTCCTTGATGGGGCTTGGCAACTTCTCTACTCAACTGCACGAGAAATTCGCAATTTGTCTGCACTACCACTGGGCTTAAAGGTGGGAAAAATTTATCAAGTTATTGATGTCGCTACTCAGTCTTTTTGTAATCAAGCATTTGTTCAACACTCGTTAGGGTTAATTGAGGGTGAAGTCAAAGTTACCGCTCGTTTTGAACTTGTTGTTGATGATAAAAACTTACCCGATAGCCGTATTAATGTTTATTTTAAACAACGTTATATTGGTGTTTCTAGTATTGTCGGGGTCAACACTCCCTCGTTAAATCCTGCTCGTATTGTACCCGCTCGCAGTCCCGTCGGACGAATTCCGAGTCTAGACATTACTTATCTCGATGAAACCTTTCGTATTGGTCGAGGAGGTGAGGGAAGTCTGTTTGTTTTAATCAAAAGTAATCTTGATTGAAACCAATAAGTTTAAAACCAATATTATGGGGTTGTTTTTTTGTAGAAGTTAGAAGAAAACTAAATTCAGCATCCTAACCCTTGATATCTAACACCTGATAAACATCTACCGATTTTTGTCGGCCTTTTAACTGAACATGACCAACCAAACTCGTAGAAAATAGATCCTTAATATACTGATAAGTGTTATCACTAATTAATATGCGACATAATCCCTGACCAAAAGACTTATCATAACTCTCCAAACGCGCCGCCACATTCACCGTATCGCCCAACGTGGTATAATCCATCCGTTGAGAACTGCCCAAACTCCCCGTTACCACAACCCCGGTTGCAATTCCAATTCGCATCGAAACAGTAGGCTGTTCATTTTGTCTCCATTTTTGATTTAGTAATCGTAATTTTTCCGCCATTGCCACTGCACAAGAAACGGCTAAAATCGCATCTTCAGCAATTTCTGACTCTTGAGTTCGAGGTAAAGGCACCCCAAACCCTGCCATAATCGCATCACCAATAAACTTATCAATAATCCCATCATGGCTGAGTACAGTATCGGCCATTGTATTCATATATTCATTCAGCCAAAACATCAGAAGATCGGGTTCCATTGATTCAGCGATCGCGCTAAAATCTTGAATATCAGCAAATAGAATCGTTGCCGTCATTTTCTGTCCGAGCAACTGACCTTGAGTTAAGACTTCATCGCGACTCCGCCAAATCTCATCGGCAATTTTTGGAGTAAGATGACGCCCAAACAAATTCATCAAAGTTTGTCGTTCTTGACGTTCTTGATGAGCAATATAACCTGTAATCGCAGTTCCTGAACCAAACAGTCCCAACAACGGAGGAATAATGGGTATCCACCATCCCCGCAAAAACGCTTGATAACAAATTACTGTTAAACTAATTCCAGCCAGAATAATCCTCGCAATTCCCTGAATCGGACGATAACTCAATCCGATAGTCATTCCCACGGCTGACCACAACAAAATCCAAAACCATTCTATCTTTTCTGACCAAACCTTAAATAAAGGTCGATTATCGAGTGCTGCACTGAGAATTTTACTGGCGATATTAGCATGAATAATCACCCCTGGTGTGCGGTCACTGATTCCGAATAAACTGCTACTGTAGGGAGTAAAAAATAAATCATTGAGACTTTGAGCCGTTGTCCCGATCAACACAATCCGATCCCGGATCAAATCTGGTGATACCCGGTCTGCTAAAATATCAGAAACCGAAACCGTTTGAAAGTTCTCTAACGAACCGCGATAGTTCAATAAAACTTGATAGCCGTTCTCATCTGCTCGTACATAACCCCCGTCATTGGCGGTAAAGCGAGTAAACACCCCAAACCCTAGTTTGACTTCGCTGTTGGCTGTCATTTCTGGTGTAATTCCGTGGGTTTGTTGTAAATACATCAACGCCAGCTTTAAGCCAATATTAAAAACCATTTCACCCTCTGGAGGTTGTATGGTTAATAGCGCTCGTCTAATTTTGCCATCTCCATCCCAGACTAAATCGGCTGCACTGACTTGATTTTGCTCTTTTAACAGAGAAGGGGGAGCAATTGAGGAACCATTTGCATCACTAACAACTTTCTCAATTCCAATCAAATTGGGTGTAGTGCGATAGATTTCGAGGAGTTGTTCATATCCGGGTGGAACGGGTAAATCTCGGTAGATGTCTAAACCAATGGCGACGGGTTGTTTTTGCTTAAGCTTTTCGATCAATTCGGCTAGGATAGTATCGGGAATCGGCCATTGTCCAATTTTTTGAATATCCGGTTCATCAATGGTAACGATAACAATGCGTTCATCAAAGGGTTCAAGCGGACGCAGACTCATCATTTGATCAAACGCAGCCCATTCCACCAATTGTAATACTCCGGCCATTCGCAATGCAATCACCAACAACGCAACCGCAGGAACGATTAACCATTGCTTGATAGACTTCAAAAAGGAAAACTTCGGGCGAAAGTTTAAAGTTCCTAAGCCCAAAAAAGCTTTTTTTTTTCGGTTACGAACCTCAAACTTCATAACACCCATTGATTCGTGAGTTTAGGCAGGTTTTGAAGAAACGTTTCTCTGGCGATCACACTTCATTTAATTATCTCCCCTACCCGACAAAATTAATTAGTCAATGAAAGGCTGTTGAGCGATTTCTTCAAGCCCCACTGATTTTAAAAGTTCCTCCCATTTACTAGCAAGCATTGAGTCATTCGGCTGAGTTTTGCGTAAATCAGCTAAAATTCCTATACTCTCAAACCAAATCCCGTTTTCGGCATAAACAGCAGCTTGTTCTAGGGGAGTGAGTTGCTGAAGTTGGTTAGATACAGCGATATCCGTTTGAATTCGGCGAATTTCTCCAGTTACAAATACAACTTCTGGTTGCTGTTGATCGGACTGGGCTTGACAAACCAGACCAAAAGACCAACGATAGGACTGACCGACTTTAAGCTGTGAATCTGAGGGAAGTTTAACACTGATAATCCCTGTTTGACCAGAAAGCGGGAGACGAGTTTGGTAAATATCTTTATCGTTTTCGTCTTTGAGGCTAAATACACCTTCTTGGGCTGCCATTGTCGGTACAAAGAAGTAAAATTTAGGGGTTTCCTCGGTGGTCAATCCGGTTAAATTGGAACTAATATCGTTGGGTTTCTGTAAAGCAGGGACTAAGGCGGTGAGTTGGGTTTGGTCTGCTGATAAAATTGGACAATTATTGCCTGTACGGGAAGCCCCTCCTGCGGTACGATTGGGCATTCCTTGCCCGGCTGGGGGTTGAAACGCTACACTGACTCTTGTTTGTTGAGAGGATGATTTTTCCGCTCTGACGGGTAAACTGGGAATAATCGCCAGTCCAACAGAAACTGTGACTAAAACGCTTATGAACTGTTGAGAAAAGAGTTGAGAAAAATGTTGTCTTTGCATTTGGGGTTGATCCTCATAATGAAGGTGTGATTGTAATCGCCAGATGCCCCAGTTTAGGGTTATCCTCTGGAAGTTGAGGATCTGATTAAACGGGTGAGCTTTGACTCCGATTAACGGAGCTTATTGCTGAGGTCGCTATGATCTAAGATAGCAATTATAACTCTGGCTTTGAAATAAAATGTTTAAGCTTACCTTAAGTTATTTTTAGCACTTATATCAAGAAAATTTAGAGAAATAGGGGAATATGCAAGCGGATTAAAGCCAGTTCCCAAGCAAAACAAACGCCCCCCAATAGTAGGGATCTTTATATTGGCTTTCCTGTAACAATTTTAACTGAGCAAATCGTAGGGCTTCAGCCTTACTCACTCCTGAGACAGACAAATTGCGGTAAAATTCTGCCATTAGGAGGGCTGTGGAAACATCATTAACCTGCCATAAGGTTGCTAAGGTACTTCGCGCCCCAGATCGGACTGCTACTCCGGCTAACCCCAGCGCCGCCCTTTGATCGCCTGTCGCGGTTTGACAAGCACTTAAAACTAAGAGTTCAATGGGTTTGAGATCATTTTGGGAAGATCGTAATAACTGATCAAAATCTTTGACATTAATTCGACCATCCCAAGTTAACAGAAATGTCTCCTCCGCTTGAGAACTAAACTGACCATGAGTGGCTAAATGAACAATTGAAAAAGATCTTTGATTTAATTGCTTTTCTAAGACCTCTTGGGTAAACTCTTGATTGAGGAATACTGTCGTCGGCACTAAAGATTGAATTTGTTCGAGTTCATATTCAACCGCAGGTAAAGCGCTAAAGCCTTGACTGGCTTCACTTAATCCCACGATTAAGGTTTTTAGAGAAGTTTCGGGTAGCGATCGCGGTGCCAACAGTTGTAAACTCGGGGTCAGTGCAAGATTGTATTTTTCAATCAAATACTGTTGTCCATCGTAAAGGGCTGCCATCGGCAGATTTCGCAGGGAACCATCTAATACAAATACGAGGGTTTTGATCCCAGCGGCATCAAGATCGGCTTCTGCTGGACGCACTAACCAATCATACACTTGCTCAGAGAGTGTGAGACGTTCCTGAGATGAAAACACCGGAACAAAAACCTGTCGCAGTTGCCCAACTGTCACATCCACTTTTTGGGAGTCTACGGGTGTAGAATAGGAACGTAGAGGTTGACCGGGTAAAGACAAAATCACCTCTAAGCGAGACTCGAGGATAATCGGATAAATAATCGCCGCATCCGGGTCAACTTGATCAATAGCTGTGGGTTGAATATCCGCATCTAGACAAGCCTCCCGAAAGAAATTATCTAATTCTGCCAGTTGTAACGACTCAATTAACTCTCGGGCTTTTTTGAGGTTTTCCTGACTCGGAACCTCACCGGGAGCAGGGGGTTGTAAAATTAAACTGACTAACTGCCGATAAACAGGTTCGACGCTTTCTCGAAAGGAAAACTGAACATCAGGATCAACCGCAACTAGATCCGTTCTTAATGATTCTAACGTGTGGACTGCTTCAGAATAAGCGGCGATCGCGGTTTGGGTTTTTCCTTGCGCTTTTAACAGTCTACCTAACTGCCATTGCCAACGATAACTAATATCGGGTGCATTAATTGCTTGGGCTAACACTAAAGCTTGTTCACTCAGACGTTGCGCCATTGCCCATTGTTGGGTTTGTTCGTAAACTGCGGCTAAACTACCTAAACTATAAGCTTCTGCTCTAGTATCTTGCAGTTGTCGGGCGATCGCAATGGCTTCTGTTAAGAGGTCAACTGCAACAAGTATTTCTGGTTGAGATAAGTTCAGCAGACTTTCGGCTAAATTCACCCGCAGATAAACGGTTGTTCGACTTGCAGGTTGCTCAGATAATTGTACTCGGATTTGCCGCCATAATCTGATCGCTGAATCATGATTTTCTGTTTCTGTGATCTCGACTTCGGTTAACAGACGCAGATGATTGAGTTGGGCTTGAATTTTAGTTAGGGGATAAATGGCTGCTATCGCTGCATTCTGGTAAGTGTTGATCGCCATTTGGGGTTGGTTTTGGGCGCGATGAGTATTTCCCAAACTGAGTAAAATTTCGGCTTGGGTTTGAGTCGCATCTAAAAGTTGAGCAATTTCTAAGCTTTCCTGTAAAATCGTTTCAGAGGGGTTGAGATCGCCAACGACCCGTAAAGCTTCCCCCAAACTTCGCAGTCCCGTTGCTTTGAGTAATGAGTCCGGTTGCGATCGCAATTTTTCCTGAATTTGCTCTAATGTTTTTAAAGCTTGGCGATAGAGTCCCAACGCTTGTAAGGCTTGTGCTTGATTAATCTCAGTTGTGAGAACTCCATTGAGATCCTGAACTTGGTCAAATAGTTTAGCCGCTTGTTTCCACGTCTCTAAGGCTTGTTCGGGCTGTCCTTGCTGTAAGTATAGTTGACCTTGAATATTGAGGACAGAGGCGAAAATACGAGGGGCTGAGATAGGTTTTAACAGCGTGATACTTCTCTCAATGGCGGTTGTTGCTTGTTCCCATTCTCCCAATTTTTGCCACACTAACGCCAGATTACTCAAGGCGATCGCTTGATTGAGAGGATCTCCCTCGCAGGCGAAGTTAGAGACAGCTTGTTGAAGGAGTTCAGCCGCAGCCCGATAGTTTCCCGCTTCGTAAAGTTGTCGGCTTTGTTGCAAAGTGCGATCGGGTGAGCCGGGCGGAGGTAAACTTAATGCAGGTTGAGTCTCCAAAATTAAGAGTAGGAGAATTCCCGCTGCGATAGATGCTCGTTTTGGGATCATATCTCGTTCGTTTAATAGAACTGTATAATCTTATTCAGCCGATTTTCTCTAATCAGTACAATTCTCAAAGTTCAGATCAGTTTGTTGACTAAGTTTGCTTGACAGATGTTCACGAGAATGCTAAGGTCACTGCCTGAAATTCTAGTTGACCCGTCGCTTCACTTCAGTTGCTTGGATCAATTCTAACCATAGGAACTTAGCCTAGAAATCGTTCTCAGGAGAAAAAATCTCTGAACTGATTGAAATCTGCAACAGTTTTTAATCAGAACCGAACTGGTGCAAATGGTACATTAAAAAAATTGAAACTTTAATCCCAAACACCATTAACGGGCTTGGTGTACTTTAAATCTATACTCAATGCTGACTTATCAAGAACGATTTATCCCTGGTCAAAGAGACTCCCTGATTTTGTTGCAAAATCTGCTAGAATCTGGACTATTTTTTGATTATATGATGTACCACCAGCAACAGGAGGTTCGCATCGCGGCTAATGCTTTAGCTGTCATCTCTGTTAGTCTAGAAGAACTTTCAATTCAGAGTTTAGATCAACTGCAATTTCAACCCATCCACGATCCCTTCAAACAAGTCGAATCAGCATTTGCCAACTTACAGATTGAGAATTGGACAGCCTACGGTTATATTAGCTTTGATATGGCTCGTTTCTATTATCCCTATACCAAAGCAATTAATCAACCTCTACTGTATTTTTTTGTCCCTGAAACTGAACTCCGCATCACCTCAGAAGGAGTTTATATCAAAAGTTTAAATCATTTATCTAAGTTACAAGCCATCTGTGAACTAGAAACGGCTTCAAAATCCTATTCTCCGACGACAATACCTGAATTGCATTTTACGGAAAAACAACAATATATTCAAAAAGTTGAACAATTAATTCAAGCGATTCAAGCCAGAGAACTACAAAAAGCAATTATTTGTCGTTCGATTAAATTTTCGGGAGAACTTGATCTTTTAGGGACTTATACACTCGGTTATCAAAGAAATCATTCTGCACGTTCCTATTGTTTTCAGCTTGGAGAAGTGCAAGGGGTTGGATTTAGTCCAGAAATTTTAATGGAAATTCATGCTGATCATTGGATAGTCACAAATCCTTTGGCGGGAACTCGACCTAGAGGGAAGAATTTAGAAGAAGATCAGCAGCTTCAGCGAGAACTCTTTACGGATGCGAAAGAAGTCAAAGAACACGCCCTTTCAATTTTATTGGTTCAACAAGAAATGAGCGGAATTTGTGTTGAAAATACGGTGAAAATATCAGATTTTATGCAGGTGAAACAATATCCTTATGTTCAACATTTATCCTCTCATGTTGTCGGACAACTACAAGCGGATAAAACACCTTGGGATGCTTTAAAAGCGTTGTTTCCAGCGATTACAGTTTCAGGAATTGAAAAAAGTCAGGCGATTGCTTGGATTGATCGTTTAGAAGATACACCCAGAGGGATTTATGCAGGGGCGATTGGTTGGTTAAACGGGGAAGGACAAGCTGATTTTGCGATTCCGATTCGTTCAGCTTATCAATACGGAAATAGCATTCATTTAAACGCCGGGGCGGGAATTATGGGCGAATCTATTCCCCAAAGAGAGTACATTGAATGTGGCAACAAAATGAATACTATTTTAACCAATCTCGTTTTAAAATCCGATTAGTTAAGATTAAGCCCAAAGCTAAAATACCGCCCAGTGTTTGCGGTTCGGAAACTTGTTTTCCTGGCTGTGTAGAAAATGCTGTTAGGTTTTCAACTGCTGTAATTTTCCCATATAAAATGGCTTCTGATGTCATTTTTTCTTGGGAAATAAAATCACTGAGAATAGATTGATCAGCACCATAACTAAAGCCAACTAAGGATAAAGTATAGCTAACTCCATCGATTTCAAAGCTTTCCGGTGAGAAAGCAGTTGGAAAGGAAATCTTGTCGGAACAGTCGTTACTGACACTGTAATACATACAGTTTCCATCATTGGGAGTTTCGTCAATTTCTAAGTTAAAATCAAAGGTTTTCATCCCCAATTCAACAAAGTCTAAATCCAGAGTTAAATTAACCGCAGAGGCGGCTGTATTTCCGTAGATAACATTATTGAAATGACTCAACGTTCCAATTTCAAAAACGTTTTCGAGTTCAAGTTCTGTCGCATCAACCCCGGTAAACCCGAGTCCACTTTGTTCTCCCAAACCCAAAGAGTCACCCCAACGAATTTGGTTTTCTTTGCCTATCGTTTGATATTGAATAAATTCTCCACCGATGGGATTACTCCAACTTCCCGAAGAACTATTTAAAGTTAACGCATTCGCCGCAGTTCCTACCAAAGCAAACGCTGAGGTAAAAATAGAAGTTAACAGCACGTTAACAGAAGGTTTTAATAACATCAATCGATCCTCAGAGAAAGGTCTTAACTTGCCTATTAGGATAGTGTAGTTTGTTCCTGAAAACTGAAAAACTTTACGGAATTTTACAATTCAATTCCTAACAATTTTTATTGAAATATCAGGATGGGCAATACCTATCCCAATCTCTAACTATTTTGCTTGTTTTTAAGGTAGCTTCTTTGCTTAAGATAAAAAGATCGGAAGAGCATTACCCACCCCAACTTATAACGATTTTTCTTGTTTTTTCAGATGACTAAATGCAGCTTATAACGCACTAATAAGATCAGCATTATTCATCGTATTAATGACGAATTGTTTTCCGAATATGATTGACTCCAATCAATCCAAATACTACTAATAATCCGGTTGCAGGTGACGCTTCCGGTACGGCTTTGAAAGTGGGAGCAAACTGAGTTTCTCCTGTATTGTCTCCAAACAGTTCAGCAGTTTGTAAACAATCTTCAGTACAAACCTCAAAGGCATTTCCAGCGATTGTTAGTAAAGCTAGATTTTGGCTATCTATATCTCCGAATTCTTCCGAATTAAATTCTAGACTCAGGTTAGTTGTATTGCTAAAAAAGTCAGTTGCAAAAAGTGATGCTGTGATCTTTTTCCCTTCAACGTTAAATAGATTCGAGAAATTAGGGAGCGTCGTAAAATCAAATCCAACTAAAGAATCAAATATTGGATTTGTAGTAGAGGTTAGGATAACAGATGTTGCTGAAACACCATCTCCTTCTTCTACTTCGAGTGTTCCTGAAACGGTTCCTTCTATTCCACCAACAACGTTAGAAAAACCCCATTCAAAAGTTGCAGCTTGTGCTTTGGGTGCTTCAAAAGCGATCGCAGCAGACAAAACAACGGCTGTAGCTACGGTAGATGTAGCCTGAGTGAAGATATTTTTAAAGTTCATAGTTAGATGAGAAAATTAGGTAGAAGTGGTTAACAAGGTGACTTATACATTCACCTTAAATTTGGGGTAATTTATAACCCTTGAAGTTCGTTTGAATCTCTCCCTGTCAACCTAAAAGTATCAGGTTAACTGCGTCTTTCCCGACTTAAACTCACACAATTAGGGGGTTAGACTTTTTTGACAATCGATTGTAGGGGGTAAAAATATTGTGATTTCACCCAAACACCAAACCCTACTTTTAATCTGAATCTTGATGAACTGCTCGCTTTCCCCTGTGACTGGTTATTTAAATCAGGAGTTCTGCTAAAAGAAAGTTATGAACAGCATCATACTAATCGGATTAACTCTAATACGGCAATACCTCAACCGTGTTTTTACGGAATCTTTAAATTTAAACCTTGATCGGAACCGTGAGCTTTACAAAAGGGGGGGTTATGTAAAAAAAGAAGAAAAAAAGTAGGATAGACATTACCCATCCTACCTGCTGTTAAAAATAGATAATATTACTATTCATGCTCTCCAAGGGCTTTGTTGAGGTTCCATGCCGCACTAATCAAAGCTAAATGCGTAAAGGCTTGGGGAAAATTGCCGAGCGCTT
Organism: Lyngbya aestuarii BL J; assembly: GCF_000478195.2. Lineage (GTDB taxonomy): Bacteria > Cyanobacteriota > Cyanobacteriia > Cyanobacteriales > Microcoleaceae > Capilliphycus > Capilliphycus aestuarii. The sequence goes on along the minus strand of NZ_AUZM01000062.1, from coordinate 12,577 downwards.
CTCCTGTCGGGCCAGTTTCTTCAGCAAAGAGTCCAAGATGGTTAGCATAACCGATCATTCCTTCAAACATCAAACGGGCTGATTCTAAACGTTTTTGATCGAGATGTCCGGCGCGAGTCAGGGCTTCAACTAACCAGAATGTACAAATATTAAATGTTCCTTCTTCCCCTTCTAAACCGTCATGGGTTTCATCAACGTTGTAGCGATAAACGAGATTATCTGAAACCAATCCTCCCTGATCTGGCGGTTTATTAATAGCTTCAATGGTTTTCAACATTCGCGGATCAGTCGGAGAGAGGAAAAACACTAAAGGCATGATTAAATTCGCGGCATCGAGGGTATCACTGCCGTAATATTGCATAAAGGCTTGTCGTTCTTCGTTCCAGCCTTTTTCCATAATCTCTTCATAGATTTTGTCACGAATATCTAACCAGCGTAGACGTTCAGCCGGAAAAGAACGTTTGTCAGCCAGTCGTATCGCCCGATCTAGCGCAACCCAACACATCAAACGAGAATAGACAAAAGCTTGTTCATCGCCCCGCATTTCCCAAATTCCCTGGTCTTTCATGTGCCAGTTATCGCAAACCCAGTTAATTAGTTTTCGCAATTGGGACCAAAGTTCATAGGAAATCGGAGTGCCATATTTATTGTACAAATAAACCGAATCCATCAACTCGCCGTAGATATCTAACTGACGTTGGGTGTAGGCTTCATTCCCAATCCGAACTGGACTTGATTGGCGATATCCTTCTAAATGATCGAGGGTTTCTTCAGTCAGAACATGACGACCATCAATCCCATAAACAATTTGTAGTGTACCATCAGGATTGAGTTCTTTACACCGATCTTCTATCCATCCCATGAATTTCTCTGCTTCTTCTGTGAAGCCAATTCGCATCAAGCCATATAAGGTAAAGGCTCCATCTCGTATCCACGTATAACGATAATCCCAGTTTCGTTCTCCGCCAATCCCTTCTGGTAAACTACAGGTTGGAGCGGCAATAATCGCACCTGTTGGTTCAAAAGTCAGGAGTTTTAAGAGTAACGCCGAACGTTCGACCATCTCCCGCCAACGTCCCCGATAAGTACATTTAGACAGCCAGTTTCGCCAATAGTTGACCGTATGCTTAAATAATTCTGTGGCTTGGGAAGGCTTAATCGGTAAACCACAACCCGCCCCAGATTCAGTTCCTTGTAAGACGAAGACGGCGATTTCTCCCGCTTCTAAAGTAAATTTGGCACAGACCCCTTTGTTTTTCGGTTCGAGGGGAATATCGGTAGCAAGTCCCAAATTCAGCGTTGAGGAGTAGAAACAGGCACCTTTGGGGGTGATGTCGATTTCGTGTTCGTCGCGACAGTAGTTGAAAGCGGGTTCACATTCGGCAATAAAGGTCATGCTACCCCGAACGACTCGCACTTCTCGGATCAGAGAATGATAGCCAATTTCATCTTCTCTTAAACCGACAGGCATAAAATCGATAATTTCACCCACACCATCGGAGGTTAAAAAACGGGTAACGAGAATATTACTTTCCGGCCAATAAAGTTGTTTTTGAGTAACATCAGGAACAGCAGGGACAATTTGAAAATATCCGCCTTTATCTTGATCTAAAATTGATGCAAATACACTGGGGGAGTCGTGATTTGGAAAACAAAACCAGTCTATTGAGCCATTGCGTCCCACCAAGGCGGTGGTGTACATATTGCCAATTATGCCGTAATTTTGAATGGGTTGATAGTTCATTGTTTGGCTTAAATAAAATTTAATTCTGTACTTGCCCTGGGTCGGAGGGAGCGGTGATCGGTGTGATCTCTATATTCGTTCTTTTCTTTGATAGCATTGCCTTTCCTGCGAGTTCTGTATATGTAAGGTATATTTTAGATTTAACTCAATCATTAAATCCTGCTTTTCTATTGGTGAATTTATGATGCCATCTAATCTCAATACAAAGACTTCAGAAAATCTCAATTCATCTTTGAGTTCTCCGCCCAAAGTTTTAGCGATTTTAGGGGCAGGTGCTTGGGGTTCTGCACTCGCAGGTTTAGCTCGGTATAAGGGTCATCAAGTTCGGATTTGGTCGCCTAGTTTAGGGAATTCGATAGAGGAAGTGGTTGCGGATGTAGATTTAGTGCTTTCTGCGGTTTCTATGCCCGGAGTTTCCCCAACTTCAACTCAAATTCAAAGCATCAAATTAAAAGAGAATATTCCGATTGTTACGGCAACAAAAGGGCTGGATACAGAGACAACGTTTACCCCTTCACAAATTTGGTCGAGTCGGTGTTCTGATCATCCCATTGTTGTGCTTTCTGGGCCGAACCTATCCAAAGAAATTGAACAAGAATTACCGGCTACTACTGTGGTTGCCAGTGAAGATATTAACGCAGCAAAAATTGTGCAGCAAGTGTTTTCTTCTAAACGTTTTCGAGTTTATACCAGTTCTGATCCGGTGGGAACAGAGTTAGGCGGAACTCTCAAAAATGTGATGGCGATCGCGGCTGGAGTTTGTGATGGTTTACACTTAGGAATGAATGCTAAAGCCGGATTATTAACTCGGGCTTTACCCGAAATTATTAGAATTGGAACACATCTCGGTGGACAGACAGAAACCTTTTTTGGGTTATCTGGTTTAGGAGATATGTTAACAACGTGTAGTAGTGATTTAAGTCGGAATTATCGGGTTGGTTATGGACTCGCCCAAGGTAAAACTTTAGAACAGGTTTTATCAGATTTAGGGAGTACAGCAGAAGGGGTTAATACAACGAATGTTTTAATTGAAATTGCTCGTCGAGAACAGATTAATGTTCCGATTTCTGGACAGGTTTATCGATTATTAAACAATCAAATTTCTCCCCAAGAAGCTGTAGAAGCGTTAATGGAACGAGACTTAAAGCCTGAATTCTCCGAAAAAACAATTCCCCCTAAACTGTAAAAATTATCCCATGAAAAAATTTAAACTACCAGATACGCTTGTCATTTCTTCTGGTATTCTTATTTTGATTATTGTTCTAACTTGGATTATTCCAGCCGGAGAATATGTGCGAGAAATAGTCGGAAATCGTAGTCTTGTTGTTCCGGGTTCTTATCAAGTTATAGAGTCTTCACCTCAAAGTATTTTTAGCTTTTTTATTGCTCCCATCAAAGGATTTATTTCGGCGGCTGAAGTGATTGCTTTTATTTTTTTTGTTGGGGGTGCATTTGGCTTGGTAAACGCTACAGGTTCTATCGATGCAGGATTAGAAAAATTAGTTCGTTTAACTGTTAGAAATCCGGCGTATAAATGGCTAATTATTCCGGGATTAATTCTCGCATTTTCTTTCTGTGGGGCGAGTTTTGGTATGAGTGAAGAAGTCTTAGTTTTTGTATTAATCACAATTCCCTTAGCGCAAGCTTTGGGTTATGATACAATCACCGGAGTTGCTATTCCTTTTGTGGGGGCTGGTGTCGGCTTTGCTGGAGCATTTTTAAACCCGTTTACCGTTGGAGTTGCTCAAGGAATTGCTCAAGTTCCACTGTTTAGCGGAATTCGTTACAGACTTTTGGTTTGGGCTGTATTTTCTCTGATGGCGATCGCTTATATTTTGTGGTATATTTATCGTCAAGATGTTAATCGGGAAAATAGTCTTTTATATTCTCTGAAAACGACAAAAATATTAGAAGTAAAAGTTCGAGACTATCCCCTAACGGTTAATAGAATTATTGTTTTAATTCTGTTTTTACTGACTATTTTAATCTTAGCTTGGGGAGTCACCACTCAAGGATGGTATATTACCGAAATCGCCGGATTATTCTTGGGATTAGGAATTTTTTCGTCATTAATTGGCGGACTTTCTCTTTCTCAAACCACCAACGCTTTTGTCGAGGGGGCAAAAGAAATGATGATGGCTTGTTTAATTGTGGGATTTTGTAAGGGAATTTTAATTGTTGCCACAGAAGGGAAAATTATCGATACTATTTTATTTCAAATTACCCAAACTGTTGAAAGTTTACCTGCGGTGATTTCGGTACAAGCAATGTTTTGGTTTCAAGCGATTTTAAACTTCTTTGTTCCCTCGGGTTCCGGACAAGCGGCGTTAACCATGCCGATTATGGCACCATTGAGTGATTTACTCGGAATTTCCCGACAAACCGCAGTCTTAGCCTTTCAAATGGGAGATGGTTTAAATAATCTGATTATCCCCACCAGTGGCGTAACAATGGGGGTTCTTTCTATCGCTAAAATCCCCTATGAAATTTGGCTACGTTGGATTATGCCGTTAATGGTTTCTCTATGTTTAGGAGCGATGTTTTTCCTATTTATTGCAGTTAAAATAGGCTGGAGTTAAACCTCACTAATTATCCTACTTTTTCCTTGTTAGAGTAATTATTGATATCTACACTATGGTAAAATTTACAATAAAGTTCGTCAAATTCCCAATATTGGTTGTAAGTGATTAGATTAACCCGTTTGACGCAGTAAATTTTTAAGCCATAATAGACTAATCAGGGGTTTAACGGGAGAAACGTCAACATGACTCTACACCAACCCAACAATATCATCGCCGAACGTTATCGCATTGTCACCCCATTGGGTGAAGGCGGAATGGGAATCACCTACGAAGCCGAAGATCTGACAAATTATCAACGAGTCGCCGTTAAAGCCGTTTCCTTGCGACAAGCCAAAGATTGGAAAATATTAGAATTATTTGAACGGGAAGCTAAAGTTCTCGCCACTTTACATCATCCCGGAATTCCCAAATATCTTGATTATTTTCACCTTGATACAGAAGAAGATCGATGTTTTTATTTAATTCGAGAATTGGTTTCTGGAGACTCTTTAGCCGCTTGGGTTGCAAGAGGTTGGCATCCAACTGAAGTGGAAATTAAGCAAATAGCGATAAAAATTTTAGAGATTCTTAGCTACTTACATCAACTCAACCCGTCTATTATTCATCGGGATATCAAACCCCAAAATATTATCCGACAGGCTGACGGGGAAATATTTTTGGTGGATTTTGGGGCGGTTCAAGATATCTATCGTAATACAATATCTTTCAGTGGAACGTTCGTCGGAACGGTTGGATATATGCCACCGGAACAGTTGCGAGGAAAGGCTTATTGTGCTTCAGATTTGTATAGTTTGGGCGGTACTTTGTTGTATTTATTAACCCACCGTTCCCCCGATGAACTTCCTCAAAAACGAATGAATATAGATTTTCGTTCTTGTGTACAAGTTTCGCCCCAATTTGCCGACTGGTTAGAAATAATATTAGAACCGATGTTTGAAGATCGGTTTCAGTCAGCAACAGAAGCTTTAAATGCACTTCAAAACAACTCGGAGATAATTTCTTCTGCTAACTCTATTGTTCAATATTTTCATAAAAAACCTAAAGGAAGTCGAGTCAAAATCAAAAAAACCTCCGAAAGCTTAATTATTGATATTCCTCCTGCGGGTTTTCGAGTAGAGCATATACCTTTGTGGATTATTACCCTCATTTGGAACGGATTTATATCTATGTTATCAATAACTCTATTGATAACGGAGGGATTTGAGAGTCTGTTGATCTTCGTTCCTACTGTGGGCATCGGTTTCGCTTTGATCGCCAATCTGATGTGGATTTATGGCGGGAAAACTAATATCAAAATCCATAAAAATGAGTTTTTAATTGACCGGAAATGTTTGGCATTCTCTCATAAAGTCACGGGAGAAACGGCAGGTTTAGAGAGAGTTTTTATTAATAATACGCACATCAAAACCTACGGAAAACACGCGACCAATTGCGCCCTCTTTGAAGGTGTGAAAAAGCATGAGTTTGGTTCTTCACTCACCCCAAGGGAACAAGAATGGTTGGTTGCTGAAATCTCCAATTTTTTGCGACAATTAAAGTTCAGATAAATTCAATAAAAACTTCAAGGATTTATGTCTACCTATGATATAATTTATGATATAGTTCGTCAGATTCCGGTCGGGAAAGTTGCCACCTACGGACAAGTTGCAGAGTTGGCGAATTTAGCCGGAAAAGCGCGTTTGGTTGGCTATGCGTTGTATCGAGTTGATATTCAATCTTCTGATATTCCTTGGCATCGGGTGATTAACGCTAAAGGCGAAATTTCTCACTCTACGTTACGCCAGGGCACTGACTATCTTCAGAAAACACTTCTCGAAGAAGAAGGAATAATCTTGACTTCAGACGGGAAAATCAAGCTGAGTCAATATCAATGGCAACCGTCTTAAAGATGGAAATTCGGAATTAATATAAAATTGAAAAAACAATCTTACAGATGATTTTATCTCTTAAATATCCCCCTAAATCCCCCTTAAAAGGGGGACTTTCAAGAATTCCTGTTTCTTTTCTCCCCTTACAAAAGAGGGTTAGGGGGGATTAAATTACCACTTCAATAGGTTAAATTCTTCCATATCAACCGTATTGCGGTTCCGATAAATGGTTAATACAATTGCTAAACCGACAGCCGCTTCTGCTGCTGCTACTGTAATCACAAACACGGTAAAGACTTGACCTTTGATTTCGTTTCCATCTAAATAATTAGAAAATCCCATCAAATTCAAGTTAACCGCATTTAACAGTAACTCAATTGACATCAAAACTCGAACTGCATTTCTGCTGGTAATTAATCCATAAATACCAATACAGAATAAAGCTGCGGCAACGACCAAAAAATACTCTAACTGTAATTCCATGAATGGCTTGTCTCTCCTAACTTATTACTGAGTTAAAAATAGTAATTTCTCTCTGTTGAGTCGGGGAAATCCACAAAAATCTTAACGTTCAGAAGAAGATTGTTGACTCGAAACAGAAAGCAATTCACGCGGACGTTCTTGTAAAGTCCAACCCGGAGTTTGAATTTTTTCTTCGGGGATTAAATCGGGGATAAAATCTCGACGAGCCAAAATAATCGCACCGACCATTGCCATTAACAAAAATACAGAGGCTAACTCAAAAGGTAACAAGAAGTCACTGAAAAAGTGCTGTCCAATAATCATAATTGAACTTTCTTCAGGGGGAACACTAACAGTAGCTTGGGACATCCAGGGAGTAGACAATACCATCGTACTCAGTAGGGCAAATAACCCCGAACAAACCAAAGCCGTTGCCCCTTTGCGAACCCAAGCATTCGGCAAGACTTTAAAGCTTTCCTGCTTGTTCACCAACATAATCCCGAATAGGATTAAGACATTCACCGAACCGACATAAATCAGAACTTGTGCGGCTGCTACAAAATCAGCATTGAGGAGAAGATACAGCCCTGCCATACTCATAAATACCCCGCCCAACAAAAAGGCAGAGTAGACAATATTTTCCAGCAAAACCACCCCTAAAGCCGCTCCCAGCATCATCACAGTGAGCAGACCAAACGATACAATTTGAACCCCTTCGGCTAAATTCACAACTCTTTTTTCCTTATTTCTGTGCTGAATTGACAATGGAAAAATAGAGAAGACAAGGCAAACTTACGCATTGCCTATCTTCTCTTGAGAACTACCTAATTCTCATCTTTTGATTCTTGTTTTTCTTCCATTTGTTCCAGAATTTCTTCAGGACGCAAACCTGCCCGACGTGCAGTTTTAGGAAGATCGTGAGGGTCCATCACTCCCTTGGGTAGATAGGCAAGTTCTCGCAGTGGAGTCACCATCGGATCATTAGTCACCTTGTAGGGTAAACGTCCGAGTGCCACGTTATCATAGTTCAACTCATGGCGATCATAGGCTGCCAACTCGTATTCTTCTGTCATCGATAAACAGTTTGTCGGGCAGTATTCTACACAGTTTCCGCAGAAAATACAAACCCCGAAGTCGATACTGTAGTGCTTAAGTTGTTTTTTCTTATTTTCCTTATTAAACTCCCAGTCTACAACAGGCAAGTTAATCGGACAAACTCGCACACAAACTTCACAAGAAATACACTTATCAAACTCAAAATGAATCCGACCTCTAAACCGTTCAGAAGGAATCAATTTTTCGTAAGGATACTGAACTGTAATCGGACGGCGACGCATATGATCAAAAGTTACAGATAACCCTTGACCAATATATTTAGCGGCTTGAAAAGTGTCTTTGGCGTAGTCTGTGACTTGATTTAGAAACTTTAACATGGGATTCTCTCTCAAGTTGTAACAATATAGCGATCGCAATTGTTGAGCTGGGATTAGACTCAACCTTGACGACAGAATTTAATCGTTCTGGTGAGGGCAAAGGACAGAAGAACCAAGGAAACGCTAAATCTCCTCAAACTTTCAGTCTTTCCGGCCTTCGCTTGCTCACGTCTTTAAAATTAGCGTCAATTATCCCCCAAATGCGATCGGGAAAGCTAATTTTAAGGCGGCGGTGAGAAGTAAATTCACCAACGCGACTGGAAGCAAGAACTTCCAACCGAGATTCAACAATTGGTCAATCCGTACCCGAGGTAACGTCCAACGCAACAGAATGGCGGTAAAGACTAACACATAGGCTTTCAGCAGGGTCATGGTAATCCCCAAAGAACCTGTAATCACCTGTAACCAGGGTGTCGTTTCACTGAGATTTAACCAACCGGCTAAAGCCTCAACCGGAATGGGAAAATCCCAACCGCCCAAATACAGCACCGCCACCAACAGCGACGATAGCAGCAAATTCACATAAGAAGCCAAATAGTACAGGGCGAATTTCATCCCAGTATATTCAGTTTGATATCCAGCCACCAATTCTTCTTCGGCTTCCGGTAAATCAAAGGGTAGACGTTCACATTCTGCTAAAGCGGCGATCCAAAAAATCAGAAAGCCCACCGGTTGGCGCCAAACATTCCAGCCCAGGATACCGTAACCGGATTGTTGTTCAACGATATCAATGGTGCTGAGGCTATTGGACATCATCACAATCGCCAAAACCGCTAAAGCCAGAGGGATTTCATAACTAATGGATTGAGCTGCCGCTCGTAAGCCTCCCAGCAGCGAGTATTTATTGTTTGAAGCATAACCGGACATCAGCAAGCCAATCGGTTGTATGCTCGATAAGGCAATCCACAGAAAAATTGCAGTTCCCAAGTCGCTAATGATCAGATTCTGCCCAAACGGGACGATCAGGTAGGACAGAAACACGGGAATCGCCACAATGATTGGCCCCAAGGTAAAAAGCCAGGGGTCAGCCAAAGCCGGAACAATATCTTCCTTAAATAGCAACTTCAACCCATCGGCTGCCGGAGCCAACGTTCCCAATGGCCCAATAAATTCCGGGCCAATCCGTTGTTGGGCGGCGGCTGAGATTTTTCGTTCCAACCAAACCGAACCGAGTACACCCACCGTTGCTGCCACCAACATTAATCCCATTGGTAAGGGCATCCAGATGAGTTTAGCTGTACCTGGGGGTATACCAAAATCCATCAAGGCTTGGACAAAACTTCCTTGTAAGTCAATTCCTGGGTTCATTTATCCAGACTCAAACTTCAATTATCCACAACATTTTGACATCGCTCTATCAAACGAGCGTTAATCTGCCCTTGTTTGTAAAGATTCTTTAAAACCTTACTCCAGATTCAGTATAACGTTCGACCGCAGCCAAATTAACACCGACGAAAAATTTGAGCGGTTTTTTCCAGGAGGAGAAATCATCACTTCACCTCATTTCACCTTTGAAACTGTTCTCCTCTGTCTTTTGAGTTTCTTTAGTTTCCCTCTTGTTCAAGGGGATCGCCGAGAGGCACCGCCCGTTCATCAATCGGAATGTAAGGTTCACCGTGAGAACCCGTATAGATTTGAGTGGGACGGTAAATGCGATTTTTACCGAGTTGTTCTTTCCAATGTGCCAACCATCCCGCCACCCGAGCGATCGCAAAAATCGGAGTAAATAAATCCGTCGGAATCCCTAACTTGCGATAAACTAAACCCGAGTAAAAATCTACATTAGGATAGATGCCCTTATGTCCTAGTTTGTCTTGAACCGCCGCTTCGAGTTCCACCGCAATTTCATAATATTTGTCATGGCCAAACTGCTCAAATAATTCTTCGGCCAACTTTTGCAAAATCGTCGCGCGAGGATCTTTAACTTTGTAGACACGATGGCCAAACCCCATGATTTTAGCTTTCCGTTCTAAAAGTCCATCGAGGTAAGGTCTAACATTCTCCACCGAACCAATGTCTTCCAACATAAACAAGACTTCTTCATTTGCCCCGCCATGCAAAGGCCCGGCCAACGTTCCCACCGCAGACGCCACCACTGCGTAAGGATCAGTTAAGGTCGAAGCCGTCACCATGGCCGAAAAGGTCGAAGCATTGATGGTATGTTCAGCATGAAGCATCAAACAGACATCAAACACCTTAGCCGCTAGCGGATGGGGTTCTCGTTCATTGAGCATATAGAGAAAATTTGCCGAATAGTCGAGATCATCTCTCGGTTGTACCGCGTCATTTCCCTTCCGCATCAGTTTAAAAGCAGCGACCATCGTCGGGATTTTCGCCAACAGTCGCACGACCGCTTCTCCAATGTACTGAGGATTATCCAAAGCACGCCGGGAGTAAAACAAACCCAATGCAGCGGCAGAGGTTTGCAGCGCATCCATCGGATGACCTGTTTCTGGGAAACATTTCATCATATCTCGAATGCGATATTTAATCCGACGATGGTAGCGAATATCATGCTCGAAGCTATCGATTTCCTCCTGAGTTGGAAGTTTCCCCCAAATCAGCAGATAAGCCACTTCTAAAAAGGAACTCTTTTGGGCCAGTTCCTCAACCCGAATGCCTCGATATTCAAGTATTCCCTTTTGCCCATCGACGTAGCTAATACTGGACAAGGTTGCAGGAACACCTTCTAAACCAGGCTTGTATTCGCCGACGAAAGTCATAGCCGTTTCTCAATGTACATATAACCTATTCAGGGTACATTATCAGAACAACTAATCCAGTTGCTATTTTGACAACATTTAATTATTGTGACAGTTTGACTAACTCAACAAAAATTTTGGCGGAGTTAGCCACAACAGTTGACTATTGCCCACCAGTGAACCCGTTTCCGGTAAAGTTATCCCAATAATACCCGCTTTTTTGACGATCAACGCCTCTCGGATATCTCCCCAAATCAGCACTTCCGCCCAATTTCCGAGATCCGGTTCATGTCCGACGAGGGCGAGGCTATCCCCTCCGCTGTGACTCCAGTTTCGATACCAGTCCAACCAAAAGTTAATCTCTCCCTCGGGCGCGAGGGGGGGAAATTCTTCGACATGATCCGTTAAACCGACAGATTTGAGAATGTCGGCTGTTTGACGCGCCCGCACTAACGGACTTGACAGCACGATATCAAATTTTAGGTTTAATGACTTCAGCTTTTGTGCAACCTTTCGGGTTTTGCGATCGCCGTCTTTGGTTAAAGGACGTTCTTCGTCTATTTCGTAAAGTTCTCGATCTGCGGCAATGCCATGACGAATCAAGTAAAGATGGGTCATCGCAAGGATTCTTATTCAACTTGAAACTTTAGCATAGCAGAATTTTCCAGAGAACAGGATTCACTGAAGAAACGGTCAAAACGGTGACATAAATAACAAAACCCCTGTTTTTTCAGCCAACAGGGGTCAAAGACCAATTATATATTTTTGCCATTCTTGATTCATACCGCTTTTTAGGTGTTTCGTTACTTCAAAGTAAAGACTACTGTACGGTTTTCGCGGGGGATGACGCAGTATCATGTTTGCCTCTCGGGGCGTACGACTCCCCTTTTTGACATTACAGCGAACACAAGCGGCGACTAAATTTTCCCAGGTTTCGCCACCGCCTCGCGATCGCGGAATCACATGATCAAGCGTTAGCTCATCTCCGACATAATGACAATATTGACAAGTGTGACCATCCCGGTGCAAGATATTCCTGCGCGTTAGAGGAATGTCTTTGTAAGGAACTCTGACATAGTGGCGTAATCTGATCACAGTCGGTAGAGGAAAGTCAGGTAGAAGGTACTTTCCGTTATGCTCAACCTGTTCGGCTTTCTGCTTAAGTAACAAGACCACCGCCCGCCGCCAACTGGTAATATTTAGCGGTTCATAGGAGGCGTTCAATACTAGAACGTTGCCCATTGACGATCTGTTGCGATTATAAGTATTTGAACGATATTAACACAGCTTAACGCTTTCCGGGACAGGAAGGCTTGACAGTCAACAGTCACCCGTGTTGACATCCTCTCCCGCTAAATCGAAGATGATCACGGGAACTTCCTAAACCTCACGATTTAGCTTCTTCCCCAAGAAGCCTCACGTCTGACCCGACAGAGCAGCGTGAGATGAATTGCGGTCAGGGTTTATCGGAATTAGGTTTGTTTTGGTTTTCAATGTATTGTCTTAAGGTTGAAATAGTAACTCCGCCGCAACTAGCAACAAAGTAAGAGCCATTCCATAAAACATCTTTCCAGTAAAAAGAATTTAAGTGGTCGGAAAATTCTTGTCTAAGCTTTCGAGACGTTACAGATTTGAGATTATTAACCAAATTACTTAAAGCAATGTCACCGATGGTATTGGAAAAGAAGATGAACATGATTGTCTTCCCCGTTAAACTCAATTAATTTACAATCCCACTTGTGGAGTAATTCTTCAAGGATGGAGTGTAACCTATTCAGCATTTCAA
>NZ_AUZM01000061.1 GCF_000478195.2 Lyngbya aestuarii BL J | reverse complement strand
CATCTCCCCATCTCCCCATCTCCCCATCTCCCCACCTCCCCATCTCCCCATCTCCAGTTACAGAGAACTGGCATCTGAAAGTAGCGATCGTAACGTTTCCTTCATTTGTTCAATACTTGTTGTTGCGGTTCCAAACTGACGAACCACCAAACTCGCCGCTAAATTTCCCAGTACCGCCGCTTCCCAAAGCGAAGCACTCCCACACAACCCCAGAGTTAACGCTGAGACGACCGTATCTCCGGCTCCAGTCACATCAAATACATCAGTACGATTAAAAGCCGGAATATGGAATGAACTCGGAGGAGCGTCCTCTGAGTGGGCGGAAAACAAACTCATCCCATCTTCACCCCGAGTAATCAAAATATGATCCGCTTGGGTGAGTTTCAGCAAATCCTTTCCCGCTTGAGCGAGACTACTCTCATCTGTAATCGAGTATCCGACAGCCAGTTCTGCTTCGGGAAGGTTGGGAGTAAACAGACTCGCCCCTGCAAACCGATGTAAATCCTTTTGCGTATCCACCAGCGTCAAACTATGAGACAAAGCCGCTTCAATCGTGACCGGGGTAAGAACCCCATCGCCATAGTCCGAACAAACCACCGCATCAACTGTTTCTAGGGAGTTGCGAATGTAATCTGCCAGTTGTAACTGTAACTCTAGATCCGGTAAGCGATCAGACTTGCGATCAATTCTGACAATTTGCTGAGTCACCGACTGACGGGCATGACCAGAAATGCGAGTTTTCGTAACCGTGGGGCGATCAGGGTCAAGCAACATCCCCTCAGTCTCAATTCCCGCTTGCTCAAAAATGCGCCGCAAAGCCAAACCCTGTTCATCCTTACCGACAAAACCCGCCACCTTAACCGTTGCACCCAATGAAGCCAAATTGTACACCGCATTCGCACCCCCACCGGGAATTTGACGAGTCGCTTCATGGCGGAGAATTAACACCGGCGCCTCACGAGAAAGCCGTTCCACCTGACCCGTGAGAAACTCATCTAGAGTTAAATCTCCCACCACCAAAACTTTCGCTTGAGAAAAATGATCTAAATGCTGTGTCAGTGAGTCGGCGCTCGCACTCAGTTGGGAGAGAAAAGAGACATCTAGAGTCATAATCCGAATCAGGGAATGAACAAAAGCGCGATCGCGCGCAGCCAAAATAACCAAGCACAGGATCAGCAGCCTTGCATTTTAGCAGTTCCTGCCAGTGCTTTAAGATGGCTTTTTCAGTTTGAGAACAAACGCTTTGATTTGAGCCACTTGTTTTTTAAGAGGCGTTCATCTCCGCTTGCATTTTAGCCATACGCTGTTCTAACGCTTTGATTTTCGCCGCATCTGCCGAAGTCGTTGGTGTCTCTGCCTGAGCAGGTGCGGCTTTCGAGGCTGCACTCGGTAGGGGTTCGCGCGTCTTGTTGGCTTTGGTGAAAGCCGACTTGATCGCTTCGATCAGTTGTTTTTTCTCAAACGGCTTTTCGATAAACTCGAAATACTCAAACGGTTCCGGAATTTTTTCCGTGACCTCCTCTTTCCGACCAGACATGAGTACCAGTGGAATTTTCCGCAGTTCGCTGTGAGCTTGAATCTGCTGGAACACATCCCAACCGCTTAACTTGGGTAACAGGAAATCCAACATAATTAAATTCGGATATTCCTGATGAACCAGTTCTAGTCCTTCTTTTCCATCTTTGGCTTCTAATACATCAAAGTTACCTGGAGGGAGCATTTCGCGAACCCGCACACGAATAACTTTGCTATCATCGATAACCAGGATTTTTCGACCTGCCACGACTGACTCCTAGTGATGAGTTAAGTGTTCCTATTTGAGTCTATTGTGACTCATAGGCTTAGAACTCAACCCGAGTTCTTCACATACATTAGATTAATCTGGATTCGTCATAAAGGGCAAAACACAAAAGATTTTTAATTTTGAAGATGTCAACTCCTACTACTCACTCTCCCTCTACACCTGAGTCTGAATCAAATTCCCGACCAGCAACGGTTGCAGCGATGCCGGACTGGTTGCGACGTCCGCTCGGAAAAGCCAGTGAATTGTCTTGGGTCCAACGCATTATCAAACAGCGCAATATTCACACCATCTGCGAGGAAGGTCGTTGCCCCAACCGGGCAGAATGTTATGCCCAGGGTACGGCGACTTTTTTACTCATGGGGCCTGTTTGCACTCGCTCTTGTGCGTTTTGTCAAGTGGATAAGGGTCATGCTCCCATGCCGTTAGACCCCGATGAACCTCAAAAGGTAGCCGAAGCAGTGAAGCTTCTCGGGTTGCGGTATGTGGTGTTGACTTCGGTGGCGCGAGATGATTTAACTGATGGCGGTTCAGAGTGGTTTGTTGCCACGATGGAGGCGATTCGTCAGAATAACCCTCAAACGGAAATTGAAGTCCTGACAGCGGATTTTTGGGGCGGACAGGGTGGCGGTGATCCGAGTGAACTTCAAGCTCAACGGATTGCGACTGTAGTTGCGGCTCAACCTGCTTGTTATAACCATAATGTTGAAACGGTTCGACGTCTACAAGGAACTGTTAGACGGGGTGCAAAGTATGATCGTTCGCTAGATGTGTTGAGAATTGTTAAAAAACTCGATCCCACGATTCCCACAAAGTCTGGATTAATGTTAGGACATGGAGAAACCGAAGCGGAGATTATCGAAACACTTCACGATCTTAGAGAGATTGAATGCGATCGCCTCACACTGGGTCAATATATGCGTCCATCTTTAGCCCATTTACCCGTGCAGAAATATTGGACTCCGGCAGAGTTTGAACGGTTCGGTGCGATCGCTAAAGAAATGGGTTTTTCTCATGTGCGTTCTGGGCCACTTGTTCGCAGTTCTTATCATGCTGGAGAAAGAGACTGATATTGCTAGAGAAAGAGATTGATCCCCATCGGTCTAAAAATGATCTCATCTATGCTTTAATGTAGTCAACGCATTGAGAATTAAGTTTATGAAGAGTGAATCCAAAGCACCTTATCCTTTTCGCACGTTCTGGGCAATTGTGTTGCTCGCGATCAACTTGTTGGTAGCGGCTTACTATTTCCATATCATTGAATAGTTGGAAACGCTGTTAATTTTTGATTTAATCAAGAGAAAATTTGTGCTGCTCCTGATTTGTATTTGAGTTCTCTCAACATTAATCATCGGGCAGCACTTTAACTGTTGAAAATTTCGGATGATAATTTTTTGGGCTGAGACTTGAATTAATTTTGTGAGGTTTCGGTGTCAGATTCGATCTCGTCAACACGCTGCTGAAGTTGTTGAAAATCTTGTTTGAGTTCAATCACGAGGGTGGCTAATCGATCAAACATCGGATCACCCGACATTAAATGCGATCGCGGATCGGGCGGAATGTCTTCAGTCACCGATCCTTCTACGGGGTTGATAGACGGCGAAGATTGAATTCTTAAACTGCTGAGATCCCCTCTCAGTTGAGAAACTTGAGTTTCTAACCGTCGAATCCGAAATGCAAGCTGAGAATTTGTAGAAGCTTGAGCGGATGAAAACAGTTGCCAGACGAGTAGAGCCGATAAAAAAGCAATAATTAAGCGTAGGTTTTTAGGAGAATTAAAAAAGTTATTGATCATTGTTTGGGTTGAGGAACGACAACACAAATGACTTCAGGTTTCGAGAGATTAGTCGTTTGAAGATATGAGACACTATTCAAAATTTTAAAACAATTGATTTAAAATTAAGGGAAGCCCGGTTGAGGGTGAGGCTGATATAAGCTTATTTTGGGTCAAAGACAGAATATTATTGATCAATATTCAAAATTCCAAACCTGTATGGAATCATTCATTTATGAGTTACTGTACTAATCCTCAATGTCTCCATCCGGTTAACCCTGATACCGCAAAATTTTGTCAAAGTTGCGGAAAACCTCTTTTATTGCAAAATCGTTATCGTCCCATTCAACCGTTAGGGGAGGGGGGGTTTGCAAAAACTTACTTGGCGGTGGATGAACACATTCCCTCTAAACCGCCTTGTGCGATCAAACAATTTATGTTTAGCGCGCGCCAGGTTCACCATTATCAAAAAGCAGCCCAACTCTTTCGTCAAGAAGCGGTGCGTTTGGAACAGTTGGGTAAACATCCACAAATTCCGCAACTCTATGCCCATTTTCAGCAGAATAAACAGCTTTTTCTGGTACAGGAGTACATTGCCGGAAAAACGTTAGCACAGGAATTGGAACAAAAGGGAATATTTCACGAAACGCAGATTTGGGAACTACTGCGGGGTTTGCTTCCGGTGTTGAAATATATTCACGATCATCAAATTGTGCATCGCGATATTAAACCTGAGAATATTTTACGGCGTTTTCCTCTGACTTTGGAAGCGGATATTCCCGTGATTGAAACGATAGAATCGATTGTCTCTCGTAATCTCATCTCTAAAGCCAGTTTATCATCGGTTTCTCTAAGTTCACCGCCTGTCCGTCGCCCGGAAAATCAATGGGTTTTAATTGATTTTGGGGTTGCTAAACTCCTCAGTGATACAGTGATTCGGCGAGCGGGGACAGTGGTGGGTTCTCCGGAGTTTATGGCACCCGAACAAACCCGAGGAAAAGCATTTGCGGCGAGTGATTTGTATGGGTTGGGGGCGAGTTGTTTGTATTTGTTGACGGGGGTTTCGCCTTGGCAATTGTATGATGAGGAAAAACAATGCTGGGTCTGGCGAGAGTTGATCACGTCTCAGCACCGAGTCAGTGAACGTCTAGGGACGATTTTGGATCGTTTAGTCGCCCCATCGCTTGAGCAACGTTATGTCAGTGCTGATCAAGTCTTAGAAGCGATGAATCGGCCGAAAATGTCTTCTTCTCCAGTTCTGACTCGGGTGAAGCGGTTGCCGTCTCGCTCTCGACAACTTTCGCCTCTGTCTCGATCTAGCTGGAAATTACCCGATGTTTTGACTCAGTTTTTCTCGGGTTTGAGTCAACCGATTGATGATCTTAATTCTGAGGTTGGGGTTGACTATAGCAAGTTACAGCGTCTTTTAGCAACTCACAACTGGAAAGAAGCCGACCACGAAACCTGGTGGGTGTTGTGTCAGGCTTTGGGTCATCGGAGATCTTGTTATCTTTCTCCCCAAGACTTGAAAAAATTGCCTTGTCAGGATTTGCGAACAATAGATGCGTTGTGGGTGAAATATAGTCAGGGACGGTTTGGTTTTAGTGTACAGACTCGCATTTATGAGGAGGTAGAAGGAGATTATAGTCAATTTTGCGATCGCCTCGGTTGGTTAACTTATAATCCTCATCATCCGGCGATGGGCTTTAGATTTGATCGATCCGCTCCGATTGGTCATTTACCGTCGCGTATGGGGATTGTGGGTTCAGGAAAATGGTGGCAACACGCCCAGATGATGTCTGAGAAAGTTGTTGATTGTGGCATTGTCTGAAAAAGATTAACTTATGTAATCTATTGTTAATGTTTTTGTTAAAAATGGTATTATTGAGAAATTATGAAATTTACAGCGAATGGGTAGTCACGAATACCCGGGTCTGTTATTTATCCATTTTTAACCTAAAAACTGTTCTCTAAATGCTATAAAATGTGGGTACAGTTGTAACGGGTAAAGTCAAATTGGCTTGACTGATAAGGAAGCATTATCAGTCTGCTTCTAGACTATTTTAATCTCAGGGAACTTAATTTTTTGGAATGGCTAAGAGTGAACAATTATATCAGGAGAATACACTCAATTGCATTCTGTTAGGGGTGAAGGGTAAGGCGAGAGAGGTTGCCTTCAATGTCTCTGTAGCCGAAAAGTCGATCGATCTAAAAGGATTTCTAGGATTGAAGCCAGAGTAGACTTGACCAATCTGCACAGCCACCGAGGGGAAATCCGATCATGAAGATTTGCTCAAGATTTGAGATGAATCGGTTCTAGAACAGGGTGCAACCAGAAAGCCCATAACGGGGTTATTGTTCTTTAAACCAATAACAAGCTATGCCAGGTGTACGAGTCGGAATATTGCATTCTCTGAGTGGGACGATGGCAATTAGCGAATCTCCGCTCGTTGATGCTGAATTAATGGCAATTGCTGAAATTAATCAATCTGGAGGCGTCTTAGGTCAGCCCATCGAACCCGTCATCGAAGACGGTGCATCTAATCTGGAAACATTTGCAACCCAAGCTACAAAACTGATTCAACGGGATAATGCTTCTACTCTGTTTGGTTGTTGGACAACAGATGCACGTCAAGCGGTCAAACCCATTGTCGAAGCTTGTAATGCTCAACTGTGGTACCCTGTCCACTATGAAGGCTTAGAAAACTCCCCCAATATTTTTCATACCGGATCTTGTGCCAATCAACAAGTCGAACCCACTGTCAATTGGTTGATGCAAAATCTGGGATCACGGTTTTATCTACTTGGTTCGGATTACGTTTTTCCCCATACTGTCAATAAATTAGTCAAAATTCAACTCAATGGACTCGGGGGAAAGGTTGTCGGCGAAGCCTATGCTCCTCTGGGAAACCAAGACTTTAGCGCGATTATCACTCGCATCCAACAAGCCCAACCCGATGTGATTTTCAGCACCCTAACGGGCGATAGCAATGTTGCTTTTTACCGTCAATTTCAAGCAGCAGGTTTAAGGGCCGAAGACATCCCCATTATGGCAATCTCTGTCTCCGAAACCGAACTGCAAAAAATCGGAGCCGCAGCAGTAGGTCATTTAAGTTGCTGGAGTTATTTTCAAAGTATTGACACTCCAGAAAATCAACAATTTGTCAAAAACTTTAAAGCCAGATACGGCCAAAATCGGGTGACGAGTGATCCCATTGAAGCCGCTTACACCCAAGTTTATCTGTGGAAACAAGCCGTTGAATTGGCAAATTCCTTCGATTGTGGTCGGATTCGAGTCGCGGCTTATGGAGTTAGTTTTCCGGCTCCAGGGGGTATCTACTGCATCAAACCCAATCATCATGTTTCCAAAGTGTGTCGGATTGGTCAAGCCCTCCCTAATGGACAATTTGAAGTGATATACTCTACACCCAATCGAATTAAACCCTTACCCTGGTTAGGATTTGAAGAAGGTCATTTCAATACTTCAGAAATGGTCACACATTTGCTCGCAGAAGTGAGTCATAGTATTGAACGTGCTGAACAACTCGAACAAAAATCTATCGAACTCGAAGCCACTCAAGCTCAACTTAAACAAGAAATTGAAGCCCGGAAACAGTTTGAACAGAAACTCAAACAAATGAACGTTCAACTCGAACAAATTGTCGAAGAACGAACTGCCGCCCTCAAAGAATCAAATGATCGCTTGGTTGAAGAAATTGTTGAACATAAACAAGCCCGTGAAGCCCTACTTTCTGCTAATACTCGTCTACAAGCCGTCTTAGAAGCAGTACCCGGAACTGTGTCTTGGATTCAGTCAGATTTGCGCTACATCGAGGTGAACCAAAAACTCGCCGATATGTTTAATATGCCTCGGGAAAAATTTTCAGGTCAGCATATTGGATTCTTGGGGTCTAGTTCTGATTTTAATGATTTTGTTCAACAATTATTTGCGAGTCCTGAACTTGAAATGTCTCGGGAAGTGATGACAAATGTGGGTGAAGAACCCTGTTATTATTTGGTGGTCGCGCGTAAATATGATGATAACAAAGCGGCGTTTGTGGTCGGTCTTGATATTACTGAACGCCGAAAAACTGAAGAAGCGTTAAAAAGAGCAAATGTCCGTTTACAAACTGTATTAGAAGCCGTTCCGGGTACTGCTTCCTGGGTGAGTTCGGATTTATGTTATATCGAAGTTAATCAAAATCTTGCTGATATTCATAGCCGACCTCGTGAAGATTTTGCCAATCAACCGATTGGATTTTTAGGAGGGGGTTCACAATTTAATCAGTTTGTTCAGGAGTTATTTAGCAAGCCGGAAATTAATGCCTATCGGGAAATTTGTGCAAAAGTACAAGATAAAAGGCGACATTATATTATTGTTGCTCAAAAATATAATCAAAGTCAAGAGGCTTTTATTATTGGAATTGATATTAGCGATCAAAGACGAGCAGAAGCAGCGTTAGAAAATACTCGAGATCAGTTACAAGCGGTTTTGGATGTTGTACCCGGAACCGTGTCTTGGATTAATTCGGATTTGCATTATTTGGGGGTGAATCGTTATCTGGCGGATACATTTGAATTGAAGCCTGAAGATTTTTTAAATAAGCATATTGGGTTTTTAGATGTTAGTCCTCAATTTAATCAGTTTGTGCGAGATTTCTTTGCCACTTCGGCACTCGATGCTCAACGAGAAGTGATCTCAATTGTTAAAGAAGAACGGCGAAATTATTTGATTGTTGCTCATAAATATCACCACGAACAAGCGGCGTTTTTTGTCGGGATTGATATTACAGCCCGGAAACAAGCAGAAGCAAATTATCGCAGTATTTTTGAAAATGCAGTTGAAGGGATTTTTCAAACTTCACCAGAAGGGCGTTTTATTAGTGTAAACCCCGCTTTAGCACAGATTTATGGGTTTGCATCTCCCGAAGATTTAATTGAGAATTTGACTCATGTCGGAAATCAATTGTATGTGGATGCTGGGCGCCGTCAGGAGTTTGTTCGCTTGATCAAAGAACAGGGGGCGGTTGTTAATTTTGAGTCGCAAATTTGCCGGGTGGATGGTCAGTTGCGTTGGATTTCTGAAAACGCCACCGCAGTCTATGATAATGCCGGGAAACTGTTGTATTATGAGGGAACAGTTGTTGATATTACTGAACGCAAACACGCTGAAGATGCGCTTCAACAGGCGATGGATGCTTTAGAATATCGGGTAGAAGAACGCACGGCTGAACTGGTACGAGAAATTGGGGAACGGCGACGGATTGAAGGGGCTTTGCGATCGTCGGAAGCGGAACTCAGAGCTTTGTTTGCTGCGATGACGGATGTGATTACGGTGTTTGATGCTCAAGGGAATTATAAAAAGATTGTCACCACGAATGCGGAAGTTTTGTATAGTCCCACACCGGATCGTTTAGGAAAAAGTGTCTTTGAAGTGTTTCCGCCCGCCCAAGCGAGAATGTTTTATAGTCATATTCAAAAAGTCTTAGAAACGGGAAAGACACTCAATGTTGAATATAGTTTACCCGTTGAACAATCAGAATCGGGTTTAGTTCCAAGTTCTAATTCTCCTCTGAACCCAGAAATAACAGAATTAGTGTGGTTTGCGGCGACAGTTTCTCCTATGCCAAATAACTGTGTAATTTGGGTCGCGCGTAATACGACTGAACGGCGACGGGTACTTGATGCGTTGCGAATTGAACAGCAAAAATCAGAGCGTTTGTTACAAAATATTTTACCGCGATCTATTGCTGAACGTCTCAAACAAGCTCCCCATTCGATAGCTGAACGGTTTGATCATGCAACAATTATGTTTGCAGATATTGTTGATTTTACCGGATTTTCATCTCAAATTGCACCCACTGAATTAGTAGATTTACTTAATGAGATTTTCTCAGCATTTGATGCGTTAGCACAAAAACATGATTTGGAAAAAATTAAAACCATTGGAGATTCTTACATGGTTGTCGGAGGTTTACCCACGCCAAAAGATGACCATGTTAAAGCAATTGCTGAAATGGCTTTGGATATGCAGCGGGAAATTCAACGCTTTCAACGCCATGATGGTCTACCGTTTCGTCTGCGAATTGGGATTAATACTGGGCCAGTTGTGGCGGGTGTGATTGGGACTCGTAAGTTTATTTATGATTTGTGGGGAGATGCGGTTAATGTGGCCTCACGCATGGAGTCTCACGGGGAAGCTGAGAAAATTCAAGTCACAAAAGCAACTTACGACTTGTTGAAAGATCAGTATCTTTTTGAAGAACGAGGAATCATTGACGTCAAAGGGATAGGTCGAATGGCGACCTACTGGCTACAAGGGAGAAAGTAGCTGATGGGATGTCTTTTTTGCGCCGCTCTAAAAAACTTAGGGAATTGCGTAGAAATAGAATCCCAGCCACACAATTGTGGTTCTTCGGTACTTGTTATGCTAAATTATCACTTAAGAGCCAAAATAATAAGGTTATGATCTTAAAACTGCCGAAATTTCGCTCTCCCCGCAAAGAAGTTGGTAAAACAATAGTAGAACCAAGCGAGAATAGTAAACAGTGAACGAAGTGAACTGAAGGGTACTCTTGACTATTAGAGCGGTTCTGGTAGGTTCTCAAAAGCAGCTAAGGGGCAAGGTAACAATGGAATAGTTAACGATACAAGCACGGTACAGGTTAACAGCTAGAATCTAGACAACTCAATCCCCTGAAAGCTATGGACACAACAGGATTCGAACCTGTGACCTCTACGATGTCAACGTAGCGCTCTAACCAACTGAGCTATGCGTCCGAACGAATTATTACTATAACATAGACCTTTTTATCTGTGCAAGCTATCAAGTGTATTTTTCCGAGATGTTCGTGGAAAAGCTGATTTGAGGGAACTGAGTTGAGAATTTATTCACTGCAAATGGCTCAACTCTGACGCTAAGAGGGTAAACTTGGATGGAAGGATATTTAAAGACTGAAGTGGCGTAGAATGTTTAAAAATATGAACAATCGCCACTGAGCTACTCTACCATGATGTAATCTGAGGAAAATAGGATGGCTAAACAACGAAGTCTAGGGGATATGGTCAAACAGGAAGCTCAAAAATTCAGCGACTCAGATGTTCAAACCGTAGAAGCAGAAGTTGTTAATTCTGCTGAGGTTCCCGAACAAGAAGATCCTGAAAAATCATCGACATCTGAAGCAACTGATACTCCTACTATGCCACGTAAGAATCCTACTAAAGCAGATCTCGAAGTTAAAATCACTGAATTAACCTCCCAAATTACTGAATTAACATCAAGCTTAGAAACCTCTCGGGAAAACGAACGTACTATCCAAGAGAAGGTGTTACATTTACAATCTGAAGTTGAGGAAAAAAGTCAGTTTATTGCTCAACTTAAAGAAGAACTTAAAGAGAATGATGTTAAAGAGGAACTTGAGAAGGCTCAAAAAGCAGCATTTCAATTATCAGAAACCAATTCTCAACTGATAGAAGAAATGGAAAAACTCAAAAAAGAAAACCAAGAACTCAAAGGAAAAAAAGAGCAGAAGGTTAAACCGGATAAAAAAGCACACTTACCTCAGTTAATTCATCGTCCCGAACACGTTCAAAATCAACCCAAAACTTCTTCTAGTGATGACTTTTCTCAAAGTACCTGGCTGCTTTGATTTTTTAGCTAACCGCAGTACGCCGACTTGTTAATCTTTAAACTCTAGTTTTCTAGAATAAATATGAATCAATAGCTGTTTCTGCTGTTTTCAAGTGACAAATAGTTACTATACTGATGCCGAAAAGAGATCTAATTCGGTAACATATTAATGTTTTTTAATTTGATCAGGTTAACTGCAATACAGAAACGAAATTGAAAGGAGATTGCGGGTTCATTATAGTGAAAAAAGTGTGAGCAGAAAGCTATCCCCCAAATCATCATTAATTCAATTGAAAATCAATCTCAAATCATTACAAAATTTAAAATTACTAGACAATATACAATCAACTCCCTAAATATACAAACCAGAAGAGCAGTTAAGATCAGGAATAATTCTTCACAGAATATAAGCTATAATGTCGTTAACCAGAGGTGAGATGAGTCGGAAACTGCGATCGCCTCAACTCTGATCTCAATTACCTTAGCAATAGGGGGTGAAAGCGTTGCAGCCGAAACGATGTGAGACGGCGTGGCGAGGATTTGATGATGAGAGTGTGAAGTTTTAGACGTAATCGCATTTGACTCCAATCACCAAATCTTGCCCAGATCTGTAATTCAATCTCAAAGATTAACTCTCCATTTTTGCCAAAAATTTAACAATAATTCATCTAATAGAGTATCCCATAACCGTTTCTGAAACGGGTGTAATCGAGATCAAGAATTATTCTCACCGTTTATTGCATAACTTCTCACTGAACTAGAGATACATATTAGTAGAGACAAACCACTCATCTGACCTCACTCCATACTTATGCTATTTGATCTGGCGAACCTCCCCTACTGGATTTTCTTAGGAATGGGTATTTTACTATTCCTACTGGTAATTTTGGGGGGCGCAGGTGATGAAGAAGTCGATTTAGACCCAGATGTTGACGTTGATGTAGATGGGGACTTTGATGCAGACATCGATGCTTCCGGTGACTTCAGTCCACTCAAACTGTTGGGATGGTTGGGGTTTGGTCAAGTCCCGTTACTGTTATTACTGGCGACAGATTTCAGCCTGGTGGGACTATTGGGCTGGATGTTTAACGTCATTGTCGGTGAACTGACCGGAAGCCTTCCCGGTGCGGGGTTGAGTGGTGTGATCTCTATCACTGCCATTGCGGTAGGTTTGTATGTCGGTAGCACAATTGCCCGGCCCATCGGTCAACTGTTTGCATCGTTTGGGGAAGATACCCGTGGCGAGCGCTTAATTGGTCGTCTGGGAATTGTAACTTCTGTCAATATTCCCCAACAAAAAATCGGTCAGGTGGATGTTCTCGATGCAGATAGTAACCGGGTGACGATTACCGCCACTCTACCTGAATGGGCAACAGTAATTCCCTTGCGTGGAGAAGAAGTTCTCGTCATTGGTCGTCAACCTCAAGCTTATCTGGTGATTGCCAACAAGAGTCCCGACAGTCAGCAATGGCTATCAGATTCATCTCATTAACAATATTAATTTAATTGGAGTTCCTGCAATGTTATTTTGGCTAACTTTCTTACAATCATTACCGACGATTGAAATCCAAAAAACTGACTTGATCACCTCTAATATCGAAACCACTCCAGCTTATCTTCAGGCTCAAATTTCACCCTTAACACCACGAACAAATCAACCGATCATCGGACAACTCGGAGGTAGCCTCACTCTCTTTGCTGGATTTTTTACTGGAATTGTTGTCTTAATGATTTTGGCAACCGTTGCCTATTCTCGCCTCTATAAAGTCACTCCCGCAAACGAAGCCTTTGTCAAAACTGGAGGTGTTCTCCGCAAACGAAGAACTGTGATTAAACATGGGGGATCTTTAGTATTACCTGTATTTGATCGCCTCACTCGTGTTCCTCTCAAAGAAATTTCTATTGATGTCGAACGGACTGGAAAACTCGCTGTTCGGACTCAAGACTATTTACGTGCGGATATGCGAGTCACCTTTTTTGTTTGTATTAATGCCATTGATGAAGATATCAAAACGGCTACTGAACGTCTGTCGCAAAATGGTCAAATCACAACTGATGATATTAAAAACGCCATTGAAAAACGGGCAGATGATGCGATTCGAGCGGCAGCAAAAAGCAAAACACTAGCCTATCTTGACTCCGATAAGTTAGGCTTTGCTCAAGAGGTACTGAACTTAATTGAACCTGATCTTAAAAAAATTGGTTTAACCCTCAATAATATTGCGATTTCTGAAATCGAAGAAAGCGACACCTATGATACTAATAACTTCTTTGATGCCCAAGGGGTAAAACTGCGGACTGAAACCATTCAAAAATCAATTAAGCAAAAAGAAGAAGTCGAACTTACAACTGAACGAGAACGACGAGAATTTGCGCTGACGACTCAAGTGGAAATCGATCAGAAAAAACTTGTGGCTCGCAAACAGTCGTTGGAAATTGAAAAAGACAAAGAAAGTGCAGAATTGGCACAACAGCTAGAAGTTGAAACGTTGAGGGCGCAACAAACCCGGGAAATTCAAGAGGCAAAAGATAAAGAAGCGGCGAACCAAGAGCGTCATCAAATCCTACAAGCCAAAGCCGTTGAAGAAGAAGAAATCAGAAAAAAATTAGCCGTTCAGCAAAGTCAAATTATTGCCGATATTACTCTAGAAGAACAACAGAAAAAACTCAAAGTTGCTCAAGCTTTGCAGAAACAAGAAGCAGAAATGGCGGAAATTCAACGACAGAAAACGATTGACTCCAACCGTTTCTCTGCCCAAGTCGAAGTCGAAGAACAAGAGAAAAAACTCAAAGTTGCTCAAGCTTTGCAAAAACAAGAAGCAGAAATGGCGGAAATTCAACGACAGAAAACGATTGAGTCTAACCGTCTGACTGCCCAAGTTGAAGTTGCTGAAGCTGAACGTTTATCTCAACTTGCCAAACAAGAAGCGGCGATTGCCATTGCAGCAAAAGAACAGGAACGCTTAATTGCTGAAGCTGAACGGGCTAAAGCAGAATCCGGGGTAACAACCGCAACGGAAATTGAGAAAGCCGAACGTCAACAGCGCTTGTCTGTGATTATCGCCCAACAAGAAGCAGAACGGCAACGGATCACCGAACAAAATGTGGTAGAAATTGATGTATTTCGTCGCAAACGACAAGCAGAAATTGCCCGTCAAGCGGCAGATTTGGAAGCGGAATCGATTCGTACTCTCGCCGACGCTAATCGCGATAAAGATTTAGCAGAAGCAGATGGACTCGAAGCCAAAGTCAAGGCGGAAAATGCCATCAGCGATGCTAACCGTATCGCTCAAGTGATTAGTGAACTTGGCCCTCAAATGATTGATAATCTACCAGAAATTATGACGGCATTAGCCCCACAACCGGGAGTTTTAGGTGATGCTAAAATCTATGCGTTTCCGGGGGCAAATGGTAATAGTAGCACGCAAGAGATTAGCAAATTGATGATGTCTACCAGTGGGATGACGTTGGTGAATTCTTTGTTGGAAGACGGGAAGTTGGTTTCGCTACTGGCGGGCTTAACTCAATTGATGCGGGGTTCGGGCGGTACATTACCCCAGGAGTTAGAACAGTTTACAGAATCAGTTGTTTCAAAGGAGTCAGAACCCACGAAAAATAAGACAAACAACACTCAAAAATCCGATAATTCTGTTAGTCCTCCCTCAGTCGGGTAGGTTTGTGATCTTCTAATTCAATCAAAATTCCCATCGGCACCAAAATTCAGACTACTTTTGATTATTGTGATTAGCTTGATGGGAATTTTCAGAACCAATTGTTGGTAATCTAAAGGTTAGTTGCTCAATTTCTACGAATTAATCAATGAATAATGGCCCTTCTCCCAATCAACAATATCCACTTCCAAATCAAACTCGCCTCGTTTATTTAAAGAATATCATCAAAAATCCTAACATTATTGTTGGCGATTATACCTATTATGATGATTTTGAGAATCCTGAAAATTTTGAACGCAACGTTCTTTATCACTTTGATTTTGGAGGAGATCAACTAATTATTGGTAAATTTTGTTCTATCGCTTCTGATGTCAAATTTATTATGAATGGTGGAAATCACCGCACAGATTGGTTTACAAATTATCCCTTTCCAGTTTTTGGGTTGGGTTGGGAAGTCGCAATGCCAGAGTCTTGGCCGAATAAAGGTGATACAATCATTAGTAATGATGTTTGGATTGGTTATGGTGCAACAATTATGCCGGGTATTCATGTGGGGGATGGTGCGATTATTGCCAGTCAATCTGTTGTTACTCGCTCTGTTGAACCTTATACAGTGGTTGGGGGAAATCCGGCTCAAGAAATTCGCAAACGGTTTGAAAAATCAATTATTCAAGAATTATTAGAAATTTGCTGGTGGGATTGGGAAATTGATAAAATAACCCGTAATCTGAAAGCGATTTGTGGTTCAGATATTGATGCGTTGCGGAAAGCAACATAATTTATAGCAATATTTTAGTCATCAAAAGAGAACTTAATGTTTAACTGAGAAGCCAGATTTTTGGGGAAACCCGGCTTCTATGATTCGCAGTCTTAAGCCTTAATTATTCTGGTTGGATAGTTCTGAATCCTTTGTTTGCTTCTGATTAGATGAGCCATTTTTACCATTTCCATTCTGATGATGACCATTGCCATTACCATTACCATTACCATTACCATTACCATTCAATTCCTGAAAATGTCCGTTGGTTTCTGGGACTGGATGTAAATCTTTTTCAGGCGATGATTTCCCAAAAAACTTGAGTTGTAACGTTTGAGCAATTACATAAAAGACTGGCACAATATACAAACTCAAAATGGTAGAAATCAGCATTCCACCTAATACACACAAGCCAATAGAAACCCGACTCGCTGCACCTGCACCTGTCGCTAAAGCCAGAGGAAGGACACCAAAAATTGTCGAAAAAGCGGTCATTAAAATAGGTCGAAATCGAACTTCTCCGGCTTCTAAAGCGGCTTCTGTAATCGATAATCCTTGGAGTCGTAATTGGTTCGCAAACTCAACAATCAAAATCGAGTTTTTCGTCGCCAAACCAATCAGCATAATTAACCCAATCCGGCTGTAAATATTTAACTCCAATTCAGCTATCCACAACGCCGCAAAAGCACCCAAAAGCGACAACGGAACAGCCAACAAAATAATCAACGGATCAACATAACTTTCAAATTGTGCGGCTAAAGTCAGGAAAATAAACGCCATTGCTAAACCAAAAATTAACAGCGTCGCATCACCCGCATCTCGAAACTCTCGCGACTCACCCGATAAATCAGTTCGCATTCCTTCAGGTAACACTTCATCTGCTAAGTCTTCTAAAGCCGTAATTGCATCCCCTAAACTCACACCTGCGGCTGGACTTCCTTCAATTTCTGCTGCACGAAAGCGGTTAAAGTGATTGATTTGCGGAGGCGTTGTTGAGGTTTTCACTGTGACCAAACTACTCAAAGGAATCATTTGTCCCTGTTCAGTTCTCACATATAATTCTTGAATATCATCTGGCGTTGAACGATATTCTTTTTCACCCCGAACCATCACTTCATAACGCTGATTTCCCTGGTTAAAATTGGTAATATCTTCACCCCCCAACATAATTTGTAGCGTGCGGGCAATATCCTGAACTGACACCCCTAAATTACCCGCTAAAGCGCGATCAACTTCTAAGATTAACTCCGGTTTATTAATCTTTAAATCCGTATCAACGTTGACCACTTCGGGTAAGGCTTGCGCTCGTTTTGTAAACTCATCAGACACCGCAGCCAGTTCTTCTAAATCTGTTCCTTGAATGACAAATTTAATCGGTTGACCCCGACCCGCCCCCGGTAACGAACTGGGGTTAATGGCAAATACCATTGCATCAGTAATTTGGGAAAACTTGCCAATTAATCGCTTGACAATTTCTTGCTGAGATTGACCGGGTTCCGTGCGTTCTGACCAGGGAATTAAACGAGTAAAAGCAAATCCTCGGTTTCCTTGAGATGCACCTCGACCAAATCCAGATAACGTGAAATAAGCCCTCATTTCCGGAACGTCGGCGAGGATTTCTTCGACTTGTTGAACCACATTATTTGTATATTCTACACTCGCACCTTGAGGAGCATTAATCGGAATAAAAACTCGTCCTCGATCTTCAGTCGGTAAAAAGCCTTGAGGGATTTGTACAAAGAGCCATGCAGTTAAGGCTAAAGACATCAAAAATACTAATAATACAACGGGTTTAAGCTGCATTACTAGCTTTAAAGAACTACTATAAGTTGCTTGAATCAGATCAATTCCCCATTCCAAAAAATCGAGAGGAACAGACAATATTTTCATCAAAACATTGCGTTTTTCGGTGCTTTTCGGTTTAAGAATTCGAGCCGAAACCGCAGGGGCTAAAGTTAACGCTACGAAAGAAGAAACAATCACTGAACCTGCTAAGGTAATCGAAAATTCATTAAATATTCTTCCCGTTGTTCCTCCCGAAAATCCCACCGGAACAAACACCGCGACTAACACCACCGTTGTTGCAATGACCGCAAATACAACCTCTCCCACAGCTTCTAAAGCCGCAGGGAGGGGTTTCATGCCTTTTTCATCGATATAGCGAACAATATTTTCTAAAACAACAATCGTGTCATCAACCACTAAACCCGTCGCCAAAGTAAGGGCAAATAGAGTTAATGTATTAATCGAAAAGCCCAGCACAAACATGACGGCTAACGCCCCAATTAAAGAGACGGGAATCGTAATGGTGGGAATCAAAGTCGCTCGCCAATTTCGTAAGAACACAAAGATCACGAGGACAACTAAAGCAATAGATAATAATAAACTATGCCAAACTTCATCAATGGCAATTTCCACAAATTCTGAGTAGTCAACCGCAATGGTATAACTCATTCCTTCGGGAAAAATTTTGGCAAGTTCAGCCATCTGTGCTTTAACACCATTCGCCACTTCTAACAGGTTTGAACCCGAAAGTTTACTCACCCCGAGAGAAACCGCAGGTAAGCCTCGAAATCGAGCAATGGTGCGATCATCTTGGGCGCCGATTTCCGCTCGTCCAATATCTCTTAAACGGATTTGAGAACCATCGGCGTTGTTTTTAATAATCAGGTCTTTGTATTCTTCGGGTTGTTGTAAACGTCCTAAAGTTCTGACTGGATATTCAGTCATTTCTCCTTCAATACGACCACTCGGAATCTCTACATTTTGTCGTCTTAATGCCTGTTCAACATCTAATGCGGTGATATTTCGAGCCGCCATTTTTTGCGAATCTAGCCACAGTCGCATCGCATAACGACGTTCTCCCCCGATAATAATACTCCCGACTCCATCGACGGTTTCTAGAGCATTTTTAATGAACAAATCTGCGTAATTACTTAGTTCTAGGGTGGTGAAATTTTCCCCATAAATCGCAATCCACATAATTTGTTCATCGTCGCTGCTTTCTTTAGAAACAACGGGGGGATCAATATCATCGGGAAGTCTCCCAACCACTTGTGAAACCCGGTTACGAACGTCTTGAGTTGCAGCTTCTAAATCTCGTTCTAGGTTGAATTGAACTCGAATGGTACTGACGCCTTCCCGCGTTGATGAACTCAGGGTTTTAATCCCATCGACACTATTAACTTCAGCTTCAATAATTTCTGTAACTTCTGTTTCTACAACCTCTGGATTTGCACCGGGATAAGTGGTGCGAATGGTGACAAGGGGCGGGTCAATACTGGGAAATTCTTGAACGGGAAGCCGACTAAAACTGATTAATCCAATTAAGATAATGAGTAGGGAACAAACGGAAGCAAAAACGGGTCTTTTGATAAAGAAATGGGTGAACATGATGAGTGAAGACGATTGAATATTTTAGTATTGAGATATTGAGAGGTGTTGCCCCATTCTCAGACCTAGAATTTGAAGTCATATCTTCTAGGTTTTTTGTAAATCAAACCCTAATTTTATCAAATTTTATGTTTCAGATTCAGCAGTGATTTTTTGAATAGATTACTTTATTCAACGACTTTAATCGCCGCCCCATCAGATAATTTTTGAGTCCCAGATACAATTAATTTTTGTCCTGGTCTTAATCCTGACAACACTTCTGCATTATCCCCTTGAACTAAACCCAATTCTACCTGTTGTTTTTTGGCTGTTAATGTCTCGACCCCTTCACTAATATAAACAAAGCGTTTATCCCCTTGAAAAGTAATCGCATTAACAGGCACAATCACTGTACCTGACCGTTCATTCCAAATGACCGTTGAACGGACAAACTGATTATCTCGTAAACGACCTTCCGGATTGTCAAATGTCGCCTTAGCTAGCAAACTTTGAGAGTTTTGATTAACGGTTGGTGAGATAAAACTAATTTTTCCGGTGGCGAGAAATTCACCTTGAGGATCACTAATTTTTACAGGTAATCCGATTTTTAAATCCGCTTTTTGCTCAATTGGAATCGGTAAACGTAAATCTAAGCGTCGATTTTCGGTTAAGGTTGTAATCGCATCACCCTGAGAGAGAAAATCACCAATCTTACCCGAAACATCTCCAATAATTCCCGTAAACGGAGCCACAATTGCCGTTTCTTCGAGTTGGACTTCTAAACCACTCACCTCAGCAATTGCTTCTGCAACTTCGGCTTCGGCTTGAGCAATTTCTTCAGGACGAGTTCCATTTAATAATTGATTCAATTCACTTTTGACTTCAGCAACTTCGGCCTCAACGAGAGCAATTTCTTCCGGACGCGCCCCATTTTCCAATTGTCGCAACGCTTGACGTTCTTCTTCAACCGTTGATTGGAGTTGCTCAATTTGAGTTCTTTGACTTTGTTGGAGTTGTTGTAAACGTCTTTGAGATTCCTCGACAGTAGCACTCAATCGCCGTTCATTTTGGCGAAATTCTTCCAGTTCATCTTGAGAAACTGCACCCTGTTCTCGCAACTGATTATAACGATTCGTTCGTTCCCTTGCGAGTTCTAAATCAGCTTGATTGGCTTCAATTCTGGATCGCGCTTGAGCAATTTCGTCTTCAAGACTTCCCGATCGAGCATCTGCTAAACGGGCTTCAGCTTGGTTTAATCTGGCTCTGGCTTGAGCCACTTCTTCAGATCGAGTTCCCGCTTTCAATTCATTTAGACGAGCTTGGGCTTGATTTAAGCGGGCTTCGGCTTGATCAATTTCTTCGGGACGAGTTCCCGCCTTCAGTTGATCCAGATTCGCCTGAGCGCGAGTCACATTGGCCTGGGCGCGTCGGAGTTCAGCTTCGATATTATCACTTTTCAACCGCGCGATCGCTTGTCCCTCTGTGACTGTATCCCCCGAATCGACAAAGATCCGAGTGATCCGTCCTTCGGTTTCGGAGCGAATATCGACTGAACGTATCGCTTCTAACGTCCCCACAAACTCCGATTTTTCTTGTAAGGTGGTTCCCTCGACAGTTGCTAGTTTGACGGGAACCGTTCGCGATCTAGAGGCTTCTTGACTGGCGGCTTGGGGTTTGTTGGCTTGTTGATTTTCCCACCATTTCCCCCCGACGAACCCGGAACCCAAAGCCATCGCGATCACAATTAGCACTTGTAACCATTTGAGCCCTTGTTTGACGGGTTGAGGTTGAGGTTGAGAGGGTGTAGAAGACACTTGAGGTTGATCGACTGCATCATCCAGCATTGGGTTAAACGCAGTCGATGAATCTTGTGCTTCTTTTTCTGTAGATTTGGACAATGGAGCGTTTGACATAGATTTACTCAATCAGTCATCATGAATTTAGACGGGCTTCGTCTTTACAAAGTTTAATAAATTTTTAGAAATTTGCTCATCTTTCCGGAGCATGAGATGAGAAGTTCGTTAGAAGGCACAAGGCACAAGGCAGCAGTCAGAAGTGATAACGGGTAACTGTTCGCTCTTTCCCCAACTCCCGACCTCCCGACCTCTCCTGAAAGTGGGTGTTGGGTTCAAAACCACTCAATTGATAAAAACTTGACAAGAAAGCGTGAATGACTGTTCAACTCACTTTTTAAGACGGTTTGAGTTTTTGTACTGTTAGCGATCGCACCCGGATCAGGTGATCTGATCAATCTGGCGGTAGAAGTCCGAGGGCTGATCACTCTAACACGACGCTGAATCTATACTAAAATGGTACGCGATTGAATGCTAAAAATTATAACGTATTTTTTCAGTTTGCCATCTGTTAAGTTCCCGTCGGAATCATTCATCAATTAGCCCGACTTGCACATCCTAAACTTCTAAATGCTCAATTTTATTTCTCAATGATGTTTTTTAGCGTTATTATTCCTACTTACAATCGTTTACCGATTCTCAAAAAGTGTTTAACCGCACTTGAACACCAATCTAATCACAACAGCGTTGAAAATTATGAAGTGATTTTAGTCGATGATGGTTCAACAGATGGTACTTTAAAATGGTTACAAGATCATCAGCTAGAGTTTCCTCATGTTCGCTGGTTTTGTCAAACTCATCAAGGGCCAGCCGCAGCCAGAAATTTAGGGGTTCAACAGGCTGAAGGTGATACAATTATTTTTATTGATAGTGATTTAGTTGTTACTGAAAACTTTCTGAAAGCTCATGCAACTGCATTAATTCAGGCTTCTAAAATAAGCGATCGCGTTTTTACTTATGGTCGGGTAATTAATACCTGTAATTTTGAATATCCAACCGCTGAACCTTACAAAATTACTGATTTTTCTGCGGCTTATTTTGCTACCGGAAATGTCGCAATTGCTCGTCATTGGTTAATTGAAGCCGGATTATTTGACACGCAATTTCACCTCTATGGGTGGGAAGATTTAGAACTCGGTGTTCGCCTGAAAAAACTGGGATTGACATTAATTAAATGTCCTGATGCTGTGGGTTATCATTGGCATCCTCCTTTTGCCCTAGAACAACTTCCTAATTTAATTGAGCGGGAAATTCAACGCGGTAGAATGGGGGTTTTATTTTATCAAAAACATCCTAGTCTTGAAGTTAAACTGATGATTCAAATGACAATATTACATCAAGTTCTTTGGGGAATTTTAAGCGTTGGAGGTCGATTAAATGAACGTACAATGGCAGGTGTTTTACAATGGCTTATTAATCAGGGGAAACCTCAACTTGCTTTAGAAATTGCCCGGATTTTTTTAAACTGGTATAATGTTCGAGCAGTTTATGCCGCGTATCGAGAACTCTAAAGTCTGAACAAGTAACTTGATCCTCAACTTCGCACATTTTTTAGAAGTCTAATATTGGGTTAGGGAAACGGATCAGGTTAATCCTCTATTCTATCTTGAATTATCTTAAATTAATCTAAAATATGAAATTGAGAACCGCACTTACTAAAATTAATTTTAATAAATTTAGGAAAATCAATCGACTTCCGCAGTCTCGCTGTAAAATGAGGTTAATCAAGCTGCTAGATCTGCGATCATAGGTTTCAACTTGGCAGTATTGGCTCTAAAATCGTCTTCTACTCAATCGTACAGGGTGATTAACTTTATCAAAATTAGCATTAAAGTAGAACTTTATTCGTTAACTTTATACCCAATGGCGGCTATCATTAATAAAGAACCAAAACCATCAGGTTTAGCGACTGTGTTAATTTTTTTCTCAAGCGGACTAACCAGACTTGTACAACGGATAGGGTTTATGAAATTCTGGACAAAAAGCTTGATGTCCAAACTAATCATCTCCTTTTTACTGCTGTTATTCGTGAGTTTGTCCAGTCTGGGGACAATCGCCTATCTAGATGCGAGATCTTCAATGATAGAGTTAGCCTTAGAACCACTCCAGATGAGTGCAACCCTCAAAGAAGACGCCTTAAACCGTTGGCTAGAAACACACCGCAAAGCAACTGTTTCTCTGGCGGTACTTCCCGAAGTCAAAACTCAAGCTGAAATTCTATTAACCCGTGATCAGTCGAGTGAAGAATTTGCCAGAGCCTATCGTCAAATGCAATCATTAATGAGTATAGCATTCGCTACTCAATCTGATGTGCGAGATATTTTTATTTTAACAGTGAGTACAGGAAAAGTTATATTTTCTACTAATCCTAGCACTGAAGGTCAATCTCGAAGTGCTGATGAATATTTTATTGAAGGACTTAAACAAACTTATGTTCAAAGTATTTATCTTTTTCCTGGGACTAATCAACCAACCTTAACAATTTCTACACCCCTCTCTGGAGAAAATAATCAAATATTAGGTGTATTAGCAGTTAACTTAAATCTAGAAACAGCCGCAGAAATCATCACTCAAATCAACCCCAATCTCAACGAAGAAATCTACTGGGTAACTCGATTTAAAGTTCCTATCTATACCAATACACCCGATCCTCAAAAGTTACCTCGTCGCTTACAAAATCAAGGATTAGAAGCAGCATTAAAGCAAAAAAATGGTACACATCAAGACTTGAATTATGCAGGTGAAGCTATCATTGGGGTGCATCGTTGGTTAGAACAATGGAATTCTGTTTTATTAGTCGAAAAATCACGGTTTGAAGTTCTTAAACCTGTTCATAACTTGGCTAAAAATATTTTATTTACAGGATTATTATTGAGTATTATTTGTATTTATATTATCTATAAACTTATTCAAAATTTAACTCAACCGATTTTAAAACTAACAACAGCGGCCACTCATATTGCAGATGGAAATTTAAAGCTTGTTCCGGTCACCACAACGGATGAAGTCGGAATGCTTACCAAAGCATTAAACCAAATCACGCAACAACTCCATCATCTTTATAGTCGCTTAGAAGACCGTATTAATCAACCTCAAAATACAGATTTTAAACCACAAGAAATATCTACACAAAGACAAGAACAAGAAACTTTATTAAATTCAAATATTCCCACTAAAAATCAGAATTTAACAACATCTAAAAAACTAAATAGTAAACAATTCAGTCAATTTCTTGAAGCAATTCCTATCGGAGTTGTGGTGCTAGACGCTCAAGGCAATATCTATTATTCTAATCATGTTGCTCAAGGCTTATTCGGGCCAGGTGCAGTTCCCGATGCCGATTCAGATGCAGAGATTTATCCGAGTTATATCGCCGGAACAGAACAGATTTATGCAGAAAAAGATTTACCTTTGGTGCGAGCTTTACACGGAGAAACAGCTACCATTAATGATATTGAAGTTCATCAAGGAGATCAGATTATTCCCCTAGAATCTTGGGGAACACCAATCTATGATGAAGCGGGAAATATTGTCTTTGCAATTGCTGCTTTTCAAGATACTTCTGAGCGCAAAAATGCTGAAACTGAACGACAAATTTTTATTGAAGATCTGTTTAAGATTAACTGTGATTTACAACTAGCTTTAGATCAAGAAGAACAACTGAATTCGACCGCCGAACGCTTTGTTCCTCATCAATTTTTAACATTCTTAGGCTATGAGAGTATTGTGGATGTCAAAATTGGGGATGCTGTGCAGCAAGAAATGTCTATTTTATTCTCTGATATTCGCAGTTTTACTCAGCTTTCTGAACAAATGAGTCCGTCTGAAAATTTCAAGTTTATTAATGCTTATCTCGCTCGAATGGAACCTGCTATAGTAGAAAATTACGGGTTAATTGATAAGTATATTGGAGATGCAATTATGGCATTATTTGGCTGTAGTGCTAATCATGCGGTGCAGGCGGGAATTGATATGTTAAAATATTTAAGTGAATTTAATCTAACTCGTTGCCGTCCTGATCGTCCTCCTATTCAGATTGGAATTGGGATTAATACTGGAGATTTAATGTTAGGAATTGTTGGGGGAAAGGATCGGATGGATACCACTGTGATTAGTGACGCAGTGAATTTAGCAGCCCGTCTAGAAAAACTAACCAAAAAATATAGTGTTCCTTTATTAATTAGTGAAAATACCTTTTTAGCTTTACCCGATCCGACTGCTTATGCACTTCGATTAATTGATCAAGTCGTGGTAACAGGAAAATCCAAAAAAGTTTCTGTTTTTGAAGTGTTTGAAGCCGATTCACCTCAAGTTCGACAAAAAAAGTTAGAGACTAAAACACAATTTGAACTGGCTATTACTTATTACTACCAAGAAGAATATCAGCAAGCAATTAAATTATTTTCTGAATGTCTGACTGAAAATCCCACGGATACTGTAGCCCAGATGTATTGGCAAAAACTACAAAGTCAACTATGATAAAATAGAATTGGTATATTATAGATTCAGGTTAAACACTTAGCTTCTCACTCACTCTATCTAAGTCTGATGATCTCACCTTCTATCAACCTTTAAAGTAAACCTATTTCCTTATGAGTCAAATCTTTGGAAATTTTGTAGAGATTTCCTCAACTGACAATCAAGAGTTTTTAGCCCTTGGATTTTCTCCGGGTTCAATTCCCCTTCAACATCGCTGGCGAAATAATGGCTTGTCCGCTAACTTTATGGCTGATTATGTCACCACATTTTTTCCGAAAAGTGAAGATGATCTGACAACTCAACATCGACAAGCAGAAATTCAAAGTGCTGTTAGTTTTATCGCCAATGAACTCCTCGAAAATGCGATGAAGTTTAGTGATAATCGTTGTGTTTATCCAATTCAAATTAAAATCAACTTAAGTCAGGAGTGGCTATCTTTTTTAGTGATTAATAGTATTGATCCCCGGACAATTTCATCCTTTCAGGATTACATTCAAACCTTATTAAATAGTGATCCACAAGAAATGTATATTAATCAAATTGAACAAAATCTAGAAGACGGTCAAAGTTCGCGCTTAGGTTATCTGACAATGATCAATGACTATCAAGCCCATCTGGGGTGGAAATTTGAGACTGTTAAACTAGACTCAGAGATGTTCATCGTTAGCACCGTTGTACAACTCGCTATCTAAATAATTAACCCAAACACTGATTAACGAGGATGTGACTAGCATGGACATTCAAGAGTTTAAAACCGAAGAATACCAAGTTAAATATGATAGCGACACAACGACAATTATCTTGGTGGGTTCTTTACGACTGAGTAACTTAGATGAGTCTAACCCCATTATTCATTTACTCAATGATGTCCTCGCTTCACAACCTGAGACTATTACCCTCAATCTACGAGAATTAAAATATCTCAATAGTTCTGGAATTAATATGCTATCAAAATTTGTGATCCAAGTTCGACGCATCAAAACCGTTAACCTGATTGTTCTCGCCTCGAATGCAATTCCCTGGCAAAGTAAATCCTTAAAAAACTTACAGCGATTGATGCCGAGTTTACAACTTGAAGTCGAATAAACGCCGTTAGTATCCCTTAAAGCTGACTCCGAGTATAGCGAGTCCGTCTGAGTAAATCTTGAGCCTCTGCATTCACCGTTGTTCCGGGCTGTACATCCTCCAAAGTATAAATAATATTAGCTAATTGTCGATTCATTACTCTATAGTCGAGATCATCAGAACGAGTTAACTCTCGCCACTCTGCAATTAATTTTTGAGCTTTTTTCATCGCTTCAATTGAATCTTTTTCGTCTTGAAGTCGCTGCTTGATTTTCTTTAAGTTAGAGTTATATTCTGATAACTTTTCTTGCGCTTCTTGATAAGAAGAATGATCCTTATAAATCTTTTCAAGTTGGCGAATAGCCTGTTCCCACAAATTAACTGCTTGTTCCCATTTTTCCACTGGATGCGGAGGATTTTGAACAACATTCACCGCTTGAACAGCATATTGTTGAGCCGTTGCAATTAAAGTTGTTCCCCTCTTTTCACGAGTGGCTTGATCGACTTCTTTCTCAAAATCTTTTTGTGCTGTTAGGGAACGATTTTCTGAGAGACGTCCGGCCAGAGTATCTGAAGGAATTTGATCAAATAAATCAATCGCCGTTTGCCATGCCGCAATCACTCGCCTTTCCCCAGATTTTAAGTTCTGATATTCTTGGCGAGCCGAATTCAGAGCAGATTCTGCTTCATTAAATCGTTCTTGAGCATACTGTTCTTGAATTATTTTGCCTTCAATTTTTTGAATATAATCACGAGTTTTCTCATATTCTTCAGTTGTAAATTGCCAACTACATTTAAACAAAGAACAATAAAATTTAGGATTAAAATCTAAAGACCAAGCGGGTAATCGATCTAGATGTTGATATGCTTTTTGAATCTCCTGCTCACTCAGATCAATCTCAGCATTAGTCGTTGCTTCCTGAAGTAATTTTTCAGTATATTCTGCATCAGCAATGGCTTGTTTATAGTGATAATTCATATTCATATAACTCGGAAACAGCAAAACTGGGATTGTCTTACTCACTGGCCAACGAATTAACGGAACAGGTAAATTAACAAACCAAATCAAAGCCATGATTCCGACAACAATCAGACTTCCCCGCATAACTTGCTGGTATATTTGAGGGGTACGGTTAACCGCAGCCGCCTCCTGAAGAACCTTCTCATCAAAATTAGGAAATTGATCGCTAACAATTTGACGCAATTCGTCATAAGAAAGGGGTTCACCCATCTGCAATCGCAATTTGTCGAGTCGTTGCAAGACAATTTTGCGCCCCAATTCACTGGTGAGGTTATCCTGGGAACCACCGTTGATTTCTCCAGTGAGAATTTCAAAAGCGCGATTACCAAGCCGTTGCATTCACATATCCTCCGGGACTGGTGCTAAAAAACAGACTTCTCTTTCGAGCATAGCGTATCTTATTAACTAGAGTATCGCTAAATTTTTATCGAACCTTTATCGAACCTTTGCGGAATGGCTTATAGCAGTTCATCTTTGTTGAAAAATAATCTTTGATTTAATTGAGGACAGAGTTGTTGAATCCTCGATAAAATAGAAGATGACTCTCTCCTAGACTCTAGCAATTGGCCCACCCTCATCGCTGTCATTGGCAATCGTCCCCTTTCCTGCTTATTCTCGGTTCACTTGTTGTTAATAGGGTAAACCCTGCATTTTTTAGTAATCAATTATGGCTACAATTCTAATTATTGATGAGGATGTTCAAACTCAAGGGACACTTCAAACAATTTTGCAAGCACAAGGCTATATAATCGTCACAGCTAACCTCGAAAAATTGGCTTTTGCTGGTGTGGAAAATCTTCATCCTCACCTCATTATTTACACTTGGATGTCTGAAAATGTGGATGCGTTATCTACGATCAAACACCTAAAAACTCAGAGCGATCTCACTTCTGCTTTTTATCTATTACTGACTCAACCTGAACTTCTCAAATCCCAATTTTCCCGTTTAGAACCTCAGATCGATGATTGGATTTTTGCGCCGATAGATCCCGATGAATTAAACCGACGAGTTAGCCGAGGATTGAAAAACAATCAGAGTTATTCCCCCCAATCCGATTCCAGCGATCCCCAATTACAACAAGCTTTAAGTGATCTAAATCTAGCCAGAAAACGATTAATTAAAAGTGAAAAGTTTTCGACTTTGGGTCAAATGATCTCAGGCATTACTCACGAAATTAATAATCCCGTTTCGGTGGTTAAAGGTAATGTTTCTCATGCCGCAGATTATACTCAAGACTTAATCGATTTAATCGAACTCTATGGCGAAGAATACTCTGATCCCTCCCCTGTAATTCAAGAAAGAATTGAGGAAATAGACCTAGAGTTCTTATTTGAAGATCTGCCTCAAGTGATCGAATCAATGAAAAGTGGTGCTGAACGGATTCGTCAGTTAGTTGAGTCATTGAGGAATATTTATCGGGTTGATGATTCTGAAGAAAAATTCGTTGATCTTCATCGGGTTCTAGATGATATTATCTTGATTTTACAATCTCAACTCAAAGGTAAAAAAGGTCGGGCGATTACTTTAGTTAAAGATTATGGTAAACTTCCAGAGGTTAAATGTTATCCCGGACAACTGAATCAAGTGTTTATGAACTTGCTGAATAATGCGATTGATGCACTTGAAAATAGGCGAGTTGAAACTTCTTCAGAGGAACCGACGATTTGGATTAAAACAGAAGTTGCTTCTAGCGAGCATTCTAATCACCCGACTACTCCCCAAGTCATAATCCGAATTAAAGATAATGGAACTGGAATTCCTGAGAACATTAAACCTAAAATATTTGAACCCTTTTTTAGCACTAAACCCCTCGGAACCGCAACAGGTTTTGGGCTGAATATTTGTCATCAGTTTGTCGTTGAAACCCATCAGGGACAACTTCAATGTATCTCCCAACCCGGAGAAGGAACAGAAATCATTATCTCCCTTCCTTTGACTCAATAACTGTTATTAACGGTTCAATTCATTACTGACTAAAGGTTGGGTTCACTTGGGCTAAAACCCAGCCTTTTTACTATTACTGAGAGAAAATAGTTTTTTTGTAAATAAATGTTAAGCATTTTTTATTAAAAAATGTTGCAAACTCTTGATTAAACTGTTAAGTTGTGAATGTGGAGTCAAAGATTACTCCGCCGTGAAACGACGGAGCCTGCATTGACCGTTGGTCAATTCAACCCCTGCTCGTTATAAGGAGACCAATGAGCCATGCTCTACTCTATTCTAGGGTCGTGAGTACAAGACTCGCTTGAGGGAAACCGCAAGAGAAGTCTGATACCCTGTCCCATTCAAATCAGCTTCAAAAGATAGGATATCAGACAAAACCCATGAGCAGTGTGTCGAAAAGTAAACACAAACTGCAATTCTCTGATCAACCCAGTTCCCTCACCCATAAATTTTTCAACTCAATTGAACCTTTTGTCTCAATAGAACATGGTTATTGCTGAGTCCTGAACATTGTTCAAGCTCGAAAGAACCTCATTAGAGGCTTCATTTCACTTGGCATAATCTTTCAAATTGATCAGATTTGAAATGTTCTATTGAACCCAATTTGACCACACAAAGCTGCAATGATCATGGCTTTTTCCTGCCTAGATCTTTGAACAAATGCAGCAT
The DNA here is from genome assembly GCF_000478195.2 of Lyngbya aestuarii BL J. GTDB lineage: Bacteria > Cyanobacteriota > Cyanobacteriia > Cyanobacteriales > Microcoleaceae > Capilliphycus > Capilliphycus aestuarii. Next base: position 6,780 of record NZ_AUZM01000061.1, on the reverse strand, counting down.
TCTTGAACCTTGGAGGTTTATATGAAAATTCAAGGAATTACAGCACTGATTACCGGAGCTTCAAGAGGGATTGGACGGGCAATTGCATTACAACTGGCAAAAGCCGGAGTTCAACGTCTACTTCTGGTCGCTCGGGATCGCCAAAAACTAGCAGAATTATCCCAAGAATTAGCACAATTTCCCGTCGAAGTTGTCACCTTAGCAATTGACTTAACTAAACCTGTCGAAGTCAACATTGCGATCGCTCAAGCTTGGCGTTCTCACGGGCCAGTTGATTTACTGATAAACTGTGCCGGAGTCGCCCACCAAACCCCCTTCTTGCAGTCAAAATTACCCGACTTACAAGAAGAAGTTTCCCTCAATTTAATGGGAATGTACACCATTACCCGTTCAGTTGCGCGACGGATGGCCAACCGTAAACAAGGTACCATTGTTAACGTCTCTAGTTTAATGGGGAAAATTGCCGCACCCACAATGGCAACCTATTCCGCGACAAAATTTGCCATCTTAGGGTTTACCCAAGCCCTACGCGCCGAACTCGCCGAACACAATATTCGAGTCATGGCATTGTTACCCACATTGACAGATACGGATATGACACGCCGACTTCAGTTATTCCGTTGGGTCGTACCGATGACCGCCCAAGAAGTTGCCGAAGTGTTAATTGATGGACTTCGTAAAGAATTACCGGAAATATTAGTTGGATGGCAAAGTCATTTAGCCGTTTGGTGTAACCGAATTGCACCCGGGTTGTTGGAGAAGGTTTTATTACTGGCTTCTCCCCTCTCGACTCGTCGATCCCCTTCTTACTCAAAAATGAGAGCCTAATCTCACCTGTTTGTTTGTTGAATAACCATTAATAACCATTAACTCGATTTCTCACGCGAAGTCGGGTTTTTTTGGTCTTCAATTTCAGATCAGAAGTGGTTTGATCTCTCCCCCTCTCTCCCTGCACCCGACCTTCTGATAACTGTTCATGGGTCTGGGTAGTTTCGCCGCTCAAATGTCAGGAAACTCGTAAATCTGATCACTTCCGAACCCTTAAATTTTTCTGAATGGCGATCGCGATCGAGTTGAGCAATATTTTTCCGCAAATATACTCAAGCTCAAAATCCTCTATTCTAGGTCTACGGGTGCTTTTCGCCTTCCCAGAAGGATGCTCAAACCCCGAACTAATCTAGCTTTACAGTCAGTATCATCAGGTGAAAATTTGGGCGATCGCAGGGGTTCAGTCCGCCCCATTCATTGAACTTTTGTGTCAAAATCCTTCTACTAAGCGCGAAACAATAGGATAAACTTGCCTATTACAAAGCAGTTTATGCTAGAACAGCCATCAGTTCTGCTGTTTGAGAACATAGGCAATAGCTTCAGGAGGTACACTTAGCATGAACAAAGAACAGCTCGTCCAAGAAACTGCATTCAAAGCAGGAGTAACCAAGAAACAAGCTGACGCGATTGTATCAGCGATCTGTGAATCTATCATGGACGCCGTTGCAGAAGGAGAAAAGGTCACACTTGTTGGATTTGGCTCATTTGAAGCCAGACATCGTAAAGCACGTGAAGGTCGGAACCCTAGCACGGGCCAGCCCATGACAATTCCCGAAACCACAGTTCCCGCATTTTCAGCCGGAAAAGCGTTTAAAGAGATGGTGGCTGAGGAGTCCGACGACATCGTAGCCTAAACTCATCAACTGGGTTCACAAAACCCTGTACAGCTTAATGCACTCCCATGTCAGGTTTGTTGAGCAATCTTCAGCTTGGCGTGGGATTAGTTTTTTCCCGCTGACGGAAAAGACAAATTGATTTTCAGAGTGTTTAAATCTCAAAGTAGATTACAATCAGCAGATATCTACAAAACAAAGCTTGAAATTGCATCAGAAATTATGACAGAGGTTGTCGCAACGAGCTGACCCAAAGCGGGAAAAATTATTTTATGTCTTTAAATTCATCTCATTGATGCAATAAATCAATTTAAGCCCTTTTAGTTTTCTAGCTAGACGTTTTAATTTTTTAGCTCTTGAATTCGCAGAATGACACCAGCGGGATAATTCTCAGCTTCAACTTATCAATTTTTCAGATACCTGAAGTTTAATCTTTAATATTGAGGGAAAGTGATTCTCCGAAAATAGTGATTTATAGAGTGTAGACAGCATTGGAATGGATATCTCTCATTCAATTTTCAGGAAAATGTTAAATAATGTAACAGAGGAGTCCATAGAGTAACTTTTTTTGATGTTGCTCACCCCCTGTAGGATTTCGATTTCGCTCAATATACACTCATTCAGGAGTTTTCAGAGTATGACATCTGGGTATGATAATCAACGCCTGAGAATAGCCTCATGGAGTATCAGTCGTCCTCGCATAGCTACACTCGTCTTATTGGGTACTGTTACCTTGTTCGCCACAATTATAGGAGGATGGTTTTCAGGAGAAGAAAGTATTAGCCAATTTTTGGCTAACATTGATCTAGGACAACAAAATCCTCCTTTTTGGATACAACCTCCAGAAATTGATCAGAAATATCTATTATTACCCACTATTGCATTAGTAACAACGGTTTTTACAATTATAAAACTTTCTCCTAAACCGAAGTTATGGTCACGAACAATTATCATCGCGATTGTATTCGCTTTAATGATTCGCTATATCTTATGGCGGATATTATCCACCTTAAATTTAAGCGATCCGATGAACGGAACGTTTAGTTTAGGACTACTTTTCCTCGAAGTATTAATCTGGATTTCAGGTGGTATCCGACTCTGGTTAGTCTTGAAAATGAAAGATCGGAGTCAACAAGCAAATCAAATGGAAATTAACATTCACGAAGGAAATTTTTTACCTACAGTGGATATTTTAATTCCAACTTGTCAAGAACCCACCTCAATTTTAAAACGAACAATTATCGGCTGTCAAGCGATAGATTATCCCAACAAAAAAGTCTATCTACTGGATGACAGTCAACGTTTGGAAGTGGAACAACTAGCTCAAGAATTAGGATGTAAGTACATCACTAGACCCGATCAGCTTCATGCTAAAGCAGGTAATTTAAACCATGCACTACCCCTAACAAGTGGTGAATTAATTGTCGTTTTTGATGCAGATTTTATTCCAACCCATAACTTTCTTGATCGAACAGTTGGGTTTTTTCAAGACAAAAAAGTGGCTCTTGTACAAACACCACAAAGCTTTTATAATCCTGACCCAATCGCTAAAAACTTAGGCTTAGAAAAAGTTTTAATCTCCGATGAAGAAGAATTTTATCGACATATCGAGCTACTCAAAGATGGAGTAGATAGTACCGTTTGTGCAGGGACATCATTTGTGATGAGGCGGAAAGCCCTCGAAGAAATTGGAGGATTTGTAACTGAATCAATCAGTGAAGATTATTTTACTGGAATTCGTTTATCGGCTCAAGGTTATCAGTTAGTTTATTTGAGAGAAAAATTAAGTGCAGGTTTGGCGGCGGAAGATATTACCAACTATTTTGTACAACGACAACGATGGGGGCGAGGAACTTTACAAGCCTTTTTTATCAATTCTAATCCTCTAACAATTCCAGGTTTAAAACTGTCTCAAAGATTAGCACATTTAGAAGGCTTAATTAATTGGTTAAGTGTTTGGGCTTATCCTTATTTCTTTTTGATGCCATTAGCTTATGCTTTTTTAGGTGTTCTTCCGATTCAAGCAACAGTAGAAGAATGGTTGTATTTCTTTATCCCCTGTTATTGGGTTCAAATCATTGTTTTTAGATGGCTAAATGAGCGCAGTCGTTCTGTTTTTATTTCAGAGATTTATAAAACTGTTCTCTGTTTTCCTTTATCTTTAAACGTTTTTCTGGTCATGCTGAATCCATTTAAGCAGAAATTTCAAGTCACTCAAAAAGGAATTTCAAGTCAACGATTTTCATTTAATTGGACTCTTGGCTGGCCTTTGATTTTACTCTTTATTGCAACATTCATCGGACTTTTAAGAATTTTAGAAATTTGGGGATCAGTACCTATAACTGCTGAAGTTGCTGAATTTACTAACGCTTTTGACTTGGGTTTAATCTGGATTGTGTACAATTTATTCAGTATTGGAGTCGCAATTTTAGCTTTAATTGATGCTCCCAAATCAGATCTTTATGATAGCTTTGAACTTCGACGCATTGTTCGTTTAAAACTTGCCAATAAAACTGTATGGGGAATTACAACTAAAATCTCTGAAGTGGGAGCAGAAATTCAACTCACTCAAAAACTGAGTAACCCCATTAATCAGGTATTACCTGTGAAATTAAACATCGTAGATGAAGAATTAAAGCTAACAGGAGAAATTACCAATTACACTTTAATCGATTCATTTCCAACCTTACAAGTTAAATTTAAACCCATTACGCTTTCTCAACATCGGCAATTAATTACAATGCTCTTTTGTCAGCCTGGTCAATGGACAGAACGAGAAGTACCCGGAGAACTTTATTCACTATTCTTGATTTTTAAGACGTTATTAAATCCTCCATTTTTGCGAAGTTTTAGCCGAAAATTTACCAAAGCAAAGAGATTAAAATTCTAATGAGTCAACTCCTAAAATCATCAAACTACTGCCAAAGATGACTCTAAAAATGCAATAACTTTCAATTTATACTCAGCTTCAAATGCTTCTTTTTTGAGGTCTAAACTCCATAACTCCAAAGCACAGTTATCTTTGGGATCAGCAGGTTTTAGCTTCAAATGAAATTCGTTTTCTTCCCAATGACATTGACAAGTTACCTGAGCAATAGCTCCAATTTGACGTCGATCTAAAGCTACAGCTAACCTCAATAAAGGACTTAATTGATCAACAATTTGTCGATATCGTTTGGAAAGATTTTGATAATTTTCGTGTTTTTTCTTGGGCTGACTTTTACGATGATAACGAGCTAAATTAGCTATCGTTTCAATTTCTGTCTCGGTATATCCCAGGAGTTCACTATGTCGAATTAAATAATAAGAATGTTTATGATGAGCGGAATGACTAATATTTAAACCGCAGTTGTGTAAAATTCCCGCCGCCCACAATAACTCCCGTTCTTCTGGTCCCCAATCATGAAGAATAGATTTAGTTTGGTCAAATAAATTTAAAGCAAAAGCTGCAACTCGTTCACCATGATCCAAATTTACTTGATATTTTTGAGCAATTTTAAGAATACTTCGCTGACGAATTGAACTTCCATAACGAAGTCGATCTTCAATTAATCCATGTGTTAACATCCAATCTACAATCACCCCTTCTCGGAGACTGCGTTCACAAACAGTTAAAGAATCAAGATTCAGCATTGTCATAACTTCTTGTAAAATTAAAGCACCTGCTAAAATAATCTCAGCTCGTTTATCAGAAATCCCCGAAATTTCTAACCGTTCAGAATAAGACAGTTTCCGAAAGCGATTGACAAGATCTTGTAAATCACTCAATTTCAATTCATAGCCCGTTAAAGGTGTAGGTTCTGCGCCTAATTTTTCCCGAGCATTAATCGCCGCTAACGTTTCAATTGTCCCTGATGTTCCCACTAAACGAGGTAATTCTTTATTCTTCAGATTCAAAGAGAGTTCATCGACTGTACGCTCTAACATTCCGCGAATATAAGCTTGTAAATATAAAAACTCACTCCGAGTAACGGGATCACTTTTCACATACTCTTGAGTCAGACGAACTGCACCCACTTTCGTACTACTTAAAAATAGAGGTTCTTGTCCTTCTCCTAAAATTAACTCGGTTGATCCACCCCCAATATCAATAATAATATGAGGCTGATTGTTAAACTCCATTGCAGATAAAACACCGAGATAAATTCGCCGAGCTTCTTCTTGACCCGAGATTAAACTAATTTCTAAATTCAATTCATCAGAAACCCGCTTGATAAAATCTCGACCATTCGGTGCTTCTCGAACTGCACTGGTTGCTACAGCAACAGTTTGTTCCGCATTATAAGTTTTTGCCAATTCTTGAAAACGACGCAAACAAATAATTCCTCGTTCCATCACTTCTTTCTTTAAACGTCCTTTGGGTTCACAATCACCCAGTCGAACCATTTCTTTATCACTGGCAATAATCGTAAAACTCGGCAATGTCGGATCGATTTTTACAATTACCATATGAAAAGAGTTTGTCCCGAGATCGATAGCAGCGAGAATTCGATCTTGATTGTTAGAAGCAGAAGAAACTTTAACGGTAGGAACTGAATTAACCATGAAACTTAAATTTTAGTATCCATTATCTCAATCATCTCATACAATCAACCCGAACGAAAACCCGTTTTTAATCAATAGAGAGGATCACTCAAATCTGATCAGAGTTTTTAATCAAAGACTGCATCTCAATTCGTGACTCACTGACTCAATTGCAACGGAAATTTTTAGAGATTGGATCAAGGCGACTCAACACACTCGATTCATTGCAATTAACACTCAATTATGGGTTATCGATGACAGCCTTAGCGAGAAACTATAGAATAAAAGCTGAAAACTAAGTATAAATTCAAAGTCATTCCAATGCTGATTCAACCCGAACCACAACCCGAATCAACATTAATCCAGATTATTCGATTATTAAGATGGGATAAGCCCGCAGGACGCCTAATTTTAATGATTCCGGCACTTTGGGCGGTGTTTTTGGCCTCTGACGCTACACCCCCTTGGGTTTTAGTTTTGGTGATTATCTTTGGAACTGTTGCCACCAGCGCCGCCGGATGTGTGGTGAATGATTTATGGGATCGCGATATTGATCCTGAAGTTGAACGAACTCGCAGCCGTCCCCTGGCGTCCA
>NZ_AUZM01000060.1 GCF_000478195.2 Lyngbya aestuarii BL J | reverse complement strand
CCTATTCCATGGTGACCGCAAACCGTTTCTGGTCACAAATCTTCGGGATTGCTTTTTCCAACAAGCGTTGGTTACACTTCTTCATGTTATTCGTCCCCGTGACTGGACTGTGGATGTGTTCCATCGGTGTTGTCGGATTAGCACTCAACCTGCGAGCCTATGACTTTGTGTCTCAGGAATTGCGGGCGGCTGAAGATCCCGAATTTGAAACATTCTATACCAAGAACATTTTGTTGAACGAAGGGATTCGCGCCTGGATGGCTCCCGTCGATCAACCTCACCAAAACTTTGTATTCCCTGAGGAAGTTCTACCACGTGGTAACGCACTGTAAGAGTAGGAAATCTTCTCACGGTTTGAAACGAGTTTAAAACTCGGATTATAAATAAAGCCCCCTCTAAGTTAGCAGGGGGTTTTAACGTTTACAACGCGATATTGATCTCGAAAAGTTCGTTAGACTTAGGACTGAAAAACGGCTCGAATGGTTTCAACTCGATTCCGATTAACCCCTAAATCAGACTCTCCTAAACGGGAAGCTGAACGCACATTAATAATTTGATCCGCTTCATCGAGATTAAATTCTACATCATCTACAAATCCCATAATTGCTGAAGTAAATTCGGCATAAAGATAATCCTGTTCCTCCCGAATGATTTTGGCATTATCCAGATTTTGAATAATCATTTTTAGCCGCTCAAACGCTTCAGTAGCAGAGTCTTCATAAACCAAGGGAGCGATCTGATGAACCGCATCTGTACTTTGGCTAGAGACACAGTTGGGTGAATCCGGACAATTCGCTAACTGACCTGCTTGAATCCCTAGATTATTGGGTCGAGTTCCAGAAAAGGAAAAAAGACTGGCGATAATGGGAGGAGGTGAAGTCGTAAGCGCCGCCGCAGTGGGAATAAAACCAACAAAACTGGAGATCACCAGCACTATAGCCCCAATAGAGGTGAAAATATTAATCTGAGAAAGTTTGAGAGAGAAGATCTTCATGTGATGATTGGATGGGTATTGTTGAAGGGTTCTACAAAGACGTGAGATAGATGCAACACAGATCGCGCTGTAGGGATCTAAATTCCGATATGATAAGAGCAACAGTTTAGTCAACGATGAGTCTGAGATTATGCCCAAAACGGTCGCCGACATAATGACATCGAACCCGATCTTAGCTAGGCCTGATATGCCTCTCAAAGAAGCCATCCAGATTTTAGCAGAACACCAGATTAGCGGCTTACCTGTCGTTAATGAAGCTGGTAAATTAGTCGGTATGATCTCTGAAACTGACATCATTTGGCAGCAAAGTGGCGTCACACCTCCAGCTTATATTACTGTTCTCGATAGTGTGATTTTTTTAGAAAGTCCTGCCCGTTACGAAAAAGAACTTCATAAAGCTTTGGGTGAAACCGTTGAAGAAGTGATGACAAAAAACCCAATCGCCACAATTACCCCGAGTCAATCTCTCTCGGAAGCCGCCCGTTTACTCAATGAAAAGCAAGTCCATCAATTACCCGTATTAGATGAACAAGGACTTGTGATTGGTATTCTTTCCTGTGGAGATATTATTCGCATGATGGCAGCCGGTTAAGAGTAGTCTGTCCGGGTTGAGGCAAGAATTAACACAGGCTAGCTATCGGTTCTTGAAGATGATAGGATTTTAAGTCTAAACTCAATCCTGGAATTGATCACAACAAACTTCTAATAAAAACACCTTTAACAACATGAGCATTACTCCTGAATCCGTTCAACAATTGCTCAGTTCAGAAGATTTGGGCGATCGCTTACGGGGAGTGAATCAATTACGTCAGCTTGAACCTAAAACAGCTTTTGAACTGATTCAACCCGCAGTTATTGATCGCGATACCCGAGTCCGCTACGCCGCAGTTAGCCAACTTTCAAGTTTGGGTGAACAAGATCACGCCCTGGCTTTGGAATTGTTACGTGAATGTTTACTTAAAGATCCAGAAGCGGATGTTAAAGCCGCTGCCGCTGATGCCATTGGAGCGCTCAAATTGCGCGAAGCGTTTGATGATTTGCACCAAGTCTATCATAATACCTCTGAATGGTTGATTAAACTCAGTATTGTGGCTGCCTTGGGAGAACTTGGAGAACCTCGGGGATTTGAATTGCTAGAGGATGCTCTCCAAGGAGATAATGATCTCATCCGAACGGTAGCGATTGGGGCAATGGGAGAACTCGGAGATCAAAGGGGAATTCCCCTACTGCTTCCGTTTGCCTCTAGCCCAGACTGGCAAATTCGGCATCGAGTGGCTCAAGCCCTGGTTCATCTGGGGGCGACTCAAGAAGCAGAAGAAACTTTACAAAAACTAGCAAGCGATGATGTGGAAACCGTTGCCCAAGCCGCTCAAAGAACGAGACAGGGGGAACAGTAAGTTCAACGGGAACGCTCACTCAACCTTATAGATTTTGGGCGGGAAGTGGACAATGTTTTGAGTTGTCTTGACTTGTTCGAGGGGATTGAGAATAACGGTTCCCGAGAAGGGGCAATTTCTGGTAGCTTAACTATATGAGAGTCAGTTTAAGGTTTGTATCAGCTCTCATGGCTTGTTGTCTTTACTAACTTGTTCGTTTGGGAGAACACAATGTTAACAATTTTGTTTCAATTCTTTTTAGCGGCTTTGGTTATTCTCTCGTTTGTCATGGTCGTTGGCGTTCCCTTTGCCTATGCTTCCCCTCAAAACTGGAGTCAATCTAAGCCTCTATTGTTCGTGGGTTCAGGACTTTGGATCGCTTTAGTTCTGCTGGTGGGAGTCTTAAACTATTTAGTGGTTTAATCGATTCTGTGGGGGTTAGAGGTTAAACTTACCCAAAGATTAACCTCTGACCCAAATTCAACTGAAATTTAAAACTATCAGTATGGCTGTTTTTGAAGGAAATTTTACTCAAACCGACTCCCTCCAGTTTGCAATCGTCATTGGTCGCTTTAATGATCTCATTACGACTAAGTTGTTAGAAGGGTGTCAAGATTGTCTCAAACGACATGGGGTCAATCCTGATCCTCAAGGAACACAAGTCGATTATGTTTGGGTTCCGGGTAGTTTTGAGGTGCCTCTGGTTGCTCATCAGTTGGCGTTAACTCAGCGTTATGATGCAATTATTTGCTTAGGGGCAGTGATTAAGGGACAAACCCCTCATTTTGATTATGTCGCCTCCGAAGTCTCAAAAGGAATTGCCGCAACCGGATTTCAAACCGGAACTCCCGTGATCTTTGGGATTGTCACTACAGACACCATGCAGCAAGCTCTAGAACGGGCGGGAATCAAGAGTAATAAAGGATGGGAATATGCAATGAATGCTCTGGAAATGGCGAGTCTGATGCGACAAATTAAAGCCATGTCGGTAGACAGTTCTGGGAATCATGCAACGGGTTATTCTCCTGGAATGTTATCTGCCAGTCCGAGTCGGGCAATTGCATCGGAAACGGATAAAAATAAACAAGAGCAATCCTAAATTTCTTCAGGTCAGCAGAAATTTCTCAAAATTGTCTCAAAATTTTCTAGAAGTACCTTGACAAATTGATCTTTTTATGAGACTCTAGAGAGAGTCAGGTAAAACTGCGGGTGTAGCTCAGTGGTAGAGCGCAACCTTGCCAAGGTTGATGTCGTGGGTTCGAATCCCATCACCCGCTTTGATACAAAGAGAATAAAGATTCAGGTATTCACCCAACAACAGTGACTCTGTTCTTGACCTTTTCCCTCACATTTCCCCAAAATTTTGCCAACCGAGATTAAAGGCAATTTGTTGAGTATACTAAAGAGTGAACTGAATGAGTATCAATAGGATTGACCCTCAAACCTCTCTCCACTGTGACTTTACCCTCAAATCTCCGTCTGATCGCTAGTGATGTGGATGGAACCCTCACCGAAGGGGGAAAATTCTCCCCGAAATTAATCACGGCTATTGAAAGTTTAACTCAAGCCGGGATTGAGGTAATCTTAATTACCGGGCGATCAGCCGGATGGGTACAAGCGTTAAACAATTATCTTCCGGTTTCCGGGGCGATCGCTGAAAATGGCGGACTTTTTTATGGGAGTAAAAATGATTCTCCTGAATTGTTAGTTTCGGTTTCTGATCTCAGCGAACATCGCCAACAATTAGCCGAAGTTTTTAAGCGTTTAAAATATCAATTTCCGGATCTCAAAGAATCAACAGATAACCGCTTTCGGCTAACAGATTGGACGTTTGATGTCGGGGGCTTAAGTCCATCGCAACTGCAAACGTTAGCTGAGATGTGTCACGAACAAGATTGGGGTTTTACCTATAGTACCGTTCAATGTCATATTAAACCCCAAACCCAAGATAAAGCCACGGGACTGTTAAAAGTTTTATCACAATATTTCCCCAAACTGTCAACCGAAAATATTTTAACCGTGGGTGATAGTCCCAACGACGAAAGCTTATTTAACCCCGAAAAATTCCCTTACTCCGTCGGTGTTGCCAATATTTTACATTATACCGAATATCTCAATTATAAACCCACTTATGTAACGATAGCAGAAGAAGTGAATGGATTTTGTGAACTTGCAGAATTACTCACCAAAAATACACCCTAAACTCCCGGTTTATTGGAGAAACCGGGTTTTTAAGATAAATTAGATTTCCACAACTTCAATTAAACCAATACTATTAAATTCAGCAACCGAAGTCGTTTGTAATATCGCCAGCGTTTCACCCGTTGAAATCAAATTAATTAACAAACTACCATTATTAGCACCCGTTCCATCCACAAGCGTTATACTACCCGCAGTAATTCCATCGATCGCATCAAAAACAATACTATCACCAGCACTATAATTAATAATAATATCTGTTCCATCTCCCGGCTTGAAAACAAATTTATCATTACCATTTCCCCCAAACAAAGTATCATTCCCGCCATCTCCAAACAATCAATCATCACCCAAACTTCCCGCTATACTATCATTTCCCTGACCGCCAAATAGAGTATCATTATCATTGCCCCCATCGAGAGTATCCTCAGACTGATTCCCAAAAACTAAATCCAACCCGTCGCCACCAAAAACTTGATCGCTATCGATATCACCAAAAAGAGTATCATTACCTCCCAAACCATCAAGGCGATCGCTTCCTTTACCCGCAAAAAGATAGTCATCACCCGGAAAACCCGTCACCGAGTTGGCATTATTTCCCGTTAACGAATCATTACCAGGCCCACCAAAAAAGTTAATCCGACTCCGTAACCTGTACGGTGAAACTAACTTTAACCAGAGGTTCGAGTTTAATCGCGATCGCCATACAGCCAACGTCTTTTAAATCTCCCCCCAGGTTAGAGAACTTCAATTCAAATTGAGATTAGTTTGGAAGAATTAACTTCTGATAACAGCGAGTGGTAATTAAATAGGGATGAAAAACTTCCAGAAAATGACGTTGAATTGTTTGAAAAAATAGCTCAATTTTTTGAGGATCATCTAAGTGAAAGGGATATTCCTGATTTTCCCCTTTATAAAAGTACCAATTGAGAATAATTTTTCCCTGATCAGACATCAATTTATGAAACGTGAGTAACTGTTGAGAGGGAGCGGGTAAATGTTCAATCACATCAAAACAAAGAATCGTATCAAACTGATTTTCTAATGAAATCTCAGACTGAATCTTAACTTTATCACTCAGTCCTAATTGTTCCACCCGAAACCGCACAAACGCTTGATTAATGGGGTTAATATCGCAATAAATCACCCGTTCGACTTGAGGAGATAAAGCAGAGGCGATCGCATGAGTTCCAATTCCTCCCCCAAAGTCTAACACCTTACCCCGAGCATGATCACTAATCATTCGTAAGGTATTCCCAATATAGTCTTGACTGGTGAGATGCCAAGCGCCCAACTCAAATAAATAAATTTCACCGACTTTTTCACGGTAAAATAGAGAAGCATTTTCCCAGTCAAAATCCCGATGACCCAGTTCAGCGAGTAATTCTAGACTAGACTCTAGTTGGGTTTCAAGCGTAGATTGATCCAAGTTTAAATAATCTTGTAAGTGCTGTTTGAGAGCAAAGGCATCCTGCTCATAGCTCTGTAAAATAGTAGACTTTGAAGATGATAACATGATCTAGAAAAGACTCAGGTAGTTTTCAGACTCAAATCTTACCATGCTCATCTTCTCAGCGACTTTTTCCGTTTTTCGTCATGGGTTGAAAACCTGGGGAGTCATCCTCCTTAGTCTTTGCTTACTAATCTGTGGAGGTTGTCAAACTCAAACCCCAACGGAACCTGGAGTCACTCATTTAACACTTTGGCATGGAATTAATCCACCACCCAATCGAGATGTCTTCCAAAAATTAGTTGATCAATTTAATCAAACTCATCCAAAAATTCAGGTTGATGCTTATTATGTGGGTCAACCCGATCAGCAAATGCCGAAAATATTAACGGCTATTGTCGGAAACGCCTCACCCGATATCCTTTGGTATGCACCACAAATTACAGGTCAACTTGTTGAACTCGATGCGATTCAACCCCTAGAAAACTGGCTGGATGAGTCCCCCCGAAAAGCCGAAATTGATCCGGCTTTGTTTGAAGCGATGGAACTCAACGGACACACTTGGTCAATTCCGATGGCGACGAATAATACAGCGATTTTTTATCGTCCCAGTTTGTTTGAAAAAGCGGGAATTACTAAACTCCCTCTCACCTGGGAAGAATTTCGAGTCACCGCCGGAAAACTCACCTCAGATCTCGATGGAGATGGAAAGCTAGATCAACATGGGATCGTTTTACCCCTCGGAAAAGGAGAATGGACGGTTTTTACCTGGCTACCTTTTATGTATAGCGCCGAGGGTGAACTGATTGACCGCGATGAGGTAGACTTAGTGAATCCCGGTGCGATCGCTGCTTTGCAGTTTTGGTCAGATTTAATCACTGACGGTTCGGCGATTCTCTCTGGTCCAGAACGAGGCTACGAACAGGATAACTTTATTTCCGGTAAAGTCGCCATGCAAATTACAGGGCCTTGGACGTTAGGATTTTTGCAGTCTGCGGGAATTGATTATGGAGTGTTTCCCATTCCCGCCAAAGACCAACAAGCAACCGTTGTCGGAGGTGAACATCTGTTTGTGATGAAAACCACTCCCCAACAGCAAAAAGCCGCCCTGACGTTTTTAGACTATGTGTTGAGTGAGGATTTTCAAACTGAGTGGAGTCTGGGAACGGGATATTTACCTGTAAATTTGAAAACTCGTCAAAGTCAAAAGTATCAAGATTTTTTATCTCAACAACCGAGTTTACAAGTCTTTCTCAAACAGATGGCCTGGGCGCGAACGCGGCCAATTATTGCCGGATACCGTCGTCTGTCGGAAAATTTAGGTCGGGCGATTGAAGCGTCTTTACTCGGAGAAAATCCCCAAGATGCGTTAAAACAAGCGGAAAATCGTCTTAAACTGATGATCTAAAACTTCTGTGTCTGTCTCCTATACCCTATCTCTCCCGAAGTCTATTAATAATTTAACTATCTTAAGGGGGTAGGCAGTTGAATGTACGGAAAGTTAGGGTGTAGAAAACTCGACGTGTCTATAATTAAGGATCAAGACAATGACTCAAAGAAATGTTGCTATATTACTGTTTAATGATGTCGAAGTTCTAGACTTTGCCGGGCCATTTGAGGTTTTTTCTGTGACCTCTGAGTTGAATGAAGATAAACCGTTTCTAGTGTATACCGTTGCCGAAAAAAACGGCTCTATTCAGGCTAAAAATGGGTTGAGTGTTAATCCTAAATATACACTGACAGATTGCCCCTCTCCTGATATTTTAATCGTTCCTGGCGGAAAGGGTAGTCGAGAAGCAATGAAGCAATCCACGATTTTAGATTGGATTAAAACCTGTTCTCAAGATGCTGAGTTAGTGTTGTCGGTTTGTACAGGTTCTTTAATTTTAGCAAAAGCAGGTTTACTTGAGGGGTTAAGGGCAACCACTCATTATCAGGCTGTTGACTTACTCCGAGAAATCGCACCCAACACCGAGGTTGTGGAAAATCAACGGTTTGTCGAACAAGACAAAATCATCACTTCGGGGGGAATATCTGCCGGAATTGATTCGTCGCTTTATGTTGTGGCAAAATTGTTGGGTCAAGAAACCGCGATAAAAACGGCACAATACATGGAATATCACTGGACGCATCCCCTTTAAAATTCAAGGTTCCAATCGAACGGAATTATGAATTAAAAAAGGATTAATTCTCGGAATACCGGGTAGATGCAACTTCGTGTCTTCGTGCCTTTGTGGTTTTTCTTCGGGAAACAAGATGGTGCAGTTTATCGATATTTTAATCCTTTCTAACGGCCCCGGAGAACTCACAACTTGGGTTCGTCCGGTGGTAGAAGCATTGAGAAAACAGTTAGGAGATCAAACCGAGAAAGTTAGAATTTCCCTGATTCTTTCGCCTTGTCCTCATGCAACGGGAAAAGAAGTTGCGATCGCCCATTCTTATCCGGAAATTGATCGGGTTCAAAGTTCTGACTGTTTTTGGCAATTTCTATTAACCGGAAAAACGGCAGAAAATTGGGATTGGTTTTCTCAAGGAGTGGTTGTTTTTTTAGGGGGCGATCAATTTTTTACGGTAATAGCCGCCAAACGGTTGGGTTATCGCAGTGTTATTTATGCAGAATGGGATGCGCGGTGGTGGCGGTGGATTGATCGTTTTGGGGCGATGAATGCTAAGGTAATTGAGGGAATTCCCGAGCAATATTCTGCTAAATTTCAGATAGTTGGGGATTTAATGGCGGATGTACAGTTGAGGCAAAATCAACACCAGAAATTAGAGTTTTTAAGCGATCCAAATATTGAATTAATCGGTTTGTTGCCGGGTTCAAAACCTGCTAAACTCGCTCAAGGTGTTCCATTAACCTTAGCGATCGCTCAATATTTAAACAATAAACGACCCCAAACCCGTTTTATGATTCCCGTTGCCCCCACGTTGGAGTTATCAACTTTAGCGCAATTTGCCAATCCACAGTTTAATCCTATTTTAGCACAAATTGGTGATTTTAAGGCAACTTTACATCACGCTAATCCGCCTTATTTTCAGTTAGAATCGGGTTTAAAAATTTACTTGTGTACGGAAACTCCGGCTTATGGTTTGTTGTCTCAATGTCGGTTATGTTTAACAACAATTGGCGCGAATACAGCAGAATTAGGGTCTTTAGGAGTGCCGATGATTGTATTGCTTCCTACCCAACAATTAGATGCGATGCGGGCTTGGGATGGCATACCGGGGCTATTAGCGAATTTACCGTTAGCAGGTTCGTTGTTTGCGAAAACGATTAATTGGATCGTATTAAAACAAGGGAAACGGTTTGCTTGGCCGAATATTTGGGCGAAAACAGAAATTGTTCCCGAGTTGGTGGGGAAGTTAGACGCAAAAATAGTGGCAGAATTTACATTAGATTATTTACAAAATCCAGAGAAATTACAACAAATTCGCGATCGCTTAATTCAAGTTCGAGGAAAACCGGGGGCGGCGGAAAAGTTAGCAAAAATGGTGTTAGAACAAGTCTTTTGAATTATACTCTATTCAAGTTCCCTCGTAGACTAACCCTGATGTTCTACAGTATCGGGCATTTGTTGAATTATTTCCATTGTTTTGACGCTAACAGTGCAGACTCTTTGCAATAGATCTATTACTTGTTCTTTGTAGTCGGCAAATTTGTAGGTGTTGAATTTTTCGCGGATGGTGGGGTGGCGGGGTTTCTTTTCTTTGTATTGATCGAGTATCCATTCTAAGGCTGAACGGTTGCCAAGTTTGTACTCCCAGGCGATCGCCGGAACGCCGGTGAGTAGCGTAAAATAAAATATTTTTGCCTTACTCATTGCCACAGCCTCTCAACTTCATAAGCATCAAATTTCTCGTCATTACTGATAATAACTAGCGTTCTGTTAATGGCTTGAGCGATTAACATTCGGTCGAAGGGATCGCGATGATGCAGCTCTAGATTTCGCACTTGCACCGTGTCCGAAAATTCGATGGGTAGCAGTAAAATATCCGATGCTTCCACTTCTGCGCCAATCAGTTCATAATCTTGGTGGAGCGATAGCTTACCCAATTGTAGCTTGATGGCAATTTCCCACAGGCTGGCAATACTGAGATAGACCGTTTCTGCTGTATCGATTGTCTCTCTCAGAGTTTCTGGCAGGCTGGGACTATTAGCTGTGAGCCAGATGAATGTGTGAGTATCTAATAGGAAAGCCATCACCACATATAATCCTGAAAATCTTCCAGGGGTTCGTCAAAATCATCGGGTAATGGTAAAACAAACATCCCCTGCAAAATGCCAGAACGTCGTTTTTTGTCGGTGCTATTCTCGGAAGTCTTGCGATCGCCGTACTCGGATAGCAAGTAGGTGGCGTAGTTCAAAACCTCTCGTTTGAGTTCTTCTGGCATCTGGGATAAGGTTTGCTCGATCGCCGCATCAACAGTCATCGTTTTCCCTCCTGATTTTTAACCAAAAACATCACCGCAATTCCAGTTTTAATCCCAAAAACATTATTTTTCGTACCCGATATTTTGGGATTGTTTCTGACATCAGACTGAGTATCGACAATATAAACGGAGTCAAACTCTCGCTCGATGCACTTGCGAAACCCGTCAAACGTTTTTGAGTCGATAAACGATCGATTCGTTATAAAGGCGATAATGCCGTTCTTGCCCAGCCTATCCGATGCCCAGCGAAAAAAGCGGGTGTACATATCATAGACGACAATCTGGTTTTGGGCGGTTCCTTCCTTAATATAGCTTTCTTTGATGGCTTTATCAATACCTTGATAGGGACGGTTGGCGTTGCGTTGGTTAAAGTTTTCCTGGTGGGCGTTGTCAGGTGGATTTCCAATAATCACAGAAATTGTCCGACTATTTTGTTCTTTAATTCTGGCTGTATTTTGAACACTCATGGCAAACAGATCAAGCTGCTTTCCCGCCAAGCCCGCCATGATCCAAAGTATCCACCAAACAAATATTTTCAAACTCCTCGTATTTCCCTATCTTTTGCTGGTAGGTAAACTCGATATTCAAATTAGCAATATAATAGGGTAAAATCGCCACTTCATTACAGTGAATTTCATGCTTATACTTATGCTCCAACTTATCGGCTGGTAAATATTCAATCAATTCCGTCACATAAGTACCCGTACCCGTACAAGGATCGAGAATCTCCACCCCCGGATCGCTCAACAACTTCCCAAAGTGCTTGTGTACCAAATAATCCGCACTTTCAATCATAAAGCGGACAATTTCATTGGGCGTATAAACAATCCCCAACCGATCCGCCGCTTTCGGATTATACGCCTTGTAAAAATTCTCGTAAACCGCCTTAAGAAACTTCTGCTTTTCGTGGTGGTTGGCGATATTTTCCGACTTGCGGCGAATCACCGCATAGTAATGTTCGATGCTTTTGAGCGTGTTTCTGCGGGTGGCTCCGGTGAAAAAAGTGTTGACAATCTCCGAGATTTCTCGGCCAATATTATTTTCCCGATGAAACTGCGACTCGTGGAAAATATTGGTAAAAATATCCTCCGTGAGAATGTGTTGAATCAGCATTTCATGGATGTCAAAAATCTCAATTTCCGGGTTAATTGACTGGCGACAAACCTCTAAAAAACTGTTGCGGCGTTCCCGAAATTTTGTATTATTGGCTTCCTGCTGTGTTATAATCTGTCGTAAGGCTTCTATAATGTGGGGAATGTCTTCTTTGAATTTGGCGATCGCGGAGCGAAAGTCCCGAACTTCCGGGCGTTCGTAGTCTACAAAGGTTGAGATCAGCCCGTCGAGCGCTTCGGAATCCCGCATCGAAACCCGCAACTGTTCCCGACTGTGTTGAATCAGAACGGCGGTTTGGGAGTCTTCAAAGAGAATATTTTCGTCGGGATAGCCCAACTCCTGTTTTTTCTCAATCTCTTCGTCGAGGTGATCGTACTGGTCTTTGCTTTCCCACCAACCATGCTCCAAGCGGATGGCATCTTTCACCGTACCATCGGGAAAAACGGTGGTGTTGAACTTGGTTTTGAAGTCCAGTTCGGGAATCAGCAGATAGTTGCGGGGTTGGCAATATTCGTTCAGCAGACGCTCAAAAGCATTGCGAATGCTGGTTTCCTTGCGAGAACCCCCATAGCGAATAATTTTTTCAACTTCTGCCTGATATTGCGTTACCAGCAATCTGGACATAAAGCGACTCCCGAAATTATGAAGCCAGGGCTAAGTTAAGGGCTAATGCTCAGTATTCCAGCTTATTTTAACGCACTCGGGCTACTGTTGTTACCTTTTTATTTCAAAATACCCTACATTTACATGAGTTGAGATTGAGTATTAATTTTCTGAGGATTGATTCTCCGCTTTAACTTTCTTTAAAAAAGCAGCCCGACACCAATCAATATCCGGTCCAACTCTAAACATGACATAATCAATATCGTAGGCACTCCAATAACTAATCACCTCTCCTGTTAGTCCTTGAGTGCTATTAATTCGCTCAACGGTACAACCGAGGGGAAATTTTTGAGCGGTGGGACAATCTTTCCACTGTTTGAGTTGTTGGATATATTCCCGTTTCTCCGGGGACAACAACTCCCAAGCTTCCCGTTTCCAGTCGGGGTATGCTTTTCCAAGCGCCTCTATTTCTTTCCAGGTTTGGGCGGTTGTCAGGAGTTCGGCGAGTTGTTGGGGGTTTTGAAGTTCCCAGCGAGAAAGGGGAAGGGCAGCCATAGCTATTTCTACACCATAGATAGGGTTATTGACAAATTCACTTTGCTCAGACTCTAAATATAGCGTGTTAGAGCGGGTGTGAATGTAAAATTAAACGCTGCAATCGGAGATTTCCCCAGAACATCGTTAGATTGGGGGTTCTCTCAGCAGAAATCGGATTTTTTCAGCCTTGAAGGTTCAGGGTAGGGGAAGATTAACTCTGGGCTTCTTCTAGCACCATCCACCCACTATGAGATTGGCCTTGAGCGTGTTGATTGAGAAAGTGTTGGTGTTGAGAGAGCATTTCGGGACCCGGATAAATGGTGCGTTCTCCGGGACGAAGGTATATCCAGCCTAAGTCTTGCAGGCGACAGACTAAATTGGAGATGGTGACGCCCAATTCTTGACGGAGTTCATAGAGATGTGACCATTTCGTCAAGTTTCGGCCGAACCTTTTCTGCTCCATAATGTAACGGGGCATAAGTAGGCAACTGGCGAAATATTGGGCTTGCCATTCAATCGAGGCGATTTGAGTGATGGTCGTCTGGGAGCGACAAACAAAGGGTTCTTCGGGGGCTGTTGTGGCTTGGGGAGTTGCTTGATGGTTGACGTGTAGTACCCAATGACCGATTTCATGGGCGAGGGTAGATTCGATAAACCCTCTTTGTTTGTCAAGAATGTCTTCGTTAATCTCTATCAGTCGTTCTCTGGGTAAAATACGAGCAGCAATTGCCCCTTGTTCGTCGGGTTTGATCACATCCCAAACGATACCTAAATCGAGAAAGTCAGCCACTAAAGAGCCATCAAACGGCCAACTGGGAGCAAAATTTGTTGTCGTTTGCATCTGTTCTAGGATGCGGTTGGCTTGACGTTCAATAAACGCTTTTGTGTGAAAACGATACGGTTTTAATAGGTTCACCTCTGATTTTTCCTCCCCTGCACAAAACATCCATCCGGCTTGAAAACATGAGAAAATTCAACCGGACAAAAATGAGAAAATTGACTCACTTTCTATCTAGAACAATATAAAGTTTTAACTCTTAAAATTTTGTTTCTATTTATTGACAAAAAATCTAAAGAGTCTAGCACAGTTTAACCCCTGTTTACAGTGCAAAGTTGGTAAATCACTGTAATTAAATGAATATATAGTTTGTAACATATTTGCGGAATGCTGTCAAGCAGATTGGCTCGTACCCTTGGTATGATGCCCAGTTGGGGAAGGCTTTGGCCCAAAGCATCATATACTACATTGCTATTACAAATTTCAAAATATTACGGAAGATTGTCCAGCTTCCATCTAAATTAAATTAAAAAAAGTTGAATACAAATTTATTTTTAACTCCAAAGACTTAAACCCTGACAAAAAAAATGTTCGCGGAGAGAATGCGAACGCTTAATTAATCTAAATTATTCTAGAGTCAGAGTTTATGAGAAACTTTGAGCAATATCATCGGTTTTAGCCGCCATAATAAAATCATTACGATGTAACCCAGAAATCGCATGAGTCCACCAAGTCACGGTTGTTTTTCCGTATTCAGTCGTAATTGCGGGGTGATGTCCTTCGGCTTCGGCTGCATTTCCAACTTTATTGGTAAAATCCAAAGCTGTTTTAAAATCTGGAAATTGATAAGTTCGCTGTAAACGAGCTTCTGCTTGACTGTCAATTAAATCCCATTGGGGAATTTCAGGTTTAAGCTGTTGAATTTGTTCTTGAGTGACGGGTTTTGAATCTTTGGTACAGGCTTCACATTTTTGTTGGGTAAGTTGTGCCATGATTATCTCCTAAACTATTAATTTTGTTATTTGTTTTGTTCAAAACACTTGACAAGGCGAGATTTTTTATTCTCTCTACCTTGTCTTTCAAAGTCAAAAAAATGAATGAGAAAAGATTAATTAATCTGTTTGTTTAAAGCTCTACAGATTACTTTTTTCCTTTAATCCTAACTCAAAGGTAATTTCGTGAACACCGGGAATTGCTTTAACTTCCTTAACAATTTTCCGAGCTGTATTTTTATCTTTAACCGTACCCGAGAGAATGACGGAACCATTCGCTACCATTGCCACCAAATCTTCTTGAATATCAGATTTAATGGTCTTTTTAATTTGGCGATCGCTCAGTGCTTTTGTACGTTTCCAGTCTTTCTTAACGTATTCAACACCACTATATTGACCGCCACCCGGATTCAGTTTTAAGCGTTCATCAAGCTGTTTTTGTTGAGGAGTTTGAAGTACACTATCAGGAGTTCCTAAAGCACCTAAAAGCGGTGTTGCTAGAGCAGACGAACTCTGAGTAAAGGTTATGAGTAAAATACCTAAAACAGTGACAGCAGAGTAAAATAAACGTTGACGTTGCATCAATAGATAAACTAAAAATCCAACGGCAACAATACCTAACAGTAAATAAAAATCCATGAGGATATATCCTCCCATTACAAACAATCAAGAAGTAAATAATTCAGCCGTCAATTCCATTTAATAAGAAAAGATCGAGTGAATAGTTTACTTTTATTTGTTACAGCCCAATAACAATTACAGAAACAAGCCATTCAAAAGTTTAAATTCTGTAATCTAAAATCAGAACTGCACAAATTTAGTCTCTAGGGTTACTTTTTTATCTTTATATTTCCTAAGCTTTCCCATTCAAAAAGCTTAAACTTTAACTTCATCAGTAACCCATTGAGTTCTAGGATAGATCCTCAAAGTACAAATCAGGATCTTCCTAGAGGAACAGATTTTAGGATTTCCAGTCAAAAAATTTTGACGAATATTTAAGCAGGTTGTAGTTCTTTGATGCGTTTAACCATTTGTACCCCTTGGCGCACCATTTGGCTCGCATAACCCCACTCATTATCATACCAACTCATCACTTTAACCAAATCTCCATCAATCACTTGAGTCATGCTTAAATCAACAATAGAAGCGCGAGTATCGCCAATAATATCAGAGGAAACCAGTTCATCCTCTGAAGCTCCTAAAATTCCTTGATATTGTTCGTTTTCTGCTTCTTCTTGGAAAATATTATTGATTTCTTCCACGCTGGTAGAACGTTCTGTAACGAGGGTAATATCAGTAATTGAACCGACGGGAGTAGGTACCCGAACTGCTGCTCCATCAAATTTATTTTGAAATTGTGTTAACACTTGAGTTGTAGCTTGAGCGGCACCGGTGGAAGTGGGGACTAAGTTCTCCGCTGCGGCTCGTCCCCGTCGCCATTTTTTACTCGGTTGGTCAACCAATCCTTGGCTTGCAGTGTAGGCGTGAATTGTAGTCATTGCGGCTTTTTTTACCCCAATTCGACGACCCATAACTTCCATGACAGGGGTAATACAATTCGTGGTACAACTTGCACAAGAAATGATTTGATCAGACTCAGAAATTTGATTGACTCCATTGACAATGGTGGGAATTCCTTCGCTTTTGGGAGGGGCGGATAAAATGACTCGTTTTGCACCTGCTTGTAGATGTTTTTCTAAGTCATCTTTTTTGGTAAAAATTCCGGTACATTCAAAGACGATATCGACATTGAGATCTTGTTTTCCCCAAGGGAGTTGAGTGGGGTCTTTTTCTTGATAAACCGGATATTCTTGACCGGCGATGATTAAGCTATTTTTGGTGCTTTCAACCGTTTTAGAACATTTGCCATAGACAGTATCGTATTTGAGTAAATAAGCGAGTTGATCGGCGGAAATAATATCGTTAATGCCAACAACTTCTAGCTCGGGAGTATCGAGTAAAATTTTGAAAACTGCTCGACCAATTCGACCTAATCCATTAATTGCAACTCTTGCCATGATTCTCTCTCCAATTAACTTAAAAATGCGATATTTTGCTGATAGTTTCAGACTAAGTGTTTATCAAAAGTTCGCCTTCTATCTAGAGGATGAGGTTATTTTTATTGTCCGGTTTTTTGTTCAAGTTGCTGTAATATTTGTTCAAATTCTTTCTTGTATTGACCATATTCTGCCCAATTTTCTTGACGTCGGGCGGCTTCTGCATTTTGATAGGCTTCAATTGCGGCTTCAGTTAAACTGGTAATATCCTCAGAAATTGTAGGTTGAGGTTGAGGTTGAGATAGAGGTTGAGTGGGTTGTGGTTGGGCGGGTTGTTCAACTTCGCCAAAAATTGCGGCGAGAGATTGTTCTAAATTTTCTCGCATCACAACTTCTTTACCATAAGCGACAATGACTCGTTTGAGTTCGGGTAATTCTCCTTGTTCTGCACGTAAATAAACGGGTTCAACGTATAGTAAAGAGTCATCGATGGGAATGACTAATAAATCGCCCCGAATCACTTTTGAACCTTCTTGACTCCAGAGGGTTAGTTGTTGGGAAATCTCGGGATTTTGATCGATGCGGGCTTCGATTTGACTGGGGCCATAAACTAACTTTTGTTTCGGGAATTCATAGAGGAGTAATTTCCCGTAGTTTTCCCCATCTGAACGAGCTGCCATCCAAGCAATCATATTGTCTTTATTCACGGGGGTAAAGGGGAGAATTAGCACAAATTCTTCGCCTTCACCTTCGGGTAAACGTAGGATTAAGTAGTAGGGTTCCATTAACCGTTTGTTTCCCTCATATACCTCGGTGGGGAAACGCCACAAATCTTCCTGATTGTAAAAGATTTGCGGCTCGCTCATGTGATAGGAAAGATACATTTGCGCTTGAATGGTGAATAAATCTAGGGGATAGCGAAAATTATCTTTGATGTCTTCAGGAATGGAGTCTTTAGAAATAAATAATTTCGGGAAAATCTTGCGATATGTTATCAAGACGGGATCGGTTTCATCAACCACAAAAAACCGCATTGTGCCGTCAAAAGCATCAACTGTGACTTTGACAGAATTGCGAATATAGTTAACGTCTCCCCGAGCAATTTGTCGGAGACTTTCGCTATCTAAAATTGTATTGACATTTTCACTTTCCAATATCGGTTCGGCATAGGGATAGCGCTCGCTGACGGTATAAGCATCTATAATCCATTGTAATTTTCCATCAATAACGCTCATATAAGGATCACCATCAAACCGCAAAAAAGGCGCAACTTGATTGACTCGTTCGGCGATATTTCGGTAGTAATGAATCCGAGATTCTGGGGTAAAATAACCCGAAATGAGAAGATTTAAACTACTTAAATCGTAGGCATAGGCGAGTCGTTGCCAAATCGAGGGAAGGGGGACTCCGCCTTTTCCGTCGTAGGTTGTAAAGGCGTTTTCACCACCGCGAGGATAGTCAAATTCTTGAGTATCCATTCCCGTGAAAATGTAGGTGTTTGTTTTTTCTCCGTAATAGATTGCGGGTTCAGTGATCTGAAGGTCTACTTGAGAATCCGGGGGAATATCTTTAATAAATAAAACGGGTAAACCATCCGGTGTGACTTGATTAACCGGACTCATGACTAAACCGTAACCGTGAGTGTATTTTAAGCGTTTATTAACCCAAGTTTTTGCTTTTTCGGGAAGCTGTTCATACACTAACTCTCGGGGTGCTAACATCACTTGTCTGTAGTTTCCATCGAGAGTGTAGCGGTCAATATCAACGTCATTAAATCGATAATAGAGTCGAATTTCTTGCAGTTGGCGATAGGTACTAAGAAGGGGTCGATAATCCCAAAGCCGAATATTACGAATGGTGGCTTCGTTGTCTTGTAATGCTTGACTATCGAGTTGAGTTTCTGCGGGGAAATCTTGCCGTTGTACTCCGGCTAACTGATAGGCACTGCGGGTTAATTCAATATTATATTCAAGGTAGGGTATTTCTTTTTCGAGTTCGTTAGGATTGACGATAAATTTCTGCACAAAACCGGGATAAATTTCGTTGACTCCAATAAATGCAATGAAATAAATTGCAATTCCATAAAGGGGAATAATCAGGGTATTTCGCCAGATGGAAAAGATCGAAAGTGCGGCTAAACCAATCGCCAGAATACTCATTACCCAGTAGGCAAAAATCCGAGCGTTAACATCAGTATATCCGGCTCCATAAACTAAACCATCGGACTCATAAAGAAGTTCGTACCGTCCGAGCCAAAATCCAAAAGCAACGAGAATAGCAATGGCTGCAATTTGCAGGCTAATATGAGTTTTGACTCCATGACTGAGTAGAGTATTCCAGTGACGGAGATTTCTAAAATTACTCTTGAGAATATAGACTAAAATTGAGAAGATTAAACCGATGCACAAAAGTACAATTAACCAATCATGGAGGCCTTCATAAAGGGGAAGTTTGAATAGGTAAAAGCCAATGTCTTGCTGATAAATTGGATCTTCTATCTGAAAATTAGTAGCGTTGAGATATTTTAAAATAGTCTCCCAAGCGGACACGCTACTCTCAGCAGCATTCAACGCAATTAGGAAAGTAACAACCCCTGCAATTGAATTGGCAAAGCTACGGGTATAAGGTTCTAAGTCCGTTCCTTCTAAAAAACGAAACGAATATTTTCGAGTTAAATGTAGAGCTAACCCATAATTTCCTGCTAAAAATAAGGCATAAAGAGCAAAACTTCCGATCCAAATAATCACTTGCCAAGTGAGTCTCGTCCAAAAAACGTCGGAAAAGTCAACACTCTCAAACCACCAGACTTGAGTTAACAGATGTACTAAAGTCTGAGTGAGAGATAAACCGATAAAAAAGATTAAGATCAATCCGATAATTAATTTATTATGCGATTTCATTATTCTCCGCTATCAAATTAATTTTAATGATTAGGTATATTGTATCAACTTCTATTATCAAGATGGCTCATCCTCAAAAAATCTTAATTGTATGTTTGATCAACGTGTAAAAATGAAACTTTTTTATAAAGCCGAACATCAAACTGCCTCTGTGTATTCAGTGCGTGAATACTTTTGATCGATCTAGACTAAAGATATACTTCACTCAATCTATACCTTAAGAATAAGAGTTACAGAATGACATCTTTCGAGAGATAGAGTTTTATATCCAATAGCCAAAAAATAGAGAATGGCTCATTTAAAATCTATCTATAGGAACAAGGATTAAATGATAATCAAATGATATCCTAAAATTAAATAGAAATAATAGGGGGTTTGTGTGGATAATACAAATTTAACAACATTGCTAAAGACGCTACAGGAGTTACGGCAGTCTGTTGAACAAGAAGGTAGAGAACTCTATGAAAAATGGCGACCCAATATTACTCAACGATCATTTACAATCAGTGGCTTAAATCTTGCTCATTATCTGATTTTAAGACACCATGACTTACGACCTATTCAACGATCATTAATGCCTTTAGGGTTGTCTTCTTTGGGACGCTGTGAAGGTCGAGTGATGGAAAATTTAGATGCAACAATTGCTGCTTTGGGAACGATTTGTCAAGCCGACCTCGAGAAGTTACCGAAACCTCCTTCTACTCGTACATTTTTTCGCGGAGAACGCTTGCTTGACCGTCAAACTCAAGAACTTTTAGGAAAGTCATCATCGGAACGTCGCGTGCGAATTATGGTAACTTTACCTTCAGATGCGGCAGAAAATTATGAATTCTTTGTCAAAATTCTGCAAGGGGGAGTTAATTGTGTACGAATTAATTGCGCCCATGATAGTCCTAAAGAATGGGAAGCGATGATTGATAACTTGCGTTGGGCTGAATCTGAAACGGGAAAATCGTGTAAATTATTAATGGATTTGGGCGGAATTCACCCTCGCACCGCCGATGTGATTACTCCAGAAAATGAAAATCGCTTACATTTAGGTGATCGCTTATTTATGAGTAAAAATAAGCCTCAACCGAATGGCGAATTTCCCTTTCAAACCCGTTGCACAATTCCAGAAATTCTCGATCAAGTTCGAGAAGGACATACGGTTTGGATCGATGATGGTGAATTGGGAAGTCGGGTGAAATCGGTTCAGGAAGATGGGGTAATATTAGAGGTCATTCAAGCTCGACCTAAAAAGGGAGAAAAGCTCAAAAATGATAAAGGAATGAACTTTCCAGATACGGAAGTCTATTTTGATTCCCTAACAGAAAAAGACCTGCAAGATCTAGATTTTATTGCAGATCATACGGATATTATTGGCTATTCATTTGTACAAGAAGCTTCAGATATTAAGCGATTGCAACAAGAATTAGAAGCGAGAAATCCCGGTCACGAAATCGGTTTAATTGCTAAAATTGAAACTCAAGTTGCCATTAAAAATTTACCGGAATTGATTGTTCAAGCGGCAGGTCATCAACCGTTTGGGGTAATGATTGCTCGGGGTGATTTAGCCGTTCAAATTGGCTATCAACGTTTGGCAGAAATGCAAGAAGAAATTATGTGGATGTGTGAAGCGGCGCATATTCCAGTGATTTGGGCGACTCAAGTTTTAGAGCATTTAGCGAAAACAGGAATTCCTTTACGTTCGGAAGTTACAGATGCGGCGATGGCGCAACGGTCTGAATGTGTGATGTTAAATAAAGGGCCGTTTATTGAGGAAGCAGTAACAATTTTAGATGATGTTCTGACCCGAATGCAAGCCCATCAGATGAAAAAGACTCCCCAGTTGCGAGCTTTACATTCTTGGGAGTAATTAACAGTTTCAGAGGATAAATAGAGGGAAATAGAGGGAAATAGAGAGTATACCGAGCGATTTAAAATTTATAGAACTTAAGATAGATGACAGATTTTAATAAATCGTAGATACTCTCTAAAGTAGAGTCAAACTTGATAAAGCTATGATTTTTTTAGAAAATAAACAAACTGGAAACTTAGTTAAAGTTCTAGATGTAACTGCATTAGCTGACCCGAATAAAAGTCAGATTTCAGG
Organism: Lyngbya aestuarii BL J; assembly: GCF_000478195.2. Lineage (GTDB taxonomy): Bacteria > Cyanobacteriota > Cyanobacteriia > Cyanobacteriales > Microcoleaceae > Capilliphycus > Capilliphycus aestuarii. The sequence continues at coordinate 15,693 of NZ_AUZM01000060.1, read as the reverse complement.
CAGAGTTCAAGCCGGAGAAGAAGAACAACCTCCTGAGTTTATGGAGAAAGAAAAACTTGTTTTTCCTTCCGGTGAAAGTTTACCTCGTTGCTGGGTCGATGCTGATTATCGTCATTCTAACTAGAGCTTTTTTAAATAACAAACTCTTTATATGGCCTAGAGAATACATTTAATTGGAGGTTGCGGGTCGATTCCCCCCATCGTCTGCTTCCTCCTGTTGCTGTTGTTTAGAGACAATTTTTTCCTGATCGGCAACGGCTTGATGATGGGCTTGTTCTCCTGCAAAATTCGCTCCCCGTTCGTCGAGTTCGGACAGCAAAGGTAAGCGACCATATAAAATTAAAGTATCACCGGGACGAAGACAAGTTTCAGCCCGAGGTACGCCGACATAACAACCATTTTTCAGATGAATTCCTAATACTGTAACCCCTTATTGACGTAGATTTATTTATTTCAAGATTTACACTTGTATTTTGCTAACAGAATTAAGACTCTGAATTTTCGACTTCTTCTATCGCTTCATAAAGTTGCGACTTATCCATTTTGCTGCGTCCTTCTATGTCTAATTCTTGTGCTTTTTGGTAAAGTTCTCGCTTGGTGAGTTGAGAGTCATCAGAGTGTTGAATTTCGCGCATGACTCGCTTGACTGCGGTCGTCCATTGTGAATATTGTTCTCCTTGTTGAGAAGCGGACTGCTTTTTTTCTTCGACTTCTTGCTTTTCTTCCTCGCTCAAACGTTCCCAAACTTCTTGGGGTAAATACCGTTTAGTTTTATTATTTTTTCGGGCGTTTTCATCCCCTTCTTGGGTTTGCCAATTTTGCTCAGTCCACTTTTCTAAAGAATGAGCCGCGTCATCTTTTTCACCTTGATAACCTCCGCCCCGTTTTTCATATTCCTGTACGAGTAACTGACTTTTTCTCGCCGACCATTGTCCGGGTTTTCCGCCTTTGTCAGACTCCATGATTTCTTGTTTGATTTCACGCCGTAAGTCCGGCTTAGTATATTTTTCTTCGTAGTTTTTATTGCTCATTTTGGTGAATTGATTGCAGTTATTCCATCTAGCCTAAAGAAAATATGCTCTTAAGAAAACTGACTGGGGATAGATTCATTTACAATGCAAACCACTTTTGAGGAAGGATCGCTTTGAGTATCTGTCCGAGGACTAACGGAATTAAACTTCCTCCTAAAATGAATCCCCATCCTTGCAAACCGGGATTAACTATTTTCAACACATTTGCTAGGGGAGAAAAATAAACAGCCGTCAACAGTAAACCCGTACAAAGTAAAAGTGCTAACCAGACATAACGGTTCGTTGTGACTTCATTTCTTAACAGTCCAGAGTTTGCATCCCGCATATTAAAAACGTGCCACAGGCGACCAAAAGCCAAGGTCAAAAATGAGATAGTAACTGCTTTATCTTCCTCCATTCCTAACCGACTTAAACACAGCCAAAATACCCCCAAAACGGTTAGCGAAATAATAACCCCATACAGCACAATTGCCATCCAATGACGGCGGGGTAAAATCGGTTCACTGCGATCGCGGGGCTTTTGTTTCATCAGGTTGGGACTTCCTTCCCCTACCCCCAAAGCTAACGCCGGGAACACATCGTTAATGACATTTAGAAATAAAATTTGTAAGGGTAATAAAGGTAAGGGTGCGCCCGCCAATGAAGTCGCAGCCACCGCAATAATTTGACCCATATTTCCTGAGAGTAAATACAGCGTAAACTTGCGAATATTCCCAAAGATTGCCCGCCCCTGTTCGACCGCAGCAACAATACTCGAAAAGGCATCATCTTGTAAGACCATATCTGCCGCTTCTTGCGCCACTTGCGTTCCCCTTTGTCCCATCGCAATCCCAATATCTGCTTTCTTTAATGCGGGTGCGTCGTTAACACCATCTCCCGTCATCGCAACAATAGCATTGTGCTGTTGATGTAGGGTCACTAAATTTAATTTCTGTTCGGGACTAACGCGAGCAAAAATCGGAACTTGTTGTAATTCTTGCTTTTGTTGTTTGGATAAATTGTCGAGAGATTGAAGTTCCTCACCCCGTCTAGCTTCGGCTTCTTGTTCGGTGGTTAAACCCACAGCCAAGCCAATATTACGAGCGGTAACGGGTTGATCTCCTGTGACCATAATCACTCGAATTCCTGCATCGTGGCACGCTTTTAACGACTTTTTAACCTGTTCTCGGGGGGGATCGAGTAATCCGACTACGCCTAAAAGGGTTAGATTTTTGTAGGGTTCGGCTTCCGAATCATCTGTATTTTTAGAGGCAAAGGCAAGAATTCTTAATCCTTCTTTTGCCAATTGATCGCAGCGTTCCCGCCAAGCGTTTTTGTCATCTTCGCTTAAATCTTCAACGCCTTCTGAGGTTAATTGTTGAGTACAAACATCAAGAATTGACTCAGGAGCGCCTTTAACTGCAAAACGATAACCGTCTTCGTCTTCGTGAATAGTTGCCATCATTTTCGTGTCGGAATCAAACGGCACGTCCCGCACTTCAGAATAGGTTTCTAATAGTTCTTGGCGGCGAAGCTCTGCTTTAGCTCCGGCAACTAATAAGGCGACTTCCATCGGATCACCAGTGGGTTTATCTTTGTGTTCATTAAATTGAGGTAAGCTGGCTTTATTACACAAAACTCCCACTTCTAAGAGGGAGCGCAAACCGTCATTTTCTTGGGGATTGATTGAGTCTTTATCTTGGGTAAATTTACCTTCAATTTCTAATGCTTCTCCGCTGACTTTTACGATGCCAGAATCTAACGCAATTTGCGCTAGACTCATGCGATTTTCGGTTAAAGTTCCGGTTTTATCAGTACAAATAATATTAGTAGCCCCCAGAGTTTCTACGGCTGATAAACGGTTGATTAAAGCGTTGCGTTTTGCCATGCGCCACATTCCTCGCGCTAAGGCGACGGTTGCCACAATTGGAAGTCCTTCGGGAACCGCAGCTACAGCTAAAGCAATCGCCGTTTGAATCATTAAAAATAATTCTTTCCCCCCAATAATTCCCGCCCCCGCCACCAATGCAGCAACTGCTAATGTTACCCAAATTAAATTTTGACCGAGTTTATCGAGTCGCTGTTCTAAGGGAGTAGATTCTTGTTCAGCTTGTGCCGTCATTGAGGAAATATGACCGAGTTCGGTCTTCATTCCGGTTGCGATCACAACTCCTTCACCCGAACCCCGTGTAATTGCTGTTCCTTTAAACAACATATTTGTACGTTCAGCTAGGGGAAGATCGCCTTCTAATGCTTCTGTTGTTTTACTGACGGGAACCGATTCTCCGGTTAAAGCCGACTCATCTGCTTGCAGTTTTGATGCTTCAAAAATTCGCACATCTGCCGGAACTAAATCCCCACTTTCAAGAACAACAATATCTCCCGGAACCAATTCTTCCGCCGTAATTTCTTGAACTTTTCCATCCCGTCGAACGTTGGCTTTTGTATGGCTGAGTTCTTGCAGAGATTCCATCGAATTGACGGCTTTTAATTCGGTAAAAAAGCCAATCACAGTGTTTAAAAGTATCGCGATAATAATGGCAACCCCTTCCACCCAATCTTGAAAGGAAAAGGAGAGAATGGCGGCGATCGCTAATAACCCAATAATTGGACTTTTAAATTGATCGATGAAGATTTGCCAAGCACTGCGATGTTTGAGTTTTTGTAAACGGTTAGGGCCGTATTTTTCTTGTCTTTTTTTGACCGTAGAACCGGAGAGTCCCTGGTTAGTTTCGACGGAAAGTTTGTTCAGGTTTTCTTCTGCTGAATGGGAGCTTGTCCACCGAAGATCTAACTGTTCTTGCTGTTCTTGAGTTTGGGTCATTTGGGGTTAACCTAAAAAAATAGAATGTGAAACTTTTGACTGTTATGAGGCTAACTTTTGAGAGGGATAAGAACGGTTGTTTTTTTGGGAAGTGAGGGATTGGGGACTAACTTTTGTGATCGCAACTAAAGCTGAAGGCTGATAGTTGTATTTTTCGACTAAAAAGTCTGAAAATGTTTGCCGACAGTCTAAGCAAAACCAACAGATTGTGTGCTGAAAAACATGACGAGTTAATTCTCCCGAACAGATCGGACAGATAATCATTTTTAAAAAGGATTGAATGAACAGGTTTAAGTGAACTGGAGAGCTAAAATAACTCTAGATGAGAAAATATTAATCAGATTTTTGATTCATTTCTGATCTTTTGTATCGTTGGTCGTTATAGATTTTAGGGATAACTTTTATTATAAATTTCTTAATCGTTATATTTTTATACCTCCAGATAGAGATTTACCTAATACTTTTGGGGGATTTTTTTTAGATCAAAAATCAATACTATTGAATATAACTTTTATTTTCTTTATCTAAATTTATCATTTTACGGGTAAATTTGCATCTGTAAATAGGAATATTTTTTCAATCCACTCTCATTTTATAGAAAGAGATAGATCTCCATCTTGTGATAGAAGATGTTACTTGTTTTTGATGTTAAATTTATAAACAATAGATTTTTAAAAGTTTTAGCAAGTCAATGCGCTGAAGGTATGCACGATAGAAAAAAGGTTTAATATTATGAGTTATCATAAAGTATTAGCTGCATTAGATCGATCTTCTCAAGGAGAAGATGTATTTGAAGAAGCTTTAAATATTGCTCACACTCAAAAAGCTGAATTACTGCTGATTTTTTGTACACAAAGGTGGACACAAATGCCAGCTGTACCGCCCGTTGAAGCACCAACAGGAACCAGTTTAAATCCCATGATGAGAATGTATCCTTCCATGACGGAAACAGAGGTATTACAAGCGACTGAACAAGAGATAAAAAAATCGACAGCAGAAGCAGAGAGCTGGCTACATAACTATCAAACTGTAGCTGAAAAACAAGGAGTTTACGCTCAATATAGATGTATTCCATCTCGGGGAAATCCCGGCGAACTCATATGTAAAACAGCTCAGGAATGGAATGCAGATTTAACTGTTGTGGGTCGTACAGGTCGCACAGGTTTAGAAGAAGCTTTTCTCGGAAGTGTGAGTAATCATGTCGTTCACCATGCACCTTGTTCGGTGTTAGTGGTACAAGACAAAAACTAACTTAATGATCTTTTGTAAGAAGTGAAAAGTTGGTTAAACAATTGACAAAATAGGAGAAAATTAACTATGGCTACGAATCATATTGCAGAAATTCGCCAGTATAATCAAAGCATTTGGATGGATCATCTAAATCGCAGTTTAATTGAATCAGGAGAACTCGAAGATTTAATCAAACATCTCAACATTCGAGGAATCACTTCCAATCCGGCTATTTTCAAGTCGTCTATCATGGGAAATGAAAGTTATGATGCTGATATCAAAGCAGGGATTGAGAAGAACCAATCTGTAGAAGAAATTTGCACTCACTTAATTTTTGACGATATTCGCAACGCTTGTGATACCTTTCGTCCCATATATGATGAAACTCAGGGATTAGATGGTTACGTTAGCATCGAAATCCCACCCAACCTGGCGCGAGATACTCAAAAAACAATTTCAGAAGCTCGACGGTATTTTAACGAAATTAATCGCCCGAATGTAATGATTAAAATCCCGGGAACTCCCGAGGGAATTCCGGCGGTAGAACAGGTTATTTCTGAAGGTATTAACGTTAATGTGACGCTGTTATTTTCTGTAGACAGCTATTTAGAAGCTGCCCAAGCTTATATTCGGGGACTAGAGACACGAGTTAAGAATAATCAACCCATTGACTCAATTGCTTCAGTAGCCAGTTTCTTTCTCAGTCGAATCGATGTGAAAGTTGATCAGTTAATTGATGAAAGAATTAAAAAGATTGGGACTGAAAACTTAAACGAAGAAGCACGTTTGAGTCAGTTAAAAGGTAAAGTTGCGATTGCAAATGCTAAAATTGCCTATCAAAAATTCCTAGAAATTTTCGGGAGTGAACGCTGGAAAGCATTAGAAGAAAAAGGTGCAAATGCTCAACGCTTACTGTGGGCGAGTACCAGTACCAAAAATCCTGAATACAGCGATGTCATGTATATCGATGAATTGGTGGGAAAAAATACAGTCAATACCGTCCCTCTCGAAACCCTAAAAGCTTGCGCCGATCATTGTCATCCTTCTGAGGATAAAATAGAAACGGATGTGGATCAAGCTTATCAATTGATGGAAAGTTTGCAAGAGCCTGATATTGATATCAATTTAGATCGAGTCATGTCTGAACTCCTAGAAGAAGGAATTGATAAGTTTGTTCAGCCTTATGATGAGCTAATGAAGTCTCTCAAAGATAAGACGCAACAACTCGCCACGGTCTAGAAACAAATAAATTTCAAGTGATCAAAAGATATTAAGATAGGGAGGTTATCAATAGCCTCCTTGTTTTTTATGCAAGCTCAAATTAAAGATCGACAGGTAAATCTTGACGGGGTTTAAACGCTTCAACTTGGCGTAATTTTTCATACAATTCTCGTTCTTGAGGACTGGGATCTGGAGGAAAAACGATTTTCAGTTCGACTAATTGATCGCCTCGTTTTCCGGTGCCGGTCGGATAACCTTTATTGGCTAAACGTAATCGTTTACCGGATGTTACACCCGGAGGAATTTTCATTTTTACCCAACCATCTAAAGTCGGAACTTCGATTTCACTTCCTAACACGGCTTCACTGGGAGTAATCGGAACTTCACAAAAAATATCGGAGCGTTCGAGTTTAAAATAGGGATGAGGGACAACATTAATTTTCAGATATAAATCCCCTCCTCCAATACCTTGATTTCTCAAACGAATACGTTGACCTGTGATCATTGCAGAAGGCATATTAACCTCTAAACTGCGCCCATCTTCTAAACGAATGCGTTCAGTTCCGCCTGTATAAGCTTTTTCTAACGGTAAAGTCAGTCGGGCTTCAATATCCCGTTTTGCTTCGCGAGAATCTGCCTTATAAACCGCTTTCGTGCGGGGAGAACGATAGGGATCAGAAGAAGCCACCCGAGGCGCGTCTGCGTTAACCGTTCTGACTTCTCGTCGTCGTCCTAATAATTGATCAATAAAAGCATTAAAATCGGCATAGTCTCCGAAATCAACCTCTTGAGTTTGAGTGCGACCATTGGTTGATTTATTTGCCCAAGTTTTCAAACCCGAAAAAGGAGAACGGGTGCGACCTTGAAATCCTTTTTGTTTCCAGAATTGACTATATTCGTCGTATTGCGCCCGTTTTTCGAGGTCAGAAAGAATGTGATAAGCTTCCCCAATATCTTTAAATTTTTCCTCAGCTTCTTTATCACCAGGATTGAGATCGGGGTGATATTGTCTGGCGAGTCGGCGATAGACTCTTTTAATTTCTTCTAAAGTTGCGTCTTTGGGAACGCCTAAAATTTGATAATAGTTACGAAAGTTTTGCATGATTGGGTTGATTAAGTTTTGCGTTTAAAGTTGAGAGTATCGACCGAATTTATTCCTCTGAAAAATTTTAGAGCCAATCATCTTCTTCTTCATCCCAGTCATCACTTTGGTAATAACGTTTGGGGGATCGACGTGTGTCTAAAGGTTCTGAACGAGGTGGATAGTCGCGGTAGTCATATCGTTCTTCTCGGCGGCGATCGCTTCCTGAAAATGTTCGCCGGATCGAACCAAACAAATCATCTTCGTCCTCAGCGCCCATTGCAGCCACTTCTCGATTGATTTCATACAGAGCATCTTGTAAGTCCGCCCCAATTTGATCAATGCCGCGATCATCATCTCGTTCCAGGCTATCACGCAAAGCCCGAATTAAGGTTTCAATCCGTCCTCGCTGACGTTGGGCAAATTGCATTCCGTAGTCTAGGGCGACTTCTCGTAGTTGTCGTTCTGCTTGATAAGTCAAGGCTTGGGCGCGGTTGCGTTTTTCGACTCGTTCACGTTGTAGTCGGTCTTGATCGGCAAATTGTTCCGCTTCTTGGATCATGCGGTTGACTTCTTCTTGAGAGAGGGTGGATGCGCCTTGAATGGTGACACTTTGTTCGCGTCCAGTGGTTTTATCGAGGGCGGTGACGAGTAAAATCCCGTTGGCATCGATATCAAAAGAAACCTGAACTTGAGGAACACCTCTTGGGGCGGGCGGAATTCCGGTGAGTTTAAATTTACCCAAGGATTTGTTATCGCTGGCTAATTCTCGTTCTCCTTGTAAGATATGGATTTCGACTAAAGTTTGGTTATTTTCAGAAGTGGAGAAAATATCTGAACGTCGCACAGGAATGGTGGTATTACGAGGGATGAGTTTTTTCATAACCCCGCCAATGGTTTCTAAACCAATAGATAGAGGGGTGACATCCAACAGTAAGATATCTCGCACTTCTCCGGCTAAAATTCCGGCTTGAATGGCAGCGCCGACTGCTACGACTTCATCGGGGTTAACGCCTTGATTGGGTTCGCGATCAATCAGACTGTAAACCACTTGTTGCACCATCGGCATTCGGGTTGAACCGCCCACTAATACAACTTCATCAATCCGATCTGGACTGAGATTGGCATCGGCTAAAGCACGTTTGATCGGACGACGCAGACGTTGAACCAAGTCGGCACATAATCCTTCAAATTCGCCTCTACTGAGTCGATAGTCGAGATGTTTCGGCCCTTCTTCGGTGGCGGTAATAAACGGTAGGTTGATTTCAGTGACACCAACCCCGGAAAGTTCAATTTTGGCTTTTTCGGCGGCCTCAGTCAACCGTTGTAGGGATTGGCGGTTGCGTCTGAGATCGACTCCTTCTTGTTCAAGAAATTGATCGGCCAACCAATCAACGATTTTTTGGTCAAAGTCATTTCCTCCCAGTTGAGTATCGCCACTGGTTGCCTTGACTTCAAATACACCATCGCCGACTTCGAGGATAGAAACGTCAAAGGTGCCTCCACCTAAGTCAAAGACGAGAATGGTTTCATATTCACATTTTTCCATTCCATAGGCAAGAGAGGCGGCAGTGGGTTCGTTGAGGATGCGTTTAACATCGAGTCCGGCGATTCGTCCTGCATCTCGGGTGGCTTGGCGTTGGGAGTCGTTAAAGTAGGCAGGAACGGTAATCACAGCCCCGGTGACTTCTTCGCCGAGATAACGGGTGGCTTCTTCGGCTAACTTTCGCAAGACCATTGCTGAGATTTCTTCGGGTGCAAAGTCTTTTTTCAAGCGAGGACAACGAATTCTGACATTGCCGACTTCATCGCGACGAACGGTATAAGGAACTCGTTTGGAGGCGGGGTTGAGGTCAGTGTATTTATTCCCCATCAACCGCTTCACCCCAAAATAGGTGTTTTGTGGATCTAAAATCGCTTGTCGTCTGGCCATCTGTCCGACGATGCGTTCCCCTTCTCGGGTAAAACCAACGACGGATGGGGTTGTCCGCATTCCTTCAGAATTGGCGATCACGATAGGTTTTCCGCCCTCCATGACAGCGACCACAGAGTTGGTTGTCCCCAGGTCAATGCCGACTACTCTACCCATGCGTTGGTTTTCTCCTTATGTGCTTCGATTTGGCTTGGTTGTCCGATCATCTATTTTATCGTGTCAAGTCAGGCAAAAGGCAACAGGCAAAATCTCCCCATCTCCCCATCTCCCCACTTCTAAACTCCCCACTTCTAAACTCCAAATAAATCTACACCTTGAATGTAACAAGATGTAAAGTATAATGAGAACAAAACACAAGCACATAGACTATAAGGTTATCAATGCGAGTTGCGATCGCCGGAGCAGGTTTAGCAGGCTTATCTTGTGCCAAATATCTCACGGATTTGGGTCATACCCCCATTCTTTTGGAAAGCCGAGATGTATTAGGTGGCAAGGTGGCTGCATGGAAAGATGAAGACGGGGACTGGTACGAAACGGGTTTGCACATTTTTTTCGGTGCCTATCCGAATATGTTGCAGCTGTTTAAGGAACTCGGGATCGAGGATCGGCTGCAATGGAAAGAACACTCAATGATTTTTAACCGGCCGGAAAAGCCAGGCACCTATTCTCGGTTCGATTTTCCCGATCTGCCTGCTCCAATTAATGGAGTGATAGCGATCCTGCGTAATAATAATATGCTCACCTGGCCGGAGAAGATCCGGTTTGGTTTGGGATTGATTCCGGCGATGATTCAGGGGCAGAAGTACGTTGAGGAAATGGATAAATACTCTTTTTCCGAGTGGCTAGAACAGCAAAATGTTCCGCCTCGGGTTGAGAAGGAAGTGTTTATCGCCATGTCAAAAGCTCTTAACTTTATTAACCCGGATGAGATTTCAGCAACCATTATTCTGACGGCTCTCAACCGCTTTCTACAAGAGAAAAATGGCTCTAAGATGGGGTTTTTGGATGGTTCACCCACCGAACGCCTTTGTCAGCCGATTGTAGATTATATTACGGAGCGAGGGGGTGAAGTCCGACTCAACTCACCGATTAGAAAGTTTTTATTGAATGCCGATACTAGCATCAGTGGCTTTCAGATGGGCGGATCAGACGAGATACTGACAGCCGATGCTTATGTTTCGGCGATGCCCGTTGATCCGCTGAAGTTGATGTTACCTGAACCTTGGCAGCAATTGGATTATTTTCAAAAGCTAGAGGGTTTAGAGGGCGTTCCGGTGATTAACGTACATCTGTGGTTTGATCGCAAGCTGACTGATATTGATCATCTGCTATTTTCGCGATCGCCACTTCTGAGTGTGTACGCAGATATGAGTAATACTTGCAAGGCTTATTCTGACCCCAATCGTTCAATGTTAGAGTTGGTTCTAGCGCCGGCTAAAGACTGGATCGGCAAGTCCGATCAGGAGATTGTGGCAGTAACGATGGCAGAATTGGAAAAATTATTTCCGGAACAAATTCCCCATCAGGCGAAATTGTTGAAGTCTCATGTGGTGAAAACGCCTCGTTCGGTGTATAAAGCCATTCCAGGCGCTCAGGCTTGTCGTCCGTCTCAAGTTACACCGATTCCCAATTTCTTTTTAACTGGGGATTATACGATGCAACGATATCTGGGTAGTATGGAAGGTGCTGTACTTTCTGGTAAACTAACAGCGCAAGCTATTAGTCAGGACTCAGCCTTAATTGACAAGCAAGCCCAGGCTGCTGTGGTTGATTCTACTCTGGATGGAAATTCACCCACTGTCAATTCCCAACCCCGCACCCCTGTTACGCAATAACCAACCGATTTACGGCTGATAGCGACAGAGCAGAAAAACGACGAATGCTACAACTGTCTAAGTCCCTCCGGATGAGAACTCTGGCTTCCTTGGAAGACTCCTACGAACTCTGTCGTCAGATTACTGCGGAGTATTCCAAAACTTTCTATATGGGAACTCAGCTTATGCCATTCGCCAAACGTCGGGCGATCTGGGCAATTTATGTCTGGTGTCGCCGTACCGATGAATGGGTTGATGGGCCATTAGCGAGTTCAACAACGGCTGAAACTTTGGATCATTGGGAAAAACACCTCGAATCTATTTTTGCAGGAGATCCCATTGATGATGAAGACGTGGCTCTAGTGGATACTCTCAGCCAGTTTCCTCTAGATATTCAGCCGTTTCGAGATATGATTGCGGGTCAACGTATGGATCTGTACCGCAGTCGATATGAAACCTTTGAAGAGTTGAAACTGTACTGCTATCGGGTGGCGGGTACAGTTGGGTTGATGTCTATGGCCGTGATGGGTGTTGCCCAATCTGACCAAAAGGCTCCCTGGGATCAGGAACAAGGTTTTGATATCCCGACAGAAGAAGCGATCGCCCTTGGAATTGCCAATCAACTGACGAACATTCTCCGAGATGTCGGTGAGGATGCTCGCCGAGGTCGTATTTATCTTCCCCTAGAAGAGTTAGCCTTGTTCAACTACACGCAAGACGATTTATTGAATGGAGTTGTCGATGATCGCTGGCGAGAACTAATGCGCTTTCAAATTCAGCGAGCGCGTAAATATTATACTCAAGCCGAGCGCGGAATTCGTGCTTTGAGTCCTGATATTCGTTGGCCGGTTTGGTCGGCATTGCTTCTCTACAGCAAGATTCTCAATGAAATTGAGCGCAACCAGTACGATGTTTTTAGCAAACGAGCCTATGTTCCGACTCGGCGTAAGTTGCTTTGTTTGCCTGTTGCGCTTTTGAGATCGAAGGTCTTGTAATTTTGAACCTGTTGATCCCACTCCGAATTGAATTAAATAACCCGCCGAAAATTAATTCAGGCGGGTTTTGTCTTGTCAGAAAATAAAAACTAAAACTCGGGATTTTAATTGGTGGTTTGAGCGTTGAGCATTTCTTTGAGTTTCTCTAGCTGATCGGCCCAACGCGGATCGGGTTGAACAGAGTCGCTAGAACTTGATGAACTGCTTGAAGAACTCGAAGATGTATTCCCTCCTCGATTTGATTTTTTCTTCTTCCCAGCACCGGAACTTTTAGCCGCAGGACGAGATTCTTCTTCGGATGCACCTTCGGGTTTGTCACCCTTCCCTTTTTTACGAGGTAAGGCTTTTTCGATTTTGAGGGGGTTTTCCTTGAACATGAAGCCGTTGTATTTTTCAACAATTTGATCGGCTATTTCATCGGTTTGTACTGTCACAAAACCAAAGCCTCGACATTTTCCAGTCTTACGATCGGTAATGACTTTGGCTGAAACACTATCTCCTTCCTCAACAAAAACGTCCTGCAATTCTTTGCGATCAAGTTCTTTGGGAAGATTTCCGACATAAAGACGAACTGGCATGAGTAAAGCCTCCAATTATTAACTAAAATGAGCTAGCGAGAAAACTTAGCATTGAATGAACAACGGTCGTGTACCTCCTCCGTCATTTGACGCCGGAGAAATTTACGACTGCTCTTTTCTAAATAAAAAACATCTGGTATTGAACAATACTCTCGAAGGGGAGAGTCTTTTTGCTTTGGGTCGCAAAAAAATTGACAACTTTTCCTTTGTCTATACCAACCAACCGGGTGACTTTGTAATTTCCTCTCCACCTGTATTTGCTGATGCAGAAAACTATAATTTGTTAGGCTGCTTTGTAAACTTCCGGTCATTTCTCAATAACTTACTACCGTATACACTTTCTATTCCTTTGGGTGTCGATGAAAACACTTGGAACCCAGACTATAAAACTAATATCAATGGATTTCAGCTTCCTGTTGATGTAACGCCTATTCAAGTTTAGTACACCCAATGGTACAAAATAGAACATTTGGAAAAAAAGTCGTTTGATCAGATACCTGTTCAGTAAAAAACAGCAACATCGTTATAAAACTCTGCTCTCTATTATTCCTAACCGGATAATTTAAAGCCATTTTCTAAGATATCATAGCTGCGAGCATATTTCTAGTAACTTGTTCAAATTTTTTCGGATTGTAACAGGAATGTCTTCACGGATCTTTCTTTCAATTGATTGAAGTCTTCCTTCGACATACCCAACAGGTTAATCCACTATTAAAGGTTTGTAAACAAATGTAACACTGAGTGGAGAAAAATGCAAATCTCACGGTCTTACAAACTTACAAAAACTTAGAATCCTCCCTGAGAAATCATATAAGCTCCCCAAAAAGTGAGCGCGCAAGCTAAGATTGTAGACCAAATGGGATGCCCTGCTGTCAAGGTTACTTGACGATCTTGAGTTTCGATGGTCTCCACATCTATCCAAGCAGTCGCCCCGCGTCGCCACCATCCTGTTACATTCATCGACTTGCCAATCAGATCAACCGGATGAGTTGACTTGCCAAAATTTGCTAAAGGAGTCAACACCGGAATGTAATGTAATTTAATCACCCCTGTAGAGGTTTGTAAAATCAAATCCTGTCCCATTAAATTACTCAACCCCTTTCTCCCTAAGAGTTTCCCCTCCAGACGCAACGGTTGACTATCAATCGGCAAGGCATTAGGATTAGTCAATAGACTCACCAAATTAGGCTTGGGCAATAGTGTTGCGGGTTTAATGTCTGGAAAGAATGAATTGATGCGAATAAAAATCCCTAAACTGCAAGCGAGGGGAATGCAACCTGCCAAAATCCAAAAATCCCCGAGTAGCCATTCTAGCTGCCATACCCCCACAGTTGAAAAAATTCCACCCAATAACCACAATAGACTTCCCAGCATCAAACCCGCCGGAATTCCAAAATAAGGCGCCCCTTGCAGCAGCAAACGACTGTGTTGCTTAGACAGAGGGGAGATAGAAGCAGAATTTTCCGCAGATAAATCAAACTCGGTGTTCAATTTCCAAAAACTTGCATAGTGAGAGAGTATCAACAAGCGATCGCCAATTACTGGATGCGTGTTATTGACGGACAACCATTTGCGATCAGGATTTGTTAAATCCCAACTGAGCAGAGACTCAATCTTACCATAGGCTGCTACATTGCTGAAGGTCATTGCTTGTTTGTAGCTAACGGGCATCAATAGATCAAACCCTTCCAATAAGCTGCTTGTTCCTTGCTGCTGTATATCGGCTGCCATTCCCATCGCTATCTTCACCATAGCACGAGTCAGTCCATTGGGATTTCCCGTCAGGTTGCAAGCGATCCGATCACTATAATAGACTCGTCGGCGAGAGATCCAAAGTGTAGGTAAACGCAAAATTCGATATAAGCCATAACTCAATGGTGAAACAATTGTGAAAACTGGGTTGATAATCTTGCTCAGAAATGATAAGCTTGATTTCACAAAATTAGGGATAAACTGGGGAAGTCTATTAACTAAATCCAATGAGTTTTCTACCCAGTTTGCAGACTGCCAATAAAGCTGATAGGGAACTTGAATAATCATCGTTACCCAAGTCATCACGAGAAAATCCCACTGACCCATTGAAGCAATTTCTCTGGCATAAATAACCGCAATTTCATCTTCCGAGAGTTGATCAAGTAATCCCTGACTGACCACAATTCTCGCAAATCTCGGCCAACAACCATAGGTGATCGCAATGGGTGCCTGGGTGGGTAATATTCTGAGTGTCGGCACTTTCCAATTGCGTTGTTGACAAGAACTTCTTAAAATACGATTGGCTTCTTGGCTATAGTTAAATAACGTCGTCATTGGCAAAGGTTTCATCCCATAAGCCAGTTTTAACAACCCATCCAATAGCCAGGGCGACAACACAAATAAGACTGCAAAACTCATATAAACAAATTGAGTGGGATCACGATAAAATAGTTGCAAAGGGTTAACAAACGGCAACCACAATAACAAGTTATTTGCCGTATCCATCAAAAATTCAATTAACTTGGGTGTAAACCAAATCAATACAAAAACGGTTAAAGCTTGTTCAAGATAAAATCGAGTTAATTTTAAAGGTTTTAAACGCCGCCATTGCGTCGCGCGATCGGCTTGTCTCCAAATCGGATTAATATCTATTGAAGGTTGATTTTCAACTGTTTCTTCCGTTCCGGGTATTTCCGGTTTTAAATCCGTTTCAGGTGGTGTTGAATTTAAAGTATTTTCTGCTGGAGATCGGGGCTTAATTATATTCGGTTTTTTGACAACATTTAGATCATTGGGCGATACTTTTGAACGAGAAGAATTGAGTTCTGCATCAACAGAAGGCTTTTTTTGAGGCGGTTCAAAGGGAACAAAACCCGCATCTTTTTGGGGGTTAATATGGGGGGGGTGTAACGAAGGTTCAAAAGGAACAAAACCCGCCTCTTTTGATGGGGGGGTGGGATTTTTATGATTAGCTTTGGCTTCGGTTTCTAACGAATAACGGTTTCTTAAGTCTTCTAAGGGGTTTTTTGCCCAG
>NZ_AUZM01000059.1 GCF_000478195.2 Lyngbya aestuarii BL J | reverse complement strand
ATAATACTAATATAATTGATCGAAAGGTGGGGAGGTCGGGAGATTGGGAGATTTTGGCTTTTGACCTCACGACTTCAGTTCACGGGTTACGGTTTGCGCTCAAGACTTTCACTATCGATTCAGAAAGGTTATCCTAGATAAAATTAAACTGATCTCAGGACAAATCCTTTTATGTCAACACTCACTCCTCACCTTTCGGTTGAAAAAGTAACTCATTCTCGCCTCAACGAACTCAACGGAGATCAAGTTGCCTTTGGAAAGGTTTTCAGTGATCATATGTTTGTTGCATCTTATGAAAATGGGAGTTGGCAAGAGGCTAAAATCGTTCCCTATGGACGTATTGAGATGGCACCTTCTCTGTCTGCACTGCACTATGGTCAAGCGGTTTTTGAGGGGATGAAAGCCTATAGAAGTCAGGCGGGAGAACCGTTATTATTTCGACAGGACGCAAATTTTGAACGGATTAATTTATCGGCTCAACGATTATGTATGCCTCCGATTTCCAAAGAGGTTTTTATGTCGGGGTTAATGGAATTAATTCGCCTCGATGCTAATTGGATTCCCTCGGGAGAAGGAAGTTTATATATCCGACCAATTTATTTTGCTGCGGATGAATTGATTGGTTTAAAGCCATCTGACAGTTACAAATTTTTTATTATTACTTGTCCAGTTGGTGCTTACTATTCTCAACCTGTTAAATTAATCGTCTCAGATCAATATGTTCGCGCTTGTGAAGGGGGAACAGGTGCGGCGAAAGTCGCGGGAAATTATGCAGCGAGTTTATTAGCAGATCAAGAAGCGAAAGCTAAAGGATATGATAATGTGATTTGGTTAGATGCCATTCATCATAAATATATTGAAGAATGCGGTACGATGAATTTGGCATTTGTGATTGATAATGTTGTGGTGACTCCTAAATTAACCGGAACGATTTTAAATGGAATTACCCGTAATAGTGTGTTAACGTTGTTTAGAGATATGGGGGTTACAGTTGAAGAAAGATTGGTTTCTATTGATGAAATTGCTGAGGCTTATGATCGTGGTATTTTGATGGAAGCTTTTGGGATGGGTACGGCAGCAACCATTGCTCCAATTTCAACCATTAATTATCAAGGACGAGATTTAACTTTACCAACAGTTGCTGAATTTAAGTATAGTCATGCTGTGGGTCAAAAATTGGAAGATATTAAAACTGCTAAATGTGAAGATTCTCACGGTTGGGTTGTCCGAGTTTAATTTTAGTTTTTAATTGACCATGAACTCGCAAAAATCAAAACAACCCCCCTCGCTTCTTCATGCACCAGTAGGATTAATTTCTGGTTTCACTTACCCCTTTAGAGCTTTGGGTTTGTTTATCCGAACGCCTAAACTCTGGGGGTATGTGATTGTTCCCGTAGTGATTAATATTATTGTCGGAATTCTCCTGTATGTGGGGTTACTATTTCCGGGCTTGAATGGGATTGAGGTTCTCGTTTCTAATTTAGACAACCAGATTGATACTTGGGTGACAAATTTACCGACATGGCTGCGGTATTTAGATGTATCTGCGGTGATTTTGGGTTGGTTACTTCGAGTTGTTTTAGTGACGGCTTTATTGTTTGTAATTGGGTTTCTATTACTGCAATTTGGTGGGATTTTGGGTGCGCCTTGGTATGGTCAATTGTCAGAAAAATTGGAAGAATTAAGAACAGGTAAACCCGCAGTTCTTCCCCCCAATAGTTTCACCAGTATTTTTCAAGATATCGGACGGGCGATTTTGTTTGAATTAAAAAAATTAGTTTTACAGTTGGTATTTGGATTACCGTTGTTGCTGCTTAATTTTTTGCCTGTTTATGGCTCAATTTTATTTACAATTGGAGGGGTTTCACTAGCGACAACTGTGGTTTGTCTGGACTTTTTAGATGCCCCTTTAGAACGGCGACGGTTAAAGTTTCGAGAAAAGTTGAAAATGATTCGGTTAGCTTTACCTGCGAGTGGGAGTTTTGCTTTGGTTTGCTTTGGGTTAATTACCATTCCATTTTTGAATTTACTGGCAATTCCGATTTGTGTCGGTTCGGGAACTTTATTCTTTTGTGATCGCCTTTGGCCCTATTATTTTGCCTCCCAAGAACAGGTGACTCAAACCGAACTTCCTCCTGTTTAAACAGAAAAGTGAAGATGTCTAGACAAATATAAGCTGCAACTTTACATAACACCTTGGTTTGTAAAGATGAATAGGCGAAGAAGCCGCAAATTGTAAAGATTTTATCAAAGTGTGATTGAATGATTGTTTTTTAAGAAGGGTTGTATTACGGTTAATATTAATACCAAAAACTTTTTAGAATGTTTTTAAAGTTACAAATTTTAAGTTTAAAAGTGTATTGGGCGTGGATTCAATGATCTGGTTTTAGAATTCAAAGAGTTTAATTATTCTAAAAAAGACTAAAAAAGTTTAAAGCTCAAAGGCTAATCAGAGTAAATTTCACTCCGATCTATTGGAAAAACCAGGAGTAAAAATTGTGAAAATTGCTTTTATTAATCAGCCGTCAACATTAGCAGTTCCCATAAAAGGCTGTGACTCGCTCGGAATTTGGACTTACCGAGTGGCACTTCGCTTGAGTTCATCTAACATTATTTTTTTCAAGACCACGAACTTTTTCACCCGTCTAAAATGACCTCACAAAAATTAAATTAATCAATTTTGGAGTATCAAAAATTGAGTTCAAAAATGAAAAAAGTAGACCCATTAATCACCGTTAAAGAGGCAATAACAGACTCCTATTGTGATCAACGTTTGGCAGGTCAAACCATTGGAACTCTATCTCCGAGTGGGGTAAAGCGTCAGGGAAGCGATGCAGAAAGCGCGATCGCAATTGATAACGAGGCTTTGCGTCTGCCTTTTTTAGTTCAACCCGGTTGGGGACGTCAAGGAATTGCTTATGGCCCTTACCGTCGCTGCAATGGTTTGACCCTAGCGGTGTTTATGCTGAACGGTCAAAACACCTTGCAAACAGGCTATATTCACCCGTCTCTCCTGCAACGATCATTGCGTTGGGTCGCCGGGAGTGGTTCACGCGCCCCCATCCAACAGTTGTTAGGTTTGGCTGCAAGCCCCTACAAACAACGAATGTGGCGGCGATGGCAATATTGGGCGAATAACACCCCTCAACAGTTTCAACAACCGCGTCTAGATGAAAATTTGGCGCTGGGGTGGTTTTCCAGTGCGGTTCCGGGTGATCCGGTGCGTGAGGGAAATGCCTTTATCGTTGATGCGACTGGCCCTGAAAATGGTGAACTTTGGACTCGGGTGGGTGAAAATCTTCAGTCTGCTTTTAAAGGCTTGCAAAACCTGCAAGTTTACTATGTGGTTATTTTACGAGAAAAAGGAGCCGCTTACTACGCTGCCTCTGTCCCCAATGCTTTAGGGCTGACGGCTTATCCCGATTTGCGTCCTTTAGCGATCGATCCCTTTAACACCGATGAAACCGTCTATGCGGCTATCTATCAAAGCGTTTTAGGGCAAATTGGCTTTAGTATCGATACCCGAGTTTATGGGACGCAAATTGCGGAAATTCCAACCTTTGCAACCTGGTACGGTACTGCTCATGGGGCCGATCGCTTAGGGGGTAAAGGTTCACTCAATCGGAAGTTCGCAGAAGTTGGCGGCAAATGGCAGGTTTTTCAAGGGGATTTTCAGTTATCTTCTCAAGGCGTGATCGCCATTCAAGCAGAGAGTTTTGCTGTTTTAAATCCTCGTAAAACCAGTGGACTAATTCATACTTTAATTGAAACTTCAGAAATTATAACACCCGTTGCCATTTTGTGGCGTATACAAGATCAAGAAAATCTCTGGGGTTTGTGGCTAAGTGAAACTCAATGTCAACTCCAAATTAAGCAAGAAGGCAGTTGGAATAGTATTGCAGTTAGTAATGCTTTATATTTAAACCCTAATCAAATTTATTCAGTCCAAATTTTGGATGACGGTAATACTTTTAATCTTTATCTCAATGGTCACTTGATCTTTGACACTTTCTTTAAAGACTCCCGATTTCAAGAGGCAACAGGTGTAGGTTTAGGAGCAGAAAAGCCGAATGATCAGCTTTATTTTCGTGACTTTGAAGTTCATCCGCGTAGTATTCCTATTCCAATAGAAATTGACTTAGATTCGCCTTGGATGGAGAAGGGAAAAGAGGTAATTGTTGAAGAAGAATTTGAAGGTTTAGCCCAAGAATTGACCACAAAAAAAACAACGACAGGGAATAAAGTTTGGCAAAAAGAATTTGGCAAAGGAGTGATCAAACTGACCGGAAAAGGTCGGGCAAAAGTACAAGCGAGTTGGCAAAATCCGAATCCGGGTAGAACCGCTTATACAATTGACTGGGATGATGCGTTGTTTGCAGATATACAGGCGGATATTACTCCTCCTAAACTGTATAAAAATAAGAAAACGGAAGGACGAGGCGGATTTATTTTTTGGCAAGATCAAAATAACTATATGATTGTGGCGAATGGGTTAAGTGCGAGTTATGCCGGATCTTCGATTTCGTCGTTTTTTTGTATTAATGGATTTGAGGATGTTTATGATGCAGTTTGGACAAATGTGGGGAGTCGGGTTAATTGGGGCGTAACTCATACGTTGCGAGTTGTATTTGATGGGATGAATTATACAGCTTTTATTGATCATGAACCTGTTCTCTATCGGGCTTTAACTGATATTTATCCGAAGTTAAAACAACCGTTACTAATTCGTCGGGTTGGCATTGTGGCAAATTGGGAATGGGGAGGCGATGATATGGGTACAACATTTAATAACTTTGTTGCCCGAGTTTAAACCATGAATACTGTCAATTTTCGTCATCTTCTCCGTGATTTTTTGGGGTATAGTTTCCGGATTATTCCTACACATTTGCTCCCACAATGGAGTCAACCTCAGTCATTTTGCAGACTTCGCCGTTTAGCCCATTTGGAAATACGAAATCGTGACGTTATAATTGAGCAAGACGTGGGTGCAGGACTTAGATTTAATTCGGGTACATCAAATCCTGATTCTAGCCTGGGCGTGAATGAATTGTTTGTCCAGCAAGCGTTAGTAGACTGTTTGAAACTGGGTGACATTTTCTTGGATATCGATGCCCATGTGGGCTTTTTTACAAAACTTGGGCGATCAGATTCAACCCTTGAAAGATTGTTACGCTGGCGGCAAATGGCAGGCGAAAAATGTGATCGCTATGCCTAAATGATAATCTTTTTGTGGCTAGGTAAAACAGGATTACTTAAGTATTAATAGTCGTTCATCACTTCTAAAAAATAAATGAAAAATAACGATTCAGAGAATAATTTGTTAACTTTACTGGAAACCGCCGCAGGTGCAATTTTTCTGGTGAGTATATTGCTGATTTTATTCACAACACTTTTACCGTTTAACTTTGTTTTTCCGGATAACCTATCTTTAGATTTTATTATTGATCGCTTTACTAAGCATAGTAGTTGGACGGATTTATTTGCAAATCTATTACTTTTTGTTCCTTTTGGCTTTAGTTTGGCGGCTTTAATCGATGGAAAAAAGTTGAATCGCTCTGAGAGTATGGTTATTGTTTTTCTGTGTAGTCTAATTTTATCATCATCCGTTGAGTTTTCTCAAGTTTTTTTACCTTCTCGTGCGCCCACTTCAGTCGATCTTTTTTCTAATAGTATCAGTGGTTTTTTAGGAAGTTTAAGTTTTTATGCGATTAGAGATCAGCTTGAAGAAATACCGATCACTTTTCTGGGTTCTCTATATCGCTTCTTTCGACCATTGCTTTCCCTCCCGAGTTTAACGTTATTATTAATTGGCTATGTAATTCTAGTGAGTGGGTTATTATGGAACTTACAAACCGCTACTCAACTGAATAATTGGGATAATAGTTTTCCTTTGATTATCGGTGATGAATTAACAGGTGATCGCAGTTGGGAAGGTCAAATTACTCAACTTTGTATTTCTAATCAAGCTATATCTAAAGATCAAGTTTCTCAACTTTTATCTGAAGAAAATTCCTGTAACGCGATCGCCGACTCGTTAATTGCTGATTATGATTTTTCAGAATTAAAGAATAACTACTCCGATCAAACTGGAAATTTACCCAATTTAGAGTGGATAGAAACTCCTTCAACAGAGATTAATGAACAAGGTATTTTTCTGAAAAAAAATCACGCTTTAAAAACAACAGAACCCGTCAAGCCATTAACAGAAAAAATTCGACAAACCTCTGAATTTACCCTGAGTACCCAAATTACAACTTCCAACTTAACCCAAAATGACCGCGCTCGGATTTTAACAATTTCCAAAGATGCAGTCCATCGAAATTTTATGATCGCTCAGTCTGGTTCAGAATTACGAGTACGTTTGCGAAACCCGATAACTGGAGAGAATGGATCAAAACCAGAAATTGAGATTTTTGATGTATTTTTAAAACCGAAAACTCATCATATTATTATCAGCTACACAGGCTCTGAATTTAATCTATATCTAGATAGTATCGATAACTTTTACACAATCAAGTTTACCCCTGAAGCCGCATTATTTTGGTCTATTTTTTCATCTATTCTAGGAGAGAAAATGCCTCTAAACCCACAAAATAATCAGTTATATTTATTTTTATATCATGGACTAATTTTCATCCCTCTCGGACTGATTTTAACCTTGATTTCTACAATTTATCGAGGGAATTTTTGGTTTTATATCCTGTTAATTTTAGGCGGTGTCGTACTTCCAGCTTTTCTGATCGAAGGGGTGTTAGCCAGTAGCATTAATGGAGTTTGGAATTGGGAAAATGTAGCCTTAAATCTAGCGATTGTACTTGTGACTTGGGTCGGACTAAGATCCTCTTTTGGGTTTAGGTTTCAGTCTCACTAATTCCTGAACAAATTTTGTTTAAATCTAAAATAAATCCCGACAACACCGGATCGCCGCTAAGAGTTGCGGGATTTTCCAAACATTCCATTTCCACTTCGGGACGGTAAATATAAACTTGTTTTTGAATCGGATCAATTAACCATCCTAATAAAGCACCATTTTTGATGTACTCTTGCATCTTTTCTTGTAAGATTTTTAAACGATCAGAAACCGAACGCAATTCAACCACAAAATCCGGACAAATGGGAGCAAATTTTTGACGTTGTTCTGAAGAAATCCCTTCCCAACGAGATTTTTTAATCCAAGCCGCATCGGGCGATCGCACTGCACCATTTGGAAGGGTAAAACCGGAACTAGAATCAAACCCGACTCCCGTTCCATCCCGTTCAACCCAAATTCCTAACTGTACAATTAAGCTAAAGTTGCGTTCTCCCGTTTCTGACCCTGTGGGTGACATAATCACCAATTCTCCGTGAGCGGTTCGTTCAATGCGTAACTCTCGATTAATTTGACAAAATTCAAAAAATTGTTCATCTGTCATCTCAATTACCGGGTGTAATTGTACAACAAGGGGTAAACTTTCGCTGTGATTAAGTTGGGTCGTATTCATCATAAATCCTGGGTAATTATCAAGGGTAAATTGTGAAACTAACTGCTAATGTTCTTTAATCTTTGATTTGCTAATTCGGTCGCAAATTGCAACGCCGCTTTCATACTCGAAGCATCTGCTATTCCTTTTCCAACGATATCAAAAGCCGTACCATGATCGGGAGACGTGCGAATAAAAGGTAAACCAATGGTTGTATTAACCGCCCGATCAAATGCCATTAATTTAACCGGAATTAAACCTTGATCGTGGTAAAGCGCGAGATAGGCATCGTGGGCATTTTTCGCCGAATTATACCAAGCTTGACCCGGTTTTACCCACAGCGTATCGGGCGGAATTGGGCCGTCTAATTGAAGTTGGGGATAGCGAACAGTTTGCTGTTTAATCCAGTCAATAATCCAGTCTTTTTCTTCCGTCCCTAACTGTCCATTTTCCCCGCTATGAGGGTTTAAACCTGCAACGGCAATTTTAGGATTTTTTATCCCAAAATCTTCTGCTAAACATTCAATCAGCAAGTCTAATTTTAAGCTCAAAAGTTCGGGGGTTAAAGTTGTCGGAACTTCAGATAAAGGAATGTGAGTCGTGGCTAAAAGGGTGCGGAGAGTCCAATTGGTTTGAGGAGATTTGGCGACAAATAACATCCCAAACCGCTTAATTCCTGCTTTTTCGGCGAGTAATTCCGTTTGACCCGGATAGTGATGTCCTGCGGCTTTCCAGTGGGTTTTCGCGATGGGTGCGGTGACAATGGCGTGAAATTTTCCGGCTAAGGTTTGGGTAATTGCTGTTTCTAAATAAGCAAAACTCGCCGCACCACTGGCAAGATTTCCGCTTCCAGGTGTAATTTTATCGAGGTGTTCATTTTGTTCAATTTCTAATAAATTAAAATCATCGGGATGGGCTAAATCTGAGGATATAGACTTTAGTTTTTTATAGGTTTGTTGTAAAATTTGGCGATGACCTATTAAGGTAATCTCACATTTAGAAGTTAAACTTTTATCGGCTAAAGCTTTTAAAATAACTTCTGGGCCTATTCCAGCCGGATCGCCTAATGTTACTGCAAGATGGGGTTTAGATCGGCTCATTTTGAATGGTAATAACTTGGGGAGGTGTTGAGTCGGGTGGATAGAGAAAATTAATCTCAACCCGTTGACGTGAGTTCGCAGACATGGAGAATGTTACTAGGGGTTGACCGAGTTGTCCACGTCGTTGTGTCAGATGAATATAGCGAGTTTGAGAATCGCCTACTTGATTATCATAGCTAACTTTAACGGTCCCCCGAAAAAAAGTAGAGTCCGAGGGATATTTTAGAAAGAGTAGCTGATTTTGAAAGCGATCGGCTTGATCATTTTTTAAAGGAGAGGAAAAGAGAATCTGAACCGTTTGATATTGACTAAACTCATTATATAACGTGAAACCTATTTTGTACTCAATTCCATAATTTGCATGAGCAAAATAAGCTGTATCTGGATACCGAACTAACATTTTAGCGCTTTGAATTTGTTGGGTGCCGAGTGTAATTTTATGAAGGGTTCCGATCACATAATAAAAAGCTTGTCCGGGTTGAGGAATACTGAGAAGATTTGATTCGGAATTATCGCTAATTTCAGCTTGCCATTGCGTACCTTGAGAGACACCCGCAACCCGACTAAAAACAATGGGTAAAGTTACTTCGGGTTCGAGGGGAGTCGGAGTGGCATCACGCGGTTCAGCAAGTCCTTTATTATTTAATAGTTCAATCCATTCCGATAACGTTGGAGGACGATAGGTTTTATCGGAATTTAAAGCGGCTTTTTGGACTAAATCTGCTACATAAACCCGACCTGTTGTAGATAAACGCATCATCGTTGAACGACCATTTGAAGCGGGAAAACCGGGAACAGGAATTGGTAAATTCATCAGCATTTGATACTGTCCGGGTTCAAGGATTAATTCTTCTGGAAAAATATCCTGTTGACCGCCGCGTAGAACCTCATTCATTGTGCGACTTCCTGGCCCAGAATAAACCGTTCCTTGGGGATTTTCTCGCTGTTCAGGTAAGTTAATATAGGGCGCATCGGGTGTACTGAGATAACTCGCTGCCGCTAAGATTTTAATCTGAATGGGATTATCGGTTGGATTATACAGAATAATTCCTTGATAGAAAGGATGGGTTTCTGACTTTGTTTCTGCTCGGGTAATATGATGAGAAAAAATATCAAATCTCCCGGCAAAGGGAAAGTTAAGATGAGCTTCTGGAACTTGTTTGTTATTCGGGGGAAATGTGGAGAGTAAAATACCTTCTGTGAGGAACAATTCAGGGCTATTACTATTAAAGGTAGCCAGAGTATCGAGTTGACCGGGTAAGGGGCGAATTTCCATTGGTTTGATATCCAAACCGACAATAGATTCAAGAGGAACGCCGCCCAAATTTAAAACCCGACAAAGTAATGCAGCAACTTCTCCTCGGGTCGCGTTTTCATTGGGTCTAAATTCTTTAATATCGGGATAATTTACAATAATTGCGGCTCGAATTGCCTCGGCTACATAGGCTGTCGCGTAGTTGGGAATTAAGGCCGAATCAATAAAAATTTTATCCAGCATTCTCTCAACATCGGAGAAAGAAACATATTGCAGATAAGCACCTAAAACAGATATAGCTTGAACTCGAGTAATGTTCTGTGTGGGTCGAAAAGTTCCGTCTGGATAGCCAGCAAAAAATGCTTTTTCTGAAGCGGTTTTAATAGCGTTATATGCCCAATAGTTATCAGCAACATCTTTAAATTTAATCGGTTGACGTCTGACTTGAGCATCTGGAAAGATATTACACATCAACACGGCAAATTCAGCGCGAGTAATGTCTTTTTCAGGGCGAAAGGTTCTATCTGGATAACCACTCACTAAATTACGTTTAGCAAGTTCGAGAATACAGTCTTTTGTCCAATGCTTGTCAATATCTTTAAATTTCATTTCATTTAATCGGTTATCAAATTTGACGAACTTAAGTTTAGCTTTAATCGAATCATATCCCAATATTTAATTCTGTTTTAATGAATGGGTTACTGTTAATTGTTAATAAAAAAATTAGGAATAACACCGACAATTATAAATCCTAGTTTTGGATCAAATGCTAGTTGATAAAAAATCAAATTTCTGGTTCTGACTTCTAACTCTGTTGCACCCTGTGGTTGATAAATTTAATCGCATTAAATTACTTCAAAGGATTTTTGATATATCCCCATTTTCCGCCTTATAAAGCGGTTTCAAAATCAATCGGGTTTGCTGAACCATCAAAACCGATGGGACGAGTAATCAATTCTCTATCCCAATTCACTGATGCTAAACCTTCTGAAATTGATTTAATTAACCCGATTGTTCCTCAGTCCATAGTAATTTTATTTTCTGGGTAAATCCGCCCTTTTCCGCACGTTTTTGGTCGCGAGTTAATAAAATTGATTCTTGATTAATATTATGACTCTCAATCAAAGCATCAATCACATCCAATAAATCCGCCAACTCCTCAATTAAATCTTCTTCATTCGCGGTTACTGCTTCTTGGGCTTCTTCTAGAAGTTTATCACGCAATGCTTGACGATATTCACTTTCAGAAAGGATAATGGTATCGCACTGATGACCTGCTTGGCAAATAATTTCGGGAATGAGATCACGCACGAGTTTATTATGTTCTTGACGCATTAATCCTTATCCTCTTATACAATAAGTTAAGATTACCTCAATTGAGTTACTTATTATCATGCAAATTTTCAGTCAACTTTTTCATCGAGTCACGCTCATTTTCCTCTCGGTTCTGTTCGCCATCGGACTCAACGCTTGTACTGTGTTGGAGTCTGTCTCTGTTACGCATTCTGATGACGTTTATCAGGAACGATTTGTTCACAGTCCCGATGGAATTGGTAAGTTTTATATGGGTCGAGAAATTGCTCAAGTTATGGGACATGAGGGGGCGGCTTGGTTAGAACGTCCGAGTCGCACGACCTCAGAAGCACCTGAAAAAGCGATTACCGCTCTTGATTTTAAACCCACTGATATTGTAGCCGATCTTGGTGCGGGTACGGGTTATTTTACCTTTAGAATTAGTCCGTTAGTTCCCGAAGGTAAGGTCTTGTCTGTTGATGTTCAACCGGAAATGTTAGAGTTAATGAATTTTGTGATCGACCAAGAAAATATTACCAATATTGAAACAATTTTAGGGCAAATTGACAACCCGAATTTACCGGAATCTACGGTTGATATGGCTTTAATGGTTGATGCTTATCACGAATTTGAATATCCCCGAGAAATGATGCAGGGAATTGTTCAAGCTCTTAAACCCGGAGGACGGGTTGTTTTGGTAGAATATCGTAAAGAAAACCCTATGATTATGATCAAAGGCTTACATAAAATGAGTGAAAAGCAAGTAAAAAAAGAAATGCAAGCCGTGGGTTTAGTTTGGCAAGAAACAAGCGATATTTTACCTCAACAACATTTGATGATTTTTAGAAAGCCAGAAAGTTCTACTCTCAGTTGATCATTTATGAAAATTTGAGTATAATAAAATAATTTCAACCTGGGTTGCATAACTCTACCTGATTCACTGATGTTCAAAAAACTTTTTATTTTAGGAATTGTTGTCTTAATTCTGCCTTTAG
Source organism: Lyngbya aestuarii BL J (assembly GCF_000478195.2). GTDB lineage: Bacteria > Cyanobacteriota > Cyanobacteriia > Cyanobacteriales > Microcoleaceae > Capilliphycus > Capilliphycus aestuarii. The sequence continues at coordinate 25,465 of NZ_AUZM01000059.1, read as the reverse complement.
CAACTTGTTCTTCTCAAACTTCAACACAGAAAACGGAAGAACCGTTAGTTATTGGTGCAATTCCTGACCAAGATCCCGAAGAATTACAGCGAAAGTATGAAAAACTCGCGACCTATTTAGAAGAAAAACTAGACGTTCCTGTTGAATATAAACCCGTCACAGATTATGTCGCAGCAGTAACTGCTTTTAAAGTTGGGGACTTAGAATTAGTTTGGTTTGGCGGTTTAACGGGAGTTCAAGCCCGTCTACAAGTTCCGGGAGCAGAAGCCATCGCCCAACGAGATATTGATCAACAGTTTCATAGTCTATTCATTGCGAATAAATCCAGTGAATTGACTCCTTTAAATGATAGTTTTGAACTGCAAAAACTCAAGCAAAAAACTTTTACTTTCGGGAGTGAATCTTCAACTTCTGGGCGATTAATGCCCCAATATTTCCTCAAAAAAGCGGGAGTAAATTTAGAAGATTTTCAAGGTGAACCGGGTTTTTCTGGCGATCACGATAAAACCATTAAACTGGTCGAAGCTGGAACTTATCAAGTGGGTGCAGTCAATGAAAAGGTCTGGGAAAAACGAGTTGAAGAAAATGCGATAAACTTAGATCAGGTTGAGGTGATTTGGCGTACACCTGCCTATTATGATTACCATTGGGTAATTCATCCCCAAGTTAAGGAACAATACGGCGCAGACTTCATTCAAAAGGTACAAGAGGCTTTTATTAGTCTCGATCCCAATGTGCCAGAGGAAAAGGAAATCCTAGATTTGTTCAGTGCAGGTCAGTTTATTACAACTCAAAACTCAAACTATACTCAAATTGAAGAAGTAGGGCGAGAAATTGGTAAAATTAAGTAATAATTTGCACGGCGTTTTGATCCAATAGAATTTAGGATAAACTTTTGGCTTATAAATAATTTATAAAAAGCGAGGGATCAATGGATTAAAAATCTACTTTAAATCTTTGGATCAATACCATGCTCAAATTTATATTTCTGTCGTTGTTCTTTTTTATAGGGACTGAATTAGTCACTCCAGTAATTGCACAATCATCAGCTGTATCCTGCCAAATTGATGAATCTGGGACTGATGATTATAGCTTTCAACTCTTTAATTGTAACTATTCACGATCGGCTATTGACACTGAAAGAATAGGGTTTCAATTGTCTACCAATTTGGGAACATTGATTATCTTAAAAGCTCAGTCAGGTACGGAAGTGATTATGCCCAATCCAGACCAAGTTAATGCTCTGGTTCAGACCGCTTGGGTTGTGGAAAGAGCCGAACGATTTAATGGGGTTATGGAACTCACACTTTATAATCAAGAAACTGGAAAAACGGTGAAAGTTGATTTCAGTTTTTAAATTCAGTTTCCTATTTTTCTGATGCAAAATTTGCCGATTTTTGAACTTAAAAATGTCTCTCACCGCTTTGAAAAAATTCAGTCTTTAACCGATATTAACCTCAAAATTAAAGCAGGGGAACAAGTTGCATTAGTTGGATCTTCTGGTGCGGGAAAAAGTACCCTGCTGAGTTTACTAAACGGTACAATTATTCCGAGTCAAGGTGAAGTTTGGATACTCGGTCGTAATTTCCGAACTCTGCGACCCAAATTACGCCGTCAAATTCAACAACAAATCGGCACCATTTACCAACAATTTAATCTCGTTGATAATCTGCGAGTCATTCATAATATTAATGCAGGTCATTTGGGGCGTTGGTCATTTTTCAAAGCCGCTCTTTCGCTGATTTATCCCTTAGAAATTCAAACCGCAACCCAAGCACTTCAACAGGTCGGAATTCCCGAAAAACTCTTTGAACGCACTGATCACCTCTCTGGAGGTCAACAGCAACGGGTGGCGATCGCGAGAGTTTTAGTACAAAATCCCACCGCAATTTTAGCCGATGAACCGATTTCTAGCCTCGATCCCCAACGCTCCTTTGAAATTATAGATTTACTGCATCAACTCAGTCAACACAACAAAAAAACCCTCATTACCAGTCTACACGCCATTGAATTTGCTCGCAGTCATTATCAGCGGATTATTGGTTTAAAATCTGGGAAAATTTTCTTTGATCTTCCGGCGGACACCTTAACGGACTCTTTAATTGATAAATTATATACCGATCCCATTTAAACTCACTCTATTTTATCATAAAAATATCTAAATTTACGTCCCATATCAAATGAATTCAACGGCTAAAATCAGATGTCCCTCTTTCCTAAACTGGAAAACTTTTTGGCTAATTATTACAATTATATCTTTAATTTGGTCATTACAAACTGCGGGAGTTTTTCAACAAAAATTAGTCAATTTAGGCGGGTTAACCTTAGTTCAACAATTCCTCAGTGCTGCTTTATCTCCCGAACTTAGCCCAGAATTTATTAAACTTACTCTAGAAGCCAGTTTAAAAACTTTAAGCTTTGCAGTTTGTGGAACCGTTTTTAGTATTTTAATTGGTTTAATTGGCGGTTTATTTTCCTCAGAAATTTGGTGGCGATCGCTTTCGCCTCAACTTTTCGGAACCCCTTGGTTATTTATACGATCGCTTTTAGCTATTCCTCGTTCCATTCACGAAGCCATTTGGGGCTTATTTTTTGTGAATATCTTTGGACTCGATCCCCTGGTTGCTATTTTGGCGATCGCGATTCCATTTGGTACCATTACCGCCAAAGTTTTTTCAGATATATTAGATGAAACCCCACGCCAAGCTTTAACCGCCCTTTTAAGCAGTGGTGTTTCTCCACTGAACGCCTTTCTTTATAGCCTATTTCCCCAAGCCTTCCTCAACCTTTTATCATACACCTTTTATAGATTTGAATGTTCTATCCGTTCAGCGACTTTGTTAGGAATTATCGGGGCGGGAGGATTAGGCTATCAAATCTTACTCAGCCTTCAATCCTTGCGTTACCATCAAGTTTGGACACTATTAATTGCATTAGTAATCTTAACCGGATTAACCGATCTTTGGAGTTCAACTCTGCGTCATCGTTTGGGTGCGCCCTCTCGTTTAGATATTAACATTTTGCAGTTAAAAACTGAACAAAATCACAGCGAAACCTCAGAAAATATAGAAATTAAAAAATATAATTTTCCTTCCTTTGTTACTCTATCCACTTATTTTACCCTGATTTTAATTCTATTTTCCTTTTGGGAGATTAATGCTGATTTTTCTAAACTGTACTCGCCCCGAACTTGGGAATTATTCATTTCAATTTTAAAACAGGCGTTTCCCCCCGATTTTAGTCAACTCCAACAACTCTTTATCTTATCCCAACAAACCCTCGCCCTATCCATTTTATCGATAATTATAGCAGGTTTAGGTGGGATTTTACTCTCATTTCCGGCGGCAAATAACTTTTTTTTACCCGGTGGAATATTTGATTTTACTAAAAATCAAAATGCTAACTTTTTAAAGTTTAGCGCTCTAATTTTTACTTTCAGTCGGTTTATTTTACTCTTTTTTAGAGCAGTTCCCGAACCCATTTGGGCGTTAATTTTTCTGTTTATATTGTTTCCCGGAATTTTACCCGGTGCCATTGCTTTAGGATTACATAATTTGGGGATTTTAGGACGGTTAATGGCGGAAGTTACCGAAAATTTAGATCCGCGTCCTTTGCGATCGCTTTCTGGGTTGGGCGCCACCCGTCCTCAAGTGTTTTTATATGGTGTTTTACCCTTGACTCTCCCTCGATTTATTGCCTATATTCTCTATCGTTGGGAAGTCTGTATTCGGGCGACTGTAATTGTGGGTTTAGTGGGTGCGGGTGGGTTGGGTCGGTTACTCACCGAACAACTGAGTAGTTTTGATTATAACAGTGTTTTTGCCACCTTAATTGTGTTTATTTCTCTGACAATTCTTGTTGATTTGATCAGTCATTTTATGCGACGAACATTGAGATTTTAACCTCACCCCCAACCCCTCTCCTAGAAGGAAAGGAGTGTCAGGAAATATTATAGAAGGGTGACGAGAGACTTTGAAGCCTAGCTTAGTCTTCGTTTTAGTTCCTCTATCTCCTCGTAGGAGAGGGAGGTTAGGAGGGTGAGGTCAAAATTGAAATCTAACTATTAGTTTGTCGCCACAACTTCAGGTTCTTGTTGAATACCTGTTTTACCATTTTGTTGAACTTCAACTAACGGATGACCATAATAAGCATCAAGATACAATTGCTTCAGGTCTTTAATCAGAGGATAACGGGGATTTGCACCCGTACATTGATCGTCAAAAGCACGATCCGATAATTCATCAACTTTTGCTAAAAATTCGGCTTCACTTTCTTTGATCACGTCTTTAATTCCACTTGGAATTCCGACTTGACGCTTCAAATCTTCGATTGCCAAAATCAAGCGCTCAACCTTTTCTTCTTCCGTTTCGCCGCCCAAATTCAAATAGTCAGCAATCCGAGAATAACGCCATTTTGCATTGGGATATTTGTACTGCGAGAACGTCGCTTGTTTAAACGGAGCATCGGTCGCATTGTAGCGAATCACATGACAAATCATCAGCGCATTTGCTAACCCGTGCGGCACATGAAACATCGCCCCCAATTGGTGCGCCATCGAGTGACAAATGCCTAAGAAACCGTTAGCAAATGCCATCCCCGCCATTGTAGACGCATAGTGCATTTTTTCTCGCGCTTTCGGATCTTTTGCCCCATTTTCATAGGAACTAGGCAAATATTTAAAGATTAACCGAATCGCTTCTAATGCCAAACCGTTGGTATATTCAGAAGCCAATACCGAGACATAAGATTCTAGGGCGTGAGTTAAAGCATCCACTCCACCAAATGATGTTAATCCCTTCGGCATATTTAACACCAATTCTGGGTCAATAATCGCCATATTTGGGGTCAAAGCATAGTCCGCCAAAGGATATTTAATATCATTTCGACGGTCAGTTACAACGGCAAAAGGAGTGACTTCCGAACCCGTTCCAGAGGTTGTCGGAATCGCAACCATGATCGCTTTTTCCCCTAAAGGCGGCAGGTCATAAACCCGTTTGCGGATATCCATAAACCGCATCGCCAAGCCGTCAAATTCGATTTCAGGATGTTCGTACATCAACCACATAATTTTCGCGGCATCCATCGGAGAACCCCCACCAATGGCGATAATCACATCCGGTTGAAAAGTATTCATCAACACTAATCCCCGTTCCACGGTATCGAGAGAGGGATCAGGTTCAACATCATAAAAGACATCATATTTGAGTCCGATTTCCTCCAAAACCTCCTCTAATATCGCCGTTACTCCTAACTCATAAAGGGGTTTGTCGGTCACAATAAATGCCCGTTTTTTCCCGGCTAACTCGCGAATAGCTGTAGTTAACGCGCCGTATTTGAAATAAATTTTAGGAGGAACACGGAACCATAACATATTTTCCCGACGTTCGGCGACGGTTTTGATGTTTAACAGGTGATGAGGTTCGACGTTTTCACTGACTGAGTTTCCGCCCCAACTTCCGCAACCGAGGGTTAAAGAGGGGTCTAAACGGAAGTTATAAATATCACCAATTGCCCCTTGAGAAGACGGCGTATTAATCAAAACTCGGGCAGTTTCGACGGCATTTTCAAAGCGTTTAATATGGTCAGTATTTGAAGGCGCGGTGTAGAGGGCGGCTGTATGTCCGCGTCCGCCAAATTGTACTAATTTTTCTGATTTTTCCACCGCATCTTCAAAGTCTTTCGCCCGATACATTGCTAATACAGGCGAGAGTTTTTCATAGGCAAAAGGTTCGTTGGAACTAATTTCTTCAGCTTCACCAATAATAACTCGGGTATTTTCGGGGAGGGTAATATCAGCGAGTCCGGCAATTTTATCAACGGGTTGACCCACAATTTCCGCATTTAAGCGTCCATTAACGATGATTTTCTTGCCCAAACGTTCCCGTTCTTCGGGGGTTAGGAAATAAGCACCTCGGGCTTCAAATTCGGCTCGGACTTCATCATAAACATCATCAACAACAACAACAGATTGTTCGCTGGCGCAAATCATGCCGTTGTCGAAAGTTTTACTTAAAATAATTGAAGAAACTGCCATTTTAATATGGGCAGAAGAATCAATTAAAGCCGGAGTATTTCCAGCGCCAACCCCCAACGAAGGATTACCCGAAGAATAAGCCGCTTTCACCATCCCCGGCCCGCCTGTGGCTAAAATCAGCTTAATATCAGAATGCTGCATCAACGCTTGGGAGAGGGGAACAGTGGGTTCGTCAATCCAACCAATAATATCATCGGGCGCCCCCGCTTCTACCGCCGCTTTTAACACAATTCGGGCGGCTTCATTCGTACAATTGCGGGCGCGAGGGTGAGGGGAAAAGATGATTCCGTTACGAGTTTTTAGGGCAATTAAGGCTTTAAAAATTGCTGTCGAAGTTGGGTTAGTTGTGGGGACAATTCCGGCGAGAATTCCGACGGGTTCGGCGATGCGTTGGAAGCCAAAAGATTTGTCTTCTTCAATAATTCCGCAGGTTTTTTCGGCTTTGTATTTGTTGTAGATAATTTCTGAGGCAAAATGGTTTTTAATCACTTTGTCTTCGACGATACCCATTCCCGTTTCTTCGACTGCCATTTTTGCGAGGGGAATTCGGGCTGCGTTGGCGGCTAAAGCCGCTTTTTTAAATATGTAGTCTACTTGTTCTTGGGTGTAGGAAGCATACTTTTGTTGGGCTGCTTTGACTCGGGAAATTAGGGTTTCGAGTTCTTCGATGTTGGTTACTTGATTCACCATATCTTTACCTCAGATAAAAGTTCTGTTGAAGAGTTGATAATGAACGCCAGATTCTAAATCTGGAAATGTTGACAAGCTAATGGTTTTCGATAGTTTACTGAGCGACTTGGGTGAAAAAAAACAACTGAGCGGTTTCACGATCTAGTTTAACGCATTGTCTCCGGGGTAGAGTCTTCTTTTGTTTTCTCTACTTGCCTCTATCCTTGATCTTATTTCATCTTCAAAAATTTGTCAGAGATTTGCAAAATTCTTAACATTCGTTTTAAGATTTCATTTGGGCTGGCGGAAGATATTTTTTTTCGATACAATCTAAAATTTAGCTGCACTCAAATTCTTTGATCACCTCAGCCAAAACAGTGTTAAAATGAGAAGGGATAGTTTTCAAGTCCAAAATATTTCCTTTCGTTGAGTTGCTTTCATCTGTATTGTTAAATTTTTAAAAATAGAAAGAATAAAACCACTAAGACACAAAGAACACCCAGAATAAATCTTCGGGTCTTTGGGGTTAGTTAGACAATAAAAAAGAGTGAGATTCAACAAAAGGTCTATACATTTCACAAGTTTTTCAGGTTTAACGAGCTTCAATCTCATGTGAAATATTCAGAGTATTTACCTCTATCTTTCGGTAGATATTCTAGGTAGATATTCTAAGTTTTGTTGATTTATAAAATAACAAGTTTGGTTCAAAAAAATCAAAAAATATTGATGTTAACATTCGCTTTATTTGATAAGTTAAACTAATCTACACCCGCCGAAAAAATACAATTATTTTTATCATTTTTGGGTGTTTTTTATTAAAAATTGCTGTTACACTGAACCGCAACAGGTCAAAGCGAGAGCGAATCATCAGAAGCTCTAGGATGTTGACTGTTACTTGTCATTAAGCTTTTATCTTGTGGAAAAGGAGTAACGAAATATGCCAACATATAATGGAACAGGAGGAAATGATTACCTCACAGGTTCTCCATCTAACGATACGATGAGAGGGTTCAGTGGAAATGATCAACTGTATGGATTCGGTGGAGGTGATAGATTAGAGGGTGGCGATGGCATAGATTTACTCTATGGAAATGATGGAGCCGATCAACTGTTCGGGGAAGGAGGGAGAGATGACCTTTTTGGTGGTCAAGCGAATGATGATCTTAAAGGAGGTAGTGATAATGACCGACTATATGGAGATTTAGGTAACGATACATTAGATGGAAATAGTGGCTTTGATTTTTTAGACGGAGGTCCTGGAAATGATACTTTTTACTATACTCCTGGTGTCGATCAGATTGGTAACATTGAAGCTGGTGATAGTCTTATAACGACCTATAACTATTATTCAAGTTTTGCTGCTTCTGCTATTTCTGCTGCGACTCAAAATGTAGAAACCTCTATTGAGGATCAAATAAACATAGATTGGAGTCGTTTCGGCGCTCCTCATGTCAGTAGCTTTGAAGAATTTATCACTTGGAAAGAGACTCGAAACCGTGAATTCCTTCAAGAATCTATCGAAACAGGTCTACAAGAAGAAGCACGACTGACAGCACTACTTGAAGACCGTAAAAATGGTTTACCCATGACAGCAGAAGCCAGTATTGATCCGTTGACAGGTGTAGATACTGAAACCTTAGAAAGTCTGTTATCCGAGACTCAGACTCGCACAGAATATTTAATGAGTTCGCTTGAAGAACCTGAAAAATCTATCTGGGAACCTAACTACTTCCTACCTACGGATAACTATATCGGAGACAGTGAAATTATTGCCGTTCCTCCCGGCTCATCGGAGTTAGCAGACTCAATTTTTTCAGCTTCTCACCCTGAAAGATCTTTTACAATTGTTGAAGTCGAAGGTTTAGCATACCCAGAAGATCTCTTTGCCTCTCCAGAATACTCCGCAGAATCTTTTCTAGGGTAAATTTTTGAGAACTACGAGTTCAATCATCAATTAACATAAAATATCAACCACAATCTTTACAGGTTATAAACCATATTGCCCCCAAACCCCCAATTCTGGGGGCTTATACGGGTTAATTGTTTACCATATTGCCCCCAAACCCCCAATTCTGGGGGGATAATCTCGATTACTTTTTTACCAATCAAACATCCCTATAGTCTTTAGTTAGAGAGTTAAAAAATCCTCCTGGGTAATCTGAGAAATATCGAGAACGACCTCAATCGTAGTAGCATCTAATGAAATACTGCTCAAAATTGCTAATACTTCCCCGGTATTTGCATTTTCTATCAAGATATCTGTTGGCAGAGCGGTAACATCAAAATCAATCGGCTCAAATTCAGGAGGGCCTGAAACTGTGGTAAGAAATTCAGCAGAACCCCTTGCGGTAATCCACTGGTCAGCCAACTGCTCCGCCCGTTCACCGACTGGACTAATCAACACATCCTCAAAGGTCAAACCCTCCCGCAAACCGATCAAATCTGAGCCATCTTCGCGCATCGCTAATTCGGTCAAAACCTTCGTTATTCGGACTCAAAACCATCAGGTCAGTGCCACTCCTTCCCGTCAGGTTATCAAAGCCATCTCCGCCATCGAGAGTATCATTTCCCTGTTCCCCATCCAAGGCATCATTGCCGGAGTCCCCAGAGAGAAAATCATTCCCTTGACCTCCGGCCATATCATCGCCACCCCCACCTCCGGAGAGAAAATCATCTCCATCTTGGTCAATTTCACCAAAATCTAAATCGACCAGATATCCCCCACGCAATCCATCATCTCCTTCTCCACCTAAGAGTATATCGTTTCCCGCATCTCCGGCTAAAGCATCATTTGCTTGGTTGCCATAAAGTACATCATCGCCTTGTTCACCTTCTAATTGATCGGAATCTTTTCCCCCAAAAAGGACATCATTACCAAACCCACCCCGAAGTTGATCTTGTCCTTCATTTCCGTAGAGAAAAGCCGATTGAATGCCAGCAATAATTAAGTCATTTCCGCCCAAACCATAAATTGATTTTGGGAAATCATCCGCACTGATTAAAAAGTCTGGAGTTGCAGTCGCTACAGCATCTTCAACCCCACGAACTTCTAAAATACTTCCGTAAGTTTCACCATTATCAAGATTTGGAAGCTGATTAATATCGAGAACTTCTCCATTCGGTAAAACGATCTCTCCTGTGACTGGAACTGGGATTTCTCTAATGGACATTATCAATTACTCCGATTGAATCGTGACATTTTTGTGAAAATATTTAATCTATTTTCTAGTCATATTTTAGCGAAAATAACATCAAAAGATCAAGAGCTAATTTAGGTTATTTAGAAGAAAGAATAAAAACACACTCGACACAGAAAACACTAAGAATAAACCTTCGTACCTTTGTGCATTTGGGGTAAAAAAAGATACTCAAACTTGACAAAAAACTGCTTAAAAATTTCCATCATCTGTTAAACCTGTTCGATGGAATAATTACGATAACTGTTGTCTATTGATCATCCATAAAATATTGTTTAGATCACGACTAAGATTTTAGCCGAATATTTCACCATACAGAAAGTTTGTGAACGTTTAGGATTGACTCTCAACCGAGTTCTAAATGAAGCGACATTCCGGGTGGAAATTGAACGATAAAAGCTTATTTGTTAAATATCCCTTGAATAAGATTATAGGAGGATACAACAACGAGCCTCTTTTTTTGGCTAATCTAAGTTACCATAGGTGCAGGGTCTGCAAGATTAAGGGTTGTCAGTGACGAACACAAAGCAATTTCTGAGAGTTCTCAGGAACCGATTTGCTTAGGCTTGAAAATCCTTCCTCGTTTAACCAGGGGAGTGTTGAGAGAGTCGTCCTGTGGTTGTTCCTGAACGCCTACAATCAATAGAAATGGGATCGAGTCGGTGAGGGTGTATTCGGCAAAAAAAATTAGGTTTATCAATTAAACCCTTGAAAGAGTTATTGTGTAGAACGGAATGAATTCTCTAAAAGCATCAATTTTAATTGTTGATGATATCGAAGACAACTTATTACTCTTAACTGCCATTTTAACTGAAAAGGGATATCAAGTCCAGTCCGCAGTGAATGGGTTATCTGCTTTGAGTTTGGCGGCGCAAGAACGTCCCGATCTGATTTTACTTGATATTATGATGCCGGATATCAACGGCTATGAAGTTTGTCGTCGCCTCAAAGCCGATCCCCATACTGAAGATATTCCAATTATTTTTATTAGTGCTTTAGGGGAAGTATTTGATCAGGTGAAAGCCTTTTCAATTGGGGCTGTTGACTACCTGACAAAACCCATTAGAATTCCCGAACTGTTATCGCGAGTCAAAACCCATTTAAGCTTACATCAGTTGCAAAAACAGTTAAAAGAAAAAAATGCAGAACTCACTCAAATGTTAGAGCATTTAAAAACGACTCAAGCTCAACTCATAGAAGCTGAAAAAATGGCAGCGTTGGGAAGATTGGTGGCGGGTTTATCCCACGAAATTAGTACCCCGCTAGGAATAGGAGTGACTCTAGCTTCAACCCTCAATAATGAAGCCCAAAACTTTGAATTTCAAGTCAATCAAGATCAACTCAAAAAATCGATAGTTGTGAATCATATTGTTCGAGTGAAACGAAGTAGTCAAATCCTGCTCGAAAATTTACAACGAGCGGCAGATCTAGTTCAAAGTTTAAAGCAAGTTTCTGTGGATCAAAGTCATTTGAAAAAGCAAGAATTTAACTTAAAAAGCTATATTGAAAAAGTAATTATTAGCCTCAGTCCTCATCTTGAAAAAACTGGACATCAATTAACAGTTCGAGGAGAAGAAAACCTTAAAATCAATAGTTATCCAGGAGCAATTGCCCAAATCGTCACTAATTTAGTCATCAACTCAATCATACATGGCTATCAACCCGGAGAAAAAGGATGTTTAGACTTTGACATCAACTGTCAAGATGATAGACTAATAATTAGCTATGCAGATGATGGGTGTGGTATTCCAGAAGAATATATCGATAAAATCTTTGAGCCATTCTTTACAACAGATCGCTCTAGGGGTGGGAGTGGTTTAGGGTTGCATATTATCTACAATTTAGTGACGCAAAAACTTCAGGGTCAAATTTCCTGTGATCGTCAAGTCAGCCAAGGTACAAAATTTATATTGAATTTACCACTAGAAGTTCAGGAATAACACCGAAAGTATGCCAAAAAATATTAATTCTCAACCAAACCAGTCTTCCCCCGCAGAGGAGGAGATGATTTTTATCGAAGAAGAAGATGAAATTTCATCCCTCCCCGATGATACAGAGACGTGGAAAATAATGATTGTTGATGATGATCATTCTATCCATGAAGTGACGCAACTCGCCTTAGAACAATTTACCTTTGAAGGAAAATCCCTACACTTTATTTCTGCCTATAGTGCAACGGAAGCACAACAACTCATCCTCAAGCATCCAGACACCGCAATTTTGTTCGTCGATGTGATCATGGAAACCGAGGAAGCGGGTTTAGATTTTGTCAAATATGTTCGAGAAACTCTCAACAATACACTCACTCGGATTATCCTTCGTACAGGTCATCCTGGACAAGCTCCTGAAGCTCAAGTTATTCTCAACTATGATATTAACGACTATAAAACCAAACTTGAACTCACCCAAGAAAAATTAATCACGACCGTTACCCTTTCTCTGCGAAATTATCGAACTTTACAACAAACGTTTGAGCAAGATATCAAGTCAAGTTCCGGTGATATCTTAATTGTGGATGATGACACGAATCATCTGACTTTACTGGTGCAAATCCTCCAAAAAAATGGATATAAAATTAGAGAAACTCAAAGCGGAAAACACGCGATACTATCGGCTAATATGAGTCAACCCGACTTAATCATATTAGATGTGATGATGCCCGATTTAGATGGATATACCGTTTGTAAACACTTAAAAGCCAATCCTAAAACCTGTAACATTCCCATCTTATTTATCAGTGCGCTAGATGGAACCGTTGATCAAGTCAAAGCCTTTGGAGTCGGAGGTGTTGATTTTATTAGTAAACCCTTTGAAATCGAAGAAGTCTTAGCGCGAGTCGAAACCCATCTCACCAACCAAAAGTTAAAACAACAACTCAAAGATCAAAATCACCAACTCCAACAAGAAATCACTATTCGCACCACTAGCGAAGCTTATTTACGACTCCTACAACGAGCAGTAGATGCTTCTTCAAACGGTATTGTCATCGCCGATGCTCAACTTACTGATAAACCTTTGACCTATGTGAACTCAGGATTTGAACGAACGACAGGGTATCGTGCTGATGAAGTGATTGGAGAAAATTGTCGCTTTTTGCAGGGAGCAGATATTGATCAACCGACTTTAATCGAAATGCGGAAGGGTATCGCAGAAGGTCGAGAAACAAACATCATTGTCCGTAACTATCGCAAAGATGGTACACTATTTTGGAATAAACTTTCTATTTCTCCCGTACACGATGAAGAAGGGAATTTAACTCATTTTATTGGCATACAAGAAGATATTAGCGATCGCATTTTTGCAGAAGTTGCCCAAAAACAAGCCGAAGAAGAATTACGTCGCAGTGAAACCTTACTCAACGAAACTCAACACATTGCCAAAGTCGGGGGATGGTCATGGGATTTTATTGATCATAAATATTGGGGGTCAGAACAAATGTATCAACTGACGGGGATTCATCCTGATGATCCGATTTCCAGTTTAGAGCAGATCGAACAAAGAATTCATCCCGAAGATCGTTCCCGAGTCAGACAAGCCACCTTTGAAGCCCTCAGACAAGGAATCACCTCAAAAATCGAGTTTAGGACTCTCGATCAAGATAATACAATTCATCATCTGATTTCTCGTACTCAAGTCCAGCAAGATGATGCTGGACAAATTATTCGTTTGTATGGCACCTTACAAGATATTAGCGACTACAAACAACGAGAAGAAGCACTACAATTGTTTTCTGAAGAAATCGCCTGTAAAACGGGTGAAGAATTCTTTCGCACCTGCGTTCAATATCTCGCTCAAGTGCTAAAAGTCAAATATGCGGTGATTGCAGAAGCGATAGACGAAACCAAACAAAAACTGCGAACTTTGGCATTTTGGGACGGGGATAGTCTCAGAGAAAATCTCGAATATGATATCAGCGGCACCCCCTGCAAACCTGTTATTAATCAAGGTTGGTGCTATCACCCCGCCCAGATAATGCAATATTTCCCCGACAATCTATTCTTGGCTCAATTGGGCGTAGAAAGCTATTGGGGAATTCCCTTAGCCAATTCCACCGGAGAATCAATCGGCTTAATTTATATCATGGATGTTGCACCGCTAGAAATCAATCTTGATCACGAGATGATCATGAAAATATTCGCCACTCGCACCGAAGCCGAACTCGAACGTCAACAATTTGAAATCACCCTCCGACAAGCCAAAGAAACCGCAGAAGCTGCTAACCGTTCCAAAAGCACATTTCTTGCGAATATGAGCCATGAGTTGCGAACACCCCTCAACGCGATTTTAGGGTTTTCCCAACTGCTCAGTCGCAGTATAAATCTGTCAGGCGATGAACAAGACAGTCTAGAAGTCATTCATAGTAGTGGTCAACATCTGCTGACTTTGATTAATCAAGTGTTGGATTTATCTAAAATAGAAGCCGGACGCATGAAAATGCAACCGCGGCAATTTGATCTATTTAATCTCCTCGAAAGTTTGGAGAGAATGTTCACCCAAAAAGCCAGCAATAAAAACCTAGAATTAAAGTTTGACTGTCATCCGGATATTCCTCCATTAATCTACACCGATGAGACAAAACTACGCCAAATTTTAATTAATCTTCTCAGTAATGCGATCAAGTTTACCCCCACAGGTGAGATTATTCTGTGGGTTTACCCTCGTTGGTCTAATCTCGAAGCTATACCTCCATCCCATTTACCGGGGGGAACTTATGCCCTATCCTTTGAAGTGAAAGATACCGGAGTAGGTATTGCTCCCCATGAATGCGAACAACTATTTCAAGCTTTTGTGCAAACCTCATCGGGTCAACAAGCCCAAGAAGGAACAGGCTTAGGGTTAAAAATCTCTCAGCAATTTATTCATTTGATGGGGGGAGAAATCACCGTTGATAGCGACTTAGGAGAAGGAACAACCTTTCAATTTATGATTCCCGTTGAGATTAGCGAAGATGAAATTTCCACTCCTTCCTCCGAGCATCTGCGAGTGATTGCACTCGAACCAAACCAACCCCGCTATCGGATTTTAATCGTTGATGACCGCCCGAATAACCGCCAATTGTTAATCGAATTGCTAACCCCTGTCGGTTTTGAAGTGCGAGGAGCAAAAGAGGGTCAAGAAGCCGTGAAACTGTGGTCAAGTTGGCAACCCCACCTGATTTTTATGGATTTACGGATGCCGATCATGGATGGTTATCAAGCAACTCGTCAAATTCGTCAGTTAGAAGCAGCGAGGAAAACCGAGCCGCGATCGCAAACCATTATACCTTCTGACCCGAACATTGAAAAAACAACAATCATTGCGATTACAGCCGGAATTCTAGAGACAGAAAAAGCAATGGCTCTATCTGTCGGGTGTGATGATTTTCTTCGCAAACCCTTTTTAGAACGAGATATTTTTGATCGCATTGCTCAACACTTAGAAGTCCATTACATTTGTCAGGAGTCTACTCTGGCGCCGATTGCTCACGGTGTTTTTTCGGGGACACTCACTGCTCAGGATATGGCCAAATTACCGAGTGAGTGGTTAGCTCAATTTCATCAAGCTATCATTGAAGGACGCAGCCAGCGAATGCAAAGCTTAATTGAGCAAATTCATTCCCAATATCCATCCGTTGCCGATACCTTAATATATTTAGTGGATCGGTATCAATATGAGCAGTTACTGGCTTTAACTGAACCGAAAACTGATCGATCTGTGTCTAGAGGCTCATGAACTCTTTGTCGCCTTCTGCTCCTCAAAAAAGTATTTTAGTTGTTGATGATACCCCGATTAATCTGACGCTGTTGACGCGGATGCTGACAACACAGGGGTATGAAGTCCGAGTTGCGCCGAGTGGGGTTTTAGCATTACGCTCTGTGCAGATGAGTCCCCCTGACTTGATTTTACTCGATATTATGATGCCAGAAATGGACGGCTATCACTTTTGTCGGATTCTCAAAGATCAAGCAGAAACACAGGAAATTCCGATTATTTTTTTGAGTGCATTAGACGATGCTTCTGATAAAGTTAAAGCCTTTGAAATGGGGGGAGTAGACTATATTACTAAACCCTTTCAACTCACTGAAGTTTTAGCTCGGATTGAAAATCATTTACGGTTGCGATCGCTACAATTACAACTCAGCGAACAAAATATCAAACTTCAAAAAGAAATCAATCTCCGACAAATTATCGAACAACAATTTCGTGAAAGTGAAGAACGTTGGCAACTGGCACTTCAAGGAAATCAAGATGGCATTTGGGAGTGGAAAGTTGAAACAGATGATATGTTTCTTTCGTCTTGGTTCAAGGATGTTTTAGGTTACGAAGACCATCATATTCAATTTAGTCAAGCCTGGAAAGATGCCATTCATCCCGATGACTGGAAACAAGTTGAAACAACCTTACAGGAGTATTTACAACAAATCATTCCGCTGTATTCGGTTGAACATCGTTTGCGTTGTAACGATGGTGGTTATAAATGGGTATTGACTCGCGGACAAGCTCAATGGGATACTGATCGACAGCCCATACGGATGATTGGTTCAGTCCGTGATATTAGTGAACCCAAACAAAGAGAACTTGAAATTCGACTGCTTCTGAAAGTCACTCAAGCGATTAATGAAGCGGTGGATGTAGACTCAGCTTTGAATCTGGTTTTAGCAACAGTTTGTCAAACGATTGATTGGGATTATGGCGAGGTTTGGATACCGAGTCATGACGGAAATGTATTAGAGTGTCGTCAAACTTGGCATATTAGTGATCACAATTCGACTCCATTTAGACAGTATAGATTGGATTTAACTTTTGCACTCGATGAAGGCTTACCCGGGCGAGTGTGGGCGACGGGCAAACCGGAAGTTCATTTATATTCAGAAATATTACCCAAGATTGGTCTACAATCAGGGTTTGGGGTGCCGATTTTAGCTGAAGAACAGATGCTAGCAGTGTTAGTCTTTTTTACTCAAACCAAAAGCAAACCTCAAGAACGAACCTTAGAACTGGTTAAAGCCGTAGCGACTCAACTCGGTTCTTTGATTCAACGAAAACAAGCTCAACAAGAATTACAATCTCAAAAAGAACAAACCGAAAAACTACTTTTAAATATTCTGCCCCAACCCATTGCTGAACGGTTACAAAAAAAATCCGGAATTATTGCAGACTATTTTCAGGATGTTAGTGTTTTATTTGCTGATTTAGTGGGCTTTACCGATTTTTCCTCCGAAGCAACTCCCGCTCAAATTCTAGAAATTCTTAATAGTATTTTTAGCCATTTTGATCAACTTTCCCAACACTACGGTTTAGAAAAAATCAAAACAATTGGAGATGCTTACATGGTTGTGGGGGGCTTACCTCTTTATCATCCGGATCATCTAAAAGCGATCGCCAAAATGGCTCTTGATATGCAAACTAATCTGACTCTATTTAATCAGCAAACCGGAAATAATTTTCTCCTAAGAATTGGGATTCATGCCGGGCCAGTGGTTGCAGGTGTGATTGGGTTGAGCAAATTTAGCTATGATTTATGGGGGGATACTGTCAATGTGGCTTCTCGAATGGAATCTAACGGGGTATCGGGTCAAATTCAAGTGACATCCGAGGTCTACGAACGCTTAAAAGAACAATTTGTGTTTGCTTTACGGGGTTCTATTCCCATCAAAGGAAAAGGAGAAATGACCACCTATTTCCTGATCGGTGAACATTAAAAAAGGCATAAGTCAATACTTAATCACCATCGCTGCTATTTCCCCACGGATCACGACAGAACATATAGATCACCTCAAAACTTTTACCCGCTTCTTGGGCTTTTTCTTCCTGACGTTCTAGATAATTTCTCCGTCTCGCCTTCGCGATCGCCCAAGTTGTTCCCTGACTCGAATCATGAACCCAAGATCCCTCTCCCACTTTATACTTAAATTCGCAGACAATATCATAAGCAGAAGAAGCTTGAGCCGTTTTTGGAAATCCAGCTAATCCCAGTATAGAAATCACAATCAGCGATAATACAGCTTTCATGATCTTTTCTCCGATGAAAACCCCTTAACGGGTGATTGTACAGAGGTAAAGTTAACAATTTCCATTTTAATATTGTAGGATCAATCTCTATAGAAAACTGTTCACTCAGGACTGAATAAGTCAAAATACTCTCAAAATCGATTTTCCTGTGCCAGTGTGTCAACTGTCTATCGGGGGAAAAGGCGACTAATCTATTTATTAGGGTTGGAAAAGATTGTCGGTGGAAGTGAGATGTCACGCTTCCGGGAGTGTCACACCTCAGATTCCACTTACCCCCAACCCTTTTGTAGAGTAAGGTTATTGAGTCACAGAAAACCGATGGAAACCAATCAAAATCCGACCCCAACTCTAGTCCAAGATCGCTCTACCGTCGAGAACAACATAGAAGAATGTATTAAAACCGCCTGGTTGCATTTAGTGGCGGACACCGTTGACACCTATACCGGAGATGATTGGTTGTCCTTGTGTCCCGATATCGATGAAGGGGAACTCTACCGAGAATGGTTTGTCTGGTACGATGGGGAAGTCGCTCAAGAATGGGAAGCCTACGACCACCTCACTGACAAACGATATGCTCACCCAGACTTAGCGATGGTTAAAGCTTTTATTGATCAAGTTGAAGATGTCAGACGGGACTCTACTTTAGTCGCTTAGACTGAAATCATAGTCTCTTAAACCCCTGTTTTCTGGAAATTTGCAGATAGTATTGAGTAAAAATTGGTGAAGAATTTGGTGAAGCTTTTTAAGTTAGCCCAAAGACTCTAATTCTTTAACTCTCGCTTGAGACTTGGCTAGGGCTTCTTTAAGCCACTAATTTGACTGTGGCCGATTTGCAAGTTCGTTTGTTTCTGGCTCTTGCTCTAAATATTGAATGAAGATTTTGTCACTGCTCGTTTCATCCATCCATCTTTAAACTGAGTAATCCATCGACTTAGCAACAATATTAATACAAAACTTCAGCTCATGCGCTCTAGTTATATGTGGTTTTAAGCATCGTGATCGCCTGGGCTAGAACTTTGTTTTCTGTTTCAATCCCTAATAGGGATTATAGGTTATTTCGAGTCCTGAATGTTTAAGAGAAAGCAGCGATATTTACGTTTCAATCCCTAATAGGGATTATAGGTTATTTCGAGGCGGGGGAAGATCAAGCCGAAGAAGATGGCGGATGGTTTCAATCCCTAATAGGGATTATAGGTTATTTCGAGAATGTCGCCACGCATATCTGAAGGCAGTTGCTTAGTTTCAATCCCTAATAGGGATTATAGGTTATTTCGAGTTTCTACTAACTCCTCGGCTCCCTTTACACGGGCTTCTAGTTTCAATCCCTAATAGGGATTATAGGTTATTTCGAGAATTTCTTTCAGAGAAGGTGCTTTAAAGTCTGCGGTTGGTGTTTCAATCCCTAATAGGGATTATAGGTTATTTCGAGGCGGCTTACAAACAGCATTTAATATACGAGCATCTAAGCGTTTCAATCCCTAATAGGGATTATAGGTTATTTCGAGTTATTATTTTTCATTATCCGTTCCTAACTACGTCTGTTTCAATCCCTAATAGGGATTATAGGTTATTTCGAGAACTAATATCAATATAGGCGAACTCATTGAAGTAGTTTCAATCCCTAATAGGGATTATAGGTTATTTCGAGATCTGACGAATGAAAGTGCCATCCCACCCCCGCAAGGGGTTTCAATCCCTAATAGGGATTATAGGTTATTTCGAGTAAATATAAATCATCATATCCGTAAATTTCAGAGTTTCAATCCCTAATAGGGATTATAGGTTATTTCGAGCTTGGTGAAGTTAGCAGCCCTGGTAATTGATGCAGCTTGCAATGTTTCAATCCCTAATAGGGATTATAGGTTATTTCGAGCCTTCAGAACAGAGGGAAACAAATCACATCTTTTGTTTCAATCCCTAATAGGGATTATAGGTTATTTCGAGTCGTTTTTCGATTTCTTCAAAGGCATCGATCAGGTTTCAATCCCTAATAGGGATTATAGGTTATTTCGAGAACAAACTGCTTTGATTTCTGAGTACGTTTCTTTAGTTTCAATCCCTAATAGGGATTATAGGTTATTTCGAGTTGGGTTGCACCTACTGCCTTCAGGGTCATCTGTGTTTCAATCCCTAATAGGGATTATAGATTATTTCGAGTGGAATTGATTTCCCTAGATAGACTTGTCGCTTGTTTCAATCCCTAATAGGGATTATAGGTTATTTCGAGTCTGCTTGTCTTTTCTGTCCCTCTATTTGCTCAATGTTTCAATCCCTAATAGGGATTATAGGTTATTTCGAGCAGTTTTACACTAAGTTGTATGCAGCAATGGGCAAGGTCATAGTTTCAATCCCTAATAGGGATTATAGGTTATTTCGAGAGCGGCATCCTGAAACCCTTACCATATTCAGTTTTCGAGGTGCAGTTGCGCCAGGTGCGACTAAAACTATAATACCGGATCATCTCAAATCTGTCAAAAACGCTGAAACCCTTACACAGAGGGATGCGCCCACCCCTCTATTTTCAGATCGACCGCAAACCCAGACCCCATCAGCGATCGCCCGCTTAAAAACCATTATCAAAATTCTACACCTACCCTCGGGCGCAAAAAACGATGTAAAGTCGCCTGTAGATCAAGAGAAGACAGAGACATTTATCCGCTATTATCGAAGGTTCAGAATTGAGAACATCAAAAAGCCAATGTTTGCAAGATCTCTAAATCAAACCCTTCAGTCTGGATGGTTTCCCCGTCGTCGAGGTCAGTCTATCTTACACCTGATCAGTTTATTCTGTTTGTGCTGGTTTTTGGCAGTAAGCTGTACTCCTCGTTCAACTCAAACCAACTCTCCGTCTTCCCAGACAAACCCCGAACGAATTACTATGGGAACAACCCTCAATATTCGTACCCTCGATCCGGCTGACGCCTACGATGCCCTTTCTAATGATATCTTTTACAATGTCGGCGATCGCTTGTACACCTACTCCCTGGGAAACACAACACTCATCCCTCAGTTAGCCACCGCTTTACCCACCGTTAGCGAAGATGGGCTAACTTATACAATTGCTGTGCGTCAGGATGTTGTTTTCCATGATGGCACCCCGTTTAATGCGATCGCGATGGCGTTTTCTCTCAAACGGTTTATTGAAAATGGGGGACAACCTGCGTTTTTACTCGCGGATACGGTGAAGTCTGTCGAAGCAACGGGTGACTATGAACTAACAATTATCTTAAAACAGCCTTTTGCTGCTTTTCCAAACTTACTCGCGGTGGCGGGTACTTTGGCGGTGTCTCCCGAAGCCTATGAGTTGGGTGCGGGGAAGTTTCAACCCCAAACTCTCGTGGGAACTGGGCCATATAAACTGGCAGAAAATGGAGTTGATGTCATTCGTTTGGATGTCTTCGATCAATATTGGGGTGAAAAGCCGCAAAACCAAGGAATTGATATTCAACGCTTTTCTAGTCCTGCCAATTTGTTTAATTCGTTTCGGAGTGATGCGGTTGATATTGCTTATCTTTCTCTTGAACCTGATCAAGTTAAGAGTTTACAAGGGGAAGTTGAAAAAGGCAAATGGCAGATGATTACGGCTGATGGCAATACTATCAATTATATGGTTCTCAATCTCAATTCTGAACCGTTGAATCAGCTAGAAGTTCGCCAAGCCTTGGTAGCTATTGTTGACCGCAACTTGATTAATGAACGGATATTGCGGGGACAGGGAGAACCGCTTTATAGCTTGATCCCTACTACGTTTGAAAGTTATAAACCTGTATTTGAAGACAGTTATGGAGATGCTAATATCGAGAGGGCAAAAGCATTATTAGAACAAGCGGGTTATACTCCTGAAAATCCGGCTGTTGTTGAAGTTTGGTATGCCTCGGGAAATAACAAACGAGCAACTTTGGCCAGTACCCTCAAAGCCTTAGCGACTGAAAAGTTAGACGGCGCGTTACAACTCGAACTCAAAGGTGTAGAAGCCACAACCGCTTTTGAGAATTTGGATAAAGGAGTTTATCCGACTTTTTTGTTAGATTGGTATGCAGACTTTTTGGATGCAGATAACTATTTACAACCTTTTTTAGATTGTGCCGAAGGTTCACCCGAAACCGGATGTACAAAAGGAGCTAGCCAATCTCAGGGATCATTTTATTACAGCGATCGCGTTAATGAATTAATCGATCAACAGCGTCGAGAACAAGATCCCCAAGCCAGACAATTAATATTTGATGAGTTACAAGCTATTCTGATCAAAGATGTTCCCTATATTCCCCTTTGGCAAGATAAAAACTTCATCTTTGCTGATGACAATATTAGTGGAATTCAACCCCAACTCACTCAACAATTGCCCTTTTGGACTCTTAGTAAATCCTAGCAATTTATCAAGAGTTGCGCTATAATAAAAATGGATATTCTATTGTCTTTTCCCTCAAGGAACAATTCGCCAAAGACAGACGTCAAAGCCATAAGGATTACTCGAGAGAACGTCCGGAGGCTTTTCTGAAAATCATCCTGATGGAGGAGATCAATTGATCCATTGGGATCAACCAAGTGAAGGAAGTCACTTCCTCTTTCGGACGATATTCTAGAAGTAAATCAAATCAGATTAACTTAACTTTGGGGGGAATACAAAATGAAAATCAAATCCATTTTATTAGCAGTTTTTTGTACAGTGGTTGTCGGGGGAGTCGGTACCGTTATTCTTGAACCTCCGACGGCGATCGCCCAACGAAATCAAAGGCGGACACAGGTTTCCAGATCAGAAGCGGTATTAATTGATCGTAATCCCAACGCCAGAATTAACTTACGCACAGAACCCAGTTGGCGATCGCGAGTTCGAGGTTCAGGTTTAGTCGGAGATCGGGTCGAAATCCTCACCGAAACCCAATCCCGTGAGGGAGAAATGTGGTACGAGGTGAAATTTAGAGACTCTGGGGAGATGGGTTGGATTCCCGGTGAAAATATTCAGGTCGGCGGAACAGGTTCTAGCCGAGGGGAATCGATGCGGTTGTCCCAACGAGGGGAAGGATCATTTGAGATCTCAGGACGTTCAGGTTGGGAGATTACCCAGGTGACGGCGAATGTCGATGATGGAGATCAAGTCGAATTAGCGTTTCGCTTAGATGATAATCGGTTAATTCGTTTAAGTGGAGATTTGGATCGGCGAGATGCTTATACATTGGTAGTCGATGTCGAGAGTTCAGGAAATGCAGATGCTTCCGGAACCATTGATATTGAATATGGGCTGAATAATTCGATTAATCGTATTTATGGGGATGGTCGTCTCGATGGTCAGCCGTTTTCGATTAGTTTCAACGGGGAATCCCGCAGGGGAGGTTCAAATAATCCCACTCAAGAATTTGTCGGTCAAGATGTCAATGAAGTTGTGCGTCGTTTGCGATCGCAAGGGTGGAGAGTTGTGGAATCCGATCCCGGTGTTGTGAAGTTAGATCGGGGTCGATTAGGAATAGATATTAACTTTGACCCGAGAACTCGTAACGTCAGATCTGTTCGCACGATTGATGTCCTTTAGGGGTTGTTTTCGGAGAAAGATAAGTGACTGAAAAGTGCGATAAAATCAGGGTTCAGAAGATAATTTTCTGGGGATCAGAATTTGAATTCAGGAAATTCTTATCTAAAATTTACAAGATGGGCGGATTTATCGTTCAAGCGTTTGAAGGAAACAACAAGAAGCTCGATTCAGGGAGGATGAAAAGAGTTTAAGATGAACAGTTACACGTTAAAGCTTAGTCAAAGTATAACGGGTTTACTTCTCACAATTGGACTCTTTTCGGGGTTAGCGATTGAGAGTCAAAATGCAGCTTTAGCGACTCCAATAGTCTCCGAAAATCCGACCGATTCGGCTTCACCCACCTCCTTAGAGGGAACCTCTTGGATCTTAGTGAATTGGAGGACTGAAAACAACAGCAATTTGTTAGAAACAACAGAACCGATTACCGCCAATTTTGTTGAGGGTCAAGTGAAAGGAAATGCCAGTTGTAATCGATATATTTCTTCCTACAAAACAGAAGGAAATCAACTCCAAATTACACCCGGTATTACCACTCGCAAAACTTGTATGGGAGAGATTATGGAGCGAGAATCTGCCTATCTTGACGCCTTAGAAGGAGTGCAACAATATGAAATGAATGATCAAGGTCAATTGCTTATTTCTTATACAACAGAACAGGGATCAGGGGTAATGACATTTACACCTCAAGCAATAGGTCAGTTAGAGACTCAAACTTGGGTTTTAGTTTCTTTAGAAGAAGCAACGATTTCGAGAGTTCCCTTGAAAGAAACGGAAATTACTGTTAACTTTACAGAAGATCAGGTCAGAGGTATGGGAAGTTGTAACCAATACATGACCAATTATACAAAGGAGGGGAATAAACTTAGTATTAATCCTCTAGCGACAACACGCAAAGCTTGTCCATCAGAGATTATGAGACAAGAATTTGAATATCTGACAGCATTGGAGAAAGCCCAATGGTATGAAATTAGCCCTCAAGGTCAACTCAAAATCTCTTATCAAGCCCAGGGAGGATCGGGTGTGATGACATTTACCCCTCAACAAATAGAACGTTGATCAATACAACTAGGTTTCTAACAGCCTGAGATGATTCTGGGACTCCAAAAAAGCTGATTGAGGACACTCAAATCAGGGCAATGTTTACAAGCGATCGCCGAACAGGGAAGTCCGGTTGCAACCAATACAGAATAGTTTACCAAACAAAAGGTAAAACACTGAAGGTAGCATCTGTTGCTTCACCCAAAATAGCTGATATGTTTGCAACTATGGAGTAAAAATCACAGGATTTGATCATATTCTAGGGGGGAGAATTTGACCAAACAAACGCCAAAATAAACTGCAAATTTACGACAATATAAAGCGAGGTTCTGGTTCTATGACATTTCAAAGTGAGCAAGTAAAAACCATGAGTTCAACCACAGAAGAACGAGTCGTTTATGTAGACTCAAAAACAGTTCCCTGTACTGGAGTTACTCCTCAAAACTGTTTACAAGTTCGAGAAAATCCTGAAGATGAATGGATCTTATTTTATGATGCCATCACCGGATTTGAGTATGAACCTGGGTATGATTATAAAATTCGGATTGCTGAGAAAATTGTTGATAATCCCCCGGCTGATGCTTCTTTATTTCAATGGAGTTTGCTCGAAGTTCTCAGTAAAACCCCCGTCAATGCACCAGTCAATTAACAGTTGATCTGTTCACCCCCTTTCCGAGAAACTTACCGTGTACACACATCCTCATTCTGAGGAAAGAATCCGCCAAGTCCCCCATATTAATTAAAGCGAAGTCACATCTGGCTTCCCCCTTACAAAGGGCAGGGCTGTTTCATTCTCAGTTAAAAATTGCCGGGGTTGATGGTGAGTCCACCCCCGTGCGCGGGAACAAGCGCGTTGAGGGGAGTGGCTATCCCGTTGGGGGTGAAAGGGTGATGGGGGGGTGGGGAGAGGAGTTTTTTCCTCGGAAAAATAGCTTTTTATTAATAAAAATCGTCCCTACCTCCCTACCTCCCTACCTCCCCACCCCCCCACAAATCAAGTTTTAGGGC
>NZ_AUZM01000058.1 GCF_000478195.2 Lyngbya aestuarii BL J | reverse complement strand
GGAAACACGAAGTTGGTTTATTGAAAATAAAAATAAATTGTGGATGTTAGAAGAAGCATTTCCGGCACTTGATGAAGACTAAATATTAACCTCACGTCACGACGACTCGATTTGATTTCACCCAACCCAGACGGCCCAATGGGTCGTCTAAACTTTATAATTAATTATGAAACATTTAAAGAAATTTATGAGATAATAGAAATGAACCTTGACTTTAGTTTTAAAATGTATTATATATGTAATATAATACAGATAGTCGTTCCATATGCTGATCTGAGGCAAGTTAAACAGTGAGCAATTTCTCACAGAAGGTCAACCCAAAACCCAATCTTCTCTATCAACGACTAGAGGAGGCTCTCCAACAGGGGAATGAAGTGCAGGTCGTATCATCTTGTGGCAGATTTTTTGGTATTCCCTCTGCTCTTGATGAAGATTTTTTGGAACTCGTTAATCTGTATATTCCCTCTGAAGAAGAAGGTTGGGAAGATGAGCCATACGAACGCACAGTTTGGTTGATTAAAATTTCTGAGATTGTTGCAGTTGCTTATCCAATTCAATCGTTATCAAAAGCTCAATTAGAGTCATTGATTAACCCCAGTCAAACAGTCTTTGAATCCGAAGATTAATCAAGCCATTCAATGAGGTGGTTTCCCAAGACTTCAAACACGATAACCCGGAATTTATCTCGGGGATAGAATGAATTTTAATTCATCACGTTAACTGATTTCAAGGGATTTCCACCTCAACTCTTGGTAGTAATGTATAGTAATGCTCTAAGTTCGTAAACTAGCATTATAGTGATGAACAAAATACCAAACTGTACCGATGTGATTGTCGATGGATTTTGAGGATGATAAAGTTTTATGTACCGATCTGGGAAATTATTTGACGTCAAGTGTTATTGAATCTCGCGGAATGCGCCGTCAGGCAAGCTCTTGAATTTAATTAAAGAGAACCTGACGGTTCAATATAACTTGTATAACCAGTGTCTTTGCCAACTGAACGGTGGCGTTTACGCGAGTTTTACTTGTTTGGGAAGCTCCCCAAAAATCAGTGTAACAAATACACATTGACGGTACACAGGCCGAAGCGATCACCACAATTGCTTTGCTGATAGGCAGGAGCGAGATCGTCAATATATACTCTAATAAGACGCTCGTGTAGTCGCGTCAATTGCAAGCCAAATCCATTGTTTTTTGGCTTTCGATCTTACATAAGACCACATTTCATCTTTTCTTGAAAAAATCATCTGCTTGGGGGATCAAGGATATCAAGGGATTCAAAAACTTCATAAATCAAGTCAAACTCCTCATAAAAAGCAAAAAAAAGAACTCTCCCAAAAACACAAAAAAGAAAATCGGGATTTAGTTTATATTAGAATTGTCGTTGAACATATGTATCGTTTTTTTTATTTTTAAGATTCTATCAGAAAGATACCGGAGAAGAATATATAAAAATCAGTGCTGAATTAGTATGGCATTCAGAATCAAGAATATTGGGCTGCATCGTCTGTTTGAATTCGTTGAACAACTAGAATCTCTCTTGCATAAACTTTTAAATGAAGGAGATTTCATTATTAAAGAGGAGAGAAAGTTAAAAAATAAAAGTAATGCAATAAATGCAGTTTAAATGCACAACAACTTATGATGTATAATATAATGACAATATCAAAACTTTGATCAATCAGACTTAAATTTAAAAACAGAGGGCAATAGCTGTGAATGAAACGGTTACAGCGACAAATGTTGATTTAACCAATTGCGATCGCGAACAGATCGAGATTCCGGGTTCAATTCAGCCTCACGGGATTCTCTTAAGTCTCCAGGAACCCGATCTGAAAATTGTCCAACTCAGTCGGAATGTAGAAAACTTGCTTGGTTTTTTACCCGATGAGCTATTAGGAAAACCTCTAGATTATCTATTAAACTCCGAACAGATAGAAGCCGTTCGTCAAGGTTTATCTGGAAACTTTGAATCTCTCAACCCCATCCCACTCTCCGTTCAATCTCGGCCTCAAGCTCAACTTTTTGACGGTATTGTACATTATTATCAGGGTCTAGTTATCTTAGAACTTGAACCTCCAAGTCATCAAGACGACGAAGGATTTCCCTACTTCTATAGGCTCACAAAACGGACGATTACTCTATTTCAACAAGCCCAAACTCTGCCAGAACTCTGTTCTATCATTGTCGGGGAAATTCGTCAGCTTACCGGGTTTGATCGGGTGATGATCTATAAGTTTAATGAGGATGATTCTGGTCACGTGATTGCCGAGGATAAATTAGAAGAATTAGAACCCTATTTGGGGCTGCATTATCCCGCCACCGATATTCCTTTACCCGCTCGCAAACTTTATAAATTAAACTATTTGCGACTCATTCCCGATGTCAATTATCAATCTGTGGCGTTGATTCCTGAAAACAATCCCCTGACTCAAAAGCCTTTAGATTTGAGTTTTTCTGTGCTGCGAAGTGTTTCTCCCATTCATATGGAATATTTAAAAAATATGGGGGTGAAAGCGGCGATGTCTATTTCTCTGCTAAAAGAGAACAAATTATGGGGATTGGTCGCTTGTCATCACGAGTCATCTGCTAAGTATGTTCCTTATGAAATCCGCACAGCTTGCGAATTTTTAGGACAAGTGATGTCTTTGCAAATTATAAGCAAGGAGCAAAATGACAATTTAGATTATAAGATCTATCTGAAAAATATTCAATCTCAAATCACTTCGTCACTATCAAGTTCAGATGATTTGTTGAATGTGCTGCTAAATCTAGAAGATAAATTACTGCAATTGGTTAATGCGACGGGAGTTGCTATTTATCTAGAAGGCGACCTAAAATGTAGAGGTCAGACTCCCAATGAAGACGAAATTAAAAATTTAATTGATCGGATAAAACTTCAGATCCACGGCAGTATTTACCACACAGATTCTTTACCTAAAGTTTATCCTTCGGCTTTAAATTTTAAAGATCGGGCAAGTGGATTGTTAGTTTTAGAGATTACTAAACTTCAAGCCAATTATATTCTATGGTTTCGTCCAGAAGTGATTCAAAGCGTTAACTGGGCGGGAAATCCTGATAAACCGACGCAAATTGAAGCGGATGGTAGTTTAACGGTATTTCCTCGAAAATCCTTTAATAAATGGCAAGAAACAGTCAGACTAAAATCATTACCGTGGCAAGATTGTGAAATCGAAAATGCTCAAGAATTAAAAAGTTCAATTATTAATTTTGTTTTGCGGCGTGCGTCCGAACTTTTTGAATTGAATTCACAACTCACTCGCAGTAATGATGAACTTGATTCTTTTGCTTACATTGCCTCTCACGATCTCAAAGAACCGTTGCGAGGCATTCACAACTACTCAACATTTTTGCTGGAAGATTATGAAAATATTTTAGATGATGAAGGTCGTCAAAAACTTCAAACCTTGATTAAATTGACCCAACGTATGGAAGATTTAATTAATACTTTGCTACACTTTTCCCGCTTAGGCCGCCAAGAACTCAATCGTCAGCCGATTGACTTGAATTTATTAGTGAAGAATGTCAGTGAAGTTTTAAGGATTAGTCAACCTAATGAATTAATTGAAATTAATATTCCTCACTCTTTACCTGTGATTTCGGGCGATCACATTTTGGTTGAAGAAGTTTTTACAAATTTAATTAGTAATGCAGTTAAATATAATCATAACTCTCCCAAGCTGATCGAGATTGGTTGTTTAAAAACTCCAGAACATCCTTGTACTTTTTATATTCGTGATAATGGAATTGGAATTCGAGAAAAACATCTCGATGCTATTTTTAAAATTTTCAAGCGTTTGCATGGTCGAGATCGTTATGGTGGAGGAACAGGAGCGGGCTTAACAATAGTTAAAAAAATTATTGACCGTCATGGAGGTAAAATATGGATAGAATCTCAATATAGAGAAGGAAGCACTTTTTACTTTACTCTCAATAGCTAGGAGTAATTCAATTCAATGAAAAACCCTCGGCCTAAATCCTCACCTGTTCCTTATCTACTCATTGTAGAAGATAATGATGAAGACTTTGAAGTTTTTATGCGTTTGATGAAAACTTCCAACTTTTCTTATCCAATTTATCGCTTTATCGATGGAGATGATATTCTTGATTTCCTTTTTTATCAAGGAGAATACGCAGACAGACAAGAGACAGCAACTCCCGCCCTCATTATTGTGGACTTAAATCTACCGGGGACGGATGGGCGAGAAGTGATCGCTAAAATCAAAGAAGATCCAAACTTGAAAATAATTCCGGTTGTTGCTTTTACAACGTCTTCTAACCATAAAGATATTAAAGCTTGCTATCAAAATGGAGTCAACAGCTACATTCAAAAACCGCTGGGAATTTCATCTTATAAAAAAATTATTGAAAATTTTAGTTTCTATTGGTTTAACTCGGTTATTCTTCCTGACTATGAAGAATAGATCTAAAGAGTCGCTTGGTAAAGTTAGCAAAACCTAATTTTTTTTACTCTCAAAATAGATAGAATTTTAGCCTGAAAATTATGATCAAAGTATCAAATCAGCGAATCATTTTGATTATTGAAGATTCTCTCACAGACCAAGAAATGTATTGTCGTTATCTGAGTAAAGATTCACGATACAACTATGAGGTTATCAGCGTAGAAACAGGAGAAGAAGGACTGGAAAGTCTTCAAACAATAAAGCCTGATCTCGTTCTCATGGATTTTCTTCTACCCGATATAGATGGACTAGAACTGATTGAAATTTTAAGAGAAGAAATAAGTTTAGAAATTCCGGTGATCATGCTGACGGGTCAAGGAGATGTACAACTTGCTGTACAAGCGATGAAAAGTGGTTTTCAAGATTATTTAGTCAAAGGAAATATTACGGCTGAAAGTCTACTTAAAACGATTGATAGTGTTTTTGAACGAGTTAAACTCCTTCAGCAAATTGAACGCAGCCAACAACAACGTCGGTTAGTCTCAAGTATCGCCCTGCGGATTCGTCAATCTTTAAATTTAGACGAAATTTTACAAGTATCAGTCAATGAAGTGCGTTCTTTTCTAAATTGTGATCGGGTTGTTGTTTATCAGTTTAAATCCAGTCAAGAGGGTCAAGTTGTTGCTGAATCTGTTGGCGAAGGATGGCCAACGACGATTAAGACTTCATCTCAAGAAATGAGCTGTAATATCGGGGAAAATCGTAATCATACTTGGGAAAAACACCATGCTAATCATAATATTTATCAGGTTGGATATAGCGATTGTCATATCCAAATGTTAGAACGTTTTAAAATTAAAGCTAATCTAATTTTTCCGATTACTCTCAGTGGAAATGGAAATGAAGGGATTAACCCCCGAAAAATAGAACATTCAAAAGTTTGGGGATTATTAATTGCTCATCAATGTGACGATTTTCGCCAGTGGAAACAGAATGAAATTGAACTTCTAGAGGAACTTTCCGTTCAAATTGTTCTTGGTATTCAACAAGCTCAACTTTATCAAAACTTAAGACAGCTCAATCAGAAGTTAGAAGAACAAGTTCAGAAACGAACTGCTAAACTCAAAGAAAGTGAGCAAAAGTTTAGAGCGATTTTTAACAACACCTTTCAACTGACCGGATTATTAACTATTGATGGTATGATCCTAGAGTTGAATCAAACGGCTTTAGATTGGGAAAATGTTAGTCGTGAAGCCGTGATCAATCGTCCGTTTTGGGAAATTCAAACGTGTAAAAGGGCTTCGGATCGGACTCAAGAAAAAATTCGCAAATTTATTGTTCAAGCGGCTCAAGGAGAATTTATCCGCGATGAAATTGAGACATTTGATCTTCAAGGAAATGCAATAACCCTTGACTTTTTGCTCCGTCCCCTGCGAGATGAAGCCGGAAAAGTAATCTTTTTAATCGTAGAAGCGAGAGATATTACTCAGCGAAAACAAGCCGAAGAAATCCTTAGAAAAACTAATATTCAACTTGAACGAACAACTCGCTTAAAAGATGAATTTCTGGCGAATATGAGCCATGAGTTGCGAACTCCTTTAAATGCAATTATCGGTTTGTCTGAAGCGTTAGAGGAGGGAGTTTTTGAACCGCTCAAGTCTAAACAATCTCATCCGATCTCAACAATTAGACGGAGTGGAAACCATTTGTTAGAACTGATTACTGATATTCTTGATCTTTCCAAAATAGAAGCAGGAAAATTAGAGTTAAATCTCACAGGGGTGAATCTTGAAGCCCTGTGCAACTCTAGCTTTGACTTGATTCAACCTCAAGCTTTTAAGAAAAATATTAAACTTAGCTTGCAAATTACTCAGAAGATAACTAATATTAAAGTAGATGAACGTCACTTACGTCAAGTTTTAGTGAACTTACTGAGTAATGCCGTGAAATTTACACCAAACCAAGGTAAAGTCAGTTTAATTGTCGAGCCTAACTTGATGGAATCTATGATTTATTTTAAAGTAATTGATACAGGGATTGGTATTGCTCCTGAATATCAGGACAAACTCTTTAAACCTTTTGTTCAAATTGATAGTAGTTTATCAAAAAGTTATCCGGGTACTGGATTGGGTTTGGCATTGGTAAAACGCATCGTAGAAATGCACCAAGGTCAAGTTAGTCTTCAGAGTCAATTAGGTCAAGGAAGTCAATTTATGATTACCCTCCCTTTAGTAAATAATGATAAATATTACTCTAAAAATATAGTTGATTCTGTTGAATATTGTGCAGATAAAACCCAAGATAATCACTCTGAAAAATCAAATAATAACCTCTCAAATATTGGTGATATAAATCAACTCGAAGAAACTCAAGCCTTAATTTTAATTATTGATAACAATGAAGCGAATGTTGATACTATTCAAGACTATTTTGAGTTTAAAGGATATCAGTTAATCGTTGCTAAAGATAGTTTAGAGGCGGTTACACTCGCCAAAAAACAAAAACCTAAATTGGTTTTAATCGATATCAAAACATCCCAAATCAATGAACTAGAAGTCATTTGTAAAATCAAAGCTGATTCCGAAATGGCTAAAATTAAAATTTTAGCTTTAACTGCTTTCAAACGAGATGAAGATCGAGAACACTGTTTAAAAGCTGGAGCGAATGATTGTCTAGTAAAACCTTTTGGTTTAAAAAACTTATCCGATAAAATAGAACAGCTATTAGGTGAATAAGCTAACAACATTTAAGTTTTGTTTTCACTTATATTTATACTTATATTAATCAAAAAAATGAGATCTAAAAAAATCTTAGTTGTAGACGACAAACCGAGTAACTTTGAAGTTATTGAAGCCTTCTTGCTTCCAGAAAATTATCAATTAAACTATGCAAATAGCGGTAAAAAGGCTTTAAACCGGATAGAACGATTACAGCCTGATGTGATTTTATTAGATGTAATGATGCCAGAGTTAGATGGGATTGCAGTTTGTAAACAAATTAAATCTGATCCCAATTTTTGTCATATTCCAATTGTAATGGTGACGGCTCTTAATTCTAAACAAGATCTCGCGCGGTGTCTACAGGCGGGCGCTGATGACTTTATTGGTAAACCTGTCAATAAGGAGGAACTGCGGGCGAGAGTTCGTTCTATGCTGCGAATTAAACAACAATACGATACCCTCAATTCGACACTGAAACTGCGAGAGGAAATGTCAGCAATGATTGTTCATGACTTGCGAAGTCCTATTATGAACATTCTGCTTTTAGGAGATCTTTTGACTCGCGCTAATATTCCAGAAAAACACTATAAAAAGATCGAACAAATTCTCATATCTGGAGAGCGGTTACAAGATTTAATTGATGATATTTTAGTAATCTCAAAGCTAGAACAGGGGTTTTTTCAAATGAATCTAAATTCTGTTGATTTAACAGTAATCATTCAAAGTGCGATTAGAGCCTTTGAAGTGATCGCCAGGCAGAAAAATATTGAATTTAAAACAGAATACCCCAATGTTGAACGTTATTTACTCCTAGATATCAACTTATTTCAACGAGTTATTGATAATCTACTTTCAAATGCGATTAAATTTTCACCCCAACCGAGTTTGATTATTATTACCCTAGATTACCCTGAAGATCCATCAGTTCAAGCGATAATTCAAGTTAAAGATCAAGGTTGGGGAGTTGACGAAAAATTGCGAGAAAGTATCTTTGAAAAATTTGAGATCGGAACCGAAATGTCCCAGATCAAACAAATTGGTTTGGGTTTAGCCTTTTGTAAAATGATTGTAGAAGCCCATCAAGGTAAAATTTTTGTGGAAGATAATCAACCGAAAGGCGCAATATTTACCATAGAAATTTAGAGTTTTTTTCGACTTGAGTCGGTTTTCGTCGAGCAAGACTTTTACAAAAGAGGCATTCAGAGGTAGACTGGAAACCTTAGATTTACTATAATTTTTCCCTGTTTTCCTCTCCAAACTCATGCAACTGATTGACTGGTTAATTGTTTTACTATACCTAATCCTGACGATGGCGATGGGGTTGTATTTGTCTCGTCAAGGTTCCAAAAGTCTTGCTGATTTCTTCGTTTCTGGGCGATCGCTTCCTTGGTGGTTAGCAGGAATTAGTATGGCAGCAACAACATTTTCGATTGATACTCCTCTCTATATTACCGGAGTGGTTGCTAATCGAGGAATTGCCGGAAATTGGGAATGGTGGACGTTTGGGATCTCTCATATTATCATGGTCTACGTTTTTGCGCGAATGTGGCGACGTTCAGAGGTTCTCACCGATGCCGAATTAACCGAATTGCGTTATGGGGGCAAAATGGGTGCTGTTTTAAGGGGAGTAAAAGCGTTTATTTTTGCCGTTCCGATGAATTGTATTGCCATTGGTTACGCTATGTTAGCAATGGTAAAAGTGGTAGAGGCGTTGAATATTTGGCAAGCATTAGGAATTGAAGCAACGGAAGGCAATCTCAAACTTTTGAGTGTGATTGGGGTTAGTATTTTTGTTTTATTTTATGCGGGATTAGCTGGATTGTGGGGAGTTGTTGCGACTGACTTTTTTCAGTTTTTTCTGGCTTTATTTGGGGCGATAATTGTTGCTTATTTTGCTTTAAATAGTGTGGGCGGAATTGGAGAATTAGTAGCGAAAGTTCCTCTAGCTTCTCCTGACAAAGATATTTTATCTATACTTCCGGTTTCTCTGGGTGGGGAAAATGGATTGATTAGCTTTAGCAAAACAGCCGGAATTACAGCCAGCACCTTTTTTGCCTATATTTTTATTCAATGGTGGTCTTGGCGAAGAAGTGATGGGGGCGGTGAATTTGTCCAACGATTTGCAGCCGCAAAAACCGAATCTGAAGCGGAAAAAGCGGCTTGGACGTTTAATATTATGCACTATGTCATTAGAACTTGGCCGTGGATTTTGGTGGCGTTGGCTTCGATAGTTCTTTATCCAGATTTAGAAGATAAAGAGTTAGGTTATCCCCGATTAATGCTGGATTTTTTGCCTCCGGGAATTTTAGGATTAGTTGTCGCTTCTTTGTTGGCGGCGTTTATGAGTACAGTTTCTACTTCGATTAATTGGGGGGCTTCTTTTATTACTAATGATCTTTATTTACGTTTTATTAAACCTGATGCGTCTCAAACTCAATTGGTTTTTATCGGGCGATTGTCTTCGGTTTTAGTGACTATTTTAGGGGCGGGTGCTGCATTTTTAGCAACGGATGTAGCGACGGTTTTTCGGTTAGTCATTGCTATTGGTACGGGTTCGGGATTGATTTTGATTTTGCGCTGGTTTTGGTGGCGAATTAATGCAGCAGCCGAGTTAACTGCCATTGTCGCTAGCTTTTTTGTGGGGATGATCACGAGCGTAGTTCCACTTTTTAAGATCGAAGATTTTGGCTTGCGGATTATGTTTATTACCGCTTGTGTGACGGTTTTGTGGGTGACGGTTTTGCTGTTGACTTCATCCGAATCTGAAGAAACTTTAGAAGCATTTTATCGCCAGGTTCGACCGGGTGGGCCAGGATGGACAAAACAACGCCTGAAAACGGGTTTACCTCCGGATCAAGATTTGGGGTTAGATGTACAAAAGGCGATCGCAGCGATTGTATTATTGTTAGGGACGCTGTTAAGTGCGGGTGGATTTTTACTATTGCAAGAAACCCTCGGTTGGGTTTGTCTGGTTTTAGCCGTTGGGGGCGGAGTAGTCTTGCGTCAATTGAGTAAAACTCGAATCTTACCCACACCCAGGCCAGGACTCGATGATCACGATTGAGAGGATTATCAGTAGAAAACTACACCCAAAATATATTACAATTGTCAAAGCATTCTCCGGCTGAACTTGAAAATCCTATGGCTATTTTTCGTCAATATATTGCGCCTTTGTTGGCGGTTTTGATCTTTTTATTGGCTTTGGTTGCAGTCAGCGCCCGCATCTTTTTACCGGGTGATTTAGCGGCACCTGCACCCGTCAGTGAAATGAGTCCGATGGGAGAACAAGCTCAAGTTTTCCTCAATACGATTCGTGTCTGATCGGTTCATTCCCGGTTATCGATTGCGTTCGGGTTCTCGTTTGGATCGGGCGTTGCTGTTGAAGTTTATGACTCGCACTTATCGAGAACTCTATCCGGAGCGCAACTTTAACCATTTAGCCGATACCATTGAGCAGTATTTTAGCGCCCAAACGCCTCTGTGGTGGGTGGAAGTTATCGCCGATCAAAAGTCCTCAGAAACACCCGTTTATTCCTCTCCATTACGAACGCTTTCGCCGATTGCTTGTTTGTGGATGGGAAATGCTATTGATCAGGTACAGGGTGAACGGATTGCTCATATTTTTCTGGTGTATGTTCATCGGCAACATCGTCGTCGGGGAATTGGTTCAGCTTTAATGGTTCAAGCCGAAAACTGGGCGAAACAACGAGGAGATCAACAAATGAGCTTACAAGTTTTCTCCCATAATCAACCCGCACTGAATCTTTATCAGAAATTGGGTTATCAAACTCAGTCCATTTCGATGCTGAAGTCCCTGGCTGATCAATAAAGTGTAAGAAATTTGCGATCGCGTGGCTCAGATGTGACCGTCGTGCTGTAAATTAATGATATGGAGGATGAGAAGCTTAGTGTAATTCATAGCCCAGAAGCCTGGGAAAGTCCCCTGGATCACATGGAGGAATCAGAAATTCCCAAGCCCGATCCAGAGGAAATGTTGCCGTTGCTCAAATCACCGGAATCGCAACGCCGGATGATTGCAGCGAGGGCATTTTGTGAGATTCAAGATGAACGGGCAGTTCTGCCGTTGATTAATTTATTGACAGAGGCTTGTCCGTTAATTCGGGTGAGTGCAGCTTATGCTTTAGGACGAAACCCTAGCCCCGATGCAGTCGAAGCGTTAATTGAGCAACTCGAACAAGATTGGAATGGTTATGTTCGTAAAGGCGTCGTTTGGGCCTTGGGAAATTGTCGAGATCAGCGGGCCTTAACTCCATTGGTTGATGCGTTGAAAACCGATATTCCCGCAGTACGGTTGTGGGCCGCCAGTTCTCTCGGTCAAATGGCAAAAGTCGGGTATGATGTGGTTGTTCGCGCGGTTCCGCCTGTGATTGAAAGCCTAATACATGATCAAGTCGCCGCCGTTCGCAGTAATTGTGCTTGGGCATTAGGTCAGTTGTGTCGAGAAATGCCTTCCAATGCAGTGTATGCCGGAGCAATTGATGCCTTAATTGAAGCCTTAGAAGAAGACAAGGATGTGGGGGTGCGAGAGGATGCCAAATCGTCGTTATTACGAGTCGGTGATCCGCGGGGGTTACAGATTATTGAGGAGTTACAACGGGATGGTTTATTATAACCTCTGACTGGGGGTTTTTGC
Source organism: Lyngbya aestuarii BL J (assembly GCF_000478195.2). Lineage (GTDB taxonomy): Bacteria > Cyanobacteriota > Cyanobacteriia > Cyanobacteriales > Microcoleaceae > Capilliphycus > Capilliphycus aestuarii. The sequence goes on along the minus strand of NZ_AUZM01000058.1, from coordinate 26,154 downwards.
TAATTTCGCTAAAACCATGAACAATGAACCGTGAACTTCTCAAGTGCAATAAATATTCATGGACTTAAACACCATTACGATTTCCGCAGAAACAGACAGTCCCGAAGGTTTAATCGTGTTTCTGCATGGTTGGGGTGCCAATGCTGAGGATTTAGCTTCATTAACGCCGTTGCTGAGACTCCCCCAATATCAGTTTATCTTCCCCGATGGCCCCTTTCCCCATCCCCAAGTTCCGTTAGGACGGGCGTGGTATAGTCTAGAAACCTCTGAATACAAAGGAATCGATGAAAGTCGCCAAGCCCTAAAAGACTGGTTAGCTTCGGTGGAAACTTCTACAGGGATTCCTCCCAGTCGAACAATTTTAGGCGGTTTTTCTCAGGGAGGGGCGATGACAATGGATGTGGGACGAAAATTGGGCTTGGCGGGGTTAATTGTGTTGAGTGGCTATCTGCACTTTTCTCCTGAACCTCAAGAGGATGCTTTACCTCCGATGTTAATTGTACATGGTCGCCTAGATCGAGTTGTGCCGTTGAGTGCGGCTCTAAGAGCGAGAGATAGTTTTCAGGAACTTGGAGCAAATATACAGTATCACGAATTCGATATGGCACACGAAATTCGTCCGGAAGTTTTAAGTTTAATACGAAGTTTTGTTGTGGAGGTGATGTCGAAATCCAGTTAAAACCTTACACTATAAATAGGGAGTCAGATGTGAGATTTATCCACACAAAGGCTCAAAGCAAATGCGACTTAACGGAGGTAGCTACAGATGGAAACGTTGACTCGATCCTCATCGCAAATCTCTACACTGACTGTAGAAGATGTGGCAGAATTAGCTACACGTTTGGAAATCGATGACTATAGCAATCCGTTTGAGGGTCTTAACGATTGGCATTTGCTCCGAGCGATCGCATTTCAGCGTCCAGAGTTAGCTGAACCTTATCTGTATTTGCTCGATATCGAGACTTACGACGAGGCTTAATCGTTCATCGGTGAGTTGAGATGAATAATTTGGGGGTTCACAGCATGGGCTGTACCCCTATTTTAATTTTATTTTAATTTTCATTCCGAGTGATAACAAGGGTTTAAAGGTAAACTGATTTCTATATTTTCACCCTTTTTATTTGGAAGATAGAAGATGAAACAAATTTTACCTTCTCCTTTTCAAAGAAAAATCTTAATTGCGATTAGTGGGGGAATTGCGGCTTATAAAATTTGTGAGGTGATCTCAACTTTAGCGAAAGCTGGAGCGGAAGTCAGAGCCATTTTAACCGACTCAGCACAACAGTTTATTACGCCTTTAACGATCGCGACGCTTTGCCGTCATCACGCTTACACCGATGCCGATTTTTGGCAACCCACTCACGGGCGTCCACTGCATATTCAGTTAGGAGAATGGGCGGAATTAGTGGTCATTGCTCCAATAACTGCCAATACTTTAGCGAAAATTGCGACCGGAATGGCGGATAATTTATTAACCAATACTATTCTGGCTTCGAGTTGTCCGGTGTTGTTGGTTCCCGCGATGAACCGTCAGATGTGGCAACAAAATATTGTTCAGCAAAATTGGCAGAATGTTTTGAGTCACGAGCGCTTTCACGGTATGGCGACTGTTGCCGGAATTCTGGCTTGTGATCTTCCCCTCAAAGAAAGGGAGGATTGGCAAGTCGGTTCAGGGCGGATGGCGGAACCCAAACAAATTCTAGCTCATATCGAGTCATTACTGCATACGGGCGGAAAACGGGATTTAGTCGGAAAGCGGGTGTTAGTCAGTGCGGGAGGCACCCGAGAACATCTTGATCCGGTGCGGTTTATTGGCAATCCTTCAACGGGTAAAATGGGGCTGGCTGTTGCTCAAGCAGCGATCCATCGAGGGGCGACGGTAATGTTCGTACACGCACCGATAAAGACAGAGTTGCTGACACTGTTGCCGGATGAGGTGGAAGGGGTGAGTGTTACCTCTGCCGAACAAATGCGTCAGGCGATGTTAGAACGGTTCTCGCAAGCCGATATTACGGTGATGGTGGCGGCTGTGGGAGATGTTCAACCTGCCCAATACTACGATTACAAGCTGTCTAAAGGGGATTTACCTACAGCTATCCCATTAAAGCAATGTGCTGATATTTTAGCAGAATTGGGTAAAATAAAGCAACCCCCTCAATTTTTAGTCGGATTTGCAGCACAAACAGGGGAGATTTTAACGCCTGCTTTGCAGAAATTAGAAGCAAAGAATTTGGATATTATTGTTGCGAATCCTGTGGATCAAGTTAATGCGGGGTTTGGGAGTGATACGAATACCGCTACATTAATGAATAAAAGGGGAAAACAGGTTGATTTTGTCGGATGTAGTAAGTTAAAACTCGCCCATCATTTGTTTGATTTTATCGAGATTGACAATTAAATAATTATAGAAAAAAGAAGGACTAAAATCATCCTTCTCTAGAATAAACTTGAATGAAGTTAAAGTAAACAAAATGTTTTAGTTATCGCTTTCCTGAGAGGAATGTTGAAATTCCGAGTGATAACCATTACTATCTGGATTAGAACTTTCGTTATCGTGACGCCAGAGAAGACGTTGAGGCATTCCAATAGCAATTCCTTCGCGATCAAAAGCCAACTTAATTCGTAAGCGAAACTCTCGTCCAACCGCCCATTGTTGAATGGGTTGAGTCTTAATCCAAACTTGAATTAAAACACCATTGTGCGTAATTCCATCTACCCCCAAAATTGAAGCAGGTTCGATCATTAAATCCTGCCATTGAGGTTCACTTCGCATTTCTTCAGCGACTTTATGAATCACTTCTAAGGCGTGTTTAACATCAGCATCGTAAGCAATCTCAATTTTGAAGTCAACCCGCGACCATTCTTTAGTTAAGTTTTGAACCACATCAATATTGGCATTGGGAATGGAAATTAAACGCCCTTCTTCGCCCCGCAGGTGGGTCATGTACAGGTTCATTCTTTCGACAAAACCGGAAACGCTGCCGACAACGATCACATCGCCCACCGCAAATTGATCGGTTAAAAGAATCAAACAGCCGCGAATGACATTGGTAATATGAGGTTGAAAAATGTAGGTAGCAATCAAAGTAATAACACCGGCACTGGCGAGTCCTTCCGTAGATAGTCCCAACACCGATAAGGAGAGAATGGTTGCCAGTCCATAAGCGATCACAGATGTGAGTTGAGACAAAGCGGCAGAATAGGTTTTTACCCGCATGGTATAGCGTTGAGGAGTTGATGAAGTTTGTTGCGCTTCTGTCGCCCAACGGTTGAGAAGGGAGTCAATAAAGAAATCAACAACTTTGTCAGTAATGCTCAAGACAATCCAGATTAAAGCGATCCAAATTGGACTTTTAATCAGTAGTACGGCGTAAACCCGAGTGGGAGGATAGAAAAACAGAAGCGCCGCGATTCCAAAAACCAAAACGATAATTTGCACCCAGAACAAAATATTTTCGAGCAACAGCATCAAGTTAATTTGCTGTTTTAAAATACTTTGTTGCTTCAGGGAACTTTGAGTAATATATCGCCAGATTGACTCCATACTTGAGGAAACTAACTCAAAAGGAATATCGGCTAGATCACCACTACTATTATTGCGGTTAGAAAAACGTGCAGAACTTGGCTCGTTCTGAGTTGAATCCTGATTTTTAGCCGCATTGATTGCTTCTTCGGCTTCGGCGGCTTTGGCGACCAACTCCTCGGAAGTTGTATCCGGTTCTATGGCGACTGATTTTTCTAAATCTTCTAACTGTTTGCGAAGTTTGCGGCGTCTGGCTTTAACTTGCCTTTTGATCCAAAAGAAGATCAAACTCAGGAGTACAATTATAGATATTATTCCCAAGAAAAAGGCGACAATATCCACAATATTGTCATTAACAGTTTCTTGTCTTTTCAAAGCGCGACTGAACTGTTGTTGAATTCTCGATTGCCAAATTTTGGCGAGAACAAGGGCTTCGGTTTTCTCGTAGGAGAAATTGGGGAAATTTTCAGTAATTTCCTGACGCCACTGTTTGATTTGTTCGAGCATTTCAGGATTGTCGTCGGGTATCAACACATCCTGGTTGGGAATAACATCCCATTCCCGCACAGTCAGCAGGGTTTGCTTTAAAAATCCCTCTTGGGCGGGCAGATAAATAACGGGTATATTATTTTCCAGAGCAACTTCTATTTTGGGAGTGTCGGGATGAAGACTCTCGCCGAGACTTTCGGATTGAGATGTGAGTTTTTTTCCGATGGGAGTGCCTCGACTTTGTTCGAGGATAATCTGCTTCGCTGAATTCTTCTTATTTTTATTTTTATTTAATGAAATTTCCGAGTTGGGCGGATTGGATTTCACCCGATCTTGGGCTTTTTCTTGAATAAGGTTAAGTTGTCGCTGAATTTTTCTGGCCCGCAATTCAACGGGTAAAGTTGTGTTTTCTTCTTGAGTTTCCGTCGCGGGCGGTGAAGCGAGCTTCAGAACTGGCTCCGTACTTCCCGTCATCCAGACGTTACTACAAAACTGAAGGTTTACGCAGTTGAAGGGTTTGTTCAACGCATTGAAAATGGGTGTCCCGCTCTTGTCGCCGGATTCTACAGAGATGGGAATCGGAAATTGTGCCGTAGCTGTGGGTATCCCGGTTATAATTAAAATAAACGTTAGCAACGAAATAGACACAAACCGCATGGGTCTGTAGAGTCGGCTTCGTAAATGGCTGCTAAACGCTTGTAGGGTTTGGATAATCCCGATGTGGATGTCCACTAATTTAGGCATATTTACTTAACCTCTCATTCGCACTTTTTCCATTCTACGCAACCCGAACCGAAATTGGGGAAAAATATTGCTAAGGGGTGAGACCCCTACCCCATCTGGGTTTTTAACATTAGCGATAATTTTTACTCAATTACTCTATCTAAAGATAGAAAAATAAATAGGTTTAAAATCCGGATTTTTACCCCCTTTTAAATAATTTTAAGCGACTAAATTGACTCAATATATTGATAATTTTAAGTGATTATTCGCTGTTTTTCTTCATATTCCAAATCTGATGAAAATTCTATTTATTCTATTTTAACCTCTTGGATAAGTTGTTTTGCCTGTTTAATCGTCATTGGCACTCTAGTAATCCATTTGATTTCTCTGATAAACTGGATATTTTATTTGATTATTCCATCAGCTATTCTACTCAAATAGTCATTCCCCAGTTTGTTCCTTTAAATGCTACATTTTGAAGTGTGGAATGTAGGATTGTAGAGTTAATTTGCACACAGAACCATTGGGAGAAGAACCTAGCCCCAAGTTCCGGAACCCGAGTACAATTCTGTGTAGGTTCCTGTAGTCGATCTCGGAGTGAGATATTGTATGAATTTAATTCTAAAGCGTACAGATGATGTGTTTTTTGCTACATTAGAAGCAGAGATCAGCAATGTATAAAGTTTGCCTGGCTTTGGTTTAACTTGCTGAGTGTCTCGTTTAACCCTCCGTGCTTTGCAAGCGCGAATTTAGCTTCTCTATTGTCCTTGAACTCTCATATTACTATCCTCTTATGCAGTCAACCTCTATCTCTTCTGAAACGCCCAGTAATCGACCCTTTTTAACCTGGCAACGTATTATTGACTGGGCGCAGGAACATTACCGTTGTCGTAGTTTTAACAAAGATGAACGAATTCCTGCCCGTCCGGGTTTACTGTATCTTGTACAATGCGGTTCTGTTCGTCTAGTGGGTAGCGCCCAACTCGGAACTACTTTTAATCAATCCAATCCTAAAGAACCTCGTCGTAGTTTAGATGAGGCGTTTCTGGGTTTTGTCGGTGCGGGTCAACCCTTTGAGTTGGTCGCCCAGTCGCCCTTTTCCCTTCAAGCTTATGCTCATACGGATGATACCACTGTTTTGTGGATGTACTGGGAAGATCTTGATAATTGGCCGCATTTCCGCCGAGAAGTTTTAGATGCGTTTCGATACCAACATCAGCGTAAATTGTTATGGTTGAGTACCTTGGGTCAGCGTCGAACAATTGACCGACTTTTAGGGTTTTTAACGCTACTCATTGAAGAATACGGTGAATATTACGTTAATGATAGTGAAGAACATCCCTTTCGAGGATATTGCTTGCCTTGGCCTCTAACTCACTCTCAAATTGGCAGTGCGATTGGTTCAACTCGTGTGACAGTAACGCGATTGATGGGTAAGTTGCGTTCCTCTGGATTGATTCATACTCAAGGAGAGAATTTAATTTGTTTACCTGCGGAAGTTGAACAAGAACAATCATCCTAATTTAGTTTTGTGGTCTGCTTAAGCTGGGTTGATATCATTAAATTGATGAAATAAAAACGAGTTTTCTTCTGCTACTTGGAGTGAAGTAGTAATAACTTCAAGGGTTAAAATGAGCAAATCTATGTTGAGGGTGCATCTGATGCGAAAGAGACTGCTATAACTAAAGGAGTTGTAATTGGTGATTTTGGCTGATGAAATTCACAAACTTTGCAGCAATTCTTTTATTCACCTTGCTGAGTTCTAATAGCCCGACTCACGCTGAACCCCAGTCCTCTGACTTCTCTCAATCTCTGAATTCTGCCACACCTACAAAAGCAGATATTCTCAATGCTTGTGTTCGCAATCAGGCGGAAACCTTACCCAACCCTTATACCGATGTTGAACCGACTCATTGGGCTTATAAAGCTGTTTTGAGTATGTATTATTGTGGTGCTTTTCGTCAAGCGACACCCCCCGCTTTAATTGAACAATTACTTGAGTCTGATAGTCTTCCCGTACAAGAAAAATAGGTATCAGATCAGAGGTAAAACGGGGGAGAATTGATCAGTGTCCAGATCACGATCTACCAAGTCGGATCAACACTAACGTTAATTGTAATTTTATCTCGTCCTGGGGGAACAGCACTAATACAAGCACAAATCACATCTTCGCCGTCAATTTCAACCTCACAAGCATGACAGGAACCCATCAAACAGCCTGTTGGAATGTTAACCCCCGCCCGATTAGCAACTTCTAAAATAGCCTCTCCGGGTTGGGCGCAAACCGTAATATCATCAGGTAAAAAATGAATTTGCAAAGATTGAGAATTTGCCATTGTTTTCAGGATTTGACTTAAGAATTAATTTGTAGATAAAGCTAAATCGAGTTCAACACTTAATTTCTATTATAGAATGAATTAAATCTAATTCAAAATTTAATTCAAAATTTAATTCAAAATCTGATCCAAATCCAAATATTCTTCTACCACATCTGCCAAAGCATTAAGCATCATTTCTCGTTGTTCTCGATAGTTTGGAATTCCAGTGGGTAATGTTCCTAAACCCCGTTGAGTTCGCAGATGATTTAACCAAGAACGTCGCCAGGGACTATTATCAAAAACACCATGCAGATAATGTCCCCAAACTGAAAATTGTTTGTTTGTCACCCCTAAATTACGATCATCAAATAGAGGCAAAGTATTTTCTAAATCGAGAATTTGAGTACGACCTTGATGAATTTCGTATCCTTCGATGGGTAAACCCATTTGAGGGTTTGCAGAGGTTACAGTCCGCTTACAAGACACTTTTTGATGATCCATAATCGTTTTTACAGGTAACAATCCCAAACCTGGAAATTCACCTCGTTTCCCTTCAATCCCTTGACTATCAACGACACTTTCACCTAACATTTGATAACCGCCACAAATTCCCATCACCTGACCTCCTGCGGCGACATATTTTTGTAACGCTTCTCCCATTCCTGCTTCTTGAAGAACTAATAAATCAGCAATAGTTGTTTTAGAACCCGGAATAATCACGGCATCGGGATGACCTAACGCATCTTTCGGGTCAATATATTCTACATTAACAGTCGTTTCCGCATCCAACGGATCAAAATCAGTAAAATTAGCAATTCGAGGTAAACGAACAACTGCAAGGGTGATTTCGCTTTGAGGATTGTTGCGAGGACGACGATCTAATAAACTTAAAGAATCTTCTGCGGGTAAAGGTAAATCTACCCAAGGAATCACACCAACCACAGGAATTCCGGTATATTCTTCTAACCATGTAATCCCCGACTCTAAAAGCGATCGCTGACCTCGAAATTTATTAATAATAATCCCTTTAACTAATTCCCGTTCTTGAGGTTCAAGAAGTTGTAAAGTGCCGACAACATGAGCAAAAGCCCCCCCGCGATCAATATCAACAACCAGCAATGTTTTTGCATTGAGATACTCAGCTACCCGCATATTAGTTAAGTCGCGGTGTTTGAGGTTAATTTCGGCTGGACTTCCTGCCCCTTCACAGACGATCATTTGATATTCTGAAGCTAAATGATCAAGGCATTTAGTAATAGCTTGCCAACCAATATCAAAATATTGTTCATAATATTCACTCGCTTTGACAACACCCACCGCTTTACCTTTAAGAATCACCTGAGAGGTCATATCCCCTTGAGGTTTGAGTAAAATTGGGTTCATAGCGACAGAAGGAGAAATTCCAGCCGCCCAAGCTTGCACCACTTGAGCATAACCGATTTCTGCCCCCGCAGGTGTCACGTAGGAGTTTAACGCCATATTTTGACCCTTAAACGGACTGACTTTTATTCCTCGACGGTACAAAATCCGACACAGGGCGGCGGTGATCATGGATTTACCAGCGTGGGAGGTGGTTCCCACAATCATAATTGCTTTCATATTGACAAATTACAAAGTTAGTTTTGTAAAAACAGGTCGAGAAATCGTATTGAAGGCAGAGACAAATTGACAATTAAATTTGTTTATAAAGGAAACCGTAAGCGGCGATGGAGGAAATTCAAACAGCGTTCACGCCCGGTAGGAGTATCGAGTCCTTGAGTTTGATGTTCCGCTTTTTCGACAAGCTGACGACTGAGGGGCGTGAGTCGAAAACTATCGGTAATTCCCTGTCCGTCTACTTCCCGTCGCAATACACCGACTTGAATTAGCCACATTAAATGGTTTTCTACACTGAGTTCAGATTGAGGGGAACGAGTGTAGCCCTGTTCAACGCCCCGCGATCCGGCGATCGCATTGAGTTCAACGCTTTCATATCGCATCAAACTCAGCAATTTTAGGGTAAAGGGAGAACAACGAATCGCACGTTCAGCCCGTTCGAGAGTGCCAGAGGGATATTGGATTGATTTGGGGGTGGGAGACTCAGCAGAGGTCATCTGATTTGTAATAGTGAGAGTAATTTAAAACAGTCGATGTTTTTATGAATGGAAAAACCCGGCTAATTTCAAAAACCGGGCTTTTCTTTTATTCCATATTAGGGGGGATTTGGTGACTACGCCACAGTTAGCGGAAAAACTGATGTCTGCCAAGGATGGTTTCACCATGATCGGGTATCCAAGCGATCCACTGATTTGCAGCGTTTTCACACAAGAGTAGGGCTTCGTCGTGACTGTAGGGGTTGGGAAGTTCTCGCAGCTTAACCCATGTTCCGGGTTGATATTCGCCTGAGAATGGAACTTCTGACGCCAACCAGTCCGATACGGAAGTTAGGGTAATTTCGGGGTGTAAGTCAAGTGACATGGCCTTTTCCTCGTCGAGTCGGTTCTCAGAGGCTCCTATCTCACCGTTAGTTTCCTCTAAAAACGGACTTTTAAAATTTTTCTGTATCTAGTGTTACAGAATACCGATTAAATCTCAAGTTTTTGTTGTACAACTTCATCATTGGGGAACGGGACGGGGGACGGGGGACGGGGAAGATTTTTTTCTCATCTCCCTAGCCTGTTGCCGTTTCTACTTTATGGGACTAATCATTCAAGGTTAATATTGGTATTATTGTGCAATTAATCCCAAAGATTTTAGAGGCCGAAAATGAACTCTAATTTTTCACATGACGAACTTTGCTCCTGTCAATCAAATCCTGAGCCTCATCATCTTGATCATTTGACTAAAGTTGTAAGCCGCCGCCATTTTTATGAAGATTTTACCAGAGAGTGGAAGCGTTTTTGTCGCGAACAAAAACCCCTGTCTTTGCTCTTATTAAATATAGATTTTTTTAAATCCTACAACGACACCTACGGTCATCAGCTTGGGGATGATTGTCTGATTCAACTTGCACAAGCATTACAACAAGCGGTGCGCCGTCCCAACGATTTAGTGGCGCGTTACGGGGGCGAAGAATTTGTGGTGCTTTTACCCGATACGGATCAAGAAGAAGCGATCGCCGTGGCTGAGAATATTCGGGCGGCGATTAAGGCCCTCAACATTCCTCACAGTGCATCTGAAGTTAGCGATCGCGTGACCGTCAGCATAGGGATTAGCACCTGTATTCCCTGCGAATCTCAAAAGCCGTACATTTTGATTGAGGGGGCAGATATGGCCCTCTACCGAGCCAAACAACAAGGGCGCGATCGCTTTGTAACAATTACCCGTTAACCGTTAGGAGTGAAGGCGGGTTTATATTATTTGGGTGCCAGAGACAGACATCTTGGCGTCACCCGCCCCTACAACACTGGTCTACTGTTCACTGTAAAGGCTGGTTAAAAGGTACCCAATCCCGTAAAATAACGTTGTGAAGAAAATCTAAAAAATTCCTTTTGGGGAGGATCTCTGAGCTATGGCTTTATCTGTAGGAACAAAAGCCCCTGACTTTACCGCAAAAGACAGCAATGGAAAAACTGTCTCTCTGGCGGACTTTAAGGGCAAGATAGTTGTTCTGTACTTCTACCCCAAGGATGATACCCCGGGTTGCACGAAAGAAGCCGAAAGCTTCCGTGACAGCTTCGCCGACTACCAAGGCAAAGACATGGTGGTTTTAGGGGTGAGTATGGATGACGAAGCCTCCCACAAGGCTTTTGCAGAAAAGTATGGTTTACCGTTTATTCTGTTAGCCGATCCCGATGGCACGATTACCAAAGCCTATGATGTTGATGGTGGAGGCTATGCCAAACGTGTTACCTATCTGATTAATGGTGAAGGAATGATTGATTATGTTGATGACAAGGTAAATACCTCGTCTCATGCTAAAGATATTCTCGCCCGACTCGGTTAAACCGATGATTTGATCCAGTCTCAGGAAAAATTCATCCTTATTAACGATGTAGCCGTCCGTAGATAGTTCTAGGGGCGGCTTTATTGGTGCAGTTGTGAGCTATGCTATAGCGCTTCGCGCAGGGAACAGGGAACGACGGATCAGGGAACAGGGGATTTAAAAACCCTTTAAATCAAGGTTTTAGAGTTTCTGGGTTCTGTTAGTTTGTTCACAATATTAGCGCGAACTGCTATAACTCTGTTTGAAGCGATAAACCTCAAACGATCCCTTGACTTGATCCGTCCCCACTAGCTCATTTCTAGCTTCATCCAAGCTACTCACAGTTAACTGTGCCTTCATTGTGACTTACGACAACTCCTAGAACTATGCTGAATTATCTCGGCCCGATAAATGTCTTAGTTAACCAACCTGTTGCTTTAATTGGAACCTTTGATTCTGAAAAAATTCAGACTGTTTCTGTTATCGCAGAAGACAAATATCCTCTGACTGTTCGTCTCAATTCTAAATCGGGAATTTGGCACGTTAGCCTAGAGAAAGGATTCAATACTCAGGGTCAAAGATGGTTACGTTTAAAAGGTTTTGATCGCCAAAACAAATCAGTTTCTGACGAAGTTATTCGTTTAACGGTTGCCCTCGAAGGCAATTTTGGATCGGAGACTCTTTTAATCGCCCGATATACCACTCCCTTTAAAAAACAAGCGATTTCTTCTTCTCGCCTAACTCCTCAACAACAACAAAATATTAACGTTGGTGAAGTTCTTCCCCTCAAAGACTACAAATTAGTCAATAATCACCTCGAAGTTGAACTCAAAAATCCTCTCGGTGGAGTGGGAAAATTCGGCTATTTCTACGAAGAACACGTACTCTTAATTAAAAACGGAAAAATCCTCTGGTTTGATCGCGAAGATTTACCCCCCACTCCATCGGGGACTCAATTATTATGGATTACACAAACAACCTCGGCTAAACTCAAACCCCAAGATTCTGCCCAGTTGGGAATGAATCAAACCCTTGAATTAACTCACGGCAGTACCTACACAATTTTAGGTTATGCCTGTGTTGAAGATCATTTTCGTGTAACTTTTGATCGTAGTATTCCGGGTTTTGGTCAATATGGCTATATCTACCGTTATCATGCCGAACTGTGGGAACAAGATCAAGCCATTACCTACAATACAAACGCAATTAATCTCACGGTTATTAATACCACTGTTTTCAAAAAACGACCTGTTGATGCGGCTTATCTCTCCGAAAAGGATCAGGTCACAATTTCAGCCGGAATGGTTTATGGGGTACAAAGTTATACCACAGAAGATGGTCATCTCAAAGTCGCCCTCACGGAAAATTTACCGGGTTTTGGAAATACGGGTTACGTTTATCCTGATTTTATTCAACTCAGTCGGGCTGACCAACCCATTATCCCTAAACTCCCGGTGACTTATGAGGGACCATCAGAAGTTTTGGTGAATCAATCAACAATTCTCAACGGAACTTTTGATCCGCGTGTTGTGACTGCTATTACCTTGATGGCTGAAGATCGTTATGGTTTAGATGTTGTTTTGAATTCGACGGCGAAAACTTGGGAAGTCAAGTTAGCAAAAGGATTTAGTGAGGCGGGTTATCGCTGGTTACGACTGAAAGCAACAAATAGTAAAAAGGAGTTGGTTGCTTCTCATGTGATTAATTTAACGGTTAGTAGTAGCCCTTTAACGGTTGGAGAAGGATTAACTCTAACGATTACGAACGATACCCTTTTTAAGGTCGCACCGTTTGATTCTACTTCTCTCAATCAACTTCAAAAAGTCGCAATTAAAGCGGGTCAGAAGTTTAAAGTATTAAAGTATGGTTGGGTTGATGGTCATTTGAAAGTGTTGTTAAATAACGCGATTCCTCCGATTGGATCGTTTGGGTATTTTTTCCAGAGTCATGTTCAACTCAGCAAAGGTTCGGAAGTGCTTCAGTTTGAGATTGATAGTGTACCGGATACCGATGTTAATGCCCAAATGTTGGTGATTAAAACCACAACAATTAAAGCAAAACCGATTGATTCTTTTGATTTGTCGCCGGATCAATTTACACCCTTATTACTCGGTGAAACTTATCCGATTAAGGGTTATGCTTCTACTCAGGGTCATTTTCGCGTCACTTTGGCGGAGTCTGTTGAGGGGTTTGGTAATGTCGGATATATTTATTGGCAACACGTTCGTTTGTTGCGAGATGGTCAAGAAATCCCCTTTGATCCGGACTCGTTGACGATGACGATTGGACAAACAACAGTCTTGAAAAAACGCCCGATAGATGCCAGTCGTTTAGCGGCTTCTGAAAGGGCTACTTTACCTCTAGGTCGAGTTTATGGAGTCAGAAGTTATGCGATCGCTGATAATCATATTCGAGTGGCTTTAACGGAGGAATTACCGGATTTTGGGAATACGGGTTATGTGTTTCCAGACTTTGTAAAATTTCAGCGAGGCGGAAAAATATTTGATCCTTTACCTGACCAAATTGAGTTGAATGTTCCTTATTTTTCTCAACGCGATAATCCTCGCTATTCTTGGTCTACTTGTAATGTGACTTCAATTGCCATGGTGTTGTATTATTATGGTTTGCGATCGCAATATGGCGGACAATTGGAAGATGAATTATTGCAGTGGTGTTTTAATTATGCAGGAGTCGGATCGCAAACTGAACATAATGTTTTAACGGCTTTAATTCGGGCTTATGGTTATAAAAGTAGTTTTAGTACAACTCGCCGTTGGTCTGAGATTAAAGAAGAATTAATTAATCGTCGTCCTGTCGTGATTGGGGCTGATTTAACACCAGCTGGTCATGTTTTAACGATTATTGGCTATAACAAAAAAGGTTATATTGTTAATGATCCTTGGGGAGATGCTTACACAGGTTATAACAACACAGAAGGGCGACGTTTGTTGTATTCCTATGGTTATTTCAACCAAGTTGCAGGCCCCGATGGCAATGTTTGGGCGCATTTTATCGACCCTTAAAATTCTCTAGGGGGCGCTACGGTTTGCGCCTTCTAGCGGTCAAACTCTACCTAATTTTATTAGATAAAAACAGGATAGAAAAATGAGTGAAGATAAAAATCTCTTTGAAAAAACCACAGACAATCTAAAAAATCATCCGTTAATTGTCGTGATTATTCTCATCTCTATTGGAGTCACAGGTTTAGCTACTTTTACGGATTCTGCGACCCAACTGATCAATGCCGTAAATACCGTTGGAAAAAACCAACAGCAGCAGGACGAAAAACTCGATCAACTCATCTCCCAATGTTGGAGTAATGAAGGCGATGTGACAATACCTCCTCCCTTTATTGATGTTTGTTTGGAGTCAAAACAAGGAGCAGTTCGAGGGTATATTGATACCTACAATTCTACCACAGAAGATGAATGGAAAGAGATTAGTTTACTCGGAGTTCGTCAGGGTAATCTTCTCAAACTAGAAGCGATTCATATTCGTCAGGGTGAAGAAATTAAACTCGGTGAGTTTGAAGTCAAATTTATCGAAAAAGCTTTTGAAAACAACCTCCAATGGAAGACTGTCAAGATGAATATACCTGCGGGTTATTTTCCCCAAGAAACCATATTATTTACCAATCCAACAGCAGCAGAAAATTAATAAAAAACCCGATGTTTTTAATCAACCGGGTTGCCGAGGTATAGAACTTTGTATTTTTGGCAATATGGGTTTATCAACATCTTTCCGATGTGAATACAGCAATTAAAACAATATGACAGTCATCCCCATACTGAGGAGTTTTAGAAACCGCGCGTAGGCTGACAAGAAGATCAGTGCTTCGAGGTTTTGAAAACAGAAAGCTGAAGTCTATTCCAGATTTTTACCGACTCGTTGTTTATAACTCCAAAGGGTATTTTGTAACAACATCGCCACCGTCATTGGCCCAACACCACCCGGAACAGGGCTAATATAATCAACTAAAGGTTCTACTCCCTCAAAATCCACATCGCCGACAATTCGCTTTCGCCCTTCGTAGTCGGTCAGACGGTTAATTCCCACATCCACAACGACAGCGCCCGGTTTAACGTGTGAAGCCGTAATTAACTTAGGATAACCTGCGGCAACCACTAAAATCTCAGCCTCACAGGTGAGTTTTGCTAAATCTTTTGTTTTAATATGAGTAATAGACACGGTACTTTCAGCTTCCAACAACATCAACGCCATCGGTTTTCCGACTAAAATACTCGCCCCAACCACCACCACATCTTTCCCGGTGACTTCTATCTCATATTCACGCAAAAGCTGCATCACTCCCGCAGGTGTACAACTGCGAAGCCCCGCTTCACCCCGAACCAATCGCCCCATATTCACCGGATGCAGCCCGTCTACATCTTTATCGGGGGAGATCTCATACAATAGCGGAATTGCGTTCAGATGGGGCGGTAAAGGAAGCTGAAGCAATATTCCATCGACCTCAGAGTTTTGGTTGAGTGAATGAATGACTTCAGTTAATTCCGCTTGCGTGATATTTGTGGGAAAATGTTTACCAAAAGAGGCAATTCCCACCTGTTCACAAGCCCGTTCTTTATTGCGAACATACACCGAACTAGCGGGGTTTTCTCCCACCATCAACACGCCTAGTCCTGGCGGACG
Organism: Lyngbya aestuarii BL J; assembly: GCF_000478195.2. Taxonomy (GTDB): domain Bacteria; phylum Cyanobacteriota; class Cyanobacteriia; order Cyanobacteriales; family Microcoleaceae; genus Capilliphycus; species Capilliphycus aestuarii. Next base: position 10,547 of record NZ_AUZM01000058.1, on the reverse strand, counting down.
TCCAGCTTGGGCTTGCAGAGATTGAATTTCCTGTTGTAGCTGGATTCTAATTTTTTGAGCGAGTGCTTTACCATCTAAGAGGTTAGCCATAATAATTTTTAGATTAAAAGAACATCAGTTAAACTATATTCACACAAGCCTGTGGCCGTTGGCTACATTCGGAACAAAACCCCTAGAACCTACCGTCACTCTCTGTAGATTGAGTTATATATCATAACTCCTTGCTTAAATTTTCAGGTGAGACGGGATAAATCTAAACTTCCCCACTCACCTCTTTCATTTTCCGAATACCGTTCAAAATACAAGAATTTGCTGCTATTGTAAATCTGAAACCCGATCAAAACAGTTGATCACTGGTCGCTGAAAATTGTATAGGATGTTTTTTGTTCCATGACTACTGCAACTCAGCCTAAATTAGTTCAGGTGTTTCCCATCGTTATGTTATTTTGTCTAACACCGTTGCTGTTTGGCTGCGAAAAGTTGGCGACTTCAACGGCTAAACTGAATCTGAATGTTACTCCAATTAAAAATCTCGAAAAACGCAAAGCGGAGACAAAAGTTTATATTAAAGGAACGGTAGAAAGTCTTGCGCCCTTTATCGGTGCCGGCGCCTATCAGCTTCAGGATAACACAGGTACAGTTTGGGTTTTTAGCACTGACAACTTACCAAAAGAGGGACAGGAAATATTGGTTCGGGGTAAAGTGAATTATGAGACAATTACCCTCAAAGAACTTCAAGGAGAAGACATTGGTGGGGTTTATCTCCAAGAACTCGAACGCATTCAAGAACCGACCCCTGAAAACGGGGAGAAAGAACCCGCCCAACCCCCAACTCCCCAGTCTGAAGAAGTTGTGGATGACAAAGAATGACAAACTCACCTGTTTCTGTTTCCCTAGCGATTTTGTACCGCGAAGGTCAATTTTTAATGCAATTACGAGATGATATTCCGAGTATTGTCTATCCGGGTGTTTGGGGTTTATTTGGGGGTCACATCGAACCGGGAGAAACGCCAGAAATCGCAGTCAAACGAGAAGTTATTGAAGAAATTGGCTATGAACTGTCTGAAGTTTTAGCCTTTCACTGTTATCAAGAAACAACAGTCATTCGTCATGTTTTTTACGCCCCTTTAACGGTTGAGAGAAGTCAATTAGTTCTCAATGAAGGGTGGGATTTGGGATTAATCACCCCTGAACAAATTCGCCAGGGTCAAGCCTACTCTCAAAACGCTAAAATGGAGAGATTATTAGGTCGTCCTCATCAAAAAATTTTACTCGATTTTCTAGAACAAAAACAAGAACTCCTCAACTTAGAACACTCCACATAAACCCATCTGTTTTCCAAAGCATTAACCTCAAAACCCCCAAATCAACTCATCCGTTATAATTAATATCCTAAATTGGGGACACTGCCATCTTTGGGTAAATACAAACGAGGATTAACAGGGGTTCCGTCTGGGTTATGAATTTCAAAATGTAGGTGAATTGAATAGCCCCCGCCATCAATTTCTAACCCTTCTGAACCAAATCCCGAACCGCCTCGAATTGCAATTAATTGACTGGGTTCTATGTTTTGATTGAGTTCAACGAAAATAGATCTTAAGTGTAAATAAATGTGTTTCCAACCATCAGGACGGATAATTTCAATCATACGACCATTCAGCCCACTGGTATCTCTTTTAACATAAGTCACGACACCATCACTCGCTGCAAAACATTCATCGGGAGTGTAGCCACCAATATCAACCCCTGCGTGTAAGCGTCCTCGGGCGTAACCAAACTCTGTTCTTGACCCCATACTGGTTCCTCTCATCGGCCATCTCCACCCAGATGAGGTATAAAGTTTATCACGGTCAGAGGGATTAGTTAAGTCGGGTTGAGTGTTTTTGATCGGATTATTATCATCAATAATTTCGACATGATCACAGAATACATACCAAAGATTTTGATTGCGAGGTAAAGGACTAATAAAGATAATTTTATAGTGGTTATTATTGACGAAATCATAACTTTCAATCTCAAATTCTGTCCCCGCATAAGCTGAGATTTTTCGGTTGTAAGCAATTAGTTCCGATTGAATCGGTCGATCTTTAAAAACAGTATTGTTGATAATTCTGAGTTTCATGGGAGTTAAATTAGACGCTAATCAAACCAGAAAGACAAGAGAGTAGACAATCAGTTTAAACTCAAATTTTATCACCTTAAGGGTGAGATTTGTTCAAAAAACGAGATTGAATTGGGTTGAGATTCAAATACTGAGTTAAGGTCAACGCATCAACCCCTAATTCTGTTTTGTCTTTTGCGGCTTGAATACCCGCTTGGGCGTGCCACCAAACCGCTGTTTTCACGATAGCATCAATGGGAGTTTGATTTAACACGACTGCGGCTAATAACCCCCCTAATAATCCGGTTAAAACATCTCCACTTCCGCCCCTGGCTAATGCAGGTGTACTTTCAGGATTAATCCAAACGGTGTTCGCTGTTCCGATACAAACTTTCGCGCCTTTTAAAACTACAATACTTTGACTTTGTTGGGCAGCTTTTTGAGTCACAAAAACATGATTGCTTAACTCCTCAGCCAACTCAGGAAATAGCCGTTTAAACTCACCCGGATGAGGGGTAATAATCGTTGCAGCTTGTCGTTGAGATAGCGTTAAAATGGGATTCAGTTGGGCTAAAATATTTAAACCATCCGCATCTAAAATTAAAGGTCGATTACACTCTAAAATCAATTGTACAAGGGTAGTTGCCGATTGGGTTAAACCGGGACCGCAGGCGATCGCATCAAATTGATCTAAACTAAAATTAGAGGGAAAATCTAAAATTGCCCCGTCTTCTGTTTCTGGACACCCAATAATTAATGCTTCAGGAAGTTGGGTACTTAATAGCGGTTTAATCGAGTTCGGTACCGCAATTGATAGCATTCCCACACCCGACGCCCTGGCGCCTAAACCGGCTAAAATTGCCGCCCCGGTATAACGATGAGAACCTGCAACAATTAGTAAGTTACCGTTTTTGTATTTATGAGTTGCAAGAGGACGCGGAAGCGGTAAATCAGCCATCGCATTTTCAGGTGTAATTCGGCGAAATTCTGGAGTTTGACCTAAAATTGCCTCAATATCTGCTAACGGAATATCAAAGTCAATCAGTTCAACTTCTCCGAGATAATCTAATGCTGAATCTTGTAAGAAAGCCAACTTCCACAACCCCAAACAAAACGTATAAGTGGCGTGAATAGCTGTTCCTAAAACTTCCCCGGTATCGGTGTGAATTCCCGACGGTAAATCAATACTCAAAATCTGCTTGTTCCCAGCATTAATCTGGTTAACTCCTTCGGCCAATTCATCGGTAATCGGACGTTCTAAACCAAACCCAAACATTCCATCAATAATTACCTCACAGTGTTGCAAGGATTCCATATTTTTATTAATCGAAATCCCTAAACTTGTGATATACTTAAAATGAGATTGAGTCAGTTCTTTCTGTTTAGAAAACGGACAACAAATTACCACAGAATATCCTAAAAAGTGCAATTCTCTGGCAACAACTAACGCATCCCCCCCGTTATGACCAGGCCCGACTAAAACGCCAATTGAAGTCACCGAAATTGACTTAATTTTGCTGAGAATACCTTCGGTAATCCGTCCAGCAACTTTTTCCATTAACGCGGCTACAGGCATTCCCGCATCAAAGATACGAGATTCTATCGCCTGCATTTGTTTGGCTGTGACAACAAAATGTTGAATTTCGGTTCTATTTTGACGGGTAAACATGATTCATTTTCCTCGGTGTCTTCAGTAATATTAAGGAGATAGGGAGATAGAAAAAACTTTTAATTTCTGACTTCTATCTTCTGCCTTTTTTTAACACTTTTTTTGAATTTAAGGTCAGATTTTACTTGCCAAAATAAACCTGCGCCCCCGGAATTCCCGCATCAATAAAATAACTTTCCCATTCTTCGGCTAGAGTCTCACTTGAAAATGGCCCCACCGCTACAAACGGGTCAACTTCTAAGTCTTGAACAATCACACTTTGTTCGGGCGCACCCAAAGCAACGACATCATTAGCGACAATGTTTAAATCAGCAGGTTGAGTCGGAATTAACACAAAATAACGATTCGTCTGCGATAACCCATAACCCCCACCCGGATTCGCAGGTGTCGAAGTTACTTGTGTCGTCGGAATTTCAGGTTGAATTGCTACCCAAAGTTGTAATTCTCGTAAACTTTGAATAATTTCTGAGGAAATTCCCCTCCAGGTTAACTCATCCACCAATTGTTGAGCATTTCCTAAGTTTAGAAAACTTCCGGCTTGAATAATCAGTTTACCTTGATATTCTTTCACCTCAGCATAGGGTGCGACTTTAAGAACTTCAAATAACGCCGCATCATTCAGACTCACAAACACTTGATATAAACCCAAACTCCCCTCTGGAAAAACATAAATCGGCGGAATATTGGTTTTTATGGGTTCTTCTTCTTCAGTCGGTAACGAAACAACAGGCGGAAAAGCAGTAATAATACCGGTAAACTCTTTTTCATCCTCAAAGTCTGTAATTTGGGCGTCTACACCGACAGCCTGTAAATCTTCAACCACTCTTTCGGCTTCACTCTCTCTAAAATAAATCCCCGCATCGATAATTCTGCGATTTCTATATCTGCGAATGACAGCGCCCGGTTGTACCTGTTGAACCACTTCCAGCAAAAAGACACTATCACTGTTAACATACACTCCATAACGTTCTTCCTGGGCGAACCCTGGAGAAATCGCCGTTATACAAGTCCCCAACAGCAGCAAAATCAAGGTTAGCGGGGTTTGCAATCTCGGCAAAGTCCCCAATTTGTAGTTTTTGTGTATTATCATAGAAGTTACAGACATTCTCGGTTCCTCCAGAACTGAACGTATTAATGCCATCATTTATAGAGAAGTAAATCTAAAGTAGCAGCTTATTATCCCCTAATCCAATGAAAAAAGTCGTTGTCGGTTTATCCGGAGGAGTTGACAGTTCAACCACCGCCGCTATTTTGCACCACCAAGACTATGAAGTGGTCGGGTTAACGCTATGGTTAATGAAAGGAAAAGGTCAATGCTGTTCTGAAGGAATGGTAGATGCAGCCTTTATCTGCGAACAGTTAGGCGTTCCCCATCATATCGTTGACAGTCGAGATTTGTTTCAAACTCATATTGTCGATTATTTGGTTGAAGGGTATAGTGCCGGGATTACCCCCTTACCCTGTTCTCAATGTAATAAAACCGTAAAATTTGGCCCGATGTTGCGGTATGCCAAAGAAGAATTGGGAATTGATTTGATTGCCACAGGTCACTATGCCAGAATTCGGTATGATGAACAAAATAACCGTTATCAATTATTAAGAGCGGTTGACCGCAGTAAAGATCAGTCCTATTTCTTGTATGATTTAACTCAAGATTTACTGGCGGGTGTAGTGTTTCCATTAGGGGAAGTTCTCAAAAGTGAAACCCGACGTATTGCGGCACAATATAATCTAAAAACGGCAGAAAAACCGGAAAGTCAAGACTTGTGTTTGGTTGAAGCCAACGGTTCAATGCGGGCGTTTTTGGATAAATATATTACTGGGAAAACAGGCGATATTGTTGATGAAAATGGTAAAGTGTTGGGTCAACATGAAGGAATTCATCACTACACCATCGGACAGCGAAAAGGTTTAGGAATTGCCGCACCAAACCCGTTATATGTGATTGGAATTGATGCCGGACGAAATCTAGTGATTGTTGGCGATCGCGAAAATGCAACTCAAACCGAGTGTATCATTAAACGGGTGAATTGGGTATCAATGGCACCGCCAACTTCTCCCATTCGCGCCGAAGTGCAAATTCGATATCGCGCCAAACCCCAACCTGTTACCGTTGTACCGTTAAATTCCGCAGAAGATCAACAAGTTAAACTTATTTTTGATGAACCCATCTTCGGAATTACACCCGGTCAAGCCGCCGTTTGGTACACTGGAGAAATCGTCTTAGGTGGCGGAATAATTTGTAGTTAATAATCAAAGAAAGTAGGCGGTATCCTCTTAAAAATCCCTATTTTAAAGGGGGATTTAGGGGGATAAATATTAGATTAAAAAGATATATTTAGAGGGATTTATTTTAAAGTTTAAATAAAATTTAGGGTGCTTAATTATCAGCATTAATTAAAGTCATAAAAATGTTCTATATTTGAGTTATTCTGCGATCTACTCTTGATTCGTTATGTCCCCAAGATTGCCCCAGTTGAAAGTAAGTTCTATACTCTCGCAAATATTCTAGAGTTATTCAAACTTGATGTTCTAGACTTAATGTGGAGGGTCGCCCTGTTTTATTCTTAAATTCCTCATGATTTTCTACGAACTTAACCCTCGGGTCAAAAGTCTCTAGTTTGACTCCACACAAGCATTTGAACTCTTATGGTTTCAAGTTGATTACAGTTTCGTAGACCCTCTTTTTCTAACTATACTAGCTGGCGATGACGTTAGATATCAGACTTTTGTAAGAGGTATAATGAACCGATGATCAGCTTAACGTCTCTTAAAATACCGAAGACAACCCCCTCAAGGTCAGGGAATACAGAGGAAAGCGATCGCAAAATCCAACCCCAATCTCTGCCCAAGTTGCAAACATCCTTTTAAAATAAACAGTGAGGGTACATAAAAAAGGTGAATACAAGTAATGAGACTATTACATACCATGTTGCGAGTCGGCAACCTAGAAGAATCTAAAAAGTTTTACTGTGATCTTCTCGGAATGAAGCTTTATCGCCAGAAAGACTATCCCGGCGGAGAATTTACGCTAGCATTCGTCGGTTATGGTGATGAAGCCGATCACTCCGTGATTGAGTTAACCTACAACTGGGGCACCGATCATTATGACATCGGGGATGGATACGGCCATATTGCTTTAGGAGTAGACGATATCTACGGCACCTGTGACCAAATTAAAGCCGCAGGGGGTAAAGTAACCCGTGAACCCGGCCCAATGAAACATGGTTCTACCGTGATTGCCTTCGTACAAGACCCCGATGGTTATAAGATAGAACTAATTCAACTCAGCACTCATAGCAGCACCCAAGAAAAAGAAACCGCAACTGCTGCAAACTAACAAAAAATGATAGAAGTAGGAGAACAAACAGCAGTAAGCCCTAACGCCATCTGAACCAGCAGTCAATTCTGAAATTGTCCTGCTTCTATCCCAAACATTCCTGTTTCAATTCCAAACCCCCAACTTAAAATCGCAAGATGCAACCGACTGATCCGAGCAAATTTACAGATAAAGCCTGGGAAGCGATCGTTAAATCCCAGGATGTGGCTCGTCGTTTTCAAAATCAGCAACTCGAAGTCGAACATTTAATCATTGCTCTACTCGAACAAAATGGACTCGCGACAAACATCCTAGAGCGAGCAGGAGTAGACCCAGAAAATATCACCCAACAACTCGAAGCCCATACCAAACGTCAGCCCCGAGTCGGTAAAATCGATCATCTTTACCTGGGTCGTGGGTTAGATGTATTACTCGACATCGCCGAACAAACCCGAGAAACTTGGGAAGATGAGTTTATCTCCGTCGAACACCTTTTGCTGGCTTTTGCAGACGATGAACGAATTGGGCGTCGTCTTCTCGGTGACGGAGGACAACAACAACCCCCCACGCGCCCAGGTCGCCCAGGAATGCAGCAACGCACATCCGCTCGTCCTCCCACCGTCGCCGGGCGTAAAAAACTAGAAGACGCCATCAAAGCCACTCGGGGCAGTGCCAAAGTCGAAACACAGAACCCCGAAACGGGTTATGATGCCCTCAAACGCTATGGGCGCGACCTCACCGAACAAGCCAAAGCCGGAAAACTCGACCCCGTTATTGGTCGGGATGAAGAAATTCGTCGAGTTGTCAGTTGTCTGTCTCGGCGCACCAAAAACAACCCTGTGTTAATTGGAGAACCCGGAGTCGGAAAAACAGCGATCGCAGAGGGACTCGCCCAACGAATCGTTAACGGAGACGTTCCCGAATCTCTCAAAAATCGTCAGTTAATTTCCCTGGATATGGGGAGTTTAATCGCCGGGGCTAAATATCGAGGCGAATTTGAAGAACGATTACGCTCAGTTTTACGAGAAGTTACCCACTCCGACGGACAAATTGTCCTCTTTATCGACGAACTGCATACCGTTGTCGGTGCTGGTGCTGGAGGCAGTACCGGAGGATCGGGGACGGATGCCGGAAATTTACTCAAACCGATGTTAGCACGGGGCGAATTGCGCTGTATCGGGGCAACAACCCTCGATGAATATCGCAAACATATCGAAAAAGATGCGGCTTTAGAACGACGCTTCCAACAGGTTTACGTCGATCAGCCTTCCCCGGAAGATACGATTTCTATTCTGCGAGGACTCAAAGACCGCTACGAACGTCATCACGGCGTTAAAATTACTGACTCTGCTTTAGTAGCAGCAGCGATGCTTTCTAGTCGTTATATTAGCGATCGCTTTCTACCCGATAAAGCCATTGATTTAGTCGATGAAGCCGCAGCCCAACTGAAAATGGAGATTACCTCCAAACCTGTCGAACTCGAACAAATAGATCGGCGGATCATGCAGCTGGAAATGGAAAAACTCTCCATTGAAAGCGAAAGTGATGCAACAAATGGAGATGCACTTCACAAAGCCGATGTGGGCGTGAGTGTCCGCTTAGAACGGATTAAACAAGAAATTGAAAACCTGAAACTCAAGCAAGAAAAATTATCCTCGCAATGGAAATCTGAAAAAGAGTTACTCGACGGAATTAATACCCTCAAAGAAGAAGAAGAAAAGCTGCGCGTTCAAATCGAACAAGCTGAACGAGATTATGATCTCAATAAAGCCGCACAGTTAAAATATGGCAGGTTAGAAGCCGTTCATCGCGATCGCGAAGCCAAAGAAGCCGAACTGCTGAAATTACAGTCTCAAGGGTCAACCCTGCTGCGAGAACAAGTCACCGAAGCTGATATCGCCGCAATTGTTGCCAAGTGGACTGGAATTCCCGTTAACCGATTGTTAGAGTCTGAACGCCAAAAACTCCTGCAACTCGAAAGCCATCTGCATCAACGAGTCATCGGACAAAAAGAAGCCGTAGCCGCCGTTTCTGCCGCAATTAGACGCGCGAGAGCCGGAATGAAAGATCCCAGCCGTCCCATCGGTTCGTTCCTGTTTATGGGGCCGACAGGGGTCGGAAAAACTGAGTTAGCCCGAGCCTTAGCCGAGTTTCTGTTTGACAGCGAAGACTCCTTAATTCGGATTGATATGTCCGAATATATGGAAAAACACGCCGTTTCCCGGTTAGTCGGGGCGCCTCCAGGATATATTGGCTACGATGAAGGCGGTCAACTTTCCGAAGCCGTGCGCCGTCATCCTTACTCTGTAATTCTGTTTGATGAGGTGGAAAAAGCCCATCCCGATGTCTTTAATATCCTCTTACAAGTCCTCGATGATGGCCGGATTACGGACTCTCACGGACGGAAAGTCGATTTCCGCAATACAGTCATTGTGATGACGAGTAATATTGGGGGTGAATACATTCTTGATGTCGCCGGAGATGACTCTCGGTATGAAGAAATGTACCGTCGGGTGATAGGTGCTTTGCGATCGCATTTCCGCCCGGAATTTCTCAATCGAGTCGATGAAACCATTCTATTCCATGCTTTGAATAAGTCAGAATTGCGTCATATTGTCGGGATTCAAGTCAAGCGACTGATGCGGTTATTAGTCGATCAAAAAATTAGTTTGGTGTTGTCTCCAGAGGCAATGAATTATATTGCAGAAGTGGGGTACGATCCAGTCTATGGAGCGAGACCGTTAAAACGAGCCATTCAACGGGAGTTAGAAAATCCGATTGCGAATTTATTATTAGAACAAAAGTATGTGGCTGGAGATACGATTTATATTGATCGTTTAGAGGAAGGTTTGTCTTTTACCAGTCAACCCAAAAGCTCTGAAAAAGAAGAAAAACTTCCCTCTCAGTTAACGGCAATTTCCACAACAATTCAACCCGAAGCATGAACTTCTGAGTGAATGAGACGTTTGAGTTGTTGGAGGAGTTGGGGAAATTGAGGGGTTAGGATCAAACCAATACTTTTGAGTAAAAGAATGAAAATCAACTTCGACTGTTTGACTCGTTGGGGTTCGTAGCCAATATAAATCATGATTAGTCGTAAAGCTTTCCAACCGTTAGAACGATTTGGTAAAAGGTCAAGGGTTCTGCACACAAGATACTTATAAACAAGAGCCAAACTTTTTCGCTTTAACGGTTGTAGGCTGGCGGGAGCTTGCGAAAAAGCCCGGTTTAAGACTTTCACAACTTGTTGTTCTTGGCGAGTAGTATGAGAAGATATTGAGTTACTGCGAATGCGGTAAAATATCTGGACAGCCGGAACATTGACAAACAGATAACGAGCCGCTAAACGCAAGTATAAATCCCAATCTTGTCCCCCTGTCAGAGACTCATCAAAATCTCCCACATCGTCGAGAGCAGAACGACAAATCAAAGGGTTAGAACCATTTTCCAGAAAGTTA